>JAPPGZ010000027.1 GCA_028874905.1 Gemmatimonadota bacterium
GCCGGGCGCACTGGTTTTGAAGACCAGACGGAACACCAGTCCCGATCCGCCCCCCCATGATATTCGGATCACCGACCCACTCTAATCCTCCCGGCGAACAAGCGTCGTGTCCCGAGACGCTGACCCCGGGGCGGACACGTTGTCAGCATCCGACGGCGACGGCAACTCCTCGCTCACCCACCGCTCCTCGAGCCGCCGGAACGCCGCAGCCAGCTCGGCACGCATCCGGGCGAAGCGCTCGCGTACGTCGGGCCGGCCCTGCAGCCGCAGGAACAGCGAGGTATCCTCCCGCACCTCCCGCGCCAGTTCCACCCATTGGAGGGCCACGTAGCCACAAAGAGGCGCGGCCGCCAGGACCGCAGCCGCCCACACGATTCCTCCCGTGACGAAAGCCAGCGTCACCCATAGAGCCCAGGCCAGGACGACGCCGCCGAGGAGCGCGAGGATCTTGTGCGTGGCGGTGACCTCGTAGTCGGGGCGAGTCCGCTTCAGCACGAGCCCGGGAAGCCAGGTCACAGGGGCCCACATCACCGCTCCCGCGACGGCCACCGGGAGCCCCACCAGCAGGAGGGTACCGCGAACGGCGATGTAGCGGGCGACCGGGACCAGGCCGAAACGGGGCGGCACGTCCCCCTCCCCCGCCCCCACCCGGGCGTTGAGCGCGGCGTAGCGCTCCACCTTGTGGCGCAGCGCCCGATGCTCCTCCGGGGCCTCCCGGCGAATCCACTCCAGGCCCGCCGCAAAGCGCTGCAATCGCGGGAAGCGCACCCCCAGCTGCTCGCGTGCGCGCCACGGCACCCACCGGAATTCCCGCACATACAACTGCTCCGCCACCTCCACGAGCTCCCGGTCCCCATCATGCACGAAGTTCAGCGTCTGCCTGCGAATACCCGCCTCGATCCGCGTGGTGAGGGTTCGCGCCGCCTCCAGCGGGTCGCGGCGGTACGCCTCCTCCAGGTCCGCGCAAGCGAGTGCCCGGCCATACCGAACGGTCACCGGCGTCCGCGCCCGTTCCTTGCGTGAATAGGTGATGCCGACCGGAACAATCGAGAGCCCCAGTTCCCAATCGGCAGCGGCTTCCGCTTGCAACGCGATGCGCGCAGCCCCCGTGCGGAGTTCGGCGATCTGTGCCCCGGAGTGGCTCTTGCCCTCGGGGAAGATCTGGATCGCGCCGCCCTCGTGGAGCGCCCGGACCGCGGCCCGAAACATGTGCTCGTTGAGGTGCATCGCCTCCGGATCGTCCTGTCGCCGGTAGACGGGGATGGCCCCGAGGGATCGAAGCACCGAGCCCAGCAGCGGCTGATCGAAGAGCGGCGCCCGCCCGAGAGCCCGGACGTAGCGTCCGCTGCAGCGCATGATCAGGACGGGGTCGAGCAGGCTGTTCGGATGGTTCGCGGCAACCAGCACCGGTCCCGCGGGAAGCTGGGGTCCGTGTGTGTCGACGCGGTAGAAGAGCCCGGCCGCCGTCCCCACGAACCGGGTGATCACAGTGGCGATTCGGCTCGGCGATCCCTCCAACGCTCCACTCCTGAAGGCTTCGAATCTGCAACGAGGACCCGTTATCTTGGCTGACACGGCAACTGCTCGCCACCTTGAAAGAACGGATGGTCGTGCGCGATCAAGCGACATCGGTCGGATACAGCCCGGGGGGTCACGGAGCCGCTGCCACCGCGCTGCCCCGCAACCCGGGCACGCCCCTAGACCTCAGGGCGGTGCGCGACGTGCGCGTCAACCGCTTCGCCGCGGACCACCGGGCCCGGACCCTGACCACGCGCCGCTCCGTAAAACGCGACTCGCAGGCCGGGTGGCTGCTCCGCGCGGTGACGATGATCGACCTGACGACGCTGGCGGGCGACGACACGGCCGGGCGGGTCCGACGCCTCTGCGGCAAGGCCAGACAACCGGTCCGCGCAGACATCCTGGCCGACCTGGGCGTCCCCCCCGCCGAAATCAGGGCCGCGGCCGTGTGCGTCTACCACGCGCTCGTCCCCACCGCCTGTGAAGCGCTCGGCGGGAGCGGCATCCCGGTAGCGGCGGTCTCGACCGGCTTCCCCGCCGGCCTGTCGCCCTTCGCGACCCGCGTCGCCGAAATCCGCGAATCCGTTGCCGCGGGGGCCGAGGAGGTCGACGTGGTGATCACCCGCGGGTCGGTGCTCGGCGGGGGCTGGGAGCGGCTCTACGACGAGGTCGCGGGGTTCCGCGAAGCCTGCGGCGACGCGCACGTCAAGGTGATCCTGGCGACCGGAGAACTCGGGACCCTGGCCAACGTGAAGCGCGCCGCGACCGTCGCCATGATGGCCGGCGCGGATTTCGTCAAGACGTCCACCGGCAAGGAATCCGTGAACGCGACCCTGCCGGTGGGCATCGTGCTGACGCGTGCGATCCGGGACTACCATCGGGCAACCGGCGTCCGGGTCGGGCTCAAGGCGGCCGGCGGGCTCAAAACCGCCAGGGATGCGCTCGCCTGGCTCATACTGGTCAAGGAGGAGCTGGGGGACGCCTGGATGGACCCGCGCCTCTTCCGTATCGGGGCCAGCTCGCTCCTTGCCGACATCGAACGCCAGCTAGAACACCACGTCACCGGCCGCTACTCCGCTTTTCACCGGCACCCCCTCGGATAGAGGAGCACGTTCCGCATGACCCGCCAAGGCCCCACGACGCGAGACAGCGCCAACGCCCCGGCGCCATCCGGCAGCGCCTCGGCGTCCCGGGTCCACGAGGCCTTTCGGGACCTGGAATACGGGCCGGCGCCCGAAGGCGACCAGTTGGCCATGGAGTGGCTGGGGGGTGGTGAGCGGGTCTTCGGACAATACGTCGGAGGAACCTGGACCCAGGGCGGGGGCGACATCCGACCCACACGCTGTCCCGCGGACGGACGGCTCCTGGCCGGCTTCCGCGACGGTACGGCCGAGGACGTCGACCGGGCCGTCAAGGCGGCGGAAGAGGCGCTCGGACCATGGCAGGAGATCGGCGGCCACGCCCGCGCGCGGCACCTGTACCGGCTGGCCCGACAGCTGCAGAAGCGGTCCCGCCTCTTCGCGGTGGTCGAGTCGCTGGACAACGGCAAGCCCGTGCGGGAGTCGCGCGACCTGGACATCCCCCTCGCGATCCGGCACTTCTACCACCACGCCGGCTGGGCCCAGCTCGCCCCTTCGGAGTTTCCGGGATACGAGCCCGTGGGCGTCGTGGGGCAGATCATCCCGTGGAACTTCCCGCTGCTCATGCTGGCGTGGAAGGTTGCGCCGGCACTGGCCGCCGGGTGCACGGTCGTCCTCAAGCCCGCCGAATACACGCCGCTCTCGGCGCTGCTCTTCGCCGAGATCGCTGACGAAGCCGGGCTGCCCCCGGGTGTCCTCAACGTGGTCACCGGGGGTGGCGCGACAGGCGCCGCCGTGGTGCGTCATCCGGGAACCCGCAAGATCGCTTTCACGGGATCCACCGAGGTGGGGCGGGAGATCAGGCGGGTGACCGCCGGCACGGGCAAGCACCTGTCGCTAGAATTGGGCGGCAAGTCGCCGTTCGTCGTGTTCGACAGCGCCGATCTGGACGCGGCCGTCGAGGGTGTGGTGGACGGGGTCTGGTTCAACCAGGGTCAGGTGTGCTGTGCCGGGTCGCGGCTGCTGGTGCAGGAGAGCGTCGAAGCCGAGATGCTGGACCGTCTCCGGGCGCGCATGGAGACCATCCGGGTCGGGCATCCGCTGGACAAGGCAATCGACATGGGCGCGATCGTGGACCGCGTACAGTTGGAGCGCGTGCAGGGCTACCTGGAGGCCGGCAGAGCAGATGGCGCGGAGATCTGGCAACCCGGCCGGCCCCTGCCGGAGGACGGGCTGTTTCTCCCGCCGACCCTGTGCACGGGTGCTCCTCCCTCGAGCGCCATCGTCACCGAGGAGATCTTCGGACCCGTGCTGGTGAGCCTGACCTTCCGGACTCCGGCCGAGGCGGTAGCGCTGGCCAACGATACCCGCTACGGCCTGGCGGCAAGCATCTGGACCGAGGACATGAGCCTGGCGCTCGACGTGGCTCCAGGGATCAAGGCCGGGACGGTATGGGTAAACTGCACGAACATGTTCGACGCCGCCTCGGGGTTCGGGGGCTATCGGGAGTCGGGGTTTGGCCGCGAGGGCGGCCGCGAGGGGATGTGGGAGTACCTGAAGCCGGTGGCGGCGGCGCGGGGTGGACAAGCGGCGGCCACACAATCCCATTCGGCCGCAGAGCCTGCGTCAGCCGACGCCGCGCCCTCCCGCGACGGTATCGACCGGACCCGCAAGCTGTGGATCGGCGGGAAGCAGGCGCGTCCGGACGGAGGCTACTCGCTTCCGGTCGCCGACGCGGCGGGCGCCGTCTACGACGAGGCGCCGCGCGGGAACCGCAAGGACGTACGCAACGCGGTCGAGGCGGCGGCCAGGGCGCGGGCGAAATGGGCGCAGCAGAGCGGGCACCTGCGCGCGCAGATCCTCTACTACCTGGCGGAGAACCTCGCGACGCGGCGGGAGGAATTCGCGCACGAGCTTCATCGCGCCACCGGCGGGGACGCGGGAGCCGCACGAGCCGAGGTCGACGCCGCCGTGCAATCGCTCTTCACATTCGCGGCCTGGGCCGACAAGTACGACGGAAGCGTGCACTCGACCCCGTTCCGCAACGTCACCTTCGCCATGAACGAGCCCGTGGGCACGATCGGGATCAGGTGCGGTGACCGCGCCCCTCTCGCCGGCGTGATCGGACCCGTGGGCGCCGCGCTATCGCAGGGTAACGTCGCGGTGGTCGTGGTCCCGGAGCGCTTTCCCATCCCCGCGCTCGACCTGGTTCAGGTCATGGAGACCTCGGACGTGCCGCCCGGTACGGTGAACCTCCTGTCGGGGATCCACGGCGAAGTCGTCCCCACCCTGGCCTCGCACGACGATGTCGATCAGCTGTGGGATTTCGTGGCCGACGACCTTTCCGGAGATTCGGAGCGCCTGTCCGCGGGCAATCTCAAGAGGGTCTGGGTGGACCGGGAAGCCGTGGCCGACTGGCGGGAGCCGACC
This sequence comes from Gemmatimonadota bacterium, assembly GCA_028874905.1. GTDB lineage: Bacteria > Gemmatimonadota > Gemmatimonadetes > Longimicrobiales > Gaopeijiaceae > Bin94. Next base: position 5,028 of record JAPPGZ010000027.1, read on the forward strand.
GGACGCGCCACCGACCTCCTCCTGCGCAAGGCCACGCGGGTCAAGAACATCTGGGTACCGTACGGAGTCTGACTTAGCTAAGATATCTAGCTAAATCACGGATACTCCGCCGGGGGCGCCGGCCCCTCGGTGCCCGCTAGCGCCGCAGCAGCGAGCGGTACAGCGGGTTCGCAATCGTCAGGTACACCGTGTCGCCCGGCCCGACCGAAATCCGGTTGGTGAGGATATCGTCCCCCGCCAGGACGTCGATCCGGATCCGGAGATCGTCGACGGTCGGCCACGCCAGCGTGAAGCTCTCCCTTCCGTTGCCCGGCACGATCCCGAGACGCCGCTCCGTCCGCGACACGGCCCGCAGCGTCGCCTCGTTGAAGTTGTTGTTGACAACGTTGATGCGGATGCTGCGGGCCGCCGCGGCACCACCTGCAAAGGGGTTCGACGGCTCGACCGAACCGGCGCACCCCGCCAAGGCCATGGCCACCACCGCCATCGCCAGGTACTTCACTCGCCGAGTCATCCGAGCCTCCTTGCCCGTTTGTCCGCGGACGGCTAGCTCACAAGCCGTCTGTCCTCTATCGGTTCCAGTCCTTCGCGGATCAACAGTTCATTCAGCCGGCCCAGGTCCCGCTGAATCACGATTTCCATCTGTGACATCTGTTCGTCCAGCAGCGCCGTGAGGTGCTGGAACACTTCTTGCGACTGGTCCGTCGGCCGGTCTTCCGCACTTTCGACCACCCCCAGCAGCGCGGCCAGCTTGTTGTTCAGCTTGATCGGGAAGTTGAGCGGATCCTGGTTGCTCTGGTTGCGGACCTGGTAGATCTCCGCCTCGACCACGCTCAGGTTCTCGTCCACGACGACCGCCTGCTCCTCGATCTCCTCATCCTCGGTCTCCTCGAGCCGCTCGTCGATCTGGCCCTTGATGTCGCGCACCTTGATCACCGCCTCGTTGGCCTCCGACACCCGGTCACGGATCTCGATCGCCAGCTCGAAGCGCTCCCGCAGGTCCGCCACAGTCACGCCCTCCAGGTTCGGATTGATCCGGATCTCGAAGTCGCGCGTCAACGGCGCTCCGCCGTTTACCGTCATCCGCACCGTGTAGACCCCCGGCACGGCGGTGGGCCCCATCGGCCGCGCCGCCCACATGATCCTTCCCTCGAAGTCCGTCCAGGCGGGATAGCGCATGTCCCAGCGGAACGAGTGGGACCCCTGCTCCACCGCCGGCTGGCCCCCGCCTCCACCCCCGAAGAAGGCCGCGAAGGGACTCACTTCCTCGTCCTCTTCCTCATCACCCGCCACCGCCTCATAGGTGCGGATGACGTCGCCCGCGGCGTCGAGCACCTCGAAAGTCACCCTCTCCGCGTCTTCGGCCAGGTAGTACTGGAATTCGGCCCCGAAATCGATCCCGCGTATGGGATCGATCGGGTCGAAGAGCCACGCGTCCGCAGCCGCGATCTCATCCGTCAACTGGCGCAGCGGCCCGATGTTCTCGAGCACCCAGAACGAGCGGCCGTGGGTGGCGATCACCAGGTCGTTCTCTTCGACGACGAGGTCCGACACCTGCAGGACAGGCAGATTAAGGGACAGCGGCTGCCACATTCCCCCGTCGTCGAACGAGACGTACACAGTGCGCTCGGACGCCGCGTACAGCAGTCCCGGACGCCGCGGATCCTCACGAGTCGCACGGATGAAGTCGTCCTCGGGCAGACCGCCGACAATCTTCGTCCACGTCTGGCCGTAGTCGTCCGTCTTCCAGATGTAGGGGCCGCGGTCGTCGTCCACGAGGTAGCGGATCCCCGAGACGTACGTCTTGCCCGGCGTGTTCGGCGACGCGTCGATCGTGTTGATGCGCACGAAGTCGGGCGCGTCAGGCGGCGTCACGTTAGACCAGTTGAGGCCGCCGTCACGGGTAACGTGCACGAGCCCGTCGTCCGACCCCGCCCAGATCACCTCGGCGTCGTGGTAGGACGGGGCGATGGCGAAGACGGTCGCGTACGTCTCCACTCCCGTCTGGTCCTTCGTGATGGGGCCACCCGACGGGCCCATGGTCATGGCGTCGGCGCGGGTCAGGTCCGGGCTGATCTGCTCCCAGTTCTGACCCTCGGTCGTCGTCTTCCAGACCTTCTGTGTACCCGTGTAGAGGACATCGGGGTCGTGGTTGGAGAAGACGATGGGGAAGGTCCATTGCACGCGTTCGATGAGGTCCTCGGACGACTGTCCCATGGGGTTTTCGGGCCAGACGTTGACCGCGCGGGTCGCGCCCGTGGCCATGTCGAAGCGCGACAGCGCACCGCCGTAGCAGCCCGCGTAGAACACGTCCAGGTTGATCGGATTCGGCGCTACGTAGCCGCTCTCGCACCCGCCCACGGCATAGTACCACGCGCGGTTGCCGGGTCCGCGGGCCGCCATCTGATTCCAACCGCGTACCGGAATGCACGCCGTCGAATTATCCTGCTGGCCGCCGCAGATGTGGTACGGCGTGTGCTCGGTGGTGATCACCCTGTAGAACTGGGCCGTCGAATAGTCCTGGTCCGTCCAGCTCCGGCCGCCGTTGAACGTCACGTTGGCGCCGCCGTCGTTGCCGTTGACCATGCGGTCCGAGTCGCTGGGCGCGATCCAGAGGTCGTGGTTGTCTCCGTGCGGCACCGGTATCCCGCGCGGGAAGGTCGCGCCACCGTCCCGCGACCGGTACAGCCCCGTGTTGAGGGCGTACATGACGTCCTCGTCGTTGGGGTCGGCGTAGACGCGCGTGTAGTAGAAGGCGCGCTGCCGCAGCTTGCGCTCGTCGTTCACGCGCTCCCAGGTGGCCCCGGCGTCGTCCGAGCGCCACACGCCGCCGTCGGGCTCGTGCTCGATCAGCGCCCAGACGCGATTCGGGTTCGCAGGCGACACGGCGACGCCGATCTTCCCGACCGGACCCTCGGCCAGACCGACGTTGGCGGTAATCTCGGTCCAGTTCTCGCCTCCGTCGGTGGACTTGTAGAGGCCGCTGTCCTCACCCCCCGAGGACATCCCCCAGGAACGCCGCCACGCCTCCCAGATCGCCGCGTAGATGACGTCGGGATTCGTCACGTCGACGCTGATGTCGACGCCGCCGGCCCTTTCGCTCTTGTACAGAACCCGCCGCCACGTCGCCCCGCCGTCGGTGGTCTTGAAGATGCCCCGCTCGGGGTTGTTCGCTGAGTGTTTGCCGAAGGCCGCGGCCCACGCCACGTCGCAGTTGTCCGGGTGGATGCGGATGCGCGCGATGTTCTGGGTCTCGGTCAGCCCGATGTGCTCCCAGGTCTCGCCCGCGTCGGTCGACTTGTAGGCCCCGTCACCCTGCTGGATGTTCCCGCGGATCTGGGTCTCGCCGGTCCCCATGTACACGATGTCGGGGTTGCTCTCGCAAACCTGCACCGCACCGATCGACGCGCTGTTGATCTGCCCGTCGGTGATTGGCTCCCAGTTCTGGCCACCGTCCGTAGTCTTCCACAGGCCGCCGCCGGTCGTCCCCATGTAGTACTCGAAGGGACGGGCGTCCGAGCCTGCAACGGCGATGGAGCGGCCGCCGCGGGGCGGGCCCACGTTTCGCCATTCGAGGGACCCCCATAGGGCCTCGTCGTAGCTCTGCTGGGCGTGGGCGGGAGTATGGGGCCAGACGGCGGCAACGGCCGCGCCGGCGACGACAGCGGCGAGGAATGGGAAGCGACGCTGGTTGGGCATGAGGAAGAGAGCTCCTTATGAAGACTGAAACGGGCGATCAGGTTACCGGGCAGGATAGGATGAGACAGGTGGACGATCAAGGACTGCCGGTGAGCGCGATCCCGTCGGAGGGCCGGGACGCCAGCACCCGGCAGCGCACTGGCTCCTATGGACACGATGCCGGTGCGGCTGCTCCTACCGACCGATGGGAATTCGGATGATCGGTACCAGGGTGCCTATGGTCTGGCCATCGTCGGGTTCCTCTTCGTTGGATCCGCCGACCACCACCTGCCGGACAACCACTGCGACCAGTGCGCTGCCAAGGGCGGCCATGACGCCGCTGCGAAGAACCGACAGCTCCCGGGTGGCCAGACCTTCCACACCGGTGCGCGGGATGCCCACGGACTGCCGCAACTGCCGGCTCCCCGAGATTTCGGAAGGCAGCCGCAGGGTCACGACCGACACGAATACGGAGTCCTCGCTGGCGCCGACCAGGCGGCCATCCACGGTGCGCGAAAGCTGGCCCGTCTGCTGGGTCAGCTCCAAGGCCTGCGCGTCGGAGACCGAGACGCGCACATCGGTGCCAACCGGTGGCGTGGATGCCGTCGGCTGGAAGGTGTAGCAGGCGCTGGAACACACCGCCGCCAGAACCACGGCGGCACCCGCAAGCCGCCGGCAGCCCGCTTTTCCATGCCGATCAAGTCGTTCCATGGGTCACAGAAGTTCGAAGTCCTGAAGGACATGCTGATTGAACAGATACATGTAGAGAATCGGGTTTCCCGGTCCGGCCTCCACCGTGTTGTCGACCGCCTGCCCGTCGTCGAGGAAGACCTGGACCCGCACGGTAACCGTCGCCGAGTCGGCCGGTATCGCAAACATGTAGAACCGCTGCTCTTCCTTGATGTTCCAGTTCCGGTCGAACGGCAGAGGGGCTCTGATGGTATCCGACACGAAGACTTCTGCCGTCAAATCGCCCTGTTCGTCGCTGGTCGCAAAGAACTCGGTGGACGTGATGACCAGGAACTGCCGGGTATCCCCTTCCAGGGTGATTCGAATCACGTCCGGGGACGGGTCTTCGAACCAGTCACAGGCTCCGAATGCCAGCGCCATCAGGAAGGATGCGCCAAGCGCCTTGCGAACTCTGCTCTTCAACGAGACTCCCGATCGCTGCTGGAAAGAACCTTGGACTGCGACCGTCGGAGCTACGCTTCGCCGGCCACCAGGTTCGGATAACGAGCATCGCACGGCGGGGCCCAGGAGGCAACTCCTGGACCCCGCCCGGTCGCGCGTCGGCGGACCGACCGCCGAGCCAACCTCACTCGGCGTTTGCGTCTTGCCTACCCGTCACACGGATGATTCGCGTTGTCCGGGTGGTGACAGTTCGCGAGGATCTCGATCCGGGTAATCGGCAGCATGAGGCCCGGCGTGGTGGCCGCGGGCGAACCCGGCAGCCAGTTCATGCTCGTCACGCCGAAGCGGTAGTGGTCCTGCAGCCTCTTGTACTGCATGAACAGATTTACCCGCCGCTCGTGCTCCAGCATATCGCGCGCCGGAATCTGCCCCGAGTAGGCCATCAGGCCGTCGAGCCCTTCGCGGATCATGTTGATGTGGTTCGTGAACCCGTCCATGTCACCGGCAGCCAGCGCCGCTTCGGCCACGATCAGCCGCAGGCCCCGTTCGCCCACGACGGTCAGGGGCGAGTATCCACCCCCATCGAGGAATTCATCCACGCGCGTCTTGTAGCGCGTATCCAGAGCACCCTCGATCGGGTCCATGAGGTTATGAGACGTCAGGGTCGGCGGGTCGGCCGGATCCTTCGTAGCATATTCGGGACCGATCTGAAGTTCGCCCCTCTCGTTGACCTGCCACGAGAGGTTGTTGTTCACGGTGGCACCGCTGTACGAGAACCGGTAGGCCCAGTCCGTGCCCGCGATCGAGCCGAGCACCGCCATCGCGTCGCTGTTGGCGTTCGAGTCGTTGATGAGCGGATTGCCCGGTGTGGAACCCGGCGGGTTGAGCAGGCCCCAGATGGCCTTTTGATGGTAGGCCTGCGCCCGGGCCGCCTGCGCCCGCATGGCAGTCTCTCCACCCCCCGCCATCGCCGCGCTGTAATAGGCGATGGCCTGATCGAAGACCGTGTGCATGTTGGCTTCCCCGATGAGGGGCCCGGGCTCGGTGCGGTCGCTGAACGCGAAGTCGTCGAACATCTGTGCTATGGCCGAGTAAGCCACGCCCGCGTACAGATTCGCCCGCGCCAGATCCGCCTGCAGGCCCGCGTTCCCCGCATTCTCGGCGACGTGACCCTCCAGCAGGCCGACGGCGAACTGGGACATCCACCTCGCCTGGGCAATGCCGGGGAACGAGCCGTCGGCAAACTCGTTGCCGGGGTTGTTCGGCGTCCCCTGGTCAAGCTCGTTCCACGCATCGCGGGACCCGATCCAGGTGATCTCGTCACCGACGGTGGAAAATGCCGCGTAGATCCCGGCGATGCCCCTGGCGACCAGCGCCTGCGAGCCGTTCACGGCCGCGGCGGCGGCCTCGACCTTCTCGATGTCCGCCTGGACCAGAGCGTTGGGGTTGTCGACCTCGAGGAGGTCGCAAGCGCCGAGGAAGGCGACCGCCCCCAACGCGGTCAGGATTGATCCTGGTTTCCTGTTGATCATCATCTCATCTCCCTCCTAGAAGCCCGCGCGCAGCGAGAAGGTGAACCGCCGCGGAATCGGCACGCCGAAGGCTTCCGTTCCGGTGAGGAAGTTGCAGTTGACGCCACCGCCCGTGCAGTTGGACTGCGGGTTGATCTCCGGGTCGATTCCGCGGTAGTCGCCGAACATCCAGAGATGCACGTTGCGGCCGCCAAGCGTAATCGCGGCGTTGTCGAGCCCGAACCCTTCGATCATGTCGGTGGGGAGCCGGTACGACAGCGAAACCTCACGCAGCCGAATGAAGTCGGAGGTCCAGATCTGGTTCATCCCCGACATCGGCGCCAGTGCACGATACTCTCTGGCCCACTCGAGCGCGGCCTCGAGGCGCTGCTCGGCGGTGGACGCCGGATTCTGCATGATGGACGCCACGCGCGCCGTGCCCGGCACGTTGCGCCCGATGACGGCGTTGGCCTGACGGAAGGCCCCGGTCAGATCCTGGGTATGGTAGTTGCCCGCCCGGTACTCGAAGTTGGTCGACAGGTCGAAGCTGCCCAGGAAGTTCATGTTGAAGCCCGCCGAGCCCGCGAAGTCCGGAGTCGGCTTGCCGATGTAGCTGTCCAGGTATTCCGCCGCGCCACCCGCGCACCCGACCGGAATGACCTCGAACGACGACGGGTTGCGCGCTTCGCTGAAGAACTCGAGCGCCTCGGCCCGCGACGGCTCCGAGCAGTTCCGATTGAGATCCAGCGGAATGGCCATGTTCGGATCCAGGACCGCACCGAAGAACGAGCCGGGTGCATAGCCTTCCTTCAGGAAGTTCCGGTATCTGGGATATGACCCGCCGGTCTTGAGCGGAGGAGCACCTCCCAGGTCCGTCACGATCTCGTCGATGTACGCCGTATTGGCGAAAACGTTGATGGACAGGTTTTCGCTGTTATAGACCGAACCGTTGACGGTCGCCTCGATGCCCGTCGCATCGATCTGCCCGATGTTGTCGAGCTGCGTCGCGGTGAAGCCTCCCGTCACCGGGAACTGACGGTTGACCAGTGCGTCGCTGGTGACGCGATCCCAGTACGTGACGTCAACGGCGATCCGGTCGTTCAGCAGCCCGAACTCCATGCCGAATTCATATTCGTCGGAGATCTCGGGCCTCAGCGCCTGGTTCCCCAGGTTGCCGGGAGAGAGGCCGGGCCCGACCTCGGCCGGGCGGGGCACGAAGGTGGTGAACTTGTCGAAGGCGCCCGGCTGCAGCCCCGAGCGTCCCCATGCGGCGCGGACGCGGAAGGTCGACAGTGTCTCGTTGTTCCAGTCGAAGAGGTCGGTCGGAATGATGGAGAACGCGGCCTTGGGATAGGTCGCCGTTTCGAAGTCCGAACCGAATGCGCTGTTGGCGTCGAAGCGCGCGCCCAGGGTCACGAACGCCCAGTCCTGCCAGCCCATCTGCTCCTGGAAGTACACACCGGCATTGACCACACGCGTCCACCCCTCGGACGTCCACTGGTTGGCTCCGGCGCTCGCGACCTCCAGGCCGGGACCCGGGAAGCTCTGGCCGCCGCCGCCGTGATAGACGTTCTGGCTCAGGAAGCCCTGGGTGCCGACGAGCAGCGTGCTGGTGATGTCGTCGGTGAAGCTGTTGTCGTAGGACAGCTTGAAGTCGCCCGTGACCTCACGATGGTTGCGGTCGCCGAAACTGCGCGTGCCCTCGGTGTTGTAGGTCGTGAAGCTGTCGACGTTCCAGCCGAAGGGGAAGAAGGAGACGTTCGTGCCGTTGGTGACGTCCACGCCGAAGGTGCCGTCGAAGACCATACCTTCCATGATCGTCCAGTTGGCGTTGAGGCTTCCGGCGAAGTGCTCGACATCCTCGAAGATGTCGCGCTCGGCCGTTTCACGGAGCGTCGCGAAGGCCAGGCTGCCGTAGCGGTTGTTGTCGTCGGCGAGACGGAGCTGGCCCATAAGACCGAGCGAGAAGACGCCGAAGATGTTGTTGCCCCCCGCGAGACTGCTCTTGTTGAGCTCCGAATAGAGGCCGCTCACGCGGATGCGCACGTTGTCGAAGGGGAAGATGCTGAGGTTCAGCGTCCCCTGACGGCGCACGATCGTGTCCTCGTTCTTGAGGCCGCCGCCGTCGGCGAAGACGCCCTCAAGCTTGCTGAACGGGCCGTTCTCGTTGTGGTAGCGCCCCGAGGCGAAGTACTGGATGAGGTCGCTGCCACCCGAGACGGAACCCGAATAGGTCTGCCCGTACCCGGTGTTGTACAGCTCGCTCATGTAGTCGACCTCGTACACCTCGTACGGCTGGAGGCTCACGCCCCAGCGGTGCTGCATGCGCGCGACTTCCTCCGCGTTGCGCGGGAAGTCGGCGTGGTTGATGAAGCGATTGAAGGGCGCCCTGACCGCGGTCTGGTCGGTCTGGATCGTCCACCGCGGCGCACCCTGCTGGCCACGCTTGGTGAAGATCTGGATCACGCCGTTCGACGCCTCGGTGCCGTACAGCGTCGCGGCCGCGGCCCCCTTGAGGATCTCGATCCGCTCGATCGAGTTGGGGTCGATGTCATCGATCCGTCGCGTGGCCGCCTGTCCTGCACCCCAGCCGCCTCCGCTGCCACGGTCGATACGGACGCCATCGAGGTAGATGATGGGCTCGTTCGACTGCGAAAGCGACGCGGACCCGCGAATGCGGATGCGCCCACTGGAGCCGGTGTCACCTCCGCCGGGAAGACCGACGACCCCGGCCTCGCGGCCCTGGAGCACGTCGCTGAAGCTGGTGATCGGTGCGTTTTCCAGCGCGGACACATCCACCGTGGCAATCGAGTTGCCCAGCTTCTTCTTCTCGGTCGCCACACCGGTTCCGGTGACCACGATCTGGTCGAGCTGGATCGCGGTGACGGAAAGACCGAAGTCCACCGTCGATGTCCCACCCGCGGTGACCGTCACGGTCTCCGAGCCCGACCGGTAGCCGACCAGCTCGGCGATGACCGTGTGCTCCCCAGGCGGCGCGTTCACGAACAGGTACCGGCCGGTGCTGTTGGTCAGCGTACCGAGGGCCGTGCCCTCGATGTAGACCTGGGCCGACTCCAGAGGCCGGCCCGACGCGGCGTCGGTAACCTGTCCCGTGACGGTGCCGGTCTGGGCGGCCGCCGCGGATGCGAAGGCAAGGCTGGCCAGCAAGGCCAGGCAAAGCCCTCCTGCCCCATTCCTGAGGCTTGCGAACGAATTACGTGTCATGAGTTGTCCTCCCTTTTCGAGTCCTGGACATGTGACACACCCTATCTATTTCTTACCGGGTATCTCCCGGTCAGGGCCTCGGCCCAATGTTCGGGTCCTCCAACTCGCTCCGCAACCCCCCGCCCTGGACGGACGAATCCCCCCGGGGACTCCGGGCCCCGGCAAAGCCGCGCCGCCACGCGAACAATCACCAAGGTTGCCCTTGGGGCTTCGCGTGTCAAGCACGGTGTTGTGAGCAAGGGTTTCGCGGTGGCGCCGCCCTGCGCGGCACGGCCAATCAGCCGACCCGAGCAACGACCTCGATCTCGACATCAACGCCCTTGGGCAACCCCCCGGCGGCGACCGTGACGCGCGCGGGGCGGTGGTCGCCGAAGTGGCGTGCGTAGACGGCGTTCATGTCGCCGAAAAGCGCCATGTCGGAAAGGAACACGGTGGTCTTGACGACGGTCTGCAGGCTGCCTCCAGCGGCCGCAAGCACGGCGGCCAGGTTTCTGAGTACTCGATCCGCCTGCACCTCTACTCCGCCCTCGACGAGCTCGCCCGTCGCCGGGTCGATCGCGATCTGACCGGAGGCAAAGATCCAGCCATCGGTCACGATGGCCTGGGAGTAGGGCCCAAGAGCGCCGGGGGCGTCATCGGTATGAATCGTGGTGAGCAGGGACATGTTCGTTGAGTCCTTGTGAGTGGATTGGAGACGCAGTCAGCAAAAGCCGTCACCATTTGGGAGGTGATTCCCGTCGGAGCGCAAGGGGGACGGGCGTCCGGCGGGGGACGGGCCTCGTCGTCGCCGGACATCGACGGCGCCGATCACCTCCCCCGCCCCACTTCACCCGCCAGCGCTTCCGCGATCTCGGCCGGGGCTACGGTCGCCACCCCCACCTTGCCCACGCCGACCGCGGCCGTGTGCGCTGCCACTCGCACCGCCTCGACAAGAGGTGCGCCAACCGCGAGGGCCACGGCCACGACCGCGGCGACCGTGTCTCCCGCGCCCGAGACATCGAAGACGGCACGGGCACGCGCATGGACGCCCTCCAGGCCGCCGCCAGGCGACGCCAGCGCCATACCGTCCGCCCCCAGCGTCAAGAGCAGATGTTCGCAGCCGATCCGTACCCGCGCGGCTTCCATCCAGTGCACGTCACGCGGGCACGCTTGCTCACCCAGCGCGGCTTCGATTTCGGCGCGGTTCGGCTTGAAAACGGTAGCCCCGCAGCAGGAAAGGAAGTTGCGCGCCTTCGGATCCACGACTGTCGGAATCCCCAGCGCCGACGCGGTGACCAGCGAGTGGCGGATCAGTGACGGTGACAGCACGCCCTTGTCGTAGTCGGCGAGGACGAGCGCGTGGGCTCCCGGAATCGCTTCCGTGAGGCTGGCCACGAGCGCCTCGCGGGTCCCGGTGGAAACGGGCGCGGTTTCCTCGCGGTCCACCCGGGCGATCTGCTGGCCGCGCGCGAGCAAGCGCGTCTTCACGGTGGTGGCCCGGTCACTGTCACGGACGAACCGGCACCCTGCACCGGCAGTTGTGAGGACCGCGGTGAGCGCGCGTCCCGCCTGATCCTCGCCAACAACGCCGATCACCTCGCAACGGGCCCCCAGCGCGATGACATTGGCGGCCACGTTCCCCGCGCCGCCGGCGGCGTCCCATTCGTCCCTGACCCGCACTACCGGTACCGGCGCCTCGGGCGACACGCGATCGGCTTCACCTGACACGTAGCGGTCGAGCATCACGTCACCGAGGACGACGATCCGGCAACCCGGAAAGCGAGCCGCGATCTCGGTGAATCGGGCGCGGTCCACCTCAGCTGATCCGTGAGGCGGCCAGCCGAGTCGCTTCGGCCGCCTCGGATGCATCGGCTGCGAGCCCGCCGTCCCGGACACCGTCCCAATCAGGCACGCGCAGTCGCCCGCGCCCCTCGAGCCGGACCGGTCTCGCGGCCGACCCCTCGCCCTGGATGCCCCACAGATGGTCCTGGAGGTTGACCGACACGCACACGTGGTTGGGCACGAGCCGCAACTGATCACCTACCGACGGCCGCCATGCCGTCCCGCTCAGGTCCAGGACGCCGTGCTCTTCGTTGATCGCCCTGACGGACACCTCCGGCCTGTCGAACAGTACGCCGTATCCGGGAGCACCCGACCCCAGCGTCTCCTTGGAGAGCGCCTTGGAGCCCGCGTCTACCACCGCGGCGCCCGGCACCGACACGCTGATGACGGTAGCAAGTACGGTGTAGGCCACGTGCTCGGGGGCGGCGGCGCCCATCCCGACGATGTCACGGTCGTTGTATATGCACGTGCCGGAACGGACTTCGGTTACGCCGGGAAGCAGGTGAGAGTCCCACAACGTGGGCGTCGATCCACCGGAAACCACCCGGGGCGGGAACCCGGCGTGGCAGAGCGCAGCCACAAACGCCTCGATACGCTCCGAGAGCCGTTCGAGCCGCCCGGCCTGTCGGCTGCGCGGGATGCGGATGTGGCCCGGGTAGAACATGAGTCCGTCGAAGCGGACGCCGGGCAGCGACACGGCCTCCTCGGCCACCCGCACGGCTTCGGCAGGGTCTGTGACCCCGGTCCGCCCGAGCCCGGCATCGAACTCGACCACGATGCCGAACGTGCGCTCCGCCGCGGCCGCGCCGCGGGCCAGGAGTCGAAGGACCTCGATCGAGTCGAGGCCCACCGTCAGATCGACGCTGCGCGGCAGAGCGCACAACCGATCCACCTTGGCGGCCGACGCCGGCGGATGCGCAAGCAGGAGGTCGCCGGTCGCTTGGGACATCACATACGCCTCGTGCGCGGTCGCGACCGTCAGACCCGTCGCCCCGAGTTTCAGTTGGAGCCGCGCCATCTCCAGCGACTTGTGCGTCTTGACGTGGGGGCGCCACGCGATCCCGTGTGTGCGGCAATAGGCGATCGCACGCTCAATGTTCTCCCTGGCCCGGTCCAGATCCACGACGCCGACCGGCGTTTCCACGCTGGCAAGGTCCATCTACGGCATCGTCCAGCCGTCCAGGCCGAACACCGAGGCGCGCACCTGGCCCCCACGCGCCGGATCCGTCCACGCGAGCATGAGCCGATCCGGCCCGAGACGGGCGATACGGGGAAAACCGGAGGCTCGCGCGGCATCGGAGTCGGCCAGCGGATGGGGATCCCCCGCCGCGCCGTTCGCCGCCACTCGCCTGCCGAGGATCACGGTTCCTCCTGCGGTCCGCTCGAGCCAGGTCACGATCGCCGAGCCGTCGTCGAGCATTACGACATCCGTGCGGCCGATCGGCTGCCCCAGGTCGACCCGCAGCGGTGAGCCGAACGAGGCGGCCGCGTCCTTGGAGAATGCGACGTGCACGCGGGCTTCACCCTCCGGGGCCGTGAACCATGCGACGACGACCCGGTTGCCCCGTGCGGCCATCGCCGGGCCGTTCACCGGACATCCGCCGATGACCCAACCATCCTCTTGCACCGGGACGCTCGGCGTCCATCGGGGTTCGCCCCCGTTTGCGGCGGCCATCCAGCGGCTGACGTGGATATCCCGCACCTCGCCCTCCGTCCGGTTCCGAAAAGCCAGAACCGGCACCCCGCCGGCGACCACCGCGTCCGTCTGGCAACACTCGCAAACGCGCGCATCGACCACCGTCTCTTCTCCGGCCGCGCGTTCGCCCGCGGGCCCCGAAAGCGGCAGCAACCGCGCCCTGACAGCCATGGGACCCCCGGGCTCGATCATCGCGCGCCCATCGAGCCAGGCCGCCCACGCGCCCTCCCCTGTCTCGAAGATCGACACGAAGCCGTGTTCGGTCGGGGTGTCGTCGCCGTGCGGCGTCCACGGCGGGGACCAGGTCGACCCGCGGTCGTCGGACCACGCGAGCCTGACACCGTAGTCGTAGACACCCTGCCCGCCACGCCAGAGCCAATGGGCCACAAGACGGCCTCCAACGGCCTGAACGGAGGGGAAGTCGGCCCAGTTAACGAAAAACCCGTCGCCTTCCGCCACGACTTTCGGAGCACTCCACCGGTCGGCGAGCGCGTCGAAGTGCGAGACCGCCACCCGGTGACCCACCGTCGCCGGTTCCGTCCAGCTCATCCAAACGCCGTCTTCGTCGGGGGCCAGGAAGGGCTGTCCGCTGCCAGGTGCCGCGGGGGTCTCCAGATGGCTGGCTGGAGCGGACGCGGCGTCCGAGCACGCCAGCAGCATGGGCAACGCGAGGAGCCCGGCCGACGCCATGGCGCCGTGCGTGCGCAAGCGCGCCACGCGCAACGTAAACGTGTCGGTCATGGGCGGCACCTCCTATATATTGGTTGTGGTCATCGTGCTGCCGTCGGTATTGTGTGGTTGTCGAATCTGTAAGGACCTCCAGCGCACACGTAGGGTAGTACGTGTGATGGGCCGGTGGGAGGCTGCCGATAACACTCCGCCTCCCGCGCCGGTCCCCGGACCGTACAAACACTCGCTTGCTCGCAAGCGTCAACAGGGAAGAGGCCGGGCATGACACCGACGACACCTCCACCGGGACACGCAGCGCTTCCACGGCGCTCAGCGATCCGTTCTCAGAAAGGACGTTCCGGCTTCGCGGCCGGCGTGGCAGTCGTTCGGGAGCGGATTCCCCGCTACCTGTGGGCGGTGGTGCTCGCCCTCCTCGTGGCTCCCGTGCCGGCGTCGGCCCAGTACTTCGGGCGCAACAAGGTGCAGTACGAGCAGCGCGACTTCCGCAAGCTGACAACGGAGAACTGGGACATCTACTACTACGCCGAGGCGTCGGATCCGATCGAGGACATCGCCCGCATGGCCGAACGGTGGTACGAGCGCTTCTCCCGCGTCTTCCAGCATGAATTCGACACCCGCAAGCCGCTGATCATCTACGCCGATCACCCAGACTTTCAGCAGACCAATACGCTCGGGGGCGCAATCGGCCAGGGAACAGGCGGTGTCACCGAGTCGCTCAAGAACCGCGTGATCATGCCGCTGACAGCATCCTACCGCGACACTGACCGCATCCTGGGCCATGAACTGGTGCACGCCTTCCAGTACAACATCGCCCAAAGCCGCACGGGCGGGGGCATCATGCGGCTGGCGCAGATGCCGCTGTGGGTCGTGGAGGGAATGGCCGAGTACCTCTCGATGGGCCGTGAGCATCCGCACACGGCCATGTGGCTTCGCGACCACATTCTGCGGGACGACAAGCCGACCCTCAGGGAGATCACGCGCAATCCGAAGTACTTCGCGTACCGTTTCGGCCAGGGCCTCATCTCGTACCTGGGGGGAACCTATGGCGACGATGCCGTCCAGGACCTCTTCCGCACCGCGCTACGTGCCGGATGGGAGCCGGCGATCGAGCAGGTCTTCGCGATGTCCAGCGACACGCTGGCGATGCAGTGGTGGGACGCGATCGAAACGGAGTACAGGCCGCTGATGGCGGGCAAGACCGACCCGTACGAGACCGGAGATGTTCTCCTGTGCGTGGAATGCGGCGCGGGCCGGACAAATGTCGCTCCGTCCCTGAGTCCCGACGGCCGGTACATCGTGTTCCAGTCGGAGCGGGATCTCTTTTCGATGGACCTGTTCCTGGCGGACGTCTACACGGGGGAGATCCTCCGCCCGCTGCAGCGCAACGAGGCGCCGTACATCGACGGAATCCGCTACATCGACACGAGCGGATCGTGGTCGCCCGACGGACGCAACCTGGCTTTCGTGATCCTCGCCAACGGCAACAATCAGCTGGCCATCCTCGATGTGCGAAGCGGCAACATCGAGGAGCGGATCGAGATCGAGGGACTTGGGGCGATACAGAATCCGGCATGGTCCCCGGACGGCCGCAGAATCGCGTTTTCGGGACTGAAGGGCGGGATCACCGACCTCTATCTCTACGACCTCGAGACCGGCAGTGTGCAACAGCTTACCAACGACAAGCACGCCGACCTGCACGCCGCCTGGTCGCCCGACGGCCGCACCCTCGCCTTCACCTCCGACCGCGGTCCGGAAACCGACTTCGGCACGCTGACGTTCGGCAACTATGTCCTGTCCTTCCTGGACGTGGAATCGCTTGCGGTCGGCACGCGCATCCCCTTCCCCGGGGCAAAACACATCAATCCCATCTATGACCGGACCGGCGACGGCCTGTTCTTCGTGTCGGACCCGGACGGTTTCCCCGACATCTACCACATGAGCCTCGCCGACGGCGAAATGCGCCGGATCACGCGCGCCGTGACCGGCGTGAGCGGTATCACGATGCAGTCGCCGGCGTTCACCTATTCTCCCGACGCGGACCTGCTCGCCTTCTCGGTGTTCCATGAGCGCGGCTACATCGTCAACACGGGACGGCCCGACGAGATGTCGACCTATGTGGACGTCGTCGCCGACGCCGCTCCCCATCCCGGACGAATGCTGCCGCCGGGCCTGCCCGCGGTCGGCAGCAGGATCGCAAGGTACCTGGACGACCCCTTCACCGGCCTCGTCTCGGACGAGGTCTACACCTCCGACCAATCCGAGCCCTACCGGCCCTCCCTGCAACTCGACTACATCGGTCAGCCGAGCGTCGGGGTCGGGGCCGACACGTACGGCTCCTACATCGGCGGCGCGACTTCGGCCTACTTCAGCGACATGCTGGGCGACCAGAGGGTGTTCACGAGCCTGCTCGCCAACGGCACGATCAAGGACATCGGCGCCAACGTCTTCTACCTGAACGAGAAGCGGCGCTGGAACTGGGGCGGCGGGATCCAGCACCAGCCGTATATGCGCCAGTACTTCTCGTTCGGACGAAACAACTTCCAGGTCATCCGCGAGCGCATATTCATCGATTCGGCGGAGGGGCTGCTGCAATACCCCCTATCGGCCACGCGCCGGCTCGAGGGGGGAATCGGGTTCACGCGGTACGGCTTCGATTTGGAGAGGGAAACGTTCCACACCGACGTGTTCCAGCGCGTCATCGGCTACGAGCGCGAGGGCCTCCCGTCGCGCGATGCGCTCAACCTGGCTTCCGTGTCGCTGGCGTTCGTGGGAGACAACCACTATTCGGGCTTCACGAGCCCGGTGCGAGGCGGGCGCTTCCGGGTCGGCGTGCAGGCGCTGTACGGCACCGTCGATTTCCAGAACCTCACCCTGGACTACCGCCGTTACTTCAACAACGGGGGTCCGGTCACGCTGGCGATGCGTGGAATGCACCTGGGACGCTACGGGGACCTGCGCGCGCTCGATGATCAGCAGCTGGGCACATACTTCCTGGGTTACGAACACATGATCCGGGGGTACTCCTACGAGTCCTTCAATCAGAACCAGGAATGCACGATCAGTCTCAGCGGCTCGAGCTGCCCCGAACTTGATCGCCTGTTCGGACACCGGTTGGGCGTGTTCAACATGGAGCTCCGGCTTCCCTTTACGGGAATCGAGGAGTTCGGCCTCATCAACTTCCCCTACATTCCCCTCGAATTCACGCTGTTTACCGACGTCGGTTTCGCGTGGGATTCAGAGCGGCCAGGGACGTTGACGTGGTCGCGGCACTCGGCGGACCGGATCCCGCTGGTCTCCAGCGGTGTGTCGGCCCGCATGAATCTGCTCGGATTCCTGATCCTGGAAGCGTACTACGCGTATCCCTGGCAGCGGCCCGAGAAGGGTTGGCACATGGGATTCGTGATCGCTCCGGGCTGGTAGCGGCCGGCTGGCGGCGCGTCAGAAGATCTCGATCGTGACGTAGCGGTCGGGATTCTCCTTGATGTCCGCCAGCAGCGCCTGAAGGCTCGACGCCGCCTCGTCGAGCGACTCGTAGAGCGAATCGTCCACCGAGAGCCTGCCCAGCGTACCCTCGCCGCGCTCGATGCGCCCGAGGACGACGTTCAGCGAGGCCACCCCTGTGTCAATCGCGCCGGAGGTGCGCTCGACGGTTTCGAGCGTGGCCTCGGCGGATGCCAGCGCCCGCCTCCATTCGTCGGCCCCCGATATCTCCTCCACGTTCTCAGCGGCCCGCCTCAGGCTCGCCGTGAGCGAGCGCACTTCGGTGGCCTGGCCGTCGATGATTTCACCGAACTCGCCCAGCAGGTCACGCAGCTGCACGACCACCTCGCCGGTGCCCGCAATCGTCGAATCCGACAGAACGTCCTGGATCCTGGTCAGCACATCCTCCGCTTCACCCGCCAGGTCCCCCACGGTCTCGAGCACGCCGGCCCCACCGGCGCCGGGGATCAGCGTCCAGGGTTCGACGAAATCGTCTCCGTCGCCGGGGATGACCGAAACGACCATCCCGCCGAGAAAGCCCAGCGAGAGCAGTTCCGTGCGCGATCCGACGGGGATCGGCCAGTCCCCTTCGACCTCGAGGGTGATGACCACCCCGCCCGCGGGCGCCAGCTCGAACGCGTGCACCCGCCCGATATTGATCCCGCGCATCCTGACCGGGTCACCCCTGCGGATTCCCTGCGCGTCTTCCACATGCGTGGTGACCATGTATCGTCCCCTGAACGTCCCGGGGCTGGTCATCAGAAAGAGTACCGTGAAGAACGCGGCGATTCCCAGTATGACGAAGACTCCCACCCGGAACTGGCGCGCGCCCGGCGTCGGAGGAACGGCCCGCAGCACGTCGGCGTCCGAGAGACGCTGGTTGCGATTGGATTCCGTGTTGCTCATGACATCTCCACGACATCGAGGGCGGCCTCCGCGGCCGCCCGGTCAACGAAAGCCCTGACTACGGGATCGGAACTGATCCGGAATTCGTCCGGCGTCCCGCAAAACCGGATTCTTCCTCCCTCCAGCATTGCAACGCGGTCACACATCCACAGCGCGCCCTCCACATCGTGGGTGACCAGCACCGAAGTCACCCTCAACTCTTCCGACAGCCGCTTGATCAGCCTCTCGACCGCCGCCGTGTTCACGGGATCGAGGCCCGTGGTGGGCTCGTCCCAGAGGAGGATCGCGGGGCGTCCCACGATGGCACGCGCAATGCCCACGCGCTTCTTCATTCCGCCCGACAGCTCGGCGGGCAGGATGGACAGAACCGCATCGGGATCGAGGTTGACCAGCTCCAACGCCCTCCGGATCGCTCTCGCCACATCGGCGCGGCTCATGCGCCGAATCCGGTCCATGGGCAACCCCATCTCGACGTTGCCGTACACGTTCAGGGAGTCGAAGAGTGCGGCGTGCTGGAAAACGTATCCGACCTGCTGGCGCACGGTTTCCAGGGCGCCGTCGGCTCCGAAGTAGACCGATTGGCCACCCACCTCCACGTCGCCGCGGTCGGGCACGACCAGCCCGATCGTGGTCTTCAGCAGGACACTCTTTCCGGTGCCCGACGGACCGAAGAGGGCGAACATCTCCCCCTCGTGGATGTCGAGGTCGACCCCCGACAGCACGGGGTGGTTGAAGGCCTTGTGCGTGTTGCGGTAGCGAATGACGGGGGTGGAGGTCATCGGCAGGGGCACGGCATCACTGCAGGAAGAGGGGTGGGAAGAGCGCGTCCAGGATCAGTATGGTGAGCGTCTGGAACATCACGGACGCGGTGGTGGTGCGGCCCACCCCCTCGGCCCCGCCGGTGGTGCGGAAGCCCATGTGGATCGCGATCACGGGGATCGCGAAGCCGAACGCAACCGCCTTCATGAACGAGTAGAAGAGATCCCAGGAGTGCCAGAACAGGCGGGCGCCGTACAGGAAGGTCTCGAAGCTCAGTCCGAGGGACAGCTGCGCCGCCACCATCCCCGAGAAGATGCCGATGATATTGGACAGCCCCACCAGGAGCGGCATCACAACAAGTCCCGCCAGGATGCGGGGAGCCGCGAGCATGATCACTGGATCGCGGCCCAGCGAGCGGTACGCGTCGATCTGTTCCGAAACCACCATCGTGCCCAGTTCGGCGGTGATCCGGGCCCCGACCCGCCCCACCAGGACCACGGCCGTAAGGACCGGGGCAAGTTCGAGCACCACGCTGGTCACGGTCACGCTGCCGAGCACATACAGGGGGATCGTTGCGGTGAACTGGTATCCCCCCTGCTGCGAAGTCACGATTCCCGTGAGGATCGAGGTCACCGCGACGATGGGGATGCTCTGGACACCCATCACGTACAGCTGCCGCACGAATTCCCGGGACGAGATCCGCAGCCGGACCGCGGCTACCGCTGTGGACCAGACCAGGAGGCCGAGCTGTCCGCCGTGTTCCGCCCAGTCCTCCCACAACCGCCCCACCGCCCTGACGGGCCGCTCGTAGAAAGCGGCCTGCTTCATCCGCGACCCGGACCCCGAGGTGCCACGCGGGCGCGAGAGGGGCTGAACATCAGGCCCACCGCGATGATCTGCTTGTTGAGATCCGACCCGACCTCCTGTCGAAACTCGACATACGGCACGATCACCGGAAGTACCGGAACGCGTACGCCGGCCACAAGGCTGAACACCCAATCGTCTTCTGGCGGCTCCGAAGCCATGGGTTCCGGATCAGGTCGGTCCGCCGGGCGGCGGAAGCGCTGGTGGGAGGCACCGGCGCCCACGTAGATGGGGCTCTGCGAGGCAAGAATGACCTGCCCGCCGATTCCCCGCCAGGAGCACCCGTCGCAGTCGGGAAGCAGGTGATCGTAGGTTCCGACCAGCGTAAGCCCGCTGCGAATGAACCCGACTTCGATGTCGGCCCTGCCCCCGAAGCCGAATGTGCCGTCGAAGATCTGCGACTGGTATAGTGCGTGGCCGCCGGCGCTCACCCTCAACTGCGCAGCTGCGGGGTCGGTGGCGATAGCAGCCAGGGCACCGATCGCCACCAGACCGCCCAACACTGCCCGCCCAAACGAACGGGCCCTTGCAAACAGCTCCACGGCCGGAACGATTTGTCGTAGATTGATCGAACGATCTCCCTGGTTTGCTCTGTCAGGTCCTGGGCCCTTACGCCGGGTCTACCACGGACTTCTAGGAATGTACCGCAATCGTCCAGCCTCCGTCTCGTCCACCGGTCTCCGGATCTGCCTTGCCGGCTTGCCGGGGCTGGCCGCCGTCGCGTGGACAACGCCGGAAGCATCCGATGAAGCGCCCCATCCGTTCCGGCTTTCGGTCGCGGACGTGCGTGTCACCGACACCATCCTCGAAGCCCGGATCCGCTTTTTCTGGGACGATCTTCAGTTCGCGGTAATGGAAAACACCTCGGACATGGACTTCGAACTATCCGAGACAGCCGAAGTCGACACCACAATACAGCAGTACATTAACGAGATGCTGGTGTTTCGGGCAGACGGCACACCCTTGGCCGGCACACTGGTCGAGCGCGGCGTGGAGGAGGCGGCCAGGCTTGACGAGGTCATGTGGTGGTACCGGCTCCGGTATCCGCTTCCCGCGTCGGTGGAACGCGTGCATATCCGGAACCGGCTGCTGTTCAACATGTTCGAGGATCAGCGCAACCTGGTGAACCTCAAGACCCGAAGCGGCGCCGAGCGGACCTACTACTTCACCTGGGACGAGGACAACCTCTCGATCCCGGTCACCTGAAGGACGGTGACGGGCGCACCTCTTCCATCTTCCAGAAGACGATCCCGCCAGCTTGTTGCCCTACCTCCAGATCGGCCACTCGCACAAAACGGGTGAGGTCGAAGACATCGACCTTCCCCGGCTCGGCACCCACGCCCTCGACCGACACGAACGCGTAGCGTCCGTCGGAACTGACGGTCACGCCATGCGTCACGGTTGTGGAAGAAGGCACGGTGCCCAGCGTGCGCCCGTCGACGAGATCGAAGAACTGCACGGCCGCAGCCTGCTTGAGCGTGGCAACGAGGATCCGGTCGTCCGGCGTGAGCGCCAGGTTGTAGGGTCCGGCACCCGTCTCGAGGGTCCGCGTGAGCGACCACGATTCGCGGTCGATCTCCAGGATACGGTCTCCGCGGTTGCACGCAGCGAGCAACGATTCGCCATCGCGCGTGGGCACGACCCAGGTTGGAGAGCACGGGGCCTCGGCGTGAAAACGCCGGCTGACCGTGAAGTTGCGCGTATCGACCTCGACGATCTGGTTATCCATCATGCACGCCGAATACAGAAACTCCCCGGCCGCGTCCAGACGGGCGCCGTGGGGCATGGTGCAGGTCTCGATCTGTTCGACTTCCATCATCTCGGGAGCGTACACGACCGAGATCGTCGAGGGCACCGGTTCGCCGTGGAGGTTGAAGTTGGCCACGAAAGCGTACAGACCGTCGGGCGTAAGGTCGAGTGTTGCGGGGAAATAGCCGAGAAGGATGGGATCGCCGACCAGCGTGTCGGGACCCGCGTGGAATTTCCACAGCTTCCCGTCGGGAACCCCGTGCCCGGTGGTCATGTAGAGAAAGCGTCCGTCGGGGGAGAGATTGAGACCGTGCGGGCCCTCGGTCTCGGTGGCCATTTCCCCCACGGCGATCGTGCGTTCCAGTGACGCGCCGCCTGGGCCGAAGCGTACCCTGTGCAGGAGATCGGCGGATTCGGCGCCTACATACACGTAGTAGTCGGCGGTCGGCGGATCCTGTGCGCCGCCGGCACGCGGGACGAGCAGGAATGGGACCAGCAGAGCGAGTGCGGCGTGCGACCCACGAACCAACGCGCTCCTCCATCGAAGTGAACGGGCAGAGGCTTGTATCGACGCCGAACGGTAGAGACGGCCGGCGGATGAGGGCAAGGCCACGCGGTCAGGCGCACCCGCGGGCGGCGCGGTGCGGGACGAGGCGATCCCGCTGGGGGGTGTCATGATCAAGTTGCTCGCGGTGGTGGGCGTTTCGTTGTCGATCTCCTTCCTCTGTTCCGTGCTCGAAGCCGTTCTCCTTTCAGTCAACCGCTCGTACCTGGCGCTCCTGCAGCGGCGCGGCGAGATCGCTGGCAACATCCTGGGCGGAATGAAGGACCGGATCGACGAGCCCATCGCGGCCATCCTGACCCTCAACACCATTGCTCACACGGTGGGAGCGGCATGGGCGGGCGCCATCGCCGCCCAGATCTTCGGCGAGGTCTGGATCGGGGCGTTCGCGGGAGTCCTCACCTTCGCGGTTCTGGTGTTTTCGGAGATCATCCCCAAGACACTTGGCGCCACCTTCTGCAATCAGCTGGCCCGGCCCACCGCACACCTGCTGCGCGCCATGGTGTTCGTGATGAAGCCGGTTCTTGGACCGCTGAGCCTCCTGAGCCGGTGGATTACGCCGAAGGGACATCGGGGAGCCACGATCAGCCGGGCCGAGATCGAGGTTCTCGCGGAGCTCGGGCGCCGTGAGGGCGCGCTTGACGAGGACGAGTTCCAGGTCATGTCGAACGTCATGCAACTCGACGAGATCGCTGTGAGCGAGGTCATGACGCCCCGGATCGACATCGTGGCCGTACCGGTAGAGGCGTCGGTGGGCGAGGCGATGGACGTCATGCTGGACCGCGGCAAGCTCCGCCTGCCCGTGTACGACGGGAACATCGATCAGATCGTGGGCATCCTGCTCGCGCGGGATCTTTGGAGGGCCGCCCGCGATGGGGGCAAGGAGATTCGCGCGGTCGCGCGTCCCGCGCAGTTCGCTCCCGCGTCCAAGCCGGTCGAGGAGCTGATCCACGAAATGCGGGCGAAGCGGACCAACATGATCATTGTCCTGGATGAATTCGGGGGCACGGCCGGACTGGTCACCCTGGAGGACCTGATCGAGGAGATCGTCGGCGAGATCCAGGACGAACACGAGACCAACGAACCGATCGACTTCCAGGAGTTGGGAGACGGCCGAACGATCATTCGCGGAGGCACGCCCGCCAGGGACGTCGAGGACCGCCTCGGCATCGACCTCGGCGAGGACTACGACACGGTTGGCGGTTACGTCTTCGGTGCGCTCGAGGGCATCGCAAAGGCGGGCGATTCAATTCCCGTCGAGGGTGGCCAGCTCCGGGTCGCCAAGGTGCGGAGACGCCGGATCGAGTACGTCGTCTTCGATCCAGCGGGCTGAGGTCGGCTGCGCGCGCGGCCCCACACGCGCCGCCGTGCGCCGGCTGGAAGGATCCTGCGCGGGGTCGTGCGCCGGCCGCGTCAGCCCTGAGTGGGCTCCGGGCCGGGCCGGACGACGTCCGCGGGCCCCTCGTCGGCTTCGGCTCCCTCCCGCTTGAGCCTTCGCTCTTCGAGCCAGAAGGAAATCACAAGGAGAACCACGCCACAGCTGATCGCCATGTCGGCGACGTTGAAGATCCACCAGTCCATGAACCCGAGTGAGATCGGACCGATGAAGTCCACCACGCCTCCGTCCCAGCGGACGCGGTCGTACAGGTTCCCGAGTGCGCCGCAGATCACGAGCGTCAGCGCGACGATGCGCAGGTTGTCGTTCGGTCTGGCCTGAATAACCAGCGCAATCATCAGGGCGAGAGCGAGGAGTGCGATGGGGACGAAGAACCAGCGCGGGTCGTTGCCGATGGAGATACCGAATGCCGCTCCTGTGTTGTACGCCAGGTTCAGCGGCACGTAGCCGCCCAGGAAATCCGGGCGACCGGCGTCGGCCAGCGCCGCCACAGCCCACCGCTTGGTCACGATGTCGGCGACGAGGATGATCGGCAGGCTGACGCCCAGTATCGTCAGTTTGCGCTTC
The DNA here is from genome assembly GCA_028874905.1 of Gemmatimonadota bacterium. Taxonomy (GTDB): domain Bacteria; phylum Gemmatimonadota; class Gemmatimonadetes; order Longimicrobiales; family Gaopeijiaceae; genus Bin94. The sequence continues at coordinate 29,063 of JAPPGZ010000027.1, forward strand.
AAGGCTCTATGGTCTCCAGCAAGAACGGTCGTGGTGCCGCGGGGCAAATGGAGGCGGCGGGAGTCGAACCCGCGTCCGCGAATGGGTCCTTCCAAGCTTCTACGTGCGTAGCTCGCCGTTCGGTTCACTTCCGGACGGGTCGGCGAACAACCCTGACCGGAGCTAGCCACATCGATTCTCGTCCTCGGGTCCCGTGGCGTGGACCGAAGACCAGCCCGACTCGTCGACGCTCCCGCGACCCGCCTCGGGCGGGCAGATCGGGGAACGGGCCGCTAATGGTTAAGCGGCCAGTGCCAGATCGTTGTTGGCATTTGTTCGGTTTTCCAGGGTTTTTTTACGAGGATTCCCCGGACCTCGGCACGCAACTCCGAAATCTCCAAACCCGTCGAAGCCGTGTCGCCCCCAGTGCTTTCAATCAACCGGTGGCTGTCCGGTGATCACCGGCCCCGCGGCCACCTTCGTCAGGTAACGATAAGGCCGCCGCGGTCAGACGAGAACCCCGATGGACCAGGTAACCGTCGAGAACGGATCGTACCTCGTCGAGATCGTGAACCTGAAACAGCCGTTGCCGCAGGGCTCTGCCGCCTGGCAAACCCTTTGTATACCAGCCGAGATGCTTGCGGAACTCACGCACCGCCTTGTCCGGATCGCCTTCGAATGCGACCGCGTTCCGCGCGTGCGCCACACAGATCTCGAAGCGCGCCCGCACGCCGGGCTGCCCCGGGACCGGCCGACCGGCCAGAGCGGCCCGGGACTGCCTGAACAGCCAGGGCGCCCCGTGCGACCCACGAGCGATCATGATTCCCCGGCATCCGGTTTGCTTCTTCATGCGCAGCGCGTCCTCGCCCGAACGGACATCGCCGTTGCCGATCACGGGCACTTCCAGCGCCTGCGCCAGGGCCGCGATCTCGTCCCACCGGGCCCGGCCGGAGTACATGTCGGCGCGCGTGCGCGGGTGCAGCGTCACCATCCTCGCCCCCGCGTCCTGACAGATCAGCCCGAACCGCACGGGGTCCCGGGTGCTCTCGTCGAAGCCCGAGCGGATCTTCACCGTCACCGGGAGCGGCGTCGCCGCCTCCACGGCGCGAACGATCCTGTACACCAGCTCCGGATCGCGCAGGCATCCCGAGCCGCCGTTGCGCTTCACCACCTTCTTCACCGGACACCCGAAATTGATATCGACGAAGTCCGGCGCGTAGACCTCGGTCACGAGCGCCGCGGCGTCTCCCATCGTGGCGGGCTCGGCACCAAAGATCTGGATCCCTATCGGCCGCTCCTCGTCATCGAAACGCAGGTACGCGGCGGTCCGCTCGTTTGCGCGGATGATCCCTTCGGCGCTGACGAATTCCGTAAGCACCACGTCGGCCCCGAAGCTGCGGCAAAGACGCCGGAACGGTGCTTCCGAAACGCCGGCCTGCGGAGCGAGGAAGAGGGGTGTCGCCGGATTCCCGGGTACCTCGAATGGCAGTCTGCTCATGGTACACAAGCTAATCCGCTGGTCTTCCCCGGCCAGCGTGAATAACTTCCCCGCCGCATCTGCCTCACGTTCCCGGGAAGCCCTTCCTCCGCTACCGCACATGATTCTGAGCGACTTCTTCACCAATGAGCGGGTCAGCCTCGACCTTGCCGGAGACACGCGGGACGACGTGTTGGGCGCGCTCGTCGCGCTTCTGGCACTCGATGACCGCTCGGAGGCGACGCTTTCGCGGACGCTGCGCCGTCGTGAAAGCCTGGGTTCGACGGGAATCGGGCGCGGGATCGCCATTCCGCACTGTCGCTCGCTGATGGTGCGCCGGTTGCGCCTCGCCTACGGACGGCACCGTGGCGGCGTCGAATTCCACGCCATCGACAAACGGCCCGTCCATCATTTCTTCCTGATCGTCGCGCCCCCGGTGGAGGTGTCCGTGCAGTATCTTCCGGTCCTGGGAAAGCTGGCGCAGTTTGCGAAGCACCGTGACGTGCCGGAGAAACTGACGGGGTTGCGCTCCGCGGACGATTTCTTCCAGCTGCTGGAATCAAAGGGCGTCTGACCGACTCCCCGGCTACCGCCCGCCGCCGCTTCCGCGAGCACTGCTACTTGGTGACGAACATCCTCCGGATCACGGGCTCGCGGCCGTTCACCACCATCTGGACGAAGTAGACGCCCGACGCGACCTGCCTGCCGGTCCGGTCACGTCCGTCCCAGTAGGCTTCGTACTCTCCGGGGGACGTGTATTCCAACTGAAGCATCGGCAGTCCCTCTCCGCCGGGAAAACCCAGCGCGACGGGCGCCGCAACGAATTGGTACAGGATATTGTAGACGCGGATCGACACCGTGGCCGAGCCCTCCTCCACGAAGAGGGACTCGTACAATTCGAACGGTATCCGCGTCTCGGTGTTGATGGGGTTCGGGTAGTTCTGCTCCAGCGTGAATCCAGGATCCTGCTCACCGAGGGGCGGAGGACGCTCCTGCCCCGCAACGCGGCCGAATACACCGAAACAGAGAAACACTCCGACGCAAACGATGCGTCTCAAAACTTGTCCTGCCTTCGTTCAGTAGCGTTCGTGCGATCGCCCCCCAGGGCATGGGGCTGGCGCGGCCCCGTGGACTGGTAAACTTGTGTGCCAATAGTACCCGGGCGGGCCGTCCGAAGTCAAGCGGTTTCGCCCGGGCCCTCGCTCGAGACCCGTCGTCCGTCGTGCAGCCGCTGCGTGACGCCCCGGGCGTCCAGGTAGGCGAGGATCGGGATCAGGTGCTTGCGCGTGACCGGCAGTACCTTGCGGAAGTCGGCCGGCCCGAGTCCCCCGCGGCCTCCCAACTCCTCCGTCACCCGGGTTGCCGCCCGCTCCAGGGCCGCAGCCGTGACCCAGTAGAGGTCCCCCAACAACCGGACACGGCCCTGCGTCGCCAGAAACCGGAGGACCGCGCCGGTCCCGGGATCATCCACGGCCTGCTGGAGCTGGCTCGTGTCCGGGCCCTTCAGACCTACATCGCCAAGGACCTTGAGGATGCGCTCGGCGAGCAGCTCCTCGGCAGGCGACAGAGTCGGCTCGAAGCCGGGCAGCCGGGCGACCTTCTCCTCGACGACCAGACGGCTTCGCGCCGCCAGGCGTGACGCGAGGCCATCGGCCAGCCTGGAGTGAGCCCCGCCGGGGAGGGCCGTTCGCAGCGCACTCAGAGGAACTCCGGGCTCCAGGGGGCAACTCCGGTGATGCCGTCGGACGAGCCCCAGCAGCTTCTCCTCGCCCGCCGCCACGATGTCACGGTCGAAGAGCACCCCGTCGAGACGCCAGGCGAGATCGGCCAGGTCGTCACTCGCCCTCCCGCGCCACGCGGCCGCCACGCCCAGGGCGCCCACCTCCAGTCCCGCCCAGCCAGCAAGGGCGACGGCGCCCAGCACCGCTTGCCGGCCACCCTTTGACAAGGCCTCCAGTGCATCCCGTTCGGCGCGGGAAAGACGCTTGCGCTTCGGCGGGGCGGGCTCCAGAACGGTGCCTCCGGCGATGGTGGTGATGGGCGAATAGGAGCGCACGACCAGCCGGTCACCGCACCGCGCGACGACCGGGGCTTCAAGCCGCAACTGCGCGAGAACCGGCTCAGCGGCCACGGCCTCGTCGACGCCGAACAGGACCACCCTGCTCATCACCTCGACGGTTCCGAGATGTACACGAACCCGCTGCCCGTTCTCGATCCGCCATCCGCTGCCCGCCAGCGCGGTCAACGCCACCGTGAGCATGTGGGAAGGCGACCACCTCCGGCTCGAAACGATCACGTCCCCGCGTGCAACGTGCCCCCGCCTCACCACCGCTCCCGTCAGGGCCGCTGCCGTGCGCTGTCCCGCCACCGCTTCGTCGACCTGCGTGCCGTGCACCTGGAGCGCCCGGATTCTCGCCTCGTCCCCCCGCGGCAGTATCCGCACCACGGATCCGCGCGACAACCGTCCCGACCACAGCGTCCCGGTCACGACGGTGCCCGCACCCTCCATGGCAAAGACGCGGTCGACCGGAAGGCGCGCCAGATCATCGGTTGTCCTGGTCCTCGCCCGCTCCGCACAACGCGAGATGGCCCGGGCCAGATCCGGCAACCCCACTCCGGTCCGCACCGACGTGGGGACGACCTCCGCGTCCTCGTACGGTGTTTCGGCGAGGAGGTCCCGCACTTCCTCGACAACAAGTTCGAGCCATTCGTCGTCCACCAGGTCCGTCTTCGTGACCGCGACCACCATTCCGCCGACGCCAAGCATCCGGACGATGGCCAGGTGCTCGCGCGTCTGGGGCATCACCCCCTCGTCGGCCGCGACCACCATCAGGACGAGATCCATGCCCGACGCACCGGCAACCATTGTGCGGACGAATCCCTCGTGACCGGGCACGTCCACGATGCCGAAGCTCGGACCCTTCTCGGCCGCGTAGCGCGCGAATCCCAGTTCGATGGTGATTCCGCGTCTCTTCTCCTCGGCCAGTCGATCCGTGTCGACGCCCGTGAGGGCTCGCACGAGCGCCGTCTTTCCGTGATCGATGTGGCCCGCGGTGCCGAGGATCAGCCCCGCCTGGCCGGACCGCTCACCAGGGCGGACGTCGGGAATGTCACCGTCCGTTGCCGGAGTCATCGATTCGGCCTGGCGGCGAGGGGTCGAGAAAGTCGAACGACGCCAGGCGACGGCCGCCCAGCATGTGAAAGGTGAGGAAGTCGTCGAGCAGCGTCAGGTGGGGGGCAGGCCCGCGCAGTTCCTCGGGAACGTCCCCCTCAAGCAGATTGAGCAGTTGCGCCCGGGCTATCGGTCCGATTCGCCGGGATCCGCCCGCCGCGGGGCATTCCGGTCCCCTGACTCCGCCAGCCGAGAGATCAAAGCGTGCCATCTCATCCCGTTCGAGTGCCCGACCACACCCGGTGCACACGGTGAGTTCCGGCGCGAAGCCGAGAGCATGGATAATGCGCCAGCCGAGCGCGAGCACTTCCGCGATAATGTCCTCGGGCCCGGCGCGGCCGAGCTGGTCCAATCCGACGGAGAGCGCGCGGTAGAGTTCGGGATTGGGTGCCTCGGCCGCGTGCCGGAGTACGATCTCGGCGGCGATCGAGGCCCCGGCGAGCCGCCGGAAGTCCGTGGCGAGCGCGAAGCGCGCCTTGAGAGGGCTGAATTCCCGGAGGGACTGCAGTTCTCGACCGTCCCGCATGAAGATCACGGCGGTGCCTTCGCCGAACGTGTCCACGCCGCCGTGGCCCCGGGACGCCCCGCGCCGGATGCCGCGAGCCATTACGCCGACCAGTCCGAGATCGCGCGTATAGAGTTTGAGGACCCGGCTGCTTTCGGAGAACGGGTGGGCGCGCAGCAGGATCGCGTCGGTCGTTACGATGGCCATTCCGCAGCCTTGGAAGGGCGGAATGTGCCGGGCGGGCCTTGTGGACCGGTTGCCGGAGGGCCGGTGCTCATCCTCGCAGCTCCCTGAGAAGCTCGCGGCGGCGCACGTCGTACTCCTCCGCGTCGATGGCTCCGGCGTTCCACCGCTCATCGAGCCGGGCCACTTCGACGAGCGCTCGTCGGCGGCGGTCGGCGGTCGTCATGGCGATCCGGGTACGGGAGCGGAATGCAAGGGCCGCGCCCACAAGCGCCAGCGCCAGGGCAAGCATCACGGCGACCAGCGAGAGCCGGCTTCCCGGCAACGCTCGCGAACCGGACGCGACGGTGACGACCGAGGGCGCCACCTCCCGCCCCGCGAAGCGCCGGTAGGTAACGTCCTCGAGTGTGACAGGGTCGGTGGACATGAGCCCCGTGACCGCAAGGTCGCCCGCCGGTTCACGGATCAACAGTTCCATGGACTCCGTCACCCCTTCCAGCGGAATGGTGAACTCCTCCGCAGGGATCCTGTAGCGTACCAGGTAGACGCTCTCGCCCGGTGGAACCGGCGCCGAGGAGTGAAGGCGTCCCCCGCTGAAGCTCGCCGCTCCGGGCGGAAGATCGCTCTCCCCGACCTCGAAATCGAGCGCACCCGGGGGCAGAGCATATGACCACGCGGCACCGGCTTCGCTCGCGATCACCGTTGCCTGGAAATCGTTGCGCAACTCGAAGAGGTCGCTCACGGACCATCCGGACCCCCCACTGCTGCGCACAGCGAAGAAATTGCGCACGCGGATGGGCAACGAGACTCCCGGTCCGGCAGCGACCGTCGGGTAGGCCCGAATGACATAGGGGTCGGCAAGATCATCCGTGGTGGTAACCGCGCCCCCGACGTAGAGCACGTTCCGGTATCGGACCGACGCAAAGAAGACGTCGTCGGTCGCATCGTCGGACAGCCCGTCCAGTGGCACGCGGAAGGCACCCTCGCGCGCCACCCGGACACTGTCCACCGCGCCTGTGAATGTGGGTGAAACCCGGTGCAGAACGACGGTTCCGGTATCCGCGGGAGCATCCCCGATGAGCACCCGCCCCGAGAGAATGAAGCGATTCGGAGGCTGCTGCGCATTTCGGAACGGCAGAGGCGCCAAAGCACCGGACGGCCACGGTTCGGTGCGTGGCGCGGCGGCAGCCGCCGCCATGGGAGCCGCCGCGCTGGACAGCTGTACCAGGGCACACGCCGCGAGACCGAGAAGTGCGACCGGAAGCCCGAGGTGGGTCGGAGCCGGGTGCGTGAAGCGGCCGGAGATCAGTGGTCGAACCGTCCGAAATCCTCTGGGCGCAACTTGCGCAGGTGCTCCTCGAGGGCTTCGCCGCTCATGCGCGATTCCCCGTTCTCCTCACCCTCATCGCCGTCCTCGGCAGGCATGGCCTCGGACACGGCCGCGAGCAGAGCATCATCCGCGAATATGCGCGCCTCCGCGCGCAGGGCGATGGCGATCGAATCCGAGGGTCGCGCGTCCACGGATATCAGGTCGCCGTCGCGGTCGATGATCAACTCGGCAAAATAGGTGCTGTCCTCGACACGCGTAATAAGGACCCGTTGCAGCGTGCCTCCGAGTCCCCCCAGCACCGAGACGAGAAGATCGTGGGTCAACGGCCTCTGGAAGGACACGCCCCCCAGTTGCATGGCGATCGCACTCGCCTCCCCGGGCCCGATCCAGATCGGCAGCACGCGGTCCGTTCCGATCTCCCGCAGAATGACAACCGGCGTGTTCGAAGCACGATCGAACGCGAGGCTCTGCACATTGACCTCGATCACATGACCTCCTCGCCTGACAGCTGTCCGGAAGCCCGGTACAACCGGGGGATAACAAGTTGTGTCCCGCGTCCGTCCCGCGCCACCCGACACGAACGACCCGCGCCCCGGTATCGGCCAACCCCGCCGAACCGGGACGCCAAACTACAAGGCCAGCGCTGTCCGCAGCTCGCCGACCCGGTCAGTACGCTCCCAGGTGAACAGGCTGACCTCGCGTCCACCCGCCTTCGCAACGGCAGGCGTGCGACCGAAATGCCCGTAAGCAGCTGTAGGACCAAATACCGGTCCTCTCAGGCCGAGATCACGGATGATCCGTCGGGGCCGGAAGTCGAATACATCCTGAACGGCGGCCGACAGGGCACGATCCGGCACGCATCCGGTCCCGAACGATTCCACCCACACCTGCACCGGCTCCGGCTTGCCGATCGCATAGGCCAGACGCACCTCGCACCGAGAGGCGGCGCCGGCAGCGACCAGGTTCTTGGCTGCCCATCTGGCCGCGTAGGCGCCCGACCGGTCGACCTTGGTCGCGTCCTTGCCGGAAAACGAGCCGCCGCCGTGCCGGCCCATGCCGCCATAGGTGTCGACGATGATCTTGCGACCGGTGAGTCCCGCATCCGCTTCGGGCCCTCCCGAAATGAAGCTGCCGCTCGGGTTCACGTGGATCTTCGCGCTGTCGACCGAAAAATGGTGCGCCGGAAGCACCGGCACGATGATCCTGCGAATGACCTCGGCGCGGATCTCCTCCTGGGCCAGCGTGCGTCCCTGGTGTGTGGCCGCGTGTTGCGTGCTGACGACGACGGTATCGATCCGGACGGGGTCGACGCCATCGTACTCGTAGGTGACCTGCGACTTGCCGTCGGGCCCCAGCCATGGGATCTCGCCCGACTTGCGCGCCTCCGCCAGCCGCCTGACCAGGGCGTGAGCGGCGGAAATGGGCGCCGGCATCAGTTCCGGCGTTTCGGCGCAGGCAAACCCGAACATCATGCCCTGGTCGCCGGCCCCACCGAGGTCGACACCCGCCGCAATCTCGGGCGACTGGTTGGACAGGGCCAGGTCGCAACGGGTGCCGTCCAGACCGTATATGGGCCGGCTGTAGCCCGCGTCGCGCATTACGCGACGGACGAGATCAGGGACGTCGGGGCGTTCTCCGTCCAACGCGATCTCTCCTGCCACCAGCACCCTGTCCGCCGCGACCAGCGTTTCACACGCGACGCGGCCTCCCGGGTCCGTGGCGAGAATTGCGTCGACGACCGCGTCCGATACCTGGTCGGCAATCTTGTCGGGGTGCCCCTCCGTAACGGATTCGGATGTGAAAAGACTCAGGCTCAAGGTGTCGGCTTCTTCTGGCAGGAGTGATGAGTGGTCGGTCAGGGCCGTGGGCCGCGGTGTCGCCAACGCACACGACCCATCAGAAACGCGGCTCCAGTGCTGCGCCGGTGGAACTGTGACGGAAGAAGATTATGGGGGACTCGTCAAGTCCCCAAACCGATCCAGGTGCCGAGCACGTCACCCAGCGACTCGTTGAGCCGGTCCCTCACGTCGCAACTCGCCGGCGCACTCAGCGCCGCCGAGGCCGCGGCGCGCACGGCGCTCATTCGACACCGGCGGACCAGCCTCTTGATCTCGAGCAGCGAGGGCCACGCCACCGAAAGCGCCTCTACCCCCAGGCCCAGAAGGAGCAGGGCGCCGAGCGGCCGGGCAGCCATCTCTCCGCAGGCGTTCACCTCCACGCCCGCCTGCCGACCCGCGTCCGCCACCATCGAAATCTGCCGCAGCACGGCCGGATGCAGTTCGTCGAAGAGATGGGCCAGGCGGGTGCTGGTACGATCGACCGCCAGAGTGTACTGGACCAGGTCGTTGGTCCCGATGGAAAGGAAGTCCGCGTGCGCGGCCAGCTGCCACGCCTGCAAAGCTGCCGCGGGCGTTTCGATCATCGCGCCCAGCTTGACCTGTTCCGAGAACCGCATGCCTTCGCGGCGCAACTGGTCGGCAGCTGTGCGAAGGAGGCGTCGCACGGACGTGATCTCTTCCGGCGTGTTCACGAGCGGCACCATGATTCGCACATCGCCGTGCGCCGTGGCTCGCAGGATCGCGCGCAGCTGCTTGAGAAACAGCGCGGTCTCGTCCGGCAAGACGCGGACGCCCCGCCTCCCCAGGAGCGGGTTTTCCTCGGCCGGCGCACGCAGGAAGACCGGAAACTTGTCCCCGCCCAGATCAAAGGTGCGAATCAGCACGGGCCGGTCTGCGAATGTCTCCGCCACGCTTCGATACGCACGGTATTGCTCCTCTTCTCCCGGTGCCCTGTTGCGGCCAACGACGAGGAACTCGGTACGGAAGAGCCCGATGCCGTCGGCACCGTACTCCAGCGCCCGCGCCGCCTCTCCGGGCAAGTCGAGATTCGCCCGGAGCGCCACCGTGGTCCGGTCGAGGGTAACCGCATCCTCGCGCGCGATCGCCGCGATCTCGCGTCTCCATCCCAGGATCGCTGAGCGACGCGACTCGAAGCGCTCCGCTTCCGTTGCGTCGGGATCGATCACGACCCTTCCGGAGCGCCCGTCCACGACCATCATCTGCCCGTCCCGCGCTTGAGTGGAAACCCGATTCAGTCCCGCGACGGCCGGGATCTGCAACGACCGCGCCAGGATCGCCCAGTGGGACGTGCGTGTGCCCTCGTCGGTCGCCAGGGCCACGACCCTGTCGGTATCCAGCGTCGCCACAAAGCTCGGGGTGAGATCTCGCGCCACGGCCACAACGCCGGTCGCGGGACCCATGTCCCATGGTTCGGGCAGTGCCAGCAGGCGTGTCAGGACCCGCAGCTTGAGATCCGCAAGATCGTTGAGCCTGTCGAGCACCATGGGATGGTCGGTTTGCGACCAACGCTCCTTGAGTTCGAGCATCCTCCAGTCGAAGGCACGTGCCGCCCCGAGGCGATTCTCGGCGATGTAGCGTTCCGTTCCGTTGACGACGTCGGGATCGTCGAGCATCAGGATCTGGGGATCGAATATCCTCGCCTCGACGGGTCCAAGCCGGCCCTCGGTCTCGCTCTTGAGCACCTCGAGCTGGCGGCGCGCATCGGCCAGCGCGGCGCGAAAACGCCCAAGTTCACGGTCAACTGATCCCGCCTCCACAACGGTGTGGGCGACCTCGGGGATGCTCCACACGATCCCACGCACCGTCCCCTTGGCGATCCCCTCGGCAGCCGGGAAGCCTTCGAGAATGGTGGGGGCTGAAGCGTCACTCATCGAACCCGCCTCGCACCAGATTCGCCAACGCCTCGACCGCCGCCTCGGCATCGCTCCCGTCCGCCGTGATGGTCAGGGAACTGCCCTTCTCGGCCGCGAGCATCAGAACGCCCATGATGCTCTTTCCGTTGACGCGCATTTCGTTCCTGGCCACGAGAATCGACGACGAAAAGCCCCCCGCAAGCTTCACAAACTCGGCGCAGGGTCGAGCGTGCATGCCGAGCCGATTCGGCACCTCGACTTCGATGGAGCAGGTCACGGCTCAGCGCAGTTGCGGACGCGGCCGATTGCCCGCGATGGCCATCTGCCCCTTTTGGGCGAGCCGCGGGACCAACTCGTCGAACTCAAGCCTGCGATTGAATACGAAATCGAGGAGCATAGGAAGGTTGACTCCCGTGATGACGGGCACCTCCGGCCGCTCCCGGGTCACGATGAGTGCGGCCAGATGGCACCCGCCACTCGGCAGATCGGTGAACAGGAGGTTGCGAGGACCCCGTAGTTCGCTCATGGCGCGCTCGCACAATTCCTCCCTTCCCTCTCTACCGTGCGACACGCCGACAAGCGCGTCATCCGTTACCCCGGCAATCTGGCGCACCGCGGCAACGAGGCCTTCCGCGAGTCGTCCGTGGGCCACCACCACGCCGCGCGCCGGTGCGGGCCGCTCCCGTTCCTGATCGGCGACGGCCAAGGTCGACTCCACCTGGCCCCCGTCCATCGAGGGCGCGGTGCTTCCGCGGTCATTCATAGTCTTCGATCAGCGAATCACGGGGGTTCAGTGCTTCGCGCAATCCATCGTCGAACCGGGTCGGCACGTCGACGCCCGAATAGGCAAGGAGCTGGTTCATCGCGATCACCTCACTGATGGCGGCCAGATTCTTGCCCGGGTTGAGCGGAATGGTCACCCGCGGGATTTCGACCCCGAGGATTTCCGTCACCTCACGCTCGAGCCCCGTCCGATCGTACTCCCGCGAATCGTCCCAGGTCTGCAGATCGACGATGATCTCGACGCGTTTTCTCTGGCGGGTAGCCCGCGTACCGAACATCGAGGCGACATCGATAATGCCGACACCGCGGATTTCCATGTGGAAGCCCTGGAGTTCATGCCCCTTGCCCATCAGCACATCGTTCCCACGCCTGGAAACGAATACGACATCATCGGCGACCAGGCGATGTCCCCGCGCCACAAGACCCAGCACGCATTCCGATTTGCCGATGCCGCTCGGGCCGGTAAAGAGCAAGCCGATCCCGTACACGTCGGCCAGCGAGCCGTGCACAGTCGTCGTGGGCGCCAGCGAATCCTCGAGAAACGGCTTGAGCACCCTGTAGAAGTCCCCGGTGTCCAGACGCGTGCGAAAAACCGGTACGGAGGCGCGGGCCGCGGCGGACAGAAAGTTCCGTGGGACGTCGAGACCGCGGGTGACGAACACGGCGGGAACGTTGCGCGCAAAAACGGCCGTAAGACGTGTCCCCGCCTCCTGCGGATCGAGCGTCGCCAGAAAGCTCATCTCGGTCTCGCCGAAGACCAGCGCGCGGCCATCGGGAAAGCGCGCCATGTATCCCGCCAGCGCAAGGCCCGGACTTGAGACGTCGGGGGTTCCGATGCGACCTTCCAGCGGCACCTCCGGGGTGAGCAGGTCAAGTTCAAGCACCACCTCTCTCGCCGTGAGGAGGTCACGCACCGTGATCGACGACGTCACGGACGGTCCACCCGCATCCGGACAGTGAGGGGGGGGCGCGGTGTCACCGCACGGGTCTCAACTCTGTACGCCCGACGGCATCTGACGAAAATCCTTCCGTCTCGACCGGTCCCGCTTGAGAATCCGCTTGACATGATCATCCAGCTGATCCATGGCCACGCGAAAGTCCGGCCCTTCGCCATGGGCCACGACCGCCTGCCGGCGGCGGCGCGAGACGATGGCCTCGACGGTGTGTGAACGACCCTGATTCCGAAAAACAAAACTGACATCCATCACGGCGGGGTCGAAGCGGGGCCAACGAGCCGCGAGGGTCTCCGCGCGTTCCCGCAAGGCTGGACTGACCTCACATCTGTGTGCTGTGATCCGTGTCGCCATGAGATTGATCTCCAGGGGTTGAAGGAACGGTCGAGCCGCCGGGAAACTCCGGCCAGGCCGGGCGGCGACGTTTCAGCAAGGTCCAAGTTAGCAAAAAGCGCGGTGGAAATCCGCACGCCTACCGGCGCTTTCGCGCCTTGGCAACCAGCCCGGCCAGAAGGTCCTCGAAGGCGGCTGCCACCCCTTCCCAGGTGTATTGCCGGGCCATCTCCCGGGCCGCAATACCCATGCGGTCACGGGTCGGCGGCTCCATGACCCGAGCCAGCGCCGCCGCCAATGCGTCCACATCTCCATGGGGCACGAGGATGCCGGTTTCGCCGTCACGCACGGTTTCGCGCAAACCCGGAGAATCGGAGGCCACGGTGGCCGTACCGCACGCAGAAGCCTCGATGCTTGCGATCCCCCACCCTTCCTTGGGCGACGTCAGGGCATGCACCCATGATCTGGACAGCAGCTCGCGCTTCTCTTCATCCGGCACAAAACCCGTGAAACGCACGCGATCCTGGACGCCAAGGCCGTGAGCCGTGCGTTCAAGCGCGTCACGTGCGTCACCTTTCCCCGCAACGACCATTCTGATGTTCATGCCCCGATCACGCAGCCGCCGAACGGCCTGCAACACCAGATCGACCCGCTTGTAACGCTTCAAGCGCCCCAAAAACACCACCGTGGGGTCCGGAAAACGCTCCGCGGCGGGACCGAGCCCGTCGAGATCCACGCCGTTGCGGATTACGCTGATGCTGTCCGGGTCCAGGCCGCGCCGAACGAGATCGTCGCGCGTGCTCTCCGAGACCGCGACGCAGTCGATGCCGCGGTAGACCGCTGGAATGATGCGCTCGAAGAGCCAGGTGGCGCTCGCCAGGGCGGGGTTCGCCTCGCGGAAGGCCGTGGCACCGAAGAGGTGGTGAACCAGGAGCAGCCGTGCCCGTGCCTCGACCCAACGGGTGGCCAGCATCGGGACCTTGTTGAGGTCCTCGACGACAACGTCGAAGTGCTCGTCGGCCAGGTGGCGCGCATGGCAGAGGGGGGCCGCGATGTTGAATGTATAGCGGCCGCCCGCTCGCAGTACCCGGATCCCGTCGACCTCCAGTTCAGGCTGCGCGCCTCGCCAGCCGGAACAAAGCAGGGTGACCCGATGACCTCTCGCGGCCAGCCGGCCGAAGACCTGGTGGAGGTGTTCCTCGGCGCCCCCCGCGTTCGCGTTGTGGCGGTCCTGCCAGTTGACCACCAGAATCGCCAGGGAACTCACGGTCACCCGCGTCCGGCGGAATCGGCGGACTCAGCCGTCCGAAACACGGCATCCAGGACCCCGTTCACGAAGCGCGGAGACTCCGATCCGCCGTAACGCTCTGCCAGCCTGACGGATTCCTGTATTGCCACCTTGCCCGGCAGATCCGGTAGACACAGGATTTCGGTGGCGCCCAGTCGCAGGATTCCCCTGTCCATGACCGACAGTCGCTCCAGGCGCCAATTGTCCAGACACTCCGATATCGTGGACTCGATGACCTCCTGGTTGTCCTCGAACGCGCCTACCAGGCGCTCCAGATACCTGAGCCTCGAGGGCGCGATTCGCCGGGCCCGGACGGTCGCGGCAAGCGCCTCACCCGGAGTGAACCCGCCGCCCTCGGACTCCCAGCGGTAGTGTACTTGCAGGAACCACGCCCGCGAACGCGTACGGTCGCGACGGGCGCGGGAGTCCAGGACAGGGTTCAAAGGTGACCGTCCGCCGGATGTGCGTCGTACAGATCGAGCAGCATGAGCGCGGCCTCGGCGAATTCGCCCCCCTTGTCGGCGCCGCCGGTATCCGCCCGGGCCATCGCCTGTTGCCCGTTGTCGGTCGTCAGTACTCCGAACACGACCGGTATTCCTGCCGACAGGGCCACCTCTCCCAATCCGTCGCTCGCGTGCCCGGCCACGTAGTCGAAGTGCGCGGTTTCCCCCCGGATCACGCAGCCAATCGCGATGATCGCGTCGTACCGGCCGGAACGAGCCATCCGTCGCGCGGCCTGTGGAAGGTCCCACGCTCCCGGCACGTAGTCCACCAGGATCTGCTCCGCCGGAATCCCCCGGGCGAGCAGCCGCGTTTTGGCTCCGTCCAGAAGCTGCTCGGTGACCAGGCTGTTGAACCGTGCCACCAGCAGACCGATCCTGGTACTCCGCAACCGCTTCATCCGAGTGACTCGATCCCGGGACCGGCCGCAACCGGAACACTCTCTGCTCCCGCTTCCATGGTCACTCCTGAAAAGCTCTGCCGGCCTGTCACTTGCAGCGCGTATCCGTCCAGGCCCACGATGTGCTTGCGACTGTTGGTGAGCAACCGAATCGTTGTCAGCCCCAGGTCCAGAAGGATTTGCGCGCCGATGCCATAGTCCCTGAGCACCTGCCCCGGACCCGGGGCCGACTCGGGAACCGGCGGCTGGTCGCGCGCGCGCAGGAGCCGGTCGATGAGGCGGTCGCCGGCACGATCACGGTGGAGGTACACGACTACCCCCTCCGCTTCCTCCTGGATGCGCCGCATGGCGCCGGCCAGGAGATTTCCTCCGGGTTCGTCAATGGACACGAAGGTGTCCGCCAGCGGATTCTCCGCGTGCATCCGGACCAGGACCTCCTTCCTGCCGGCCACATCGCCGTGCACGAGCGCCAGATGAATCCGATCGTCGATGTCGCTCTGGTAGCCGATGCACAGGAATTCACCCCACGGGGTCCGAAGCGGTGCTTCCACGACGCGCCTTACCAGGCGTTCGCGGGCTAGCCGATGGGCGACCACCTGCTCGACCGTGATCAGTCCAAGGCCGTGTTCGCGCGCCATGACCTCGAGTTGATCCCGGCGCGCCATGGTCCCGTCCTCGTTCAGGATCTCGCAGATCACGCCTGCCGGAGAAAGGCCCGCCATACGCGCGAGATCGACGGCCGCCTCCGTCTGGCCGACGCGCCGCAACACACCGCCCCGGCGCGCCCGCAGCGGGAAGATGTGCCCGGGTCGCCGGAGATCCTCCGGAGTCGATTTCGGGTCCACCAGCACCTCCACGGTCTTCGCCCGGTCGTGCGCCGAGATTCCCGTAGTCACCCCGAAACGTCGGTGGGCGTCGACCGACACGGTGAACGCGGTCCCCTGCGGGTCCGTGTTGCGATCCGTCATGAGGGGCAACTCCAGCGCGTCCGCGCGCTCGGCGGTCAACGATACGCAGATCAGCCCCCGCCCGAACTTCGTCATGAAGTTGATCAGGTCCGGGGTGATCTTCTCCGCGGCACATACCAGGTCACCTTCGTTTTCGCGGTCCTCATCGTCGGCGACGATGACCAGTCCGCCGGTGGCGATCTGCTCCAACGCGTCGGAAACAGTATCAAACGGCATGGATACCGGGGCTTATTCGAGACTCACGGGACCTGGCTTCAAGTGCCCGCCGGACGTACCGGCCGACGAGGTCCGCCTCCACGTTGACTTCGTCTCCCGGTCTCAGGGAAAAGAAGTTGGTGTGGCTCCACGAATAGGGGATGACGGCGACTTCGCAAACCGATCCCTCCTGGAGGCCGTTGACCGTCAGGCTGACCCCGTTCAGTGCGATCGAGCCGTGCGGGATGGTCGTGGCGAACACGTCTTCGGGCAGGGAAAAGGTCAGGAACCGCGTATCGCCCGCTCGCCGGCTGCCAAGTAAAGCCGCGCGTCCGTCGACGTGGCCCTGAACCAGATGTCCATCGAGTCGGTCGCCCACCCTCACCGCGCGTTCCAGGTTCACGAGCGAGCCGGTCCCGTACCCGCCGGCAACGGTTCGTTCCAGGGTCGAGGCGGCGATATCCACCTTGAACGTGCCATTCCCGCATGCGCATGCCGTCAGACACGCTCCGTCGACCGCCACCGATTGCCCCACGGTCATCCGGTCGGCGAACGGCGCCGCGATGACGAGGGCGCGGCCGTTCGGTCGACGGCCCGTCTCCACGACCTCGCCAACCGCTTCGATGATTCCGGTGAACACGGGTCAGTCTCCCCGGTCGAGAACGATGAGGGTGTCGTTTCCGAATCTCGAAGGGTCGACCACTGACTTCCACCCCCTGAATCGGAACGCCTCCGGAGCGCACTCCCCGGGTTGGGTGATTGGGAACGCGGGCACGCCGCCCTCTCCGACGACTACCGGCGCGACAAAAAGATACAGCCTGTCGACCAGCTCTTCACGCAGGAGCGAAGCTGCGAGTACTCCTCCACCTTCGCACAGCACGCTGCTCACCCCGCGCGCCTCCAGAACTTCCATTAGAAACGCCAGATCAAGTCCCTTGCCCTGCACCGGGACGGCAACAACATCCGCGCAGCCGGACAGACGGCGAGCCAGAGGCCCCGCCCCAACCGGCGTTGTGGCGACGATGGAACGCGGGCCAGACCGGCGCCGCAGCGCGCGCAGTCCGATCGATGCCCGCCCGCGGCGATCCAGGAGCACGGCGACCGGAGGCACTCTCGGCACTACAACGCCCCGAGCGGTGAGCATGGGATCGTCCGCCTCCCATGTACGCCGTCCCACCAGTATGGCATCGAATCCGGCGCGCAAACGGTGCACTTCACGCCGCGACTCTTCGCCCGTCAGCCACACGCGCTTTCCCCCCGCCGGAGCGATGCGTCCATCCACGCTGACGGCAAGCTTCAGCGCCACGTACGGACCCCTGCCCGACGCATTGCGAAAGAAGGCTGGATTCTCCGCAGCCCACTCGGAGGGCTTGCCAAACGGTCCATCCACTACCACGCCCCGGCTGCGCAGCCGCTCCGCACCCCCGCTTTGCTCGACGCCGGGTTCGGCGGCCCAGAACACCACCCGAGTGATTCCGGACGCGAGGATGGCCTCGGTGCAGGGGGCCGTCTTCCCACGGTGGTTGCAAGGCTCGAGGCTGCAGTACAGCGTTGCGCCCCGGACATCGTCGAGAGCGGAAAGGGCGGAGACCTCGGCATGAGGTCCGCCGTATTCGGCATGGAACGCCTCGCCCAGGACTTCTTCTCCACGAACGACCAGCGCGCCCACCATCGGGTTGGGGTGCACACGGCCCCAGCCGCGACGTCCCCGTTCGATGGCACGTGCGAGAAAGCGGCGATCCGCCCCACTCAGGCGCCCGTTTCCGGATCCTATGCGCGGCGACGCGATCAAAGCGTAATCCGCACCGCGCCCGACGCGAACCAGTCCCGCTCGGCGGGATCGTATCCCCCGCCCCGACCGGTGAACGGATCGCTCACGCCCTCCGCGATGCCGACCTCCAGCGAAACCTGGGAAATGAGGAAGTTGAACCATCCACCCGCGAAGTAGAGCGAGCGTTGGCTTCTGACCTTGCCCGCCGTGGATGAAGTGTTCCCGTTCGTTTGCAGCACAGTGACATCCGCATCCGCATCGTAGCGATCCCACCCCGCGCCGGCCATCAGTCCCAGGACAAACCAGTTCTTGCCCACTGTCGCCCGCAGGGACGACACCGTGAGGTCCATGCGCACCTCCCCCGGATTCCCCCCGGCAAGGTCGCCCGCCTGCACGTCATTATGCCAGCGGCGCACCGCCGAGACCGAGATACCGGGCAACGTGAACGACTCGCGCAATAGTCCGACCCGGGTCCCCAGACCGACACCGGAGGACGCCCCGGAGAATCCGGAACCCCCGGGAAGCCTCAACAACGAATAGGACGCCAACAGATCCGCCGATAGGACTCCTCCCAGCGCGGGCGCCGGCTGAAACCCGTCGACCACGCCGGCCACGACGGTGCCTCGCAGCCCCACGACCGCAAAGCTCTCCTCGTCGGTCAGCTCCCGCACCGACTGTACGGCAATCCGGGGCATTTGCATCGGGAGGCCGATGGCCGAGAGCGCCACACTGATCCGAGGGGCGGCGCCGAGACGCTTTCCCAGGGTGCTGGCAGTCCCGGGGTTGTCGCTGCCCAGGGCGGTGGCCAGACCCACCCCCTGCTGAATCGCCAGGGTGGTCAGCGCGAGTTCGCGGCACCGGGACGCGAGGCCCGGCATGTTTCCGGCGCAACGATCCGCCAGATCCACGATCCCCTCGACCGACGCGCCAAAGTTCGGCAAATCCTGTCCGAGGGCAGCGGGCGTCCGAGCCCCGCACACGCTCAGAACCGCAAGGACCAGGGAGTGACCGTATCGAGACCGCAACATGGGACTCGCCAGACGCGCAACGTCAGGCGGTCGGTTTCTCATCACACTCCCCCAAGCTCGACCCCGTCGCCCATAACCACTTCCCCTGCACTCCACGAGTCGTGTCCAAGCATCTCCAGCACCTGAGCCTCCCGCTCGCGCGCCACCACGGCGATCATGCCGACACCCATGTTGAAGACGCGATACATCTCCATCCGGGATACTCCACCCCCCCGCTCCAACTGCAGGAACACGTTGGGAACGGTCCACGATGCGCAGTCGATCCGAGCACCCAGTCCCTCTGGCAATACCCGCGGGAGGTTGCCTTCGATCCCTCCGCCGGTCACATGTGCCATCGCCCGGATCATGCCCGCCTCGAGCAGCGGCCACATTGTGCCCAGGTACGATCGGTGCACGGTCAGAAGCACGTCCGCTACCGACCGCTCCTCGCCCGGAAAGGTGTCGTCGACACCGAGTGCCATGTGTTCGAAGACGATCGTGCGCGCCAGTGTGTAGCCGTTGGTGTGCAAGCCGGACGATGGCACCGCGATGATTCGGTCACCGGCGCGTACGGCAGAGCCGTCGAGAATCCTGTCCCGTTCCACCACGCCCACGATGAATCCGGCAAGGTCGTATTCGCCCGGAGCGTAGAAGTCCGGCATCTGGGCGGTCTCGCCACCGAGCAGAGCACAGGAGTTCTCCCCGCACGCACGTGCGACTCCCCCGACGACCGCCGGAACCACATCTTCGTCGAGATCGCCCGTGGCCAGGTAGTCGAGGAAGAAGAGGGGCCGGGCACCCTGCACCAGAATGTCGTTCACGCAATGGTTGACCAGGTCCTGCCCCACGGTATCGTGCCGTCCGGTGGCGAAAGCGACCTTCAGCTTGGTGCCCACACCGTCTGCACTGGAGACGAGAACCGGCTGCGACAGCCCCTCCGGAACGGCGTACAGTCCACCGAACGCGCCCAATCCGGACAGGGTGTTCTCGTCGCCCGAAGCGTCGATAAGCGGGCCCAGAGAGCGCTTCGCGCGATCGGCCGCTTCCAGGTCGACGCCGGTATCCTTGTAGGTCAGAGATTCGTCCATGACGATCCGCCAAGCTCCTGGAGACTGCGGGCACGGCGCACCACAGCGCTCGTTTCAAGGGCCCTGAAGCGATCCACCGAAAAGGCCTCGACCGCATAGGAACCGGTCGCGGACCCGTATGCGGCTGCCTGGCACAACGCTTCGCGGTCGAAAGAGCCGGCGTGGTCCAGATACCCCAGAAACCCTCCGGCGAAGGCGTCGCCCGCGCCTGTGGGGTCGATCACGTTGGCGACCGGCCAGGCGGGACACTCGAAGGCCCAGTTCTGACCGAAAACGACGGATCCCGCCTCGGCCCTCTTGACCACGACGACGGCGGGGCCGAGGCCCTGGATCCGCCCGACCGCGCCGGCCAGATCGTCATCTCCCGCCAGTTGAACCGCTTCCTCGTCGTTGACGAGAAGCACGTCCAGACGCGCAAGCACGCGCCTAAGCGGGCCGGGTGTTCGCTCGATCCAGAAATTCATCGTGTCGGCCGCCACCAGGCGGGGCGCTCGCACCTGGTCCAGCACCTTCATCTGAAGGTCCGGATCGATGTTGCCGAGGAACACCACGCGCGAATCGCAGTACGCGGGCAGGACTGCCGGATTGAAATCGGCGAAGACCCCGAGCCGCGTCTCGGTGGTTACCCGCGTGCGAAAGTCGTCGCTGTAGCGTCCACCCCAGAAGAAGCTCTCGCCGGGCACCTGCACCAAACCCTCGAAATCCACGCCCCGCTGGCGCAAGAAACCGAGTTGTGCAACGGGGTAGTCGTGACCGACGACACCAACGACGCGCACCTCGGTCAGAAGCGAAGCCGCCGCCGAGAAGAAGACCGCCGAGCCGCCGATCACGCCATCGACACTGCCCGCTCGTGTTTCGACCGCATCAAGGGCGACCGAGCCCACTGCCAGAATGGCCACCAGGGTCACCGGATCCGGACGGTGGTGGCCAGCAGTCCGTGGATAAAGCCGCCCGAGCACCGAGAGCGGCGAGGCGCCGGGCCGGCAAGGCGCGACGAAGGGCCGGTAGCAGCGCTACGGGCCCAAGGAGCAACGCAGAGCGCGGCCCCGGCAGGCCGGGACGTAAAGTAAACATGACATTGTGTAAACTCTGATTTACAGCGTGGCGAGGTGAGGCCGAGCGTCCGGCCCGGATGCATCGCCGTTCGAATGCCGGGAGGATTTTGTCCACGGGCTGCCAGCAGTCCGTGGATAAAGCCGCCCGAGCACCGAGAGCGGCGAGGCGCCAGGCCGGCAAGGCGCGACGAAGGGCCAGTAGCAGCGCTACGGGCCCGAGGAGCAAC
>JAPPGZ010000054.1 GCA_028874905.1 Gemmatimonadota bacterium
CGATGAAGTACCACCCCTCCGGAAACGGAGGCAGTCGATCGACGCGGCGCGGGATTCGCCCGTTGGCTTTCGGGATCATGTGGCTCCAGCTAACTGCTGCCTTCTTCCGCCGTTACGGACTCTGCAAATGTCGCGCCGAGGGCGAGGTTTGGCAAATGCGTGTGCGACAAAACGACGAAAATCTGCGACGATTTTGTGTAGAGGCACGGCGTTCGGGGGTCAACACGGTCCTTCTCCCTTACCCGCATGCGATGCCTGCGTGGTCGCTTTGGGCTTCAGGACGACGACGGGAACACCGCTCGACTCGTTTTCCGGCAGGGGAGACTTGCCCAGCTTCTGCCCCATCGCCTTCACGCTCTTGAGTCCGGCGAGTTCCTCGGCACCGGCGATCGCCTCGTGATCCGCATCGTAGTAGTCGAACCACGGTAGTCCGGCCTTGGCATACTGTCTTGCCGTCGGCGGGACGGTGGGAGGATGCTCTCCGGTAATGGCCATCCACTGTGCCGAGTTCGCCATCGTGACGAAGCATCGGCTGCCGTGCTCCTGGTCCCAGACGTCCAGTCCATGAGGATCGTCGTAGATCTCCTGGCGCATGCGGCCGCCGGGGGCCAGACCCATCTCCTTGGCGGGCGGGCTGCAGACCATATCGAACCCGTCGGGCGGTGGCGAACGCCGCATCTCGTCCGCCAACGACTCTTCGTACCTCCTCAGCAACTCGTCGAAGACCTTCCGCTTCATCGGGTACGCCGCAATCTGGAGCCCACCGTGCACCGCTTCGCCGGTGAGCTGTTCCTCGGCCGTGTATCCATCGCCCAGCGGCATCGCTACGAACTGCCGGATGACGCCCTCCTCGACGCAGTAGCCGTCCAGCCACGGCTGCTCGGGCAGCACGACATAGTTCTGCGGATCCTGGCTCAGGCCTTCTTCCCACGGCTGACCGCTGATCGCGCAGATCTTTCCAGTGGCGATCTTCACGGCCACCGGGTATGGGTGCCTGAAGCGCTCGTCGTATCCCACATCGAAGCTGATCCAGAGTGCCTCGGCCTGGTGAATCGGCATCACGACACCGCCGCGACGCACCATCTCGCGCTTAAGGCGATCCGCGAAGTCGTCGAGGTGGCGCAGCGGAAACCGCCCCAGCCCCGGCGGCAGGTAGTAGGTCCGGTCATCGTCCGGAATCCGCAGGGTTCTCTGGAACTCGATGCTGCACCGGGCGTCGGCATGTACGTCCGGGAACCGGAACGTCAACTGATCGTGCTCGAGTGTGATCATTGCGTTTGGTGCTCCTGTCAAAGGGTGAGTGTCTACCAGTCTCCGTCCCGCACGACCCGCACGACCCGGAAGATCGCTTCGTCCGGCGCCTCCCGGAGTTGCCGGATCAACTCCGCGAAGAGCTTCGGTCTCCTTCGGATGATCTCCTGCAGATCGCTCGAAACCTTTCCCGCCATCGCCAGGAAGACATCCGGATCCTGACCCAGCTCGCGGGCGAGCCGCACCGTGGTGGCCTCCGAGGGCGGCGCAACCACGCCGCGCTCGATCTTGCTCAGGTACGCCGGCTCCACCCCCACGCGCCGAGCAACCTGGCGCAGGGAAAAACGGCGATCGCTTTCGCGGAGTCGTTCGCGGATCTGCCTTGCCGTCGTACCGAATTGGGGCATCGCGAGTCGGAGGTGTGAGTAGTGTGTCATACATAGTACACGCTCATAGGTGGTTCGGCAACCACCCAGCGGGTTGAGTGCGAACTCGAACGACAGCTGGCGCTGTCTCAACGCTCGCGAAGATGGGCCGGATCACCCGCGGAGATGTTGCCTGAACGTCACGCCGAACTCACCGTGGATGTTCAGCCGCTACGCTTGTGGAGGCGGCTGGCGAGACCGGCTTGACCGCACGAGGTGATCCATGTCCGAAATGAATCGACGCACGTTTCTCGGCACCGGCGCGGCGGCCGGCGCTCTGGTAGCGCTCGGGGGCTGCGACGCTCCGGGCGGCGACTCTGGTTTGGGGCGCGAGGGCGCGGGGCAGGAGCGCGCCCCGGGCAGTGTGCCGGACTTCGCTCTCGACGAGATCACGATCGACCAAGTCCACGAGGGCATGCGGACGGGCGAGTACACCTGCCGCTCGATCACGGAGATGTACGTCGACCGCATCGAGGCGCTGAACCGGCAGGGGCCGCGGCTGTTCGCGGTGCTCGAGGTGAATCCGGACGCGCTCGAGATCGCCGACGCGCTCGACCGCGAGTTCCAGGCGTCGGGGCCCCGGGGGCCGCTGCACGGCATCCCCCTTCTCCTGAAGGACAACATCGATACGGCGGACGGGATGACGACGACCGCCGGCTCGACTGCGCTGGCCGGGTCGATCGCGCCGCAGGACGCCTTCGTGGCCGCGCGGCTGCGCGAGGCGGGCGCGCTCCTGCTCGGCAAGGCGAACATGAGCGAGTGGGCGGGCTGGAAGTCGTTCGAGTTCGGGGCGTCCGGCTGGAGCGGCCGCGGATGGGACGGCGGGCGGGGCGGCTTCTGCAAGAACCCCTACGCGCTCGACCGCACGCCGGGCGGATCCAGCTCCGGGTCCGGGGCGGGCGCGGCGGCCAACCTGGCGGTCGCGACGATCGGCTCCGAGACCGACGGCTCCATCGTCGGCCCGTCGTCGCGCAACTGCCTGGTCGGCATCAAGCCCACGATCGGGCTGCACAGCAGGGGCGGCGTCATCCCCATCGCGCACAGCCAGGACAGCACCGGCCCGATGGCGCGCACCGTGCGCGACGCCGCGATCATGCTCGGGACGATGGTCGGCGTGGATCCGCGCGACCCGCTCACCGCCACGAGCGCGGGCAACTTCCTCACCGACTACACCGGCGTGCTGGACCCTGCCGGCCTGGACGGTGCCCGGGTCGGCGTGCTGCGCGAGTACGCCGGGTTCGACAGCCGCGTCGACGCGCTGTTCGAGGAGGCGCTCGACGTCATGCGGGCGGAGGGCGCGACGGTGGTCGACCCGGTCACCCTCCCCGGGGAGCTGCGATTCGGCAACGAGTACGAGATGGAGGTGCTGTACCACGAGTTCAAGGCGGACCTGAACGCCTATCTCGCATCGCTGGGTCCCGACGCCCCGATCAAGTCGCTCGCCGAGCTCATCGAATACAACGAGGCGAACGCCGATCTGGAACTCGCCCTCTACGGGCAGGAACTCCACGTGCGCTCCCAGGAGCGGGGGCCGCTGACCGACCAGCGCTACATCGACGCGCTGGCGGCGAGCCATCGGCTCTCGCGCGACGAGGGGATCGACCGCGCGATGGACGAGCACCAACTGGACGCGCTCGTCGGGATCACGTCGGGGATTCCCGCCATGCAGGACCCGCTGGACGCCTCGGGCGGAGGCGGGGGCGGATGCTCGACGCCCCCGGCCATGGCGGCCTATCCCAACATGTCGGTGCCCATGGGGTTCATCCACGGGCTCCCGATCGGGATGTCGCTGTGCGGCCGCGCCTGGAGCGAGGCGACGCTGATTCGTCTCGCGTATGCGTTCGAGCAGGCGACGAATGTGCGGCAACCGCCGACGTTCCAGGCGACGGTGCGGGTGTGAGTGGAGGCGGGTCCCGACGATTACGTATTTTGCGTAAAATGCGTATTCTGCTGGCCGGCCAAGCCGAGCCGTAACGGGAAAAGCGAAAGTTGCGCCTTTGATTTTCCCGGTTGGACAGGTGGCTGCCACGGAGAGGCGGATCAGGCCGGGAGGTACGATTGCTCGATTGGCGACACCACATCACGGTCGACCCTGAAGTCTGCCATGGGCGCGCCCGTATCACTGGGACCAGGGTTCTTGTGACCACCGTGCTGGACAACCTGGCCGCGGGGCTGAACGCCGAAGACATCGTTCGCAGCAACCCGTCGGTCACCCGCGAGTCCGTTCAGGCTGCGCTGTGCTACGCTGCCGAACTTGCCAAGTGACGGGTCCCTTCAATACGCCGGTGAGGAATCGGTGAAGTCAGACAGCGTTGCGCATCGGGCCAACGTTGACGATAACTTCACTACATAATTCCTCAGGTCGTCCTCTACTGCACAAGCCTTCGGGCGCAGCAAGACGCTGAGGTAAGGGCCCCGAGGGTGGAAACATCCCTCGGGGCTCTTGTGTGAGCGGCTCAAAGCTCCACGCCGAACTCAGCCGCCAAGCTGTGGATCGCATCGTTTGCCGGGACGCCGCGCTCTCCTGCCCTGTAGGCACGGATCGCCTCACGCCACAGGTGACCCCGTTCGGCGGAATGCACAAGGAAGTCATACCGTTCCGGACTCATCACGACCATTGCAGCCTGGCCGTTCTGGGTGATCGTCTCAACCCGGCCATCGCGGATCCGTTCAAGGTGCTCTCCCGTGCGCTGCCGGAAGTGGCTCAGTGGGTAGGTGTCCTGGGTGCGGTGCATGTGCGGCTCCATACGTTATTTGTATTGAATTCAGTATGGCACACCTCGTAGCTAGCTATCCAGTCGGGTTTGCTGTCAGGTCCCTGGGCAGCCTTCCCGAAACAGCCCCGACCACCGCCTCGTAGGCTGACCCTATGCAAGCCGCTGTAACGCATAGCCCTCCCCTCGCCAGCCTCTCGCGCGTAACACATCGATACGGATCGGTGCTGGCGCTGGACGATCTCGATCTGGAGGTCCGGCGTGGCGAGGTGCTGGGGGTGCTGGGTCCCAACGGCGCCGGCAAGACCACCGCCATCAGCCTCCTCCTCGGGAGCCTGCAGGTGCAGGAGGGTGCGGCGAGCGTCTTCGGCTTCGCTCCGGGAGCGCCGGAGGTGCGGGTTCGACGGGGCGCAATGCTCCAGATCTCGGGCATCTCCGCGAACCTGACCGTCCGCGAGCATCTCGAGCTGTTCCGCGCCTACTATCCCGCGCCGATTCCGGCTTCGCGCCTGCTCGCGATGGCGGGCCTCGAGGATCTCGCCCGGCGCCGGTACGGGAAGCTCTCCGGGGGTCAGAGGCAGCGGGTGATGTTCGCGCTGGCACTGGCCGGTGATCCCGAGCTGCTGTTCCTGGACGAACCCACCACGGGGCTCGACGTCGATGCCCGGCACCGGCTGTGGAGCGAGATCCGGGCCCTCAGGGAATCCGGGCGCACCACCGTGCTCACGACGCACAACCTGGACGAGGCGGACGCGCTGGCGGACCGCGTGGTGGTCATCCACAAGGGGCGGCGGATTGCGGAGGGCACCCCGGCGGAGATCAAGTCGCGCACGGCGGGGCGGCTGGTGCGCTGCGTCACCCGGATCGCGCCTGATGACGTCGCGAGCCTGCCGGGCGTGGTCGAGGCCAGGACGCGGGGGCAACATCTGGAGGCGTTGACGACGCAGCCCGAGGCCCTGGTCCGGGTGCTGCTCGCCCGCGACGAGGCGTTGGCGGATCTCACCGTCGTGGCCGCGGGGCTCGAAGAGGCGTTTCTCGCGCTGACGCGGGATGGGGAGGAAGGCGCGGCATGACCGGCAGGGCGTCAATGGCTCGCGAGGGAGCGGAATGAGCGGCAAGCTGGCAGAGGCCGAAGCCCCCAGCGCGGGCGCCTCGATGCAAGTTCGCGACACCCATCGCCTGACCCCCACCCGACGCTTCCACATCTATCTCCTGGAAGCGCGCTTCCAGTTCGTGGAGGTGTTGCGGGAGCCCATGTTCGCCATTCCCACGCTGGCGTTCCCGCTCATCTTCTACCTGTTCTTCGGCGTGATCATGGGCG
>JAPPGZ010000009.1 GCA_028874905.1 Gemmatimonadota bacterium
GAAATCGTCGCCCGGTACACCAACCAGCCAGCGAGAATGCCCGCCGGGGCGAGGGCCGCCATCGAGGCGGCGTGGAGCGGTGCGCCCGTGCAACTCTACGCCCTGGCCGACCTGGACGCCAGGCTCCGCCTGTCGGAGACATGGGTTGCTCTGGGGCCGGAACATCTGGCGATCGCGCGGGGGGGGGCCGCAGGTCACGACCCCCGCAACGAGGACGCACCCGGCGAATGGGAGATCCACAGCGTCCCACGCTCCGCGATCAGGGCGGTCAGCGAATCGCCGGGCCTCTCGGGCACCGGGTTGTCCTTTCTGGCCGAACCCGATGACCCGCCGCTGGCCACGGTGCGCTACACGCACAGGCAGCGGCGCGCGATGGAGAACCTGCGCTTCGTTGTTGAGGAGCAGTTGCGCGGCAGACGCATCGAGTCGGCGGAGCCGGACGAGACCTACGCGGAGAGCGTGGCGGCGCCGATCCGCGAGGCCCAGGCCATGGTCGCGGGCTCGCGGGTAGCCGTGATCTGGAGGCTGCTCGGCTACCTCCGGCCGTACCGGAAGGAGGTGACCATCGGGCTGGCGGCGGCGGGACTGATCACGCTGGTGAGCCTGATCCCGCCCTACCTCGCCGGATACCTGCTGGACGATGTCATCCAGCCGGTGCAGGACGGCACGCTGGATGTCTCCCGGGGCGCGCTGGCGGCATGGGTCGCCGTCGGAGCGATGGCGCTGGTCTACGTTGTGCGCCAGGCGGGCGCCCTCGTGCGGCTGCGCATGCTCTCGGTGCTTGGCGAGTGGGTGGCGCGCGACCTGCGCACCGAGCTGTACGAGCACCTGCAGCGGCTCTCCATGTCCTTCTACATGCGCAAGAAGACCGGAAGCATCATCACGCGCGTGAGCTCGGACACCGACCGGCTGTGGGAATTCCTGGCCTTCGGCGTGGTGGACGTGTCACTGTCGCTGGTGATGCTCGCGGGACTCGGCATCGTGCTGCTGAGCCTGGACTGGAAGCTCGGGCTGGTGATGACGGCGCCGGTCCCGGTCTTCTGCTGGGCCATCTACCTGCATGGCGAGCGCATCCAGCGCCTCTTCATGCGCGCTTGGCGCAAGTGGTCCGGCGTGACCGACATCCTCTCGGACACGATTCCCGGCATGCGCGTGGTGAAGACCTTCAACCAGGAGGAGAGGGAGGCGCAGCGCTTCGACCGGCGCAATGCGAGCGTGACGGAGGAGTACAACCGCATCCACCGAATGTGGACGACCTTCTGGCCGGGGCTGATGCTTGCGGTGCACGGCACGACGGTGGCGGTGTGGGCGTTCGCACTGCCGCGGCTGCTGGAAGGGCCCGGCGCGGACCCCGGCCTGTCGGCGGGCACCTTCGTCTCGTTCCTGCTCTACACCACCATGTTCATCGGGCCGGTGGAGATCATCGGCCAGATGGCGCGCACCATGAACCGCGCGACAAGCTCGGCGCACCGCGTCTTCGAGGTGCTCGACACCGAACCGGAGATCGTGGAGCAGCCGCGGCCGGTGCGGCTGGAGCCCCTGGCAGGCCGCGTGTCCTTCGATTCGGTGACGTTCGGGTACGACGGCGTGCGCCAGGTCCTGCGCGGGGTGAGCTTCGACGTGGAGCCCGGCGAGATGATCGGCCTGGTGGGTCCGTCCGGGGGCGGCAAGACGACGGTCGTAAACCTGATCGCGCGCTTCCACGACACCACCGGCGGGACCATCCGCATCGACGGCGTCGACATCAGGTCGCTCGAGATCGGGCACTACCGCCGCCAGATGGGCATGGTGCTCCAGGACCCGTATCTGTTCCACGGCACCGTCGTCGAGAACATCCGCTACGGACATCCGGAGGCGGATCTGGATCGGGTGATCGAAGCCGGAAAGGCCGCCAACGCGCACGACTTCATCTGCCGACTTCCGCACGGCTACGACACCGTGGTGGGCGAACGGGGACAGACGCTTTCCGGCGGAGAGAGGCAGCGGGTGTCGATCGCGCGGGCGATCCTGCACGACCCGCGCATCCTCATCCTCGACGAGGCTACCAGTGCGGTGGACACGGAGACGGAGCGGAAGATTCAGGAGGCGCTGGACCGGCTGGTGGCCGGCCGCACGGTGTTCGCGATCGCGCACCGCCTGTCCACCCTGCACCGGGCATCGCGCTTGTTCGTGATGAAGGACGGCAGGCTGGCGGAAGCCGGAACGCACGAGGAGCTGCTGGCGCACCCGGACGGCATCTATCGGCGCCTGCACGAGATGCAACTGGAGCTGCAAGGTCCACGGCAAGAGGAGGATTGAGACATGCGAAGCCTGCGGTTGGAGCGGCACATCGACGGACAGCTATGGGCGCGGACCCCGGACCGCGAGGTCCGGGTGAAGGTGCACAGGTGCTTTCCCTGGTCGGAGCCGGGGCGGTTCGTCTCGCTGCGGGATGCCGAGGAGGACGAGGTTGCCCTGGTGCGCGAGCCCGACGAACTCGACGCGAGGTCGCGCGCGGCCCTCGAAGACGCGCTCGCCGCGGCGGGTTTCGTGCTGGAGGTGACGCGCATTCACGCCGTGGAGGATGAAGTGGAGATCCGGTACTGGCGGGTCGAGACGCGCCAGGGCCCGCGCTCCTTCCAGACCAGGCGCGACGACTGGCCCCGCCAACTCTCGGATTCGAGCTTCCTGATCCGGGACGTCTCCGGCGACCTCTACCATGTGCGCGACACCCGCGCGCTGGACCGCGAGAGCCGTGAATGGCTGTGGGCGTACGTGGAGTAGTTGGTGAGGTGTCTCCACGCCGATTCTCTTGCGGAGTCATTCTGCGCGGAATTGTCCTGAAATGCGCGTTTTCTGGTGCTTGTGACCGCTCGCCGGACCGAGGTACGTTTTTCTTCGGCAATACGTTGGTAGGCCCGAAAGTCCGAGTGTGTCGATGAGCGCGATGAAGACAGAGGTACGGGGATTCAGCAGAGACTCGTTATTGCCACGCAAACGGGCTTGGGACCTCGTGGTTGCATCCCTGCTCGTGGTCGGTGCTCTGTGGGTCTGGAGAACGAGCCGGATCAACCAAGAACTGGGGGATGCCCTTCGGTATACCACAGCGCTGGCGGAGCGAGCCACGGTGGTGGACCGCTTGGTTGGCCGACACGTGCCCTTGGACTTCCTCCGCGAGACCCTCGGGATATCCGATGATGATCCTGATGTCGTCGAAGCCCGCCTACTCTGGATCGTCGACCTGGAAAGATGCGCCAACTGCCTGACCGGAGGGTTTGCGGTCTGGAATGCTCTGGCGGAAGACCGTTCGGTGAGCCGCCACCTGCTGGTGGTTGGGGAGATGGAAGTACCGGACCACGCAAGTCGAGCTCTACGTGGTACGACCATCGCCGCAGCGTCTCGAGAAGAGATCGAGACGGTTCTGGGGCCGTTGCTACCCGACACAAAGGCACTTGTGGACCACGGCGGTACGATCCTGATGTCCGATTCGAGAGCCGCAGCCTCGGAGTGCGGCTGGAGCTTCGAGGCCCAGGTGGGAGCCCTGCGTGGGGTTCTCGCCAGCGGCGTCATCCGCAGTCAACCCTAAGATCCCAAGGAGGATCGAAGATGCAGAAAATCACAGGACTCATCCGTTTAGGTGCGGCGGTGGCATTTGCGTTCGCGCTGGCGGTCGGTTACAGCACGGGCAGCGCAGCGCGGGTTAGCGCCAGCGCCGCCAGCACCGTGAGCGACTGCGATTCGGATCCCTACTGCCATTGGACCCCCATCGAAGATTGCGTGGTCCAGCCGTGCTGGACCACTGCCAACATCTGCTGCTGGCCGTGATTTTTTCGCGCTGAGCAGAGCATGGCCAGACTGGGCGACGACGACGTCAGATCGGTCCGGGCGTCCACGTTCGCTGTACGCCTGACAGTTCTGCTTCTTGCCGCCTGCGCGGAGGCGGAGGATCCCGCCGCCGCTCCGGTGACCGGGGCCCTCGAGGAGGTGTTCGCCATCGAGGCCGTCCTGCAGCTCGGCGAAGATCCCGCCGACTCGATTGCTGAGATTGGCAGCTTCGCCGAGCGGCGGGGCGGAGGGTACGTGGTCGGCGATCTGTTCCTGCCGCGGGTGCGGAGCTACGACGAGGAGGGGCGGCTGGAGGCCGCCTTCGGGAGATTCGGAGACGGTCCCTTCGAGTTTCGGCGGATCAACGCACTGGCAGAAACGTCGTCAGAGGACATCGTGGTCGTGGACTTGCTACGGGCACGGTTGACGTTCCTGACCGGTTCTCTGGCTCCCGTTACCTTCGAGACGTTGCCGGGGGCTCTCTATGATGCCCGGCCGCTCGGACCTGACCTTCTCCTGCGGATGATGGCGGCAGCCCCGGAAGATCGCCTCCGCGGCCATCCAGCACTCCTCCACCGCATGACGGTACCGGAGTTGGAGTTGGTATGGAGCAGCTATGAACGTCCTTTCTCCGACTTTGAGCGGCCCTATTGGGGCGCATTTGCGCGCTTTCCGGTCGCGGTCGGCGGCGACTCGACCTTTGTCATGTCGGGTCTAGAGTACCCCGTCACGATCATCGGCGATGCGGGAGAGATCGCGGGCACCCTTGGGACCCCGTCTGCCTCGTTCCGGCCCATTCCGGTTTTGGAGTTGGGCGCGTTCGCCAACCCCGCAGCCTACGGCACTACGCTGGGGGAGTTTCTGGGAACTTTCGACGTCATCGACCGCATCGACGCGGTCGGTCGACACTTGGTCCTGACGCGCGCCCGGTTCGACCCCGGGCGGCCAATGCCTCCCTTCCGGGTTCTGCACACGTCGCTCGAGGTTTACGACCGGCACACCGGAACCAAGCTCTATGAGGATGTCCCGCTTCCGGACGGATCCAGGGTCCTGGGCGGAGGCCGGTTCCTTTACCTTCTCTTGGACAGGGACTTTCCGCCCTGGCAGATCGCGAAGCTTCGGCTCTTGACGGAGGACTGAGGCGAATCGCCCCCCTCTGGCCCACATTCCCTAGGCGGGACGATGGCCAACAGCGTAATCTCCTCGTCGTTCTTACATCCGGACCATCAGGAACCCGAAACCTGGCGGTGCTGACTCTCTTGCGTCCCCGCGATCGCTATGGCGGCCTTGAAATCGGTGGGTCGGTTCGTCTGTCCCGGCGGGAGACTGGACGAAGAACTATCACCATCCGATCAGCATGCCGGCAGGACACGTTGGCCTGACGGGTGTCGGCGTGACTGACGAATCCTCCTCTCAGCCCGCAAAGAGCGGCGCCGTCTCCCCTCGTGCCGTCTTCTCCGGTGACCCGCCACCACCCGGCCCCCCACCCCCCTGGGTGCGGGTCACCCGGACCACCCGGTCGCCCACCTCCACCTCGGCCAACCGAGTGCCCCGCGCGCCCTTCCCGGTCACCGGCACGTTCCCCGCCACCACCAGGGTGATGCGGCCGGCGGCCGTCACCAGCATGACCGCGTCCTGGTCGAGGACCTCGATCGCGCCGATCAGGCTTCCTTCGCCGTCGCCGGGCGCGCGCATCACCACGCCCAGGCCGCCGCGCTTCTGCCGCGGATAGCCGTTCACGACCGTGCGCCGGCCCCAACCCTGGTCGGACACCGCGAGCACCGTGCCCTCCCGGCGGATCAGGAGTGCGGACACCACCAGATCGTCGCCGCGCAGCCCGATGCCCTTCACCCCGAACGCGGTCCGACCCACGACCG
>JAPPGZ010000034.1 GCA_028874905.1 Gemmatimonadota bacterium
CTTCTTGCCTTGATTCTCGATACCTCCGCCCTGCCGGCCCGGCGCCTCGCCGCTCCCGGTGCTCGGGCGTCTTCATCCACGGACTGCTAGGGAGGCGGTCTGCTCCCGGCTTCTTCGGTTTCTTCGACGAGTCGCTTCAGCCGTTGGAGGCTCTCGATCAACTGGCGGCCCTGGGACTCGTCCAGCGTCAGGGCCGTCCATCCCAGGACGGGATTCCAGCCGAGATCGGCCCGCTCGGTCCATGAGACCACCGATCCCGGCCCGTTGGCCTCGATCGAGATCGTTCCCGCGAAGCGGATCGCCGCATCCTCGATTTCGACGATGTAGTCCACGCTTGCCGGGGGCCGAACGTCCACCAGCGTCAGCGATCCCGATCCCAGCGAGGGATCGTCCCACACCCGGCGCGCACCCGTGCCCGCAACGGGACCGTCCAGCTGCGAATCCACTTCACCCCAGGACGTCCACTCCGTCCACGCCTCCAGGTCGTTGACGAAGGGGAAGACCGATTCGGGCGAGGCGCCGATCTCCACCGTCCGCCGGACCTCCACGGTCCCTGGCAGGAGGATGCCCACGACCAGGAACGCGGCGGCCAGCAGTGCGAGGATCCCCGCAACGATCACCCCCGGGCGTGCCACGGCGCGGAGCATTCAGCAGGCTCCGTCCATGTCGCAGCGGTCGGCGAGGTATCCGCCGAGCAGGGACCAGACGTGGCCGGCCACCGCTTCGTGCCCGTCGGCGTTGGGGTGAATCCCGTCCTCCTGGTTGAGAGACGGAACCGCGGCCACGCCCTCCAGGAGGAACGGGATCAGCAGGACTTCGTTTTCTTCGGCGATCCGCGGGAACACCGCCCGGAAGGCCTCGGTATACGTTGTCCCGAGGTTGGTGGGGGCCTGCATTCCCGCCACGACGATGCCGGCCTGCGGACGGTGGCGCCGTGTCTCGCGTACGATCCAGCCGAGATTGTCATGCAGCGCCTCGGGACTCTGGCCGCGCAACCCGTCGTTGGCTCCGAGTTCCACGAAGAGCACGGCCAGCCGGGAACCGTGTCGCTCAAGCAAACCTGCCAGGCGTGCGCGTCCGCCCGCCGAGGTATCGCCGCTGACGCCCGCGTTGATCACGCGGTACCGCTGTCCGGCGTCCGCCATGCGTCGTCCGAGGAGGGTCGGAAACGCCAGATCGGGGTCGCCAAGCCCATAACCGGCGGTCAGGCTGGTGCCGACGAAGACAATCCGGGGTGTACCCGCCGAATCTCGTTCGCCAGCTTCAGGAGGCGTGGCCACAGCAGGCGGCGGGGTGCCGGAACGGTTCCCGTCTTCGCTGCAGGCCGCCAGGGTTGCCGCGGAGGTAGCCAGTGAAAGGACAAGGACCGCGCGAAAGATGATCGAAGCCCGTGGGCTGACCCGGACATTCACGAGCGGCGGCCGTCCCCTGGAGGTGCTCAAGGGCGTCGAACTGGAGATTTCCGCCGGCGAGTTCGTCGCGGTGGCCGGACCGTCTGGAAGCGGGAAAACCACCCTTCTGGGTCTCCTTGCGGGGCTCGACCGACCCACGGCCGGACGGGTGATCATCGATGGTCAGGACCTCGACGCGCTCTCTGAAGATGAGCGGGCGCGATTTCGGGTCAACCGCATCGGGTTCGTGTTCCAGACCTTTCACCTGCTTCCAACCCTGACCGCGCTCGAGAACGTGCTGGTGCCGCTGGAACTGGCGGGAACCGGGACAGCCGGATCACCACCTTCCGCGCGCGAAGCCGCGGCGCGGGCCTCGGCGCTGCTGGACCGCGTCGGGCTCGGCGACCGCGCCCATCACTACCCGGTACAGCTCTCGGGAGGGGAACGTCAGCGCGTCTCCCTCGCACGTGCGTTCGCCAACCGTCCCCGGATCCTCTTTGCGGACGAGCCAACGGGGAATCTGGACCGCGAGACCGGCGCGAGGGTCGCCGCGCTGCTCGAACAGCTCAACCGGGACGCCGGAACGACACTCGTGCTGGTCACGCACGACGGGAAACTCGCGGGCCGTGCGGACCGAATCCTTCGCATCGAGGGTGGCGGCGTCGTCGAGAACGGGCGCATGCCCACTGGGTAGGATGGACGCGTTCCCGCTCCGCATGGCCCGGCGGCAATGGCGGGCCGCGCTGCGCCGCCTTGGCGTCTACATGACGTCGATTACGGTCGGGGTGGCCGCGCTGGTGGCGCTCCACTCCTTTCGAGATGACGTCGTCCGTTCGATCCAGGCGGAAAACCGGGCGCTACTGGGCGGGGACGTCCGGATCGGGGCGAACCGTCCGCTGCCCGACTCGGTCACGGCCATGGTTGACTCGTTGGTGGCCAGTGGCGCGGAGGCGGCGCGGGTGACCCGTCTCCTGTCCATGGCGCTGGCCGAGGAGAGCGGCCGCACCAGGCTCGTGCAATTGCGCGGCGTGGAGCCCGGATTCCCATACTACGGGCGGGTCACCACCGATCCGCCGGGCCTGTGGGGAGAACTGGCCGGGGGCGCCGTGCTCGTCGATCCTGCGCTGATGGCGCAGATGAACATCGACGTGGGTGCTGTCCTGCGCCTGGGGAGTGCTGATTTCGTGGTTGCGGGCACGGTGGCCGGCTTGCCCACCGACGTCGGATTCCAGACTGCCACGGGCCCGCGCGTGTTCGTTGCGCACGACCGGCTCGCGGTGACGGGACTCCTCGGGATGGGAAGCCTGTCGAGGCACAACGTCTACCTGCGGCTTCCGGACGGGATGGACCCGGACGCGATCGAGGAGGCGCACGAAGCGGTGCTGCGCGCCACACGGGTATCGTTCCGCACACCGGAGGAACACGCCCGCTCCCTGACCCGGTCCACCGACTTCTTCGCCGACTACCTGGGCTTGATCGGCCTGGCGGCGCTGCTGCTCGGGGGAATCGGCGTGGGCAGTGCCGTCAACGTGTTCGTCCGCGGCAACTTTACTTCGATCGCGGTGCTGCGCTGCGTGGGGGCTACGCGCCGCCAGGTGTTCGCCACGTACGTGCTGCAGTCCGTCTGGATGGGGTTTCTCGGGTCCGTCCTTGGGGTCGCCGCCGGGCTCGCCGTGCAACGCCTCCTTCCTCTCCTCATCCGGGATGTGCTGCCCGTCGCGGTCGAGTCCTCCATCGCCCCCGGCCCGATCCTTTTCGGGCTGGCGCTGGGGATCTGGGTGGCCTTCATCTTCGCGCTGCTCCCGTTGCTGGAAGTGCGGCACGTCTCCCCCCTGCAGACCCTGCGCACGGTGGCCGAGGGTGTACAGCGCAGGGATCGCGAGAGGATCGCGGCCGCCGTGGCACTCGGTGCGACGGTTCTGGCGCTTACGCTTCTGGAGGCTCCGTCACCCGAGGCCGGCTTCGCATTCGCCGGCGGCCTGGCGGTGATCACGGGCCTGCTCTGGTGCGTTGCGCAGGCTCTCGCCCGCGGCACCCGCCGGTTTTTCCCGCGCCGATTCGACTACACGGTCCGGCAGGGGGTGGCGAATCTCTTTCGTCCCGGCAATCAGACCGTGGCAGTCACGCTGGCTCTCGGTTTCGGCGTGCTGGTGGTCGGTGTAATCGCACAGCTGCAGCGCAACCTCGCAAGGGAGCTGTCGCTGGAGCGCGGCGCCGGCGCCACCAACATGATCCTCTTCGACATTCAGCCGGATCAGGAGGCCGCGGTGGAGGCGCTGCTGAGCCGGTACTCGGAGGGGGCGCCCGAAGTCGCACCGATGGTGACGGCGCGGCTGGCGGCGCTGAACGGCCGTCCCGTGACTGACATCCTTGCCGACAGCCTCGACGAAGGCCGGCCTGAGCGGTGGACGCTCAGGCGCGAATACCGCAACACCTATCGCGCGGAGCTGAAGGAGAGCGAGGTAGTGGTGGCGGGGGAGTGGTGGGATGGCCGGGCCGCACGGCCGCGCGAGGCGGGGCGGGTGTCGGTGGAGGCAGAGCTGGCCGGCGACCTCGGGGTGGGCTTGGGCGACGAGATCACCTGGATGGTGGCGGGCACCGAGATCAGCACGGTGGTCGGCAATCTGCGCAGCGTGGACTGGGCCCGTCTGGACACCAACTTCTTCGTGGTCTTCGAGCCCGGCGTGCTGGAGGAGCTGCCGCGCACAAGCATCATGCTCGCCAGCGTGGCGGCCGACGATGACAGGGCCCGGTTTCAGGAAGCGCTGGTCCGGGACCATCCGAATGTGACGGTTCTGGACGTGGCGACGATAAGGGCGACCGTCGAGGCGGTCCTTTCGCGCGTGGTCGCCGCCATTCGGATCCTGGCAGGGATCTGCACAGCCGCCGGGCTGATCGTGATGACCGGGTCGATCGCCTCCACGCGCGCGCAACGCCGTCGCGAGGGCGCCCTGTTGCGGACGCTGGGAGCCCGGCTCGGCCAGGTGCGGCGGATCCTGCTGAGCGAGTACGTTGCGCTCGGGGCCCTCGCGGGCCTGGCCGGCGGCATCCTGTCCGTCGGTGCCAGCTGGTTGTTGACCGTCCACCTCTTCGGACTGGAATACCGGCCCGCTGTTGGGGTGGCCGTGTTCATCTGGCTGGCCGTGGTGGGCTTGACCGTGCTGACGGGTCTGGCGAGTGGGCGGGCGAGCGGGGGTGGCACACCGCTGCAGGTCCTGCGGGCGGCCAGGGCTGGCGGGACACCCGGATAGAAAGAGCGGGGCGCCTCCGCGGAGGCGCCCCGCCCGGCATGCAAACGACCGCCGTGCGCACGGCGGCTCGTTGTCCGTCGCGCTACTGCAATGCTCCGGAAGTGGTCGATGCCGCCGGAAGCGATGTCTCCACCCAGCGGTTCTGCAGGTCGTCCCGGATCTCGTCCGGCAGCAGGGGGGAGTTGGCGAGCAGCCGGGCCCTGTCGACGAGGTTCAGCGCCTTCGCGCCACTACCGTTCTCCTCCGCGACCCACGCACCGTCCACGAACGCGTTCGCAGCCGAGATCACGTCGCCGAGCGCGAGCGCGCGCTGGCCGGCCGCCTCGAAGTCACGCACCGCGTCGCGCTTGTCGCCGTGATAGTAGGAAAGGCGCGCGGCCTGGAGGAGGTCGTCCACCCCCACCGGGTCGCTGGACGGACGAAGCTCGGCCGCCCGCCGGAACAGTGATGCTGCGCGGCCCCAGTCTCCCACGTCCTGCAGGTGCTCCTGGGCCCGCATTTCGAGGGCCTCGATCTCGCCCACCTGGACGTTGGCGGTGGTCTGCGCGGAAGCTGCGGCGGCGCTGGCCGCCACGAGTGTCGCCGCCATCGCGGTACGGGTCCATCCGGTATTGATCTGCATATCGATTCTCCGTTTCTCCTGAATCGGATGTTGGATTCGGGCACGGGCCGTTTGACGCTCTCCGCACCCTGGCGGCGGACTCGAGACCCGGCACCCCGCCGGAATCCTGTCGCCGCACGGTGGTCAGATACGCCTGCGGCGAGAAGATGTTTCACAGCCGGAGAAAACAGCCTGATTCCGAACGATCTCAGGCGAAGAATCGGCGGAGCCGCGCGACCGCGCGCTCCAGGGTTTCGACCCTCTTGCAGAAGGCGAAGCGCACAAGCCCGTTCCCGTCTTCGGGCCTGTTGTAGAAGGATGACCCAGGCACGGGCGCAACGCCACACTCCCGGGCGAGCCACCTGCTGAAGGCGGTGTCGTCGAGGGCGCTGAGCTCCGAAAAGTCGGCCATGATGTAGTAGGCGCCCTCGGGTGGCCCGCAGGCGAAGCCCGATTCGCGAAGCCCCGCGTAGAGCACATCGCGACGTCGCAGATAGTCCCCTGCGATGCCCTCGTAGTAGTCCCTGCCCAATGCATCGATGCCCATCGCGCACGCCGCCTGAAGCGGGGCGGGAGCTCCGACGGTGAGGAAATCGTGGACCTTGCGGATCGCGTCGGTCAGGCGGGCGGGAGCTATGATCGTCCCGACTCTCCAGCCGGTCACGCTGAAGGTCTTCGACAATCCGGAGATGATGATCGTCCGTTCGCGCATTCCCGGCAGCCTGGCCATTGGAACGTGCGTCCCTTCGTAGACGATGTGTTCGTAGATTTCGTCCGTGATGGCGAGGAGGTCATTCTCGATACAGAGCTCGGCGACCGCCCCGATCTCCTCGTCGTCGAAAACCCGTCCGGATGGATTGTTGGGCGTGTTGATCACAATCGCCCGGGTACGGGGGCTCAACGCCTGCCTCAGGCGGTCCGGATCCAGTCGAAACCCCGGCAACGACAACGGCACGAAGACGGGTCTCGCCTGACACAGGACCGCATCCGGCCCGTAGTTCTCATAGAATGGCTCGAGAACAACAACTTCATCACCGGGATCGATGGTCGCGAGCATGACTGCCGCCATTGCCTCGGTGGCCCCACAAGTGACTGTCACCTCCCTGTCACGGTCCACATCGATCCCGTACCAATCCCGGTACTTGCGCGCGAGGGCGGTGCGGAGCGCCGGAGTCCCCCATGTGATCGCGTATTGATTGTCGTCTGCCTGGATTGCCGTGCAGGCGGCGTCCTTGAGCAGTTGGGGGGCCGGGAAATCGGGAAAACCCTGAGCCAGGTTGATCGCATCGAACCGGCGCGCGACCCGTGTCATGTCGCGAATGACCGACTCGGTGAACGTGTGAGTACGAACAGCTGTGCGCTGGCTCATGGTAGTGGACAGGATAAGCCCGTGGTGCCGAGGACGCTAGTTGACGAAGATCAACATTCGCAGTATACTATGAATTACCTACTATTTCGTGACAATTTGCGTGACCACCTTTGAGTAGCGTCCGAATGACCCAGCCGACACGCGCCGACTATCATGACGCCGTGGACCGACTGTTGGCGTGCGCGGTTCTTTTTCACGGCGCCGACACCGTGGCCGACCTGGCAAGCCTCGATTGGAACTCGCTTCTGGAACAGAGTGGTCTGGGAGCCGAGGCGAACCAGATCGATTTCTCCCAATCCGCTTCGGCGCTACGCTCCGAAATACAGATGGGGCAGGAGTTTGCAGGTGCCTTGCGGAGTCTTGACGAAAGACGTCGGCGGATTGCGCTCAAAAGGACCTACGCCCGGCATCCGGAGAAGCTGGCGGCTCTCGGGAGTGAATTCGGGGTCAGCCGCGAGCGGGCCCGCCAGCTGGAAGTCCGGCTTCGGCACGCGGTGGACCAGCAGGTGGCCGGGTCCGTCGACAGGGCGGTGGGTTGGCTTCGACGCGCCGTGGGGTCGGCGGCGCGACCGGAGAAATTCGACCGGATCCTCGACTTGCTCGTGGGCGATGCGCCTCCCGAGTTGAGAACGGCCGCCGAAGTTGCAGTGATGTCGGCGGGCGGCTACGAGAGGTTGGAGGGAGTCGTGGGAGACGAGCGCTACAGGGCGCTGATCGACGACGCACGCCGACTTGCGCCCGGGTTCGCCAACGAAGCGGGGGTCGTCGACGAGCAAGGTCTGCGGGCGGTCGTCGGCGGAGACGGGACCCCCGAGTGGGATGCGCTGGTGCGCAATGCGCGGCTGGTGCGCATCGGCCGGAGCCTCGTGATCCGCGATACGCGGAGGGCCCGTGTCTTCGTGGCCCTGCAGCAGATGGACCGACCGTGTAGGCGGGAGACGATCGCCGAGGTCACGGGGTTGGCGGACGGTTCCTCCCTTTCCAGTCTGTTGTCGTCGGATCCGCTCTTCGTGCGCTTCACCAAGGATCGCTGGGGACTCGCCGAATGGACGGACGAACCCTACGAAGGTGTTGTCGAGGCGATCATGAAGCGGATTGGCGAGGGTGGCGGCGAGGCCAGCGTGGCGTCCCTGGTCGCAGAGATTCCTGCCCGGTTCGACGTGCTTCCGGCTACGGTCAGGAACTACATCGGGACGAGAAAGTTCCAGGTCGTCGGAGAAATGGTCCGGGTCGTCGACCGGCCGACAACGCCCGTGCAGAGCCTGAGCGAGGCACGGGATGTCGTGTGGACCCGTGAGGGCAGGCCGGTGCTCCATTTCACGATCGGAGGCCATCACCTCAGGGGCAACAGCCAGAAGATATCGGGAGCAGTCGCCCAGCACCTCGGCGTGGGTTTGGACGAGTCCGCCAAGATCCCGTTCGTTCACCCGGCCGGCGTGGACGCGGCCTCGGTGATCTGGCGGTCGTATGATCCGAACGGGCCCGAGATGGGACGCCTCCGTGAAGCGTTGCTCGAGTGCGGCCTGCTACCGGGCGACACGGCCTACGTGGTGTTGCATCCCGGCGGCCTGTCCATGTTGCAGGATGGAATGGAGTTGGTCGACGCGGCCCCGTGAGTCCGTCGGCGGACTCGGGATTCGGCCAGCCGTGACCCGGGACAGCAGGTCCGATTGAGCACGCCGCGGCACGACGCCGGCGATTCGGACCCGCGCCGCTGGAGTATGCTCGCTCTGGTCGGCGTTGCCGAACTGCTGGGCATGTCCCTCTGGTTCACGGCCACGGCCGTGTCGGAGGACCTGGGCGCGCAGTGGAGTCTCTCGCCGGGCCAGATCGGATGGCTGGCCACCAGCGTGAACCTGGGGTTCGTGGCTGGGACGGCCGTGGCCGCCGTTCTGAATCTTGCCGACATCGTGTCCTCGCGCGTCTACTTCGCCGCCGCCGCGATTCTGGCCGCTCTGGCCAACGCGGCGGTGGTGCTGGCTGCGGGATTCGGCCAGGCGGTGGTGCTGCGCTTCGCGACCGGGTTTCTCCTCGCGGGCGTATATCCCCCCGCGATGAAGATGGCGGCCACGTGGTTTCGCTCGGCGCGCGGACTGGCGATCGGCACCATCGTGGGTGCGCTGACCGTCGGAAAGGCCACACCGTACCTGCTCAAGGCCGTTCCGTCGGCCGGTCCGGAGCAGGTGGTGCTCCGGGCGTCGATCGGTGCCCTGCTGGGGGCGGCCATGGTGGCGCTGTTCTATCGTGACGGCCCGTTCGCCTTCGCCCGCCGTCCCTTTTCCTGGGGCCTCGTGCGCACGGTGCTGGGCCACCGCGAGACACGGCTGGCCACGGGCGGCTACCTGGGGCACATGTGGGAACTGTACGCGATGTGGGCTTGGGTTCCGGTGTTTCTGGCGGCGTCGAGCGAGGCCGCCGGCGCCGGCCACGACTGGGTGGAGCTCGCCAGCTTCGGGGCCCTGGCCGCAGGTGGCCTGGGGTGCGTGCTGGGTGGCTGGGCGGCGGACCGGATCGGGCGGGAGCGGCTTGTGATCCAGTGTATGGCCGCGAGCGGAGTGTGTTGTGTCGCGATCGGGTTCCTCTTCGGCAAGGCGTTCGTACTGGTCGCTGCGGCCACGCTCGCGTGGGGCTTCTTCGTGGTGGCGGACTCGGCCCAGTTCAGCGCGCTGGTTACCGAGGTCGCCCCCCGCGGTGCGGCGGGGACTGCCCTGACGCTCCAGACCTGCCTTGGTTTCCTGCTTGCGGCGGCCACAATCCAGGCCGTGCCCGTGGTGGCCGGAATTACGGGCTGGGCCTGGGCCTTCGCTTTCCTCGCGTTCGGGCCCGCGGCGGGGATCGTCGCGATCAGGCGCTTTCGGCGGCTGCGCGCCGGCGGCGGATGAGGACCACGCCCCAGGTCAGCACCGGGGCGACGAATACCGCGAGGTAGCCATAGGTAATCCAGCCGTAGCCCTGGGCAATCAGCGTTTCGAGGCCCAGTTGGGCGATCAGCGCGCCAAGGCCCAGCATTCCCAGCGCGGCGACGACACGCGTTCGCGGCGACAGTTGCCGGTCCCGCTCCTCGTATGTCTGGGCGATCCGTTCGTTGACGGCGTGGATCATCCCGGCACCGGTCTCGACGAGCGTTCCGAAGAGCATCACCTGGAAGGCGATCTGGAAGCCTCGCGAGCCCAGCATCTCCAGCATGTAGTTGACCGGAACGGTCGCCGTCACGATTTGCGGGTATTCGCCGGCGATCGCCACGAAGAAGAGCAGGGCGGGGGTCATCGCGATCGGCCCGGTGAGCAGACCGGCGATCAGCGTGTCCCTGCGGCTCTTGTGGTGGCGAATCGTGATGAGGACTGCGGGAAGGACGGCCAGGTTGTATCCCGCGTACTCGAGGCCGCCCCGGATCCAGCTCGCCTCCGCGACGCCGGCGGCGAAGGAGGCGTGGATCGCGGGGCCGAAGTTGCGCAGGCACAGGATGAAGAAGATGAGGTAGACCAGGTACAGCACCCCCGACCATCCGGCGAAGGCACGCTCGATGACGCGGTTTCCGCCGAAGACCAGGAAGCCGACGAGCGTCAGGATGCCGATGGCGCCCGCGAGGTAGGGCAGTCCGAAAGTCTCCTCCATGATCGATCCGGCGGCCGCGGCGATCACCGCCAGGACGATCATCATGAGCGCCAGGTAGAGGATCTCGAACGCGATCCAGTATGGACCCAGCAGCCGCTGGAAGAAGCTTCGGTAATCGAAGGCGCGGAAGACGCGCGCGAACTCATAGCTCACGACGCACACCGCGCTCCAGACGGTGGTGGCCAGGGCCATGGCCAGAAGCCCGCCCAGCGGACCGTGCGAAAGAAAGAACTCGGCCAACTCGCGGCCGGTGCCGTATCCGCCGGCGATCACGACCGACTGGAACATGAAGCCGGGAAGCAGATAGCGGCGCAGGACGCTCAAGGTGGTCACCTCCGCTGGTTGGAGTCGGCGGTCAAGCTAGGACCTCAGGCCGGAGGGCGCTACCAGCGACTCCGCGCGGGCCAGGCCCCAGTCCACGAAGATGGCGAGGATCGCCGCTGGCACGGCACCCGACAGGATCATCACCGGATCCGAGAGCGCCAGCCCGGCGACGATTGGGTCGCCGAGCCCACCGGCGCCGATGAAGGCGGCC
The DNA here is from genome assembly GCA_028874905.1 of Gemmatimonadota bacterium. Taxonomy (GTDB): domain Bacteria; phylum Gemmatimonadota; class Gemmatimonadetes; order Longimicrobiales; family Gaopeijiaceae; genus Bin94. The sequence goes on from JAPPGZ010000034.1 coordinate 10,763, forward strand.
AGCGTGGCGGTCCCGACGTTGATGACGGCCGCCGTGCGGATACCGGCCATGATCACGGGGGCCGCCAGGGGCATCCGTATGCGGGTAAGCAGCTGCACCTCGGTCATTCCCAGCGCTCGGCCCGCCGAGACCGCGTCGGGCGCGGCTTCGACGATGCCCGTGTAGGTGTTGCGGATGATCGGCAGCAGTGAATAGAGAAAGAGCGCCACGACCGCCGGCGCCGCGCCGATCCCGAACACGGGGATCATGAAGGCGAGGAGCGCGATCCCCGGGATGGTCTGCAGCAGGCCCGCCGCGCGAATGACGCCCTCGGCGATCGAACGCCGCCTCTCGAGCGCGACTCCCGCGGGCAGCGCCGCCAGAATGGCCGCGCCCAGCGAAGCAAGGACCAGCAGGAGGTGGCGGCCGATCTGCCTGGCAAGCTCCGTGCGCTCGGTCCACATGTATGCGGGCAGTGCGAGCAGAACGCTTCGGTCAGCGTTGTGCACCGGCACGCCCCCGACATCCCCGGCATCCTCCCGCACCCCCTCCGCCAGCCCGATGTCTACCAGGAGCCGGGCGGCCGCTTCCCCGACAGGCGCGCCATCGACCTCGATGCGCTCGTTCGCGCGCCGCACGGCCTCGACATCGATCCGGCCGGCCATGCGCGCCAGAGCGAGGACGGCCTCCGGGCGATCGTCGTAGAAGGCACGGCCTACGAGCGGAGCGGCGTCGTAGGGCGGGAAGAAGCGGCGGTCGTCGGCCAATACGGTGAGATCGTAGCGGGAGACCGCGCCATCCGTCGAGTAGGCGTCGATCACGTCGACCGCCCCCTCGGCGAGTGCCTGGTACTTGACCGCCTGCAGCAGACTGCGCGTTTCCCGGAATTCGATCCCGTACGCGGCGGTGAGCCCGTCAAGTCCATCAGCGCGCCCCATGAAATCCGGGGAGAAGCCGCCGGCCAACCCAGGCGCCGCTTCGGCCAGCCCGGTCAACGTCCGCAGGTTGAGGGAATCCGCGGCTGCTCTGCGCATGGCGATCGCGTATGTGTTCTCAAAGCCCAGCGGGGGCAGCCAGCGCACTCCCCAGCGCTCCAGGAACGCGTCGCTGACCCTGCGGAACACCTCTGCCGAGCTTCCGGCCGCCGTTTCTCCGAGGATTGCCGCAAGCCCGGTGCCGGTGTATTCGGGGTAGACATCCACGTCACCGCGCAAGAGGGCCTGGAACACCAGTTCGGTGGACGCAAAACCCGGTCGCCGGTCGACTGCATATCCATGCGACTCGAGGACCTGCGCGAAGGCCTCGGCCAGGAGGTAGCTTTCGGCGAAAGGTTTGGAAGCGACGACGATCGGTGCGGTCTGCGCGCCCGCACCGCCCGCCGTGGCCAGCAGCGCCCATATCGCGCAAACCGGCAGCACCACGCCCGCCCGACGCCGGCGCCCGGTCACTGCGCGACTCCGGATTTCTCGAGCAGCTCGGCCGCGTAGCCCGTCGCGTTCCGCACGATGTCGCCCGCGGCCGACTCCATGACGATTTCGCCCGCGCGCATCACGGCGACTCGCGTCGCCACGCGCAGCGCCTCGCGCAGGTCGTGCGTGACGAAGACCGCGGTTACGCCGGCGGATTCGCGCAGCGCGGCAAACGACTGCTGCGCTTCGTTGCGGGTAATCGCGTCGAGGGCCCCGAAGGGCTCGTCCATCAGCAGTATGTCGGGATCGGCCGCCATCGCCCGGGCGATGGCTACGCGCTGCCGCTGACCACCCGACAGTTCGCGGGGATACCTGCCCGCAAAGACCGCCGGGTCCAGCCCGACGGCGTGCAGTGCATCCCGCCCGCGCTCCGCCGGGTCGTTGTGGCCAAGAAGCGCGGGGACCAGCCCGGCGTTGTCCAGGCACGTCCAGTGCGGAATCAGTCCGCCGTCCTGCTGCACGTACCCGATGGAACGCCTCAATCGCACCGGATCCACGGCGTCGACCGCCCGGCCGCGAACCGTGACATGACCGCCGTCCAGCTCCGTCAGGCGATTGATGGTCCGCAGGAGTGTGGTCTTCCCGGACCCGCTCTCGCCGACCAGGGCCAGGCAGGCGCCTCGGTCCACTCCTAGCGTCACGTGGTCCAGCGCCAGCACGTCGCCGTACCGCTTGACCGCGCGCTCGATACGGATCAGGGCCACGCTGCCCCCTCTCGCAAGGCCCGTACGAGCAGGTCGTCGTCCACGTTGCCGCCGGTGATCAACGCGACGAGAGACCGACCGCGCTCAACCGTCACGCGCCCGTACATCAGCGCGGCCACCGCCGCCGCTCCGGAGGGTTCGACCACCAGCTTGGCACGGTTCAGAAGCAGGCGCATGGCGGAGAGAATCTCGGCATCGGAGACCAGCACCACGTCCTCGGCGAACTCAGCGACGTATCGATAGTTCAACTTGCCGGCCATGGGGGGGGCCAGCCCGTCGGCGATCGTGTCCGTGGCGTCCAGACGGGCAGCGCGCCCCAGATCGATACTCCGGCGCATCGAGGGAGCTCCCTCGGGCTCCACACCGATGATCCGCACCCCCGCCCCGTGTCGCGCCACCCGCCCCGAGGCGGCCAGTGCTCCGGCGATCCCCGCGATCTGCCCCCCGCCGCCCACCGGCACCACGAGGGTCTTGCCACCGGGAAGGTCCTCGTCGATCTCGAGACCGGTGGAGCCGTGCCCGGCAATCACGGCCGCCGAGTCGAACGGGTGCAGGAATGTCAGCCCGTCGTGCATGGACCTGCGCCGTGCCTCGCGGAAGGCGTCGGCCGCCGTCCCGTGCATCACGACCTCGGCACCATAGCCGCGTGTCGCCGCCACCTTGGTGCGCGACGCCCCCTCCGGCATCACCACGACGGCACGGGTGGCGGTGCGCCCGGCCGCCCACGCGACGGCCTGCGCGTGATTCCCGGCCGAGATGGTCACCACCCCGCGCCCCCGCTCGCCGTCGCTGAGGCATGCGATCGAGTTGAGCGCGCCCCGCACCTTGAACGAGCCCGTCCTCTGCAGGTTCTCGCACTTCAACCAGACGGGCGCGCCGATCCTGTCGCCCAGCGTGCGAAACGACAAAAGCGGCGTGCGGTGGAGCACCGGGGCCACGCGTTGTCTGGCGTTTTCGAAGTCTTTCCGGTCAAGCCAGACCTTCATGCGCTGTCTCCCGGGTTCGAGCGCCATCCGCGTTTGTCTTTGCCTCCGCAAGTTCGTAGTTTGGGCCAGGCAACGCCTCGGGCCAAGGCAGCCAATCGGGCCAGGCGACAGAATGCCGGGTGGCGGATCCGCCGCATGCGACCCCGAACACGAGGATTGATCCCCCATGAGAATCCGATCAAGGTTGGAAGGTCTCGTTTTTGTCGCATTTGCCGTTTTGGTCATTGCTGCGGTTTTCGTTCCGGCAGGTGCCCAGGCTCAACAGGGCACGATCACCGGCCAGGTGACGGATGCCGAAACGGGCGCGCCCGTTTCGGACGCGGCGGTCGAGGCGCTGGGTGCTGCCGGACCGGTCGCCAGCAACGCGGAAGGCCGGTTCAGCCTGGCGGTCGCGGCGGGGACGCACTCTGTTGTGGTGACCGTGATCGGCTACGAGACCACGCGGCTGGACGGCATCCAGGTCGATGCCGGGGGAACCGCGAACGTGGACATCTCGATCCGCTCCCAGGCGCTGTTGCTGAACCCCGTGGTCGTGACGGCCTCGCGCCGCCAGGAGAAGGCGCTCGACGCACCCGCCTCGATCGCAACGGTCTCCGAGGCCGACGTGGCGAGGATCGCGGCGGTCACGGTGGCCGAGCATGTCAAGACGCTTCCGGGGGTGGACGCGGTCCAGACGGGCATCGCTCAGGGAACGCTGGTGGCCCGCGGCTTCAACAACGTCTTTTCCGGCACGCTGCTCACGATCATCGACAACCGGTACGCGCGCGTTCCGTCGCTGAGATTCAACGCGTACCAGATGCTTCCGACAACCGACCTGGACATCGACCGGATCGAATTCTCGCTGGGCCCCGGGGCCGCGCTCTACGGACCCAACGCCTCGAACGGCGTGATGCACATCATCACGTCCTCGCCGATCGACCGGCAGGGTACGACGATCTCGCTGGCCGGCGGCGAGCGCTCGGTGTTCCACGGCCAGTTTCGCACGTCCCACTCCCCCTCCGAGAGCTTCGGATTGAAGATCTCCGGCCAGTATCAGCGCGGAACCGACTGGGAATACGACGACCTCGGAGAGGCGCAGGCCCGCATGGCCGGATGCAGCATCTGCACCCGGAACTACGACTCGGAGCGCTACTCCGCCGACGCCCGCCTGGACTTCCGGTTCGCCGGCGACGGGTCCTTCATCGTCAACGGCGGTACCAGCGTCCTGGCCAGTGGCGTGGACATGACCGGCATCGGGGCCTTTCAGGTGAAGAACTGGGCGTACAACTTCGCGCAGGCCCGCCTGTCGAAGGGTCGGCTTTTCGCCCAGGCCTTCCTCAACATGACCGATTCCGGGGGCGATCCCAACGCGCCGGCCCAGGACGGCACCTTCGGCCTTCGCACCGGCGCTGCGGTCGTGGACCAGTCACGCACAATGGCGGCGCAGTTCCAGTACGGCTTCGACATCGGGTCCTGGCAGAGCTTCACGTACGGCGTGGACTGGCAGCGGACCGACCCGCGCACCGGCGGCACGATCTTCGGGCGCAACGAGAACGACGACATGATCTCCGAAGTCGGCACCTACCTGCACTCGGAGACGTCGCTCGGCGACCGGATCGACCTGGTCACGGCCATTCGCCTGGACGATCACAACCGCCTGACGGACGTCAACATCTCTCCGCGCGCCGCGCTCGTGTTCCGGCCCGCGGACGACCAGAACTTCCGCTTCACCTACAACCGGGCCTTCGCGACCCCGACCACCACCAACCTCTTCCTGGACATCATCGCCGCGCAGATTCCCCTCTCCCCGCTACCCATTGCGTACAACATCCGCGCGCTTGGCGTGCCCTCCGGCGGCTTCACCTTCAGCGCCCAGTGCCCAGGCGGGCTCATGTCCTACTGCATGCGCTCGCCCTTCGCGCCGGGCCAGCCGCTTCCGGCGAACGCCGCGGCGCTGTGGGCAGGACTCCTCGATATGCTGCCCGCGATCCTCCCGGCCAATTTCGTGCCTTTCGCCGATCTCCTGAAGAATCTCCTGCAGAGTCCCGGTGCGCTGCCGGGTGATCCCGCCATCGGCACGGTGCTCCGCCGGCTGAACCAGGCGGCCATCGATCCCGCGGACGCGTTCCCGCTGGACAACTCGCCGGTTGAGAGCATCGCCGATCTCACCTCGACCATCAACAACACCTACGAGGTCGGATACAAGGGCCTGATCAACGACCGCGTGCTGCTGTCCGCCGACGTGTACTTCAGCCGCGTGGAGAACTTCGTCGGCCCACTCCGCGTCGTGACCCCGAACGTCTTCTTCGACCCCGAGAGCACCACGGCTTTCGTCGTTCATCGCCTGGCGCCGCTCATCCAGGCCGGTTTGGTGACCCTGGAGCAGCTCAAGCCGATCGTCGAGGGGGTCGCTCAGCTCCCTCTGGGCACCATCGTGCCGGACCAGGTCGATGCGCCCGATCTGCTGGTGACCTATCGCAACTTCGGCGAGGTCGACTTCTGGGGAGCGGATCTTTCCGCGCAGATCCTGGCCTCGGACCGCCTGAGGATCAGCGCCAGCTACTCGTTCCAGAGCGACGAGTGCTTCGACTTCAATCAGGACGGGGGCTGCACCACTTCGGACGATATCGCGCTGAACGCCCCGAGCCACAAGGGGTCCGTCGGATTCGTCTTCGACGACCAGACTTCCGGGTTCTCCTTCGGCGGACGGATGCGGATGACCACGGCGTTTCCGATGAACTCGGGCGTCTACATCGGGAATGTGGACGGGTACAGCGTCCTGGACGCCTCGATCGGTTACCGGCTTCCCTTCCAGCCCGGCACGCATGTTTCGCTGACGGCCAACAACCTGCTGAACAACCTGCACCAGGAGTTCGTGGGGGCGCCGGAGATCGGCAGAATGCTGCTGGCGCGGGTCAGGTACGACTTCTGACGACGAGGCGGCCCTGGGACCGCGGCGGTCGCCCGCTACCGTGACCTCCGGAGGAAAGCGCGAGCGGCAGGCCAAGTTGCTCGATATCATCCGGCACACCCGCGTGCCTCATCAGGAGGCGTTGCGCAAGCTCCTGGCCGCCCGGGGGTTTCCGGTGGCCCAGGCCACGCTGTCGCGCGACATTCGGGATCTGCGCCTGGTCAAGGTCAAGGCGGCGGACGGCAGGCCCCACTACACACTGCCCGAAGAGTGGGATCACGTGCCGCCCCTCGACGCCATTCTCCCGGCGCTCTTCGTATCCGCGGAAGCGGTGGGGAACCTGATCGTCGTACGCACCTTGAGCGGTGGCGCGCAGACCGTCGCGTCTGGGATAGACTGGGAGGAGTTCGAGGGGCTTGCGGGAACGATCGCCGGGGACGACACGGTGCTGATCATTCTGCGTGACGACGGGTCCGCCCAGGATGTCGTGGACACTCTGCGAAGGCTGGCGCGCGGTCGTTCGGCTTGACCTCTGCGTGGTTTCTGCATATTATTTCATAATAGACGCATTTTTTTCCCTTTTCGCAGCGGTGGAAACCGCGGATCCGGTCGAGTTGTCGCCGACATTCGGCTGGCGCCGGTCAACCGCGGGTGGGCTCGGAGCGCAGGGCGCTTGTCATCGTACGGCCTTGGCGGGAGACGTACGGCCCCTGTAGCTCCGGTCCCCCAACCGCCGGCAGGACGAACAAGCCATGCAGGAAGAGCAAGCCATGAAAGTCGTGCTGGGATACTCGGGCGGCCTCGATACCTCGGTCATCGTGCCGTGGTTGCGGGAGAACTACGCGGCGGACGTCATATGCATGGCCGCGGACGTCGGGCAGCGGGGCGGCGTGGCCAAGCTGGGTGCGAAGGCGTTTGCAACGGGGGCTTCGGCCTTTTTCGGTGAGGACCTGCGTGAGGAGTTCGTCTCCGAATACGTGTTTCCGGTCCTGCGCGCAGGGGCGGTGTACAGCCGGAAATACCTGCTCGGGACTTCCATGGCGCGCCCGCTGATCTCGCGCCGCATGGTCGAAATCGCGCGCAGAGCGGGGGCCGACTGCCTGGCGCACGGGTGCACGGGCAAGGGGAACGACCAGTTGCGCTTCGAGTTGTCCTTCGCCGCCCTCGCGCCGGACCTGCAGGTGATCGCTCCCTGGAGGGAGTGGGACATCTGCTCACGGGAGGACGCTTTCGCGTACGCGGAGCAGAGGGGGATCTCGCTCGAGGGAGTCGACCGCGAGAAGCTCTACTCGCGCGACGAGAACCTGTGGCACATAAGCCACGAGGGCGGGCCGCTGGAGGACCCTGCGAACGCTCCCGGAGACGATGTGTTCCTTTGGACGCGTGATCCCGCCCTCGCACCCGATACCGCGCTCGAGTTGGAGGTGGGCTTCGAAAAGGGCATTCCGGTCACCATCGACGGAGAGGCGCTGTCGCCATTGGCGTTGCTCGAGACGCTGAACGCGGCCGGATCGGAGCATGGTGTGGGCCGGGCCGACGTGATCGAGGATCGCGTGGTCGGGATCAAGTCGCGCGGCGTGTACGAGACGCCCGGTGGCACGATCCTTCTCAACGCGATCCAGGAACTCGAACAGCTGGTGCTTTCGCGACAGTGTCTGGGACTGAAGGACCAGCTGGCGCCGCGCTACGCGGACCTGGTCTATGAGGGGCGATGGTGGACGCCCGAGCGGGAAGCGCTCGACGCGATGGTCGATTCGCTGATGGCCAACGTCACCGGCACGGTTCGGATGCGGCTGTTCAAGGGACAGGCAACCGTGTTGTCGCGCCGTGCGCCCGCGTCCCTCTACGATCTCGACCTCGCCTCCTTCGGAGCGAGCGAAGGCTATGCCCACGCCGATTCTTCGGGTTTCCTGAAGCTCTTCAGCCTGCCTCAGCGTGCCGTAGCGGCGCAGCGGCATGCGGCTGCACATGGTGCCGCCGCGCCAGCCTCGGACACGGTCGTCTCCCGGCCGGTCGCGCGGAACGGCAAGGAGTCGCCCAGCGCCGAACTGGTCCACGCCAAGCGCGGCTGACCGGCTGGCCGCTGCCGTGAAGGGATCGGGCCACGCGCTTTGGGGAGCGCGGTTCGACGACGGGCTGTCGCCCGAGATGGAGGCCCTCAACCGTTCCCTGGACGCCGATTGGCGCCTTTGGCGTCACGACGTGCGGGGAAGCCGGGCATGGGCGCGGGGACTGGAGCGGGCCGGGCTGCTCTCCTCCGCCGAGGCCGCCGAGATCGATCGCGGCCTCGTCCGGGTCGCGCGAGATCTGGAGGCCGCGGGCGGCCCGTCCGAATTCGCCGACGAGGACATCCACACCGTCGTCGAACGTCTCCTGACGGAGAAGATCGGTGCGGTCGGCGGCAAGCTCCACACCGGACGATCCCGAAACGACCAGGTCTCCACCGACTTCAGGCTATGGGGCAGGGAGGCGATCGATCTGCTGCGCGGGAGCCTGTCTTCGCTGATTGCGACGATAGCGGACAGGGCGCGGGAAAGCGCGGGCATCGTGATGCCGGGCTACACCCATATGCAGCAGGCCCAGCCGGTGACCGCCGGCCACTGGCTGCTGTCCAGGGCCTGGCCTCTGGTGCGCGACATGGAGCACCTGGCTGCCGTGCGCAACGAGTGCGACGTCCTCCCGCTGGGCTCGGGCGCCGTCGCCGGCTGTCCCTTCGATGTCGATCGCGGCGCGCTGGCCGCCGACCTCGGCTTCAGCCGGGTGTCGGAGAACTCCATGGACGGCGTCTCGGATCGCGACTGGGCGGTCCGCCTGCTGTTCGGAGCGGCGATGACGGGCGTGCATCTGTCCCAGCTGGCCGAAGACCTGGTTCTCTTTTCCAGCAGTGAATTCGGGTATGTGCGGCTGGGCGACGCCTTTACGACCGGGTCGTCGCTGATGCCGCAGAAGCGGAACCCGGACGTGGCAGAGCTGACGCGGGGCAAGTCGGGACGGCTGGTTGGCAACCTTGCGGGCACCCTTGTCATGCTGAAAGGCCTGCCGACCGGATACAATCGGGACCTGCAGGAAGACAAGGAGGCCGTCTTCGATTCGGTGGATACGCTGGCCGTCGTGTTACCGGCGATCACGGGGGCGGTGGCCGGAATGACGCTGAACCCGCGGCGGATGGGTCAGGCGCTCCGCGCCGAACTGCATGCCACCGATCTCGCCGACTACCTCGTGAGGCGCGGTGTGGCTTTCCGGGCGGCGCATCACATGGTGGGTGAGCTGGTGCGGGCCGCCGAGGACGCGGACAAGGGGCTGGGGGACCTGACCCTCGAGGAGATGACCGCGGTCCATCCCGCCTTCGGCGAGGACGTCTTCGCCGTCTTCGATCCGGTTGCCTCCGTCGAGTCTCGCGCGGTGCGTGGGGGCACGTCCGAGGCCGCGTTACAGGCCCAGTTGGAGGCGCTGGCGACGGCTCTCGGGCGGGCCTGACCCCAATCCCGGCGGCGGGCCTGACCCGGGTCCCCCGGGGGCCGGCGACGCTAGAGGGACCTTCCGGCCGCCTCCGCGAAGACGGTCAGACTGTCCATCAGGTCCGCGAACTCGGTAAAGGTCAGTGACTGGTCTCCGTCCGACATTGCCTTCTCCGGATCGGGGTGCACCTCCACAATGAGTCCGTCGGCACCTGCCGCAAGCGCCGCATAGCTCAACGGGGCGACCAGGTCGCGGCGCCCGCCCGCGTGCGACGGGTCGGCGATGACGGGAAGGTGTGTCTCCATCTTCAGCCACGGAATAGCGGCCAGGTCGAAGGTATTGCGAGTCTCCGCGCCGAAGGTGCGGATCCCTCTTTCGCACAGCACGACCTGCATATTGCCGCGGCTCATGACGTACTCCGCCGCGAGCAGCAGGTCCTTGAGCGTCGCCGACATGCCGCGCTTCAGCAGCACCGGGCGCTGCAGTTGTCCCACTTCGCGCAGAAGTGAGAAGTTCTGCATGTTCCGCGCCCCGATCTGCAGCATGTCGGCGTAGCTGGCCACCAGTTCCGCGTCGCGCGGGTCGAGCACTTCCGTAACGACGGGGAGTCCCGTCCGGCTTCTGACATCCGCGAGAATGCGCAGGCCCTCTTCCTTCAGTCCGTCAAAGGAATACGGGGAGGTTCGCGGCTTGAACGCGCCCCCGCGCAGAAGCGAGGCCCCGGATCCGGCAACGGCACGGCCCGTCTCCAACATCATCGCGGCTCCCTCGACCGAGCAGGGGCCCGCTGCGACCGGGCATTTTCCTCCTCCGAAACTATGATCGCCCACCCGCACCTTGGTGGTCGGATCGGCGGAAAAGCCGCGAGCCGCAAGCTTGTACGGACGCATCACCGGATGTACCGACCGCACCCCTGGAATCGAAAGCAGCGGCACGTGGGCCAGCCTGGCCTCGTCACCGATGCAACCGATGATCGTGCGGCTCTCTCCGATCGATATGTGGGTGCGAAGTCCAGCGGCTTCGACGCGTTCGCGGATGTTGTCGATCTGCTCCGCGGTGATGTCCTTCCTGGCAACGATGATCACGGTGAGCGTTCCTGAGTGTGCGATTCGCGGGGACGATGCGGGCGGAAACAAATGGAAGTATAGCACTACCGGCCGGTCCATCTGGAACCGGTTGGCGCCATGGCGTAGATTTGGGTCTCGCCAACCCCCTTGAACCCGGTCACCCGGTGAGGCCTTGAGTCCATCAACCGTCGATCCGCCCACCATTCACGAACTCAAGAGCCTGGCGGGGCGCGACGCGGCCGGCAGCGTCGAGTCGGGCATGCGGGTGGGGCTCGGGACCGGCTCGACCGTCGCGCACTTTCTCCTGGGCCTGGGCGACCGGATCGCAGGCGGTGAGCTTTCCGACGTGGTCGGCGTCCCCACCTCCATCCGAACGGAAAAGGCGGCGATCGAGCTGGGCATCCCGCTCCGGACGCTCGGCGAGCTCGGCGCGCTCGATCTTACGGTCGACGGTGCCGACGAAGTGGATCCGCGGCTGAATCTCATCAAGGGGCTCGGGGGAGCGTTGCTCAGGGAGAAGATGGTGGCGCAGGCGTCCGGACGAATGCTGGCGATCGTGGACGACACGAAGCTGGTCGAGCGGCTCGGCGAGCGCGCCCCTGTGCCGGTCGAGGTCGTCCCGTTCGAGTTTTCCAGCCATCTGCGGTGGCTGGAGGGAATGGGAGCCGAACCGGTCGTCCGCCGGAACGAGGACGGAGGCAAGTACGTGACCGACAACGGCAACCTTGTCATCGATTGTCACTTCGCGGATGGAATCCCCGACCCGATCGCACTGGACGAGTGCCTCGGGCGGCGGGCGGGGGTGGTCGAGTCGGGACTGTTCCTTGGGATGGCCGACGAGGCTGTCGTGGCGGGAAAGACCGGCGTATACCGAATGACGCGCGAGGACTCGCGGTGATCCGGATCGCTCCGTCCATTCTGGCCTGCCGCTTCGCCGCACTGGGCAGCGAGGTCCGTGCGGTCGACGAAGCCGGCGCGGAGTGGATTCACGTCGACGTGATGGATGGGCATTTCGTGCCGAACATCACGATCGGGCCCCTGATCGCCGATGCCGTCCGCGGGGTGACCTCGCGCACCGTGGATGTGCATCTGATGATTCAGGACCCCGACCGGTACATCGCCGACTTCGCCGAGGCGGGCGCCGACGTGATCACCGTGCACGCCGAGGCCGCGGTGCATCTCCAGCGTACGCTCGCGCAGATCCGGAGCATGGGAAGGAAGGCCGGGGTGGCGCTGAACCCCGCCACGCCGCTCGCGGCCGTGGAGGAGGTGCTTGACGACCTCGACCTGCTCCTCATCATGACGGTCAACCCCGGGTTCGGGGGACAGGCTTTCATCCCCGGGTCGCTCGACAAGGTCGCCCGGGCGAGGCGGATGATCGAGGAGCGACGGCCGGGCGAGGTGGATATCGAGGTGGATGGCGGCGTGAGCGCCACGACGGCGCCCGCGCTCGTGGAGGCCGGGGCGACAGTTCTGGTGGCCGGCTCCGCGGTCTTCCGACATCCCGGCGGCCCCGGCGCGGGAGTGGATTCGATCCGCGCGTCGATACGGGGCGTCACCAGGCGGCCGGACCGCTACTGAGGACACGGCATGCCGAAACTCGTGCACGAGATGGAGCTTCCGTTCCCGGTCGAGCGCGTATGGGACTGGCATATGCGGCCCGGCGCGCTGGAGCGCCTGATGCCGCCGTGGGAGGACGCGCGGGTCGTGGGCCGCGAAGGCGGTATCCACGACGGCGGCCTCGTGCATGTGAAGGTCCGGCGCGGTCCGGTCAAGATCGATTTCAAGGCGAGGCACACCGCGTACGAAGAGGGCAGGCTCTTCCAGGACGAGCAGGAGTCGGGCCCGATGGGGTCCTGGGTGCATCGCCACGAGTTCGAACCGCGCGGAGACGACGCCACGATGCTTCGCGACCGCATCACGTACGATCCTCCGCTCGGTCCTGCGGCCGCGGCGTTGGCGGGTGCCACCATCGAAGGCGAGTTGAAGCGTCTCTTCCGCTTCCGGAACCAGCGTCTCCTCCAGGACCTGAGGCGCCACGCTGGTCATGACGGGCCGCCGCTCCGGGTGGCGATCACGGGGGCGGGCGGCTTCGTCGGCAGAGCGCTGTGCCATTTTCTGACCACCGGCGGCCACGAGGTCATTGCGATCGTTCGCCGGAAACCGCGCCGTGACCGGGGGGAGATCTACTGGGACCCGATGGAGGGTCGTATCGAGGGAAGCCGACTTGAGGGGGTTGACGCCGTCGTTCACCTGGCGGGCGAAAACCTGTCCAAGGGCCGATGGACTCCCGCCAAGAAGAAGGCGATCTGGCAAAGCCGCGTGGTCGGAACGCGTGTACTGACGGGTGCGCTCAGCCGCTTGCGCAATCCCCCGCGCGTTCTGGTGTCCTCTTCCGCGATCGGCATCTATGGGAACAGGGGCAGCGAGCGGCTCGTCGAGACCAGCAAGCCGGGGAAGGGGTTCCTGGCCGATCTGTGCAGAGAGTGGGAGAAGGAAGCGCGTCTCGCGGAGCGGTCGGGGATCCGCGTGGTCCTGCTGCGGACAGGGCTCGTGCTTAGTCCCGCGGGCGGCGCTCTCGGCACCATGCTGCTGCCCTTCAAGGTCGGGATCGGTGGGCGTCTGGGGAGCGGACGACAGTACGTCAGCTGGATCGACCACGACGACCTCGTCGGGCTCATCTTCCATGCGGTTACCACATCCTCGTTGCGGGGGCCGGTCAACGGAGTTGCCCCGCATCCCGTCCCCAACGCCACCTTCACCACCATCCTCGGCCGCACGCTCCGCCGCCCCACGCTGCTTCCGGTACCCTCGCTGGCGGTACGCGGCATGTTCGGCGAGATGGGAAAGACCCTGTTACTGGAGGGCGCCCGCGTAATCCCTGAGGCCGCCGCGCGGAGCGGTTTCCGTTTCGACTTCGAGGGACTGGGCGAGTCGCTGGCCTTTCAACTCGGCCGGGCCGCGCCCGACTACCGGTAGCTCATGGCGAACGGCTCCGACCCGGATGGCGGCAGGCTGGCGCGCGACGATCTCGCGACCGATCCCATCAAGCAGTTCGGACGCTGGTTCGCAGAAGCGGAGGCCGATCCGCGGATCGTGTTTGCGGAGGCCGTTTGCCTCTCCACACTCGGGCCCGACGACACGCCCGAGGGGCGCATGGTGTTGCTCAAGGGATTCGACGATCGCGGCTTCGTGTTCTACACCAACCTGCAGTCCGACAAGGGCCGGTCGCTGGCCGTCCATCCGCGCGCGGGGATGACCTTCTACTGGCAGCCGCTCGGGCGCCAGGTGAGGGTGCGGGGCCGTGTCGTGCCCGTGTCGGCGGAAGAGGCGGACGCCTATTTCGGCGGTCGTCCGCGCGGCAGCCGGATCGGTGCGTGGGCCTCGGACCAGAGCCGTGAACTGGAGAGCCGTGCCGTGCTGGAAGCCCGCGTCGCGGAACTGGAGGACCGCTATGCCGGCCGGAGCGTCCCGCGACCCCCGCACTGGTCCGGCTTCCGGATCGTTCCCGACCGGATCGAGTTCTGGCAGGAAGGCCGGGCGAGGTTGCACGACCGGTTCGCGTATGGCCTTGATGTTTCGGGCGCGTGGGTGCGCCGCCGCCTCCATCCCTAGTGAGCCGTCCCGGCCCCGGCCGCGCACGCTTCGCCGAGCCGCGTTCCTGTGCGCGGTTTCGTGCGTTTCGCGTCAGATCGTGAGCGCCGTCTCCTCCAGCACAGCCTCCAGCGTAGCGATCAGAAGCTCGGCCTCGACCTCGCCGAAGACGAGCGGAGGCTTGAACTTGAGCACGTTGTGGTCCGGACCGTCCACGCTCAGGAAGACCCCGAGGTCCCGCGCGCGGTTCGCGATGTAGGTGCAGGCTTCCGGGTAGGGATCACGCGTCGTCGGGTTGCGGACGAATTCCATTCCCAGAAAGAGGCCGCGGCCGCGCACATCGCCCACGATCGGGTAGCGTCGAGCCAGCTCGGAAAGGCCCTGCAGAAGAAGGCCGCCGACCCGGCGCGCGCGTTCCTGGAGTCCTCGTGACCGGATCTCGGCAAGAACGGCCCGGGCTGCCGCGCACGAAACCGGGTTGCCGCCGAAAGTGCTGAAGTACTCCATGCCGTTCGCGAACGAATCGGCGATCTCGCGCGTGGTGACCACAGCGGCCACGGGATGGCCGTTGCCCATTGGCTTGCCGAGCGTAACGATGTCGGGCGCCACGCCCTGCAGCTCGAAGGCCCAGAACGCGTCGCCCACGCGGCCGAAACCGACCTGCACCTCGTCGGCGACGCAAACGCCGCCAGCCCGCCGAACATGATCGAAGGCCGCCGCCAGGTATCCGGGCGGGGGCTCGATCTGGCCGCCGCAACTCAGGATCGGCTCGGCGACGAACGCCGCGACGCCGGGGCCGCCCGACCTTCGTGCCAGGCGGGACGCGGCCTCGGCGACATCGTCGGCGTAGAGAGCGGCGCTGTCGAGGCCCCGGTACCGCCCGCGGTAGGTGTCCGGCAAGGACGCGACCGCCACCCGGTCTCCGGGCCCGGGGCCGCCCGGGCCGGCGAACTTGTAGTGGCTGATTTCGACCAGCCCGCCGGTGTTGCCGTGATAGCCGCCTTCCAGGCAGACGACGCCGTCGTTGCCGGTATGGCATCGTGCCATGCGAAGCGCGAGTTCGTTGGCCTCGCTCCCCGAGCAGACGAGGAACACCACCTCAAGTGGCGACGGGAAGTGCTCCAGCAGCTCTTCGGCGAGCGCGACGATCTGGGTGTGCAGGTAGCGAGTGTTGGTGTTGAGCACCCCTGAGTGCCGGGCGATCGCTTCCGCGACGCGGCGGTTTGCGTGGCCGACGTGGGGCACGTTGTTGACCGTGTCCAGGTAACGTCTGCCGGTGTCGTCGTAGAGCCAGACGCCGTGGCCGCGCACGATGTGCACGGGCCGGGCGTAAGACAGGCTGAGCGATGAACCGAGTGTCGTCTTGCGCTTTGCAGTCAGATCGGCAAATCGCAAGGCGGGATCGGGTACGGGGGGTGGGCCGGCAGTGGACGGCAGGCCCGCGAGGGGCGTGGGATCCGGCAGGATGCATTCCCAGACCGGGCGGAGGCGCTGCTGGGCCACGCCGGGGAAATCGCCGGGCGAGGGAGTGTTCACACCCTCATCGTACAGCGGATCCAGGGCGATGACCTGGAAGTGCAGATGCGGTGGCCAGCCACCGTTGACGAATGCGTCGCCCAGCCAGCCCAGCACAGTGCCCGCCGCGACCGTCGCGCCCGGTGTGAGGTGTTCCAGGGTGGCCCGGTCGAGATGGCCGTACAGGGTGTGAAAGCCGAGCCCCTCATCGGTTTCGTGCCTCAGGATCACGGTGGGACCGTAGTCACGGGGCTGCGCGTTGTCGGCAACGTACGCCACGGTACCGGTGAGGGGCGCCTGTATGGGGGTGCCCGGCGGGGCGAAGAGGTCGAGGCCGAGATGGATCGTGCGGGACTCGGGGCCGGAGTCGCCACGGACCGCGAAGGCCGGGTCGTCGTAGAGGATCCTCGCCTCTCCGTAGCGGCCCACCCCCACGGTCCCTCCGGCCGCCGCGATGGCGTCCTCGACCCAGGCGTCGAGAACGCCGTTGGTCGCGAGCGAATCCAGGTGGGGAAGATCCAGACTTTCGACCGACAGGTCGATCAACCGGGGGTGCTCCAACAGTTCCGGCGCCATGACGGGTGTATGGAGCCGAGCGCGACGCATGCAGGCCAACACGGGCGCCAGACGAGGGTTCGGGACCAGCCCGCATGCTTCCCGTATCCTGAATTCCGCCACGCGCCAGTCGGCTTCCGCGAGCTGACCGAGAAGCCTCCATGCCGGTTGTTGGCTGACGGCCAGGTATTCGTTGTCCGGCTGTTCCCGCATCTGCCTGGCCTGGACGCTCACCGAAAGACACAGACGAAGCGCCACCATCGGGATGATCGCGCGACACTCCGACCCCTCGAGCGGAGCGACCCCGGAGTAGCCGCGCGCGACCTGGCAGGCCGCAGCCATCGGGTCGTGCAGGTCCATCATCGCGTAGGCCGCGGCGACGGCCACCTCGGCCGCTCGCCAGCCGCGCGCCACGTCCCCGAAGTCGATCAATCCCGACAGCCGCGTCCCGTCGAGGGATGGTGACACCATCACGTTGTAGTCATTGGCGTCGTTGTGGATCACGCAGCGGGGAAGCCCGTCCCGCAACGGATCGAGAAGGCCGGTGGCGCGCGCCAGTGTTCGCTCGACCAGTGGGCGCCCTCGGTCCAGCAGTCCGACGTGGGACTCGATGGTCTCGCGAGCCGACTCCATCCTCCACTCGAAATCCCGGGACAGCCCCGGATGGTCGAATCCGGACAGCGCAAGATCCAGCTCGCCCAGGAAGGCGCCGAGCTCTTCGAGGACGGGCAGCGAGCGCGGCCGCACGTCCGCCAGCGGCACGCCTCCGACCCAGGTGAGCGCACAGGCGATCCAGGGGGCTCCCTCGAATTCCGCGATCGTCACGACCGGGCTCTGCTGGCCGGATGCCACGGGTTGCACGAGCCGGGGAATCCCAGCCGGCAACGACGCGCCATCAAGGTGCTGCAGCGACTGTGTCACCAGGTCGAAGACGGCGTGCCGGGACGCCGGGCTCAGCTTGAGGACGAAGCCGTTGTGCCACGCGGAAGCGGCGCCTTCCGGAGATGGGCCCAGCGGCCCGGCCGGATCCGGACAGGCGTCCGACACGCGGAAGTTCAGGTCGAATTCGCCGGGAAGGGCGCGCGCCTCGCCTTCGATTCCGAAGTAATCCCGGGCGATCGCGGCCGCTCTGCGTGTCCGTTCGTTCAAGTCCACCTGTGTGTCCGGTTTGCCTCCAGGGACGGCCAGACTAGCCCGGGCCGGCGCCATCGTCAACGATCTCGCGGCACAGCGAATCCTCTGTATACGGGAGGGTACACGCCTCGGCGTTCATGCCTTGCCGAGGTCCACACGCCTTCGCTAGTCTGAAGGTGATGTGCCCGTGCGAAAGGCGTGCCCGTGCGTCGGGAGCGTCCGGATGAGTTGTGGAGCCCCAATGATGAGATCAGTCGGAGTTCCTTTCCTGGTGCTGGGCGCGCTCCTTGTCGCGGTCGGACCGGAAGCTGCCGGCAGGAGCGAGCGTGTCGGAATGAGCGCCTGGCCGGCCGGTTCGCGTGTCCCGCGCGCGCCAGGGCCGGCCCTCGCGGAGCCGCCGAGCGACGCCACCGCATCGGATCACACCGAGGTGGTCCAGCGCGTCTGCGCCCGCTGCCACAACCAGCGCCGCCTGACCGGCAACCTGTCGCTCGAGGGATTCGTGGTGGAACAGGCGGACCGCCAGGCCGACATCGGCGAGCGCATGGTGCGGAAGCTGCGCGCGGGAATGATGCCGCCGCCGGGGACGCATCGACCTGCCGGCGACACGCTTACCGCTCTGGTGGAGCGCCTTGAAGAGGTCCTCGACGGCGCGGCCGCCGAGCGTCCCGACCCGGGAGAACGCACGTTCCAGCGGCTCAACCGCGCCGAGTACGAGCGCGCGGTCCACGACCTGCTCAGCCTCACCGTAGATGCCGGGGACTGGCTCCCGCTCGACCAGATGAGTGCCAACTTCGACAATATCGCTGACGTGCAGGCGATGTCGCCAACCCTCGTCGAGTCGTACCTGAACGCCGCCGCCGAGATCAGCCGCTGGGCGGTCGGAGATCGGGCGGCTCCGGCGGTCGACCGCTCCTACAAGGTCTCGGAGTACACGTCCCAGCACCCCTGGGACCGCGTGGAGGGGACGCCGTACGGGACCCGGGGGGGCGTCGTCGTCGAGCACGTGTTCCCCGCCGATGGCGAGTACGTCTTCGAACTCGGCTTCTCCTCCGGCGCCAACTCGCGCTTCGAGGACATCGATATTTCGGTCGACGGCGAGAGCGTGGCCCTGCTGCATCATGCACGTACCGGGGCGGGTGCCGACGGGCGGGGAGCCGCGCCGATCAGCACCGGGCGGATCTTCGTGCGCGCCGGGCAGCGCAAGGTGTCGGCCGCCTTCATTCGCGGATTCGACGGACCCTACGAGGACCTGATCCGGCCCCACGACTGGTCGATGGCGGGCGGCGGATCCGGTGGGGGAGGGATCACCACGCTTCCGCACGTGCGCGAGTTGATCGTCGGTGGCCCGTACGACGTAACCGGGGTCTCGGACAATCCGACGCGCCAGCGCATCTTCGTCTGCCGTCCCACCTCGGCCGCCGAAGAGCTGCCGTGCGCCCGCAGAATCGTCGAGACGCTGGCGAGCCGCGCATACCGCCGCCCGGCGACCGCTGCGGACATCGACGGCCTCATGACCTTCTACGAGAACGGTGCCGCGCTGGACGGCTTCGAGACCGGGGTGCGCATGGCGCTCGAGGCGGTGCTGGCGAGCCCGCGCTTCGTCTTCCGCACCGAGCGTGAGCCGGAGGGGATGGAGCCGGGCGAGATCTACCCCATTTCGAGCGTGGACCTCGCTTCGCGGCTCTCCTTCTTCCTGTGGGGCGCTCCACCGGACGAGACATTGCTTGCTGCCGCGGCCGACGAAGGACTGCACGACGCCGGGGAACTCGAACGCCAGGCGCTGCGCATGCTCGATCACCCGCGCGCCCGTGCGCTGGGGGCCCGCTTCGCGAGCCAGTGGCTGCGGCTGCAGGACCTGTACAAGGTCCACCCGGATCCCAACTTCTTCCCCAACTTCGACGAAAAGCTGGCCGACGCGATGCGGCTGGAGACCGAGACCTTCTTCAACCACCTGGTCGAAGAGGACAGGAGCATCCTCGACCTGTTCCGCGCCGAATATACATTCGTCAACGAGCGCCTGGCCACCCACTACGGCTTCCCGCCCGTCCCCGGCGCCCATCTCCGCAAGGTCGCCTACCCCGATGACCGGCGCGTCGGCCTGCTGGGCCACGGTAGCGTGCTGGTCCTCACTTCGCTGGCCAACCGCACCTCACCCGTCCTGCGCGGAAAGTGGGTGATGGAGGTTTTGCTGGGAACGCCCCCGCCTCCGCCTCCGCCAGGGATCCCGGACCTGGAGGAAACGGAGGCCTCACGCGACGGCCGCATGCTGACCACGCGCGAGCGCATGGAGATCCACCGCGAGAATCCGCAGTGTGCGTCGTGCCATCGCTTCATGGACCCGATCGGCCTCGCCCTCGACAACTTCGACGTGACAGGCAAGTGGCGGTCGCTCGAACACGGGATGCCGCTCGACACACGCGGCGACTTCTACGACGGGACGCCGGTGCAGACCCCCGCCGAACTCGCCGCCGCCCTGCTCAAGCGCCCGTTGCCGCTGGTGCGCACCTTCAGCGAAAACCTGATGGCGTACGCGCTGGGACGGCGCGTGGAATACTACGACCAGCCCGTGATCCGGCAGATCGTGCGCCGGGCCGCAAGCGACGACTACAGCATCTCTTCCCTCGTGCTCGGCGTGGTGAAGAGCGATGCATTCAGGATGAAGCGGGTCCCTCTGGCCACGGCAGAGGAGCAGCCCGCAACCGGGCCGGGCCGGTCCCGCGACACGACCAAGGAGAACTGACGACGATGCACTTCATCACCGGCAACCACATTCCGCGCCGCACATTCCTGCGGGGCCTCGGGGCCACGGCGGCGCTGCCGCTGCTCGACGCCATGATCCCCGCCGGACGCCTGCGCGCCCACACGCGTCCCGACGAGGGTCCGACCCGCCTCGTGTGCATCGAGGAGGTGCACGGCCTCGCCGGCTGCAACGAGTGGGGCGCGACCCAGCACCTCTACGCGCCGGCCAGCACGGGCAAGGACTTCGAGATCCTGCCGGAAAGCGCGCTGAGTTCGCTGCGGCCGTTCCAGGACCGGCTCACCATCGTCAGCAACACCGACTGCCGCCAGGCGGAGGCCTTCACGACGCCCGAGATCGGCGGCGACCACTTCCGCTCCAGTGCGGTCTTCCTCACGCAGGCCCACCCGAAGCAGACCCAGGGCTCCGACATCTGGGTGGGCACCTCGCTCGACCAGATGTACGCGCAGCGCTTCGGCCAGGACACGCCGCTGCCGTCCATGCAGTTCTGCATCGAAAACCTCGATCAGGCGGGGGGATGCACGTACAACTACTCCTGCGCCTACACCGACACGATCAGCTGGGCGTCGCCGAACGAGCCTCTGCCCATGATCCGCGATCCGCGCGTCGCCTTCGACATGCTCTTCGGGGCTGGGGGCACGCCAGAGGAGCGGGCCGCGCGGCGGGCGTCGCGCAAGAGCATCCTCGACTGGATGGCCGGTGAGATCGCTGCGCTGAAGCGCGAGCTGGGAGCCACCGACCGCCTGCGCATGGACCGCTACCTGGACAACGTGCGCGAGATCGAGCGTCGAATCGCGGCCGTCGAGGCGCGCAACACCAGCGGTGAGGAGCGCGAGCTGCCTGAGGCGCCCGCCGGCGTTCCGGACTCGTTCACCGAGCACATGCGCCTCATGTTCGACCTGCAGGTGCTGGCCTTCGAAACCAACATGACGCGGATCATCTCCTTCAAGACCGGCCGCGACGCCGACAACCGCGTCTTCCCCGAGAGTGGCTCCGACCGCCCCTTCCACCCCGCGTCGCACCACGGCGCGCGCGAGGAAGCGGTCCTCGAGTTCAACAGGATCTGCCAGTATCGCGTGGGCCAGCTGCCGTACTTCCTCGAGAAGCTGCAGAACAGCATGGAGGGCGACGCCAGCCTTCTGGACAAGACCATGGTCATGTGGGGCTCGCCGATGGCCGACGCCAACCTGCACAACCACCGCCGCTGCCCGCTCATCCTGCTGGGCGGCGCCAATGGGTTGCTGGAAGGCAACCTGCACCTCGCGGCGCCCGACGCCACGCCCATGGCCAACGCCATGCTGTGGGCTCTCAACGGTCTGGGCATGGAGATGGAGAGCTTCGGTGACAGCACAGGCGAATTCTCCCTCGTCTCGGGGTCCTCGGCGGCGACGCAGGGATGACCGCCATGGCTACACGGCAAGCGCGCCTGACCGGTGGCCTCCTCGGCTGCGCGGCGCTGATCGTCGTCCTCGGCGCGGCCGCCCCCCCGGTCGCGGACTCCCCCGTCGCCGACGCGGCGATGGAGGGCGACATCGCGGCGGTGCGGGCCCTGCTCGCGGGCGGCGCCGACGTCAACGCGGCGCAGGGCGACGGCATGACGGCCCTGCACTGGGCCGCCGAGCGCGGCAACCCCGAACTCGCCGAGATGCTCCTCTACGCGGGGGCGGCGGTCGAACCCGTCACGCGGATCGGCGGCTACACGCCGCTCCACATCGCGGCGCGCACCGGGAGCGCCGCCGTCGCGCTGATGCTCCTCGACGCCGGCGCGCACGCTGCCGCGGCTGCACCCGGCACGGGCACCACCCCACTCCACCTCGCCGCCACGGCGGGCTCCGCGCCGCTGGTCACCGCGCTGCTCGACGGTGGCGCGGACCCGGACGCGCGCGAGGACGTGTGGGGCCAGACCCCGCTCATCTTCGCGGCCTCCATGAACCGCGCCGACGCCGTCCGTGCGCTCCTCACGGCGGGCGCCGACCCCGACATCGCCAGCACGGTGGAGAACCTTCAGGTGCTCTCCGAGCTCGACAGGATTGCGGGCCGGCGCCGTACCGAGGCGGTCGAGGCGCTGACGGCGGGCAGGTCGCGAGCCCCGACCCCCACCGAGTTCCAGACGGCGGTCCGGGCGTCGCGTACCGTGTACGAGGAGGGGCTTCCCGAAGACCGGGAAGAGGAGGAGGAGGACGACTTCCGGCCCCGGCGCATCGAGGCCAAGGGTGGCCTGACCGCCCTTCTGCACGCGGTGCGGCAGGGGTACGCGGAGTCCGCGGTCGCGCTCCTCGACGGCGGTGCCGACATCGACCGCGTCTCGGCCAGCGACGGCACCAGCCCCCTGCTGATGGCCACGATCAACGGCCAGTTCGACCTGGCTCTCACCCTGATCGATCGGGGCGCCGACCCGAACATCGCGTCGGTGCTGAACGGCGCCACCCCGGTCTGGGCGGCGGTCAACGCCCGCTGGCAGCCCCGTACCCGCTACCCTCAGCCCCAGGAGATGGGGTTGCAGACGGCGACCTACATGGACGTCATGGAGGCACTTCTTACAGCCGGCGCCGACCCCGACGCCCGCCTAACGCTGCATCCCTGGTACATGGAGTACAGCGGATGCGGCAACCGCAACTGCGGCCTGGTCGACACTCAGGGAGCCACAGCGTTCTGGCGCGCGGCCTACGCCACCGACGTCGCCGCGATGAGCCTGCTCGTCGCGCACGGGGCCGACCCCGGCATCCCGACGGTGGCTCCGCCTCGGCGCCGCCGCCTCTCGACCGACGAGTTCCTGCGGCAGCAGAACCGCACGCAGCTGGCGTCGGATTCCACCTACAGCGAGCTGAACGACTCCGCCCGGGTCACCCTGCTCAAGTCGGTCCGTAACGACCTGCGCGAAGAGCAGCAGGGCGACTTCCCCGACGACCTCCTCGCCGGCCTGGATGACGAGGTGCGGCAGAACCTGATCCGCGCCTCGGAGGTCGCCGACTCCCTGCGGGCGCTTGAGCCCGACGCCTCCGGACTGCCGCCGGTCCCCGCCGGAGGTCCCGGTGTTTGGCCCATCCACGCGGCTTCGGGCGTCGGCTACGGCGAGGGCTTCGCCGGCAACGCGCACCGCCATGCACCCGACGGTTGGCTCCCGGCCGTCCGGTACCTGGTGGAGGAGCTCGGCGTCGACATCAACGCCCGCGACCACAACGGCTACAACGCCCTGCATCACGCGGGCGCGCGCGGCGACCACTCGCTGATCATCTACCTGGTGGAGCAGGGGGCCGACATCCGCGCGATCAGCCGCCGGGGACAGACGGTGGCGGATCTGGCCAACGGACCGGTACAGCGCGTCTCACCGCGTCCGGCCACCGTGGTGCTGCTGGAGAAGCTCGGCTCGTCGAACAGCCATCGCTGCCTGACCTGTTGAGCGGGGGATTGTCGAGCCGGCGCCTCGATCGGGTCATCCCGTTGTCGTGCCCGGGATTCTGACTCGGTAGTCGCCGGAGAACACCCTGCGGACCGGCGGTCGCCCATCCGCCCATCGCGCGCGTTCTGTATCCCGTTTTGCACACAATTAGCGTTATTGCGTATCGCCAACAAGGGCCCTATTAGTGAATCCGACAAGACGCGGACGCGAAGGACACCTCCTGCCGAATGGTGCGAGCGTGTCCAGCCCCCCGCCAACCATTGGGCTGCCGCGACCACGCCAGGAATCCCTGGAGCGTTCCGGGAATCTCGTGGATGGGGAGCATGGTTTGTTCAGTGTTGGTGGTCGGGCGGGTGCCGCCAAACCGGGAGGTGACCATGCTCCAGGCGTTACCGATTCAGATTCCGAAGGCCATCGCTTTCGGGAAGACCTCGAGGGAGGGGCGCTGGCTGCTACCGGCGCTGGTTCTCGCCCTCCTGCCCGTCGCGGCACCCGTCGCTGCGCAGACGGGGACGATCACGGGCACGGTTTCCGATGTTGCCACGGGCCAGTTGCTCGAGTCGGCGCTTGTCAGGCTCGACGACGCGGAGGGCGGGGTACTGACGAACGAGTCGGGCCGGTATCTCATGGTGGGGGTTGCGGCTGGCTCCCACCGCCTGACCTTCGAGATCCTCGGCTACGACTCGCGGACACTGCAGGTCGAGGTGACCGCCGGGGAGGCCGCCGAACTCAACGCCGAGCTGGCCAGCGGCGCACTCGAGCTGCAGGAGCTCATCGTGACGGGGGTGGCGCGGGCGACTCCGAAGGTCAAGTTGCCGTTCACCGTGGAGAAGCTGGATCTCGCCGACACTCCGGTGCCGGCAGTGTCCGCGGAGAATTTCCTGGTCGGGAAGGTCCCCGGGATCAAGGTGGTGGGCGGCTCCGGCCAACCCGGTTCCACCGGTGACATCCTGCTCAGGGGGGCGACCTCCATCAACGGGTCGCAGGATCCGCTGATCATCGTCGACGGGGTCATCACGACCAACTCCTTCGACGACCTCGTGTCTCTGGACATCGAGTCCATGGAGGTGGTGAAGGGGGCGGCGGGGGCGTCGCTCTACGGGTCCCGCGCGGCCAACGGGGTCATCCAGATCCGCACCAAGCGGGGCACGGGTTTCGGGGGACGCGACTACAACCAGCTCGTGTTCCGCAACGAAACCGGGCAGGACGAGATCGTCGGGGACATCCAGTTGTCCAACCACCACCCCTGGAAGACCGACGGCAGCGGCAACCTGGTCGATGTGCGGGGCAACGTGATCCCCGACATCACGGACCCCGACATGGAGAACCCTGCGCTGAGCGGGGACGGGGTCTTCAAGTCCTTCCAGGACGGGCAGTGGCCCAGCGGCCTGCCCCTGTACAATCACGTCGACCGCGTTTTCACGGCGGGCACGTTCATGTCCAACTACGCGGTGGTCGAGGGACGCAACGGCGACACCAACTACCGGACGTCGTTCGAATGGCAGACCGACCGGGGCGTGTTGTCGAACTGGAATGACGGCTTTGTGCGCAAGGGCTTCCGGATCAACATGGATCACGAGGTGCGCAGCAACCTGACCGTGGCATTGAGCACCGCGTACACGGAGTCGGAACAGGAGGATCTGGGGAGCGCTCCATTCTACGACCTCACCTTCATGGGTCCGTACGTGGACCTGCTCCGGCGGGACCCCAACACGATCGGTCTGCGCCACTGCCCGGCCAACGGATGCCTCTACGTGAACCCGGATCCGCTCTCCAACCAGGACAATCCGCTCTATCACTTCGAGTTGATCGACAACCGGGACTGGAGCGAGGATGTCAAGGCGAGCGTGAATGCGCGCTGGACTCCGTTCGCCTGGATGGACGTCGAAGGGCTGTTCGGACTGGACCGCAACGCCTTCCGCGAATCGAACCTCTCGCCGCCGGGCCGGGAAACCGCCGAGGGGTCGGTGGTCGACGGCAACCTGAGCAAGTACCAGTCCCACCGGCAGAACATCAACGGTGAGCTCACCATGTCGCTGAGCAAGGCCTTTGGCGACCTGGCGACCCGGACCCGCTTGCGCTACACGCAGGAGAGTTCCCACTACGAGAACTTCCGCGCGAGCGGCTCAGACTTCGTCGCTGCCGACGTGCCGCGGCTCAACAACCTGAATCCCGAAAGCTACAGCGCGACCTCCTGGCTCCAGGACATCCGCTCCGAAGGCTACTTCCTGATCACGGCGCTGGACTATCAGGGGAAGTACATCGTGGACGGACTCGTGCGGCGTGACGGATCGAGCCTCTTCGGCGAGAACGAGCGCTGGCACACCTACCACCGTACCGCGGTGGCGTGGCGGCTCGCCCAGGAGCCGTGGTGGCCGCTGGCTGCCGTCAACGAATTCAAGCTCCGCTGGTCTCTGGGCACCGCGGGACGCCGTCCCGGGTTCACAGCCCAGTACGAGACCTACAGCGTCGGCGGGGGGGCAATCACTCCGGTCACCCTGGGCAACAAGGATCTCAAGCCCCAGCGGTCCACGGAGAACGAGTTCGGACTGGAAATGGTGCTCTTCAATCTGGCGAGCATGGGGGTGAGCTACGCGAACACGATATCGGAAGACCAGTTGCTTTCGGTGCCGCTGCCGAAGGCCGGCGGGTTTTCGTCGCAGTGGCAGAATGCCGGGACACTGGAATCCAACACCCTGGAGTCCTACCTGGAGGTGCCGGTCCTCGACACCGACGAGATCGGGTGGAACCTCCGGCTCAATGTGGACCGGACCCGCATGGAGATCACCCAGCTGGACCGGCCGCCCTACCGGAGCGGGTTCTTCTACTTCCGCGATGGAGAGATCTTCGGGGCCTTCTACGGCGCGAAGTGGGCCACCACCTGTGACGACCTCCCGGCCGGAGCTCCCTGCAACCAGTTCCAGCTGAACGACGACGGTCTCATGGTGTGGACGGGTGGAGCCGACTACACCAGCGGCATCTCGAGCGATATGTGGGGCACCGACAGCAAGGGCCAGACGGGCGACGACGTCTTCCAGTGGGGAATGCCGATCCGGATGTTCGGCGAGTGCCAGACCCGCCGTCAGGGCGATGCCGGCTGCAAGGACTTCCTGTACCTCGGGAACTCCACGCCGGACTTCAATGTCAGCCTGGTGAACACCTTCCGTTGGCGTGGTCTTTCGCTGTACACGCTCTTCGACGGCGAATGGGGCGTGGACATCTACAACCGCACGCGGCAGTGGGCCTACCGTGAGAACCGGTCCGGGGACCAGGACCAGTTCGGCAAGGCGGATGGCCTGAAGAAGCCGGTCGCCTACTACCAGCGGCTCTACAACACCAACGCCATGAACGCGTGGTTCGTGGAGGACGGCACCTTCGTCAAGCTCCGCGAGCTGTCGCTCCGGTATTCGCTCAATCCGGACTGGCTCGACTCGATCTTCTCGGGACGGGTGACCGGCGCCGAGCTCAACCTGATCGGCCGCAATCTGTTCACGTGGACGGATTACACGGGATACGACCCCGAGGTGGGCCTGTCGGACACCGACGGTGGCGGCTCCGAAGCCGTCACACGCGTCGACAGCTACCAGTACCCGAACTTCCGAACCCTGACCGCCAGCCTGCAGCTGATCTTCTGATCGCGGCGGGGAACCGAAGAGAGGAGATATCAGTCCATGAAGACGAGCAAGACGGTAAACAGGGTGGCCGGACTGGCTGCCATTACAACTCTTTCGGGGGCCTGCGTGGACCTCGACGTCACGAACCTCAACGACCCCGACCGGGAGCGGGCGATCGCGAGTCCCACGGATGTCGAGTCGCTGATCTCCGGGGGCTATCAGTCCTGGTGGTCGGTCTCGCACTACTCCTACCCGGCCGCGGCCCTCAGCACGGCCGCGGACGCGCACTCCTCGTCGTGGGGCAACTGGGGCATGCGCGATTCCGGATGGGAGCCGCGCAAGGCATACAACAACGATCCGGCGTACAGCTACAACAACATGGCCGAGACGCCGTGGCAGAATTCCTACCGGGCGCTCGCCGCGGTCCGTGACGGCCTCCTGGCCATCGAGGGAGGCGTAGTGATTCAGGAGGGCGACGGGCCGGACAACACGACGAGGGCGGTCGCGTTCGGCAAGTTCATCCAGGCGCTGTCGCTGTCGAACCTGGCCGTGCTCTTCGACAAGGCCTTCGTCGTCGACGAAATGGTCGAAGACGTGGCCACCCTGGAGCTGCAGCCGTACGACCAGGTCTGGGCGGCCGCGGAGGCCAAGTACGGCGAAGTCGTCCAGTTGGCGGGCGGCGCGGGCTTCACGATTCCATCGACCTGGGTGGGCTTCAACGGCGATTGGTCGGCATCCTACCTGGCCGAACTGGCCCGTGCCTATCGGGCCCGCTACCGGACGCAGGTGGCCCGCACGCCCGGCGAGCGTGAAGCGGTGGACTGGGGCTCGGTGCTGTCCGACGTGTCCGCCGGTCTGTCGAAGGACTTCGCCGGGTACTACGAGGAGGGCGGCAACTGGGCGTGGCACCGCGCGAAGCATCACATTGCGCATTACACGGGGTGGGCGCGGATCGACTACCGCACGGTCGGGCCGGCCGATGCGTCGGGAGAGTGGGAGAAATGGGTCGCGGCCGGTCCGAACAACAAGGTTCCGTTCGACATCGACACCGACGACCGCCGCATCACCGCGGGCGCGCCCAACCGGAGCGGCAAGTACATCCGGTACATGGGCAACAGCCCGTTCCCGGCAGACCGCGGCATCTACCACTACTCGAACTACATCGACTGGCGCTGGCGCCCCCTCTACGCGAACGGCTGGGTGGGCGAGTACCCCGACATGACGAACAAGGAATTCGATTTCCTGACCGCCGAGGCCAGCTACCGCATGGGCAACAGGGACGCCGCGATGGCCATCGTCAACAAGTACCGGGCCAACGGAGAGCTGCCGGCGTTCGAGGATCCCGACGGCGTCGCTCCGGGCGGCGACCGGTGCGTGCCGCAACTGCCCAGCGGCGCCTGCGGCAACCTTTTCGACGCGCTCAAGTACGAGAAGCGGATCGAGCTGTTCCACTACGGCTTTGGCACCGAATATTTCGACGACCGGGGCTGGGGCGACCTGGTGCAGCATACGTTCCTCCAGTTGCCGATCCCGGGCAGCGAACTCGAGATCCTTCTCCAGGAGGTCTACACCTTCGGCGGTCCGGGCGGGGAGAGCACCGCTCCCGACATCAACGACGTCAGTCCCCGTGCCCTGAGGGCAAAGGCGATAGCGATGGAGTACTGGCGGCTCATGGAGATCGAGCAATTCGACGACATGGGGCCGCGCAGATGAGAATACGGGTGGGGTCGGGAGGGAAGATTGCGTCGCGTGCGCTGGCCGCCGTCGCGATGCTCGTCGGCGGGTTCGCCGCGGGGTGTGCGACGGGAGGAGTTTCGTCGCAGTCCCGGGAGATCTGGCGTGAGGACATGGGCCGCGTGACACGGGCGACGCTCGAGACCGGCCTCGACAAGATCGTTCGCAAGCACGCGCTGCAGATCGCCCGTACCCAGGACAGTTCGCGCGAGATCTACTATGAGACCCTCTGGATGACTCGTGAGGTGCTTGCCGAAGAGGAAGCCAGGGGAGTCACCAACGCGCGCAACCGCATCCTCCTCAAGGGCCGCCGACTGGAGTCTACGATGGCCGGCGCGGGGGTGTACCGGATCACCTGGGAGTTGGAGAACGAGGTCACGGCCGTGGGTGTCGAGGGCTGGCATCCGGATACCGTGCCGGGCGCGGTGGTCGAGGAGTTTCGTCCCGTCTACTCCGACCTGATGCTGGAGGTGCGAACCGGCCTGATACGCTGAGGCGCTAGTTCTCCAGCAGCCGGATGGGGGTCACCCGAAGACGGGTGGCCCCCGTTTCGTCGTCCGTGATCTCCAGAACGACGCGCAGCAGCCCAGGGCGCTCGTTGCGCAGGTCGAGATCGAAGAAATGGCCTTCGTGCGCCTCCGGGGACTCCAGCGTCACGAATACGGCGGCCGTCTCCAGGTCGGACTCGTCCACGTCGGGGAGCGGAACTGCGGGATTGGTGCGGGCAACCGGGTTCAGATACACGCGCAGTTCCAGGCTGCCGGCCGCTACCCGCTCCGGCCGATAGACCTCGAAGTAGACCCGTAGCGGATCGTCGCGCCAGAAGCGGGTGGCGGGCAGCAGCGGTACGGGCAGGTCGCCGAGATCCAGTTCGGGCCGCGGCGCGATCCCCACGATCAGGTCGCTCACCTCGAAGTCGGTTGTGGCCGCGAGGACGGCCGGTTCCGCGCGCTCCGGACCGCCGCGGCCTCCCGCCGTGTCTTTCGCCGTCGCACCGAGGGGCTGGTTCACGATGAAGTGCAGCTGTCCCGGAAGTCGGCTGCCGGCGTCGAGGGCCTCTTCTTCCTGGATGTCGTGACGAGCCGACACCGACAGGTGCCGTATCTCGTTCTGGTGGCGCAGTACCAGCGTGGAAAGGTGTCCCGGACCGTCGACGGGCAGCATCCCGGCTCTGGCGATCTCCGAGAGCCGTCCGTCCCTGGCGATCACGGTGTGGCTCGCGGTGTAGGGGGCGAGGGTCACGCTATCCCTGATCGCTCCCTCCGCGGTACCGGGTAGCCAGATGGGAGAGGACACCGCCATGACGAGAAGCCGGGGCTCGCCGCCTTCGAGCACGCGGGCGGCCTGGGCCGAGAGTGCGCTCCTGAGCCGGTCGTCGTACTCGGAGATTGCGGGCGGCAGGGGCTCGCGGCCCGCCCACTGGTCGTCAGCGATGTGGCGTCGCGAAATGGCCTCCAGCGTACCCTCGGTGACGCGCCGCGACGAGAACCACAGCCTTTCCAGTTCCCCGAACCTCAGTCCGTACGGACCCCCCATCCGCGCGAGGTCTTCGTAGTAGAAGAACTCGAGGTAGTACTGGGCGCGGATCCCCCCGTACCGTGCCTCCCCGGACGTCCGTGCCGACGGGGAGAGGATCTCATGGAGTCCCTGCACATGCCGGAACGGTCCGGTGCCGTCGGTGTTGCCGAAAAGGAAGTACGTGAACTCGCCCGGATGCATGGTTGCGTAGCGCCAGATCTCGTACTGGGGCTGCTGGTCGAAGCGCGCGATGTAGTCGACCGGAAGGTTCATCGACCGCCGCTCGGACTCGCTCACCCGGAGGTGGCCGCGCGTGACCCTGTCCGGAAGGCCGTACTTCACGAAGAACGTTCCGCGGTCGTCGGTCCCGTAAGCCGAACTGCGGTTGTAGACAAAATCCCGCCGCGCGTCCGCGATCCGGCGCCAGTGCTCGATCAGCCGCTCGTTGAGCAGGGTGGCGGGCGTCGGGTCGCGCTCGATCCAGAACCGCTTGACCGCCAACGCCAGACCGCCGGCATCCTGTCGGCCGACGGCATCCCAGTACTCGACGGCGGTTGAGTCCGCCAGGGTGAAGGTGCGCCGCCCCTCGGCCAGGATCTCGTCCCGGGTCCGTTCGGTCGCCACGCCGGAGAAGCCCCAATAGAACATGACGGTGGCGATTTCCTCGAACCGCTCGAATTCGCTCTCCGTCACCGCCCGGATGAAGGCCGTGCCGATGCGGGCGTCCTCCGCTCCCTCCGCCGACAGGCTGTCACGGGCGCCAATCCAGAGCGTCAGCGCACCCTCCACGTCACCGCGCTCGACCAGGGCCATCCCCCGTTCGTAGGGGTCGGGCGCCGTCTGGGGAAGCGCGGCCGCTGCCGTGCACACGTCCGCCGCCGCCAGCGTCGCCCCGAAGAGCAGTCCTGTCACCCTCTTGGCTGTCACTGTCAACTCGGGTCAGTAGGATTGGGGTCAGTAGAGTGACGCGCCCGCGAACAGCTCGATGCGCAGGGCGTGGTACCAGTTGCCGTCGGTGCGGCCCGCCCCGCCACTGAACTGGCCGGTCGATGCCACGGCATCCATGCCGACCGCGACGGGGCCGACATCGGTCTGCAGCCCCATCCCGACCTGCAGGAAGAGGTGGGGATCCGGATCGCGAAACAGGTCGGCAACCGCGTTGCAGATTAGGGCCGTGTCGTCGGTCGAGGCCTGCGGACACTCGGGCAGCACGAACGCGAAGCGGCGCACGCCCAGCCCGGCCGACAGCACCGGCCGCACCTGGGCGAGCGCGCTTCCGGCGAGCAGCCGCACGCCGGTGGTGACGGCGCGTATCTCCGTGGGAACGACTTCCGGCGCGCAAATCCGGCCCGACACGAGATCACAGATCGCCACCTGGCCCGAAGCTTCCGCACCGGAACTGCCCTCCAGTCCGATCCGCACGGCCATATCCAGGTCCGGAAACCGCAGGTGAAGTCCGCCGCCGATCAGTGGCGACGGCCGAAGGTCGGAGACGACCTCGAGGAGGGCAAGGTTGGGGTTATCGGACGCCGTATGCTTCGCGAGCCGTCCCGCGGACCATTGGTATCCGCCCGCGAGCCACAGGCCCGCCTTCCATCCGCGCGCCGGGCCCGGGTCCTGTGCCGCCGCCGGTGGCGAACAGAACACGACCAGGGCGACGGCCACGGACGCACGCGTCAGACCGGCGACAAGCCTCGTTGCCAACATCGTTCCCTTTCCGCGGTTTCAAGGACCGGACTCTTCATTCTACTCGGCTCCGGCGGTTTCTTGCACCCGCGCGTGGATGCGCCCCCCCTCAGCTCACCGGCCTCCTCCCGGCGCCGATCGTATACTCCGGCGGCTCCACCCCCAGCAGGTGCCGCACGAAGTAGTCCCACCGCCGCCTCATCATGTAGGGTTCGCTGCTGAAGCCGTGGCCCCGGTTTGGCAGCATGATCAGGTCGAAGTCCTTGTCCGCGGCGATCAGCGCGTCCACCACCAGCAGCGTGTTGTAAAGCGGCACGTTGGTGTCCATGGTTCCATGCGCCAGCAGCAGCTTGCCCTGCAGGTTCTCCGCCACGAGCTGGTTGGCCTGGTTGTCGTAGTTGGTGGTCCCGTCAGGGTAGGTCTCCAGCAGCCCCTGCCACTTTTCGCCCCAGTCGTCCTCGTAGTTGCGGTTGTCGTGATTGCCCGCCTGCGAGACCGCGACCTTGTAGAAGTCCGGATAGCGCAGGATCCCCGCGGTGCTCGCGAACCCCCCGCCCGAGTGCCCCCAGATCCCGACCCGGTCCAGGTCCATCCACGAATGCCGCTCCCCGAGCTGCTGCACCATGGCGACCTGATCGGGCAGGCCGTTGTCGCCCATGTTGCCGTAGTACGCGTCATGGAACGCCTTGGAGCGCCCGGGCGTCCCCATGGCGTCCACTTCCACCACGATGAACCCGAGTTCGGCCAGCGCCTGCTTGTCGCCCCGCGACGCCCGGAACGAGCGCGACCCCACGCTCCCCGACTGCGGCCCCGGATACAGGTAGTTGACGACCGGATACGACCGCGCCGGATCGAAGTAGGTGGGCTTGTACATGAGGCCGTGGAGATCCGTCTCCCCGTCCCGCGCCTTGACGGTGAACGGTTCGGGCGGTTGCCAGCCGGAGGAGAGGAGGGCGGAGATGTCCGCGCGTTCCAACTCGGTCACGACGTTTCCGTCCATGTCCCGGACGACCGTCACCGGGGGGATGACCGGCGTAGAATAGCTGTCGACGAAATACGCGCCGGAGGGCGACAGCGACACGGTGTGGTTCGCGCTGTCGGGGGTGAGCAGGGTCAGTCCCGTGCCGTCCATGCCGATACGGTAGAGGTACTGGAAGTAGGGGTCGCCGGGTTCGCGCCCGGTGCCGGTGAAATGGAGCGTGCGGGCCTCCTCGTCCACGCGCAGCAGCTGGCGAACGTTCCAGTCGCCGGTCGTAATCCGGCCGAGCAGCTCGCCGGTCGCCAGGTCGTAGCGGTAGAGATGACCCCAGTTGTGCCGCTTCGAGAACCAGATCACCTCGTTCGACGCCTTGAGCACGCGCCAGTTCGCCCTGCCTGAACCCGACTCGAAGAATGTCTCCTCGGTCTCGTCCAGGACGTCCCGCACCTCGCCCGTATGCGGTTCGGCGACGCGCAGTTGTGCGTGCTTGTGGTCGCGTGAATTCGAGAGGAAGGCGAGCTGCGATCCGTCGGCGCTCCACTCCACGTCGAGGAACACCCCGCCGGGGCCGGCTACGTGGTCAGTGGTCGACGAGCGGTGCGGGTCGGGGGGCATCTGCAGGCGGACCACGCGGTGGGGCCGGCCGGCGGCTGGTTCGCCCACATGGATCACGACCCGGCTGATCCGGAAGATCAGGCTGTCGCCCGGCAGCGGGTACTTCCACGACTCGAGTTCGGGGTGGCCGACGTTCGTGGTGGCCATGTGCATCATGCCCACGCCGCGGGCGTCGTGCCGGAAGGTGGCGATCATGTCCGAGCGCGGTGACCAGAGCAGTACCGGTGAATCGCGCTTGACCCAGCCCGCGTTGTTGGTCGCATAGCCGAAGTCCTCGACTCCGTCGGTGGTGAGCGCGGTCTCGGTGCCCGTGTCCAGGTCGCGCAGCCAGAGGTTGTGGTCGCGTATGAACGCGGCCTTCGTGCCGTCGGGGGAGGGGATCGCGTCAGGGTTGCGGTCCGGCGCGGGCGCGGCGGGGGCGCACGTGTATGCGCGGAGGTCGCAGCGGAGGTGGGTGTCATCTCCCCGGGGCGCCCGTCCGCCCGCTTCGGTGGGACTACCACCCACTCGCGCGGTGAGGGCGTCGCCGGACGGGCTCAGCTCGAAGGTGCGGAAGGGGAGTTCCAGGGGCCCGACCTCGCGGCCGGTCGCAGCGCGGATGGCCGCGGCCAGACGCTCGTGGTCGAAAGCGCGGACGCGGGTGCCCGCGGCGGGATCGACGAGGATGAACTCGGCGCCACCGGGTGTGGTGTTCCGGTACCAGAACCGGTCGCCGGGAAGCCAGTTGGGCTGGACGGACGCGCCGAAGACGAGCCCCCCGGTCCCGCCGGCGAGGAACGACTCGGCGCGCGTGTAGTCCTCTGCCGCGACGGTCACGGGTGGCTGCTGGGCGGGGAGGGGGGCGGGCGGCAGCAGCGACGCCGCAGCGACGGTGAGTGCCGGGAGCACGGGGAGGCGGTGTTTCATGGTCAGCTCGTGGGGGCAGGGGTGAGCAGGAACCGACGAAACGGTATCCCGACGGATGGCGGCAGGGCAATATCGGCCAGGGATCGTTGACCTTGGTCATGGGGTTGGTCTATCCTCATCACCGGGATCCATTCGTCCACATGACTCACTGCGTGATACTTCCGGTGTCGCAGGGGCTACCGGGGGAGCAACGGAGAGTGAAGCCACCCACCACGCGCCTCCGTACCGTCGCCGTCCACGCGGGTGAGTCCCCCGACCCGGCCACCGGGGCGTCGGCGCCCAACCTGGTCATGTCCTCGACCTTCGTCACCCGGGACGCCACCGGTTTCTCGGCCCACGACCTGGACGACGAGTCCGGCTTCCTGTACACGCGCTGGTCGAACCCGACCGTGGCGCAGCTCGAGGCCAAGCTGTGCGCGCTGGAGGGTGCCGAGGCCGGCCTCTGCTTCGGATCCGGGATGGCCGCGGCGACGGGGTTGCTGCTATCGCTGCTGGGGAGCGGCGACCACGTCGTCATGTCCGACACGAACTATGCGGGGGTGGCGGAGCTTGGGCGCGATACCCTGCCGCGGATGGGGATCCGCGTCTCGTTCGTGGACACCTCGGACCCGCGCAATGTGGAAGCCGCGATCCGGCCCGAAACCGGGCTGATCTGGCTGGAGACCCCCGCCAACCCAATCGTCCGCCTGACGGACCTGCGCGAGGTGGCGGCCATTGCCTCCGGGCATCCCCGGGTCCGGGTAGCCGTCGATTCCACCTTTGCCACGCCGGTGGCGACCCGTCCGCTGGAGCTGGGGGTCGACTATGTCATGCACTCCCTCACCAAGTACATCGGCGGCCATGGCGACGCGGTGGGAGGGGCGGTACTGGGATCCAGTGCGGACATCGCTGCCCTGCGCCTGGAGGCGGGAATCCACTACGGGGGCGTGCTCTCGCCCTTCAACGCCTGGCTGATCATGCGCGGCGCGGCTACCCTGCCGGTCCGCATGCGGGCCCACGAGGAGAACGCACTGGCCGTGGCCCGGTTCCTGGAGTCCCATCCGCGAGTGAGGCGGGTCATCTACCCCGGCCTGGAGTCCCACCCCCAGCACGAACTCGCCGGCCGCCAGATGGACAACTTCTCCGGCATGCTGACTTTCCAGGCCGGCGATGGTCCGCGACTGGCCGAGCGGATGGCTCGCCAGTTGCGCGTGATCCACTACGCGGTCTCGCTCGGGCATCACCGGAGCCTCGTCTTCTGGATGGACACGCCGTCGCTGATGGAAACGTCGTTCCGGCTCGGGGGCGCGCAGCTGGAAAGTTATCGGGCCTACGCCGGCGACGGGATCTTCCGCATGTCCGTGGGGCTGGAGGACCCGGACGATCTCTGCGAAGATCTCGGGCGGGTGCTGGGGTAGCGGGCGTCACGCGCCGACTGTGACCGGGAAGCGACGCGGAGCCGGAATCTTCCACGGGCTCCCGGACCGCCGGACCTGTTCGCGGGCGGAAGTCAACCCCATAATTCCAGTCTGCCGACAAGTCAGCATCCCTGCACGCAAGCATGTGAAAGGACTCACAAAGTGATAACTCGCTACCACCACCGACTTCCCGCCGCAGCGGCACTGTGCCTTGCGGTCGGCTCCGCCCTGACGTACGCCCTCGTGACCGCCCGGCCCGTTGCGGCGCAGCAGTTCGGGGGCGTGGCCGCCGTAGCGGACGGGCAGGTGCTCGTCGGAGAGCCCGGCAACCAGACGCTTCCCGGCATCGTGTACGTGTACGCTCCTACCGGCGACGGCTGGGGCGAGGCCGGCCGGCTGACCGTATCGGCCATCGATGCGCCGCCCGACGGGTTCGGGCGCTCGCTGGACGCGGACGGCTCCACGGCCGTCATCGGCGCCTCCGGATGGGACGGTGGGCGTGGCGCGGCGATGATCTACCGACGGGGCGAGGGGGGCGAGTGGTCGGAAGTCGCGCGGCTGTCGCCGGAAGGACTCGGCGACGACGCCCGCTTCGGGTCGGCGGTGGCCATCGACGGGGGCCTCATCCTCGTGGCCGCGCCCGGAGCCAACGAGGGGGCCGGTGCGGTTCACGTGTTTACCGGGAGCGGTGCCGACTGGGTGCTCACGGCCGAGGTGCTGCCCCTGGAAGGGGCCGGGCAGGGGTTCGGGACGGGTTTGGCGTTCGACGGCGGCGCCACGCTGGTGACCACGGCGGCGAGCCGCGACGCGCCGGCAGAGGTCTACGGATTAACCGTGGACCGGGTGTCCGGGATGGCGGGGCCCGTAGGCAGGCTCGATCCCGCTACGGAGCTCGGCGAACGAAACGGCTTCGGGGCCGCGCTGGCGGTGCGGGGGTTGGTCGGCCTGGTGGGCGCGCCCGGGGCTGCGAGCGGTGCGGGGGCCGTGGTCACGTTCGGCCTCGACGCGGAAACGGGCGCGTGGGTGCCGGGCGGAGTGCTGCGGCCGTTCTACAGCTCCGGCCGGGACCAGTTCGGATCCGCGCTGGGCTTCGACGGCGACCAGCTGTGGGTCGGCGCCCCTGGGGCGAACACCCGGAGGGGCGCGATATACCGCTTCGACCACGACAGAGCGTCCGGTTGGGGCGGGGTGACCCTGGCCGCGAGGGACGACCTCACCGACAACGCCTCGTTCGGCAGCTCGGTGGCCGTGGCCGGCGACGTCGCGGTGGTAGGTGCCGGGGGCATCGACAGCCGGGCCGGCGGGGCGGTCATCATGGCCCGTGGGGCCGGTGGGATGTGGGCTGGCGGAGAGCTGTTGATCGGCGACCACCGGGGACTCCCGGCCATCGTCGGCCTGGAGGACGAGATCCCCTGCCTGGAGGGAGATGCGGCGGGCTACGAATGCGACAACGTCAACATCATCTCCTTCCTTCCGATCAAGGAGATGTCCGGCGGACGCGGGGCCCGGCTCAACGACCTCTGGGGCTGGACCGACCCGGAGACGGGCCGCGAGATCGCGATCGTCGGACGCACCGACGGTACGGCCTTCGTCGACCTCACCGACCCGTACAATCCGGTGATGCTCGGCGACCTCCCCAAGACGCCCGGCTCGTTCAGCAGCGTGTGGCGCGACATGAAGGTCCACCGGGACCACACCTACATCGTGGCGGACGGGGCGGGCCAGCACGGAGTCCAGGTGTTCGACCTGCGCCGCCTGCGCGACGTGAGCGGCGAGCCGGTGACCTTCGAGCCCGACTTCCTGTACGACGGCATCGCCAGCGCCCACAACATCGTGCTCAACGAGGCGACCGGATTCGCGTACGTGGTGGGAAGCAGCGGGGGCGGCGAGACCTGCGGCGGCGGCCTGCACATGCTGGACCTGAGCGAGCCGTCGGAGCCCACCTTCGCGGGGTGCTTCTTCGATGGCCAGACGGGACGGCGTGGAACGGGCTATTCCCACGACGCGCAGTGCGTGATCTACCACGGCCCCGACGAGGACTACCAGGGGCAAGAGATCTGCCTGGGCTCCAACGAGACGGCGCTCAGCATCAGCGACGTGACGGACAAGGACAATCCCGTCATGGTTTCCATGGCGGACTACCCCGCGGTCGCCTACGCGCACCAGGGATGGTTGACCGAGGACCACCGCTTCTTCTACATGAACGACGAAGGCGATGAGCCGCAGGGGCTGGTCGAGGGCACGCGCACGCTCATCTGGGACGTCGAGGACCTGGACGAACCGGTCCTCGCGGCCGAGTACATCGCCGAGACGCCGGACACCGACCACAACCTCTACATC
>JAPPGZ010000103.1 GCA_028874905.1 Gemmatimonadota bacterium
GCCAGGCGGTAGATGCCGGGCGGGAACTTCTCGTCCTCGATGTTGATGGGGCAGACGTGCACCTGCTGATTGGTCTGCGGACTGACGAACACGTTGTTCTGCACGGTAACCCACCCGCCGCCGACGGCGCGCTGCCACTCCGTCCAGTATATCGTGAAGCCCGCCACGGAACTGGTAACGGTACTGCTCACGCAAACGGACAGCGTAAAGCTGGCACCACCGGGCAGCTCCGCCGTGAGAACGCCTTCCTCGTCGACCGACAGCCCCGGCAGCGAGTCGTACGGCTCCTGGTGCACGCGCACCATGATCGAGTCCTGTGTCACCTCGCCGCCCGCGTTCGTGGCCGTCACCGTCAGATACGCCGAGCTGATACTGTCCTCCACCGCTCCCCTGCCTGTCGTGGTGACCGTGCTGCCGTCCACCGACGCCACGGCCACCATCTCGTCCGAGCTCGTGACCGAGTAGGTCAGGTCGCCGCCCTCGAAGTACGGCGACATGTCGAGGGGCACCATGCTGTCGACGATCATGTCATGGGTCGGGATCGTGTCGGCGACCGCGGGCGGCGGCGTCGTGACCGTCACGCTGACCTGCTGTGCCGCGTCCAGACCCTCCGGGTCGGAGGCCGTAACCGTCACGACCGTGCTGCCCGGGGCCTGCGCCCCGATCTCGACCATGCCGTCCGCATCGATCAGCGCCGTCACGAAGCCGGTGTTCGAACTCACGGCCTCGAAGGTCAGGATATCACCGTCGGGGTCGGCGAAATGGTCGGACGGGTCGAACCGCACCGTGTCTCCCACCATGAGCGTCCGCGCCCGAATCGTATCCGTGATCTCGGGTGCGCGGTTCGGCAGCTCGACGGTCACTGTGAAGTCGAACCCGGTCGAGTTGCCGGCCGTGTCCATGGCCCTCACGGTCACGGTGGCGCTGCCCTCGCCGACGGCCAGGACGGTCAGCGCCGACCCGTCGACGGACGCGGTGGCCACGGTGGTGTCGGAGCTGGAAGCGCCGAAGGTGAGCTCATCGCCCTCGGGGTCCTCGAAGAGCCCGGCAACGTCCGCCGTGATGGTGTCACCGGCCGTCACGGTCCGGTCGTCGAGCATGCCGGTCACCGTGGGCGGGCTGTTCTCACTCACCGTGACGCCCACCGTCTGGGTGGCGCTCAGGCCATCGGGATCGCTGGCCGTGACCGTGACACTGGCCGTTCCGACCGCAACAGCCGTCACGGTGACCTCGTTGCCTGAAATCGACGCCGTGGCCACGGCAGTGTCCGAACTCTCTGCCGCGTAGGTGAGCGCGTCTCCATCCGGATCGTCGAAGTTCGCGGCTACGTCGATGGTGACATCTCCCCCGACCTTCAGGGAGACGGCGTCGATCGTGCCCACCGCCCGCGGACCCGGGACGGTTACGCCGATCTCCTGATCGGCACTCAGCCCGTCCGGGTCGCTGGCGGTGACCGTCACGGTGGCGGTTCCCGCTCCGACAGCTGCTATGGTCACCACGCTGCCCGACACGGAGGCCGTCGCTACGCTGGCGTCCGAAGTCGCAGCCGTGTACGTCAATGAGTCGTTGTTGGGATCCGCAAAGAACGCGGCCACGTCGACCGTTGCGGAATCTCCTGTGACAACGGTTTGCGCCGGAATGGTGTCGACTGCCTCGGGCCCGAGGTTCGGCCCCTCGACGGTCACGGTAAACTCGAACGCGTTCGAGTTGTCGGCCGTGTCGGTAGCCGTGATTCTCACGGTGGCGCTACCACCGGCCACGGCCACAACCGTCAGCGACGACCCGCCGAGCGATGCGGTCGCCACGGCGGTGTCCGAGCTGGCCGCGGTGAAGGTGAGTTCGTCGCCTTCTGGGTCCTCGAAGAAGTCGGCGACGTCCGCGGTGACGGTGTCGCCCGGCGAGAGCATCTGGTTGTCGATTCCTCCAACCACGGTAGGCGGATGGTTCACGGCCTGCACCGTGACGCCCATCGTCTGCGTGGCGCTCAGACCGCCCGTATCGGTAGCCGTGACCGTGATGGTCGCCGTCCCGGCCCCCTCACCCGTCACGGCGACGTTGCTCCCCGACACGGAAGCCCCGGCCACGGCGGCGTCCGAGGTCGAGGCCGCGTAGGTGAGCGCGTCGCCGTCGGGGTCGCTGAAGCTCGAGGCGACGTTGACCGTCACCTCGCCCCCGACGTCCATGGTCAGGATTTCGAGCGAACCCACCGCGACCGGCGCGCGATTCGGCGGGGGCTGGGGCGTCGGATCCGGCCCGGTTCCGCCATCGCCTCCGCAGTTCGCCGCCCACACCGCCGCAACCGCCGTCATCAAGACCGGGCCCAGCACTCTAGTCGCTCGCATTTGCGCTCGTTCTCCCGTCAGGATTTGAAGGGCACCGCTTGCCCCGCGTGGATCGGGACGCCACACAACCGGGAGGCTGCCGGGCGCCAGACCCGACACTCCCGTGATCCGGAGTTGGCCGACAAAGAACTTCCTCGGCGGCCCAGGCACGCGTCGGCACCCCCCGTTCGACGAGTCTACGGGCGCTTCGGCGGGGCCGGCATTAGGGCAATATCTGAGTCGGGCACGGCATCTCAACGATAATCTGCTTTGTCGGAAACTACCATGGATTCTGCCGAATCCACCGCTTCTGCGCGCGGTTTCATCCGCGCTCTCTACGGCGAGAACGACCTCGTCGCCGTTCTCGCTGTAGCCCGAAGTGACCCTACCGAGTCGCCCCGCGACCCTCCCGACGACCAGGCCGACAAAGAGCCTGTCTACCAGCGCATTGCTCCCGCGGGCCGCATAGCCGCCGACCCCTTCCAACGCTGGCTTCGCCACCTGAACGTTCAGCGGTACGACATCTACCTCGGCATGAATCCTATTCGCCCCGGGACTAAGGGGCGTTACAAACAGGACATCGCCGAAGTTCGCCGGCTCCAGATCGATCTCGACGAGGCGGGCCCGGAGTCTCTCCGGAGAGTCCTGGCCGCCGCAAACGCCGGCCAGCTTCCCAAGCCCGCCATCGTCGTCCGGAGTTCCCAGGACCGCTACCAGGTCCTCTGGCATACCGACCGCCACTGGACCCGGGCACAGGCCGAGGATACGATGGCCCGCCTAGCCCAGCACTACGGCGGCGACCATGTCACCGACATCAGCCGCGTGATGCGGTTGCCCGGGTTCCGGAACAAGAAGCCGGACCGGGACGACGCCCCGGTTCGCTGGACCGACTACGCGGGCCCTCCCGTCTCCCGGGAGGCCTTCCAGCATCTTCCCCCCTTACGGGTCGACCGCGCCCCCAAAACGCGGTGCACCCGCCCGCGCCGGGCCGTGGCGCTGTCTCAAAGCGAGCGAGACTGGGCCAATGTCCGTGACCGTCTTCGCGCCGGCGAAGATCCCGCCCAGCTCGTCGAGCAGCTGGCGCGCCAGCGTCAGGACAAGCCCGACCCCCAGTACTACGCCCACCGAACCGTCCAGCGGGCCACGGAGAGCCTTCTCCGCGAGCAGTCCCCCCGCGGCCCCACGCCCCAACCCGCCCGCTCGACGCTCCGCCCCGACGGGCCTGACCGATGACCGACTTCCCACGTTTCCCAAAGAAGACGCCTCCGGCGCTCAAATCCCTCGGCGAGGACGTTCCGTCGCGCCGCCTCGCCTGTGTCGTGCGCGGCCCCCGACTACTCCATTCCCGCTGCGTCCTCCCATTCCCCGACCGCTCACCATCCGCCGCCCCGCACATACGCCGTGCGGGAGACGGCCTTTCCGACCCTGGCCCCGTTCCTCCGGACGCGGCCTAGCCCAGGGAGCGTCTTCATGTCCCCAGCGCAGAAGCAACAAGAGTACTACCAGGAATTTGCCAACCGAATCATCCAGCGGATCAAGGAGGGTACCGCTCCCTGGCAGAAGCCATGGCGGCCCGGCGAGCGCTTCCTCCCCGAAAACCTCTCCTCCGGCCGCAACTACACGGCCGGCAACAGCATCTACCTTGCCGACGCCGCCGAACGGCGAGGCTTCGCCGACAACCGCTGGGCCACCTACCGCCAGATCAAGGCGCTCGGAGGCCACGTCCGCCAGGGAGAGCCCGGGGAAAAGGTCGTCTTCTTCCAACGCTCGAAGCGAATCCTCGAGCGCGACGACCAGGGCAAGCCCAAGACCGACGCCGAAGGGAACCGCGTCTACCGACACGAGCGCCTCGACAAGCCCGTCTGGCGCACCTACACCGTCTTCAACGCCGAGCAGACGGCCGGCCTCAAGCTCGACCGGCCGGACACCCCCCAGCCGCTCTGGAAAGCCCACAAGCGGGCGGAGGCTGTCATGCAGGCCACCGACGCCACCATCCGCCACGTCCAGGGCGACCGCGCCTACTACCATCGGAACCGCGACGAAATCGTCCTCCCCGAGCGCGGCCAGTTCCCCTCCGCCAACCACTACTACCAGACCGCCCTCCACGAGCTCGGTCACAGCACCGGCCATCCGACCCGCCTCGACCGCGACACCCTCAAGGACGGCATCAAGCAAGGCTTCGGATCCGTCCCGTACGCCCGCGAGGAGCTCCGCGCCGAAATCAGCGCCATGATGACCGGCGAGCGCGTCGGCGCCGGCCACGACCCCGCCCGGGGGGCCGCCTACGTCGAGGG
Source organism: Gemmatimonadota bacterium (assembly GCA_028874905.1). Lineage (GTDB taxonomy): Bacteria > Gemmatimonadota > Gemmatimonadetes > Longimicrobiales > Gaopeijiaceae > Bin94. The sequence continues at coordinate 4,616 of JAPPGZ010000103.1, forward strand.
CTGGGTCCAGGCCCTCGAAGAGGATCCGCGCGAGATCCATCGCGCGGCCGCGGACGCCCAAAGGATGACCAACTACGTCCTCGAGGCCGCCCGGGAACGCCTGCAGGGCATCGACCAGGAGATTGCCGAGAGCGCCCGCGGCCAGGAAATTCCTCGTGATCGCGCTCCGGACCGGGACCGGCCCGCTCGCGCTCCAGACCGCACCGCGGCGCTTGAGCCGAGCCGATGAGATACGATCCCCGCGACGGCCGCGACAACGCCCCCCGCGCCCGGGAGGCGCCCGGTACCCGGATCCGCACCGGCAGGATCCGTTCCTCCGGACACCGGAAGGATGCCCCCGGCCGGAAGTCCCGCTCCTTCGAGGATCGCCTCAACGGCGCGCTCCTCGACGTTGCCGTGCACCGCGCCGTCGCCTACCGCGACATTGTCGACTCGCACTTCGGCGGCCACCCCTACACCGCTCGCCGCGGCATCGACCGCCTCAAGAAGTCCCGCTACCTGGTCGAGACCAAGGTGAAGGGACCGGGCGGCGGCTCCTTCTCCGTTCTCAGCGCCACGAAGGGTGGCGCCAAGCTCGCCGGCCGCGTCGCCAAGCTCCGCGGCCTCGACTCCCGCCAGCGCGCCTGGAGCGGCCTCGGCAAGCCCGTCGACCTTGTCCACGACGTCGCCCTCTACCGCGCCGCGCGCGATGCACGCGCCCAGCTTGAGGATCAGGGAGCCACCGTCTTCCGGATCCGCCTGGACGCCGAACTCCGGGGGATCGTCGCCGCCCGCTCCGAGAAAGCCCGGGCGGCCGGCGGCCGGCGCGCCGCCGACGCCGCCCGGCGCGCCGCTGCCCGCGAGCTAGACCTGCCCGTCCTAGAGGACGGCCGCGTCCTCTATCCGGACGCCCAGCTCGAGTACTCACACCCCGACCGCCCCGAACCCGGACGCGTCAACATCGAGATCGTCAGCGAGCACTACCGCGAAGGCGACGTCGCCAAGAAGGCGCTCGCCGGCTTTGCCGTCTACGCCGCCAATTCCCGTGCCGGCCGCGCCGTTTCCTCCGGTCTCCGGAGCGCGGCACGGTCTCTCGCCAAGTCCGGAGATTCCGGGGGCGGTGCGGCCGGCCATCGCGACGACCCCGCCAGCGTGGAGCTCTGACCCGTGCAGCCCTGGAAGATCGCCGTCGGACTCGGCGTCGCCATCACCGGCTGCGCCGTCGCCTATCTCGCCAACCGCTTTGCGTTTCTCGGGCCCTATGCCGGCCTCATCATTGTCGAGTACTGGTGGCCCGTCACGCTCCACTTTCTCGCGGCCGTCGCCACGCTCATGGCCGTCATGGCCGCCGTGCTCCGGTCCCTCGGCCTCGTCGATGTCGGTCGCAAGCTCGACTTGATGGAGCGCTCCACGCGCCGCGGCGCCGGCGACCAGGAGCTCGCCCGGCGCCTCGGCGAAGAGGCCGACGGGACGTTCACCGAATGACCGCCCACCCTCCGGAGATCCCCGACCATGGCCGTGTACCTCCTGCGCCTCTTCGGCGCCACCCTCGCCGCAATGACGACGGCTCTCCTCATCGCCTACGCCATCCTCTGGGCGACGGCGCCACCCACGATCTCTCCTGCCCACGCCGCGAACCTCGCATTGGCCCAGGCCTTCGCCGACGAAGCCCCGATGCTCGTTCCCGCCGTCGCTCAGACCCTTGGCCTTTTCGTCTTCCTCGGCCTCGGCGCCGGCATTGCCATCTGCACGAGCGCCGCCGTCTCCCGCTGGCGGCAGCGAAAACCAATGACGCCCACAGGGGAAGAAGAGAGATGACCGTGCGGAGATCTCCAACCGACCTGCCTATCACTGCGCCGCAGTCCCCGCAAGGTCAAAAAGCTTCCGGACCGACCGCGGTCTCGCTCGACCGAGGCCCTGCAGGTGCTCTTTCTATCGGATTCCGTTCCTTGACCGCAACCCTTCTCCGCGTGATCGGCTTCGGTGTGATCGCCGGGGCCGCCGTCCTTTGGGCCCTCGTGTCCCCCCCTATCGCCATCACCGTCATCATCCAGACGGCCACCACAGCCGGCTTCGAGCTCCTCGCGCAGGCCCTGACCGCCCTGGCTCCCATCATCCTTCCCTTCCCTCTCGCCGGCGCCCTGGCCGTCGCCGTCCTATGCGCCGTCGCCACTTGGCCTCCCCACTCCCCTCGTTACCCCGCATCCGAGAAGCCCCATGCCCGCTGAAGCCCAGGATCTCATCGCCCTTCTCCTTGTGGGCCTCGGCATCGCCGCGCTCTTCGGCATTCACCTGACCGTCCTTCTCACGGACATTCGCCGCGAGCTCCGCCGCCTACGGCTCGCGGTCAACACCACAACCCATGCCGTTCGCGCCGTCGCTGACCAGCGCGCCTTCGTCGTTGCCCTCGATCCGGATCCGGGCGAGGAGGAGGCCCAATGACATTCCGCCGCTGGCTCTCCCGGCTTCGACCCGAGCACATCCCGTTCGGACTCGGCGTCCTCGTTCTTCTCTGCTCCCTGTTCATCCCCGCCGGAGGCCTCTCCCTTTTCCTTGAGCTGACGGGGCTCGTCGCCGTCTCCTCGGCTGTCGCCGTCGCTGCCGCTTCTCGCGAGCTCCGCCGCGACATCCGCGTTCTCTGGGATGATCTCCCACCCCGAATCGCCGACGCCGTCATCGAGCGGCGTCTCCTCGAACTCAAGAAGGACCCACCAACCGGCGCCATCCACGGCTCCAGTCACCCCACCTCCAAGGAGGAACACCAATGACCACACGAATCCGAACTCTCGCCTTCCCGGCCCTCGCTGCTGCAGCTCTGGCCCTCCTCACCCCCGACGTGCTCCTCGCCCAGAACCCCTGGGAGACAGCCGTCACCGCCATCCAGACCGCACTCACCGGCCCCATTGCCCGGGGACTCAGCCTCATCGCCATCGTCATCGGCGGCCTGATGTTCGCCTTCGGGGAGGGCGGCTCGAAGCGGACTCTCGCCGGCATCATCTTCGGCGTCGGCATGGCCATGGGCGCGACGCAATTCCTCACCTGGCTCACCACCTAGCCCGATGCACGGCAACACCGTCTGGTCCGGACACCCCACCCTGAGCCGCCCGCTCACCGTCATGGGCGTAGAGCGTCGATGGTTCATGCTCAGCGCCACGCTCGCGATGGCCATGTGGCAGTCGCTCAACTCCTTCATGACGGCCGGACTCATCTTCGGAACCCTCTACGGCGCCGGGCTTCTGGCCTGGCGCCGTGATCCGGCCATGCTCCAGATCATCGCCGCCGGACAGACGGCCCGGACCCGCTACGACCCGGGCAAGCCGTCGCCGGCGTCCGTGGAGCTCGTCGAATGAATCTCGCCGCCGAGCAAAAGGCGTACGACGCGACCGCGGCGCTTGCCCACGAGCTCCCCTACTGGGGCTGGCTCCCGAACGAGCCTTTTTGCCTGACCCGTTCCGGCGAATTGCTCGCCGTCGCCCAGCTCCGGCCAGCCACTCTCGACGGCAAGACCCCGGAGCAGCTCGACCAGATCCTCAACCGCTGGCAGCGCCTGCTTTCCCAGCTTCCCGACAACACCCGCTTCTACTTCTATCTCCTGCGGCGCCCGGCCACCTTGCCGCCCATCGACGGGCTCGACGGCGTGGCCGCCATCTCCCAGGAGCGGCGACGGCAATTCCTTGAGCGCCGCGTCGCCGACCTCCAGACCTACGTCGCCTGGTCGCACAACCCCAACCTCTCCCAGGCCTCCCGACAGGCCGGAGGCGGCCTCCGATCGCTCGTCGACGTACCTCTCGCCTGGATCCGAAAACGCCAACACCCCAGCGCTAAGACCTACCTCCGCGACCAGGTCGAGGATGCGGCCCGGCGATTCGGCCAGATCGTCGAGGCCAGCCGCGCGCTCGTCGACGATGTTACCCCCGTCACCCTCCTGAAGCCCGGGCCCGCCACCGCCTTTCTGTCCGAACTCATCAACCGGCCGGGCCTCCCCGCACCGCCCCAACCCGCGGCCAGCGGACTTAACTGGCGCCTCGCCCTCTCCGAACTCGAAGCAGAGCGTCGCCATCTTCGGCTCGACGAAGAGCCGGTGCTCCTCTATTCGTTGCTCTCCCCGCCCGTCCAGGCCCGCGCGAATCTGCTCCACGACCTCCTGCAGCTCGACGCCCAACTCACCATCTCCATCGAATGGCGCCCCAAGCCCACCCAGGCCGCCCGCGCCGGGATCCGGCGCGTCCAGCGCGCCCATTTCTCGAAGCGCTATTCGGCCTCCGCCCACATGCAGGAGAAAGACGGCACCGCCGGCGCCATGGCCGACGCGACGGCCGTCGCCGAGTCCGAACGCCTTGCCGACGCCCTGGTCGAACTCGAGGCGGACGGCATCGCCTACGGCGACCTCTCGCTCACCCTGGCCGTCCACGGCCCCTTGCGACAGACGGAGGCCCTCGACGCCGAGCTCCGCCGCATCTTCGGCGGCGCCGACGCCAAGCTAATCCGGGAGGCCTACGGCCAGATCCCCGCCTGGTTCAGCCGCCTGCCCGCACAGCCGCCGAAGCGGCAACTGCGGAAGATCTTCGCCAGCGCCGGCCTGACCGCCTGCCTGGCTCCAATCTTCGGACCTCCGCGAGCCCCGGCCACCTCCAAACACCTCGGCCGACCGGCGCTCGCGCTCTTCGAGACACCCTGGCGCAGCGCCTTCCCCTACGACCTCTACGGCGGCGGGGGCGGCGACGTCGGCCACACCCTCATCCTCGGCGCCACAGGCAGCGGGAAGAGCTTCCTGCTCAACTTTCTCCTCGTCCAGGCCCAGCAATACAACCCCAAGGTTCTCATCCTCGATCTCGGCGGCTCCTACCGCTGGCTCACCCAGTTCCTCGGGGGCTCGTACCTCGAGCTCAGTCCGGACAACCCCGACCAGGACATCGCCCTCCGCCCATTCGACCTTCCCGCCGGCGACCGGACTTTCCAGTTCCTCACCGGTTGGATCACCCGGCTTCTCCGGATCGGCGGCTACACCCTCCGCGGCGCCGACACCTCCGAGCTCCGCGCCCGGGTCGAGGACCTCTACGCCTTCCCGGCCGCCAAGCGCACCCTTACCGCCTTCGTCCGCAGCTTGCCGAGCACGATGTGGCCCGCGATGGACCGCTGGCACGGTAGCGGCACCTGGGCCCGCTTCTTCGACAACCCTACCGCCAAGGAGATCCAGCTTGACGACTGGCAGGTCATCGACCTGGCCGGCGCCGCCGACCACGACGACCTCACCGAAGCCGCCCTCTTCTACCTCCTCGAGCGCCTTCGGATCTCCATCGACGACCCGGCCGAAGTCGACCGGGTCAAGCTCATGGTCGTCGACGAGGCCTGGAAATACCTCCAGGACCCCGCAGTCCTCAACTACCTGGCCGAGGCGGCCAAGACCTGGCGCAAGCGCAACGCCGCCCTCGTCCTCGCCACACAGTCCGCCGTCGACGTGACCGCCTCGGCCGACACGGCCGCGCTCCTCGAAAGCATGCCCACCAAGCTCTTTCTCGCCAATCCCGATCTTCCCCAGAACGTCCAACACGTCTTCCGCCTCAACGACACCGAAATGGACCGGATCCGCGGCCTGATTCCCAAGCGCGAGCTCTACCTCCGGCGTTCCAACCTCGCCGCCGTCGTTGCCCTCAACGTCGATCCCGAGAGCTACTGGCTCTACACCTCCCACCCGGGCGACGCCGCCAAGCGCGCTCGGGCCGTCGAAGAACACGGCCTCGAGCGCGCTCTCACAGTCCTCAGCAACGGAGCCTGACCCCATGACGACACGCCTCCTCGCTACAACCCTTCTCTCTCTCTCCCCTGTGTCCCTCGCCGGACAGGACCCCCCTCCTCCTCCCCTGCCCCCGGCGATCCCGCCCCAGGAGAACATCCTCTTCCTCGAAGACACTCCCGAAACCACCGTCTTCGAGCTCTCCACCCGGATTCGCCACACCACCATCATCACCCTGCCACCCCACGAAAACATCCTCGACTTCGTGGTCGGCGACCAGGAATACTGGCACCTCACCGGCGCCGCCAACGTCGCCTTCTTGAAGCCGATCGCCGTCGCCGCGGCGACCAACATCGCCCTCGTCTGCGCTTCGGGCCGCATCTACTCGTTCCTCGTTCGAGAGAGCACCGCCGACGAGCCCCATCTCGTCGTAAGGATCGGCGCGGCTCCCGGCATCCCCGCCGATCCCGCCGCCGCCGCATTCCCCGACGGCGGCCATGAGCCCGCCTTCGTCGCCCGAGATCGAGTGCGCGGCTACGAGGTCCTGGCCGAACAGGCCCAGCTTGAAATCGCCCAGGTCCGCGCCGAGGCCGTCCAGGATGTCGACGCGTTCCGCGAAGACTATCCAACCCGGCTACGCTTCGCCTACTCGCTCCCCCGCCAGGCCCACGAGTGGCCCTGGCGCATCGAGGGAATGTGGCACGACGGCAACTTCACGTTCGTCCGCTCGAACGCACAGGAGACCCCTGCCATCTACGAGGAGAAGGACGGAGAGCCCTCCCTCGTCCCCTACGACCTACAGGCCGACGGGCTCTTCGTCATCCGCCGCCTCATCGGCGACGGCTGGTTCCAGCTCGGCCGAGAGCGCCTCCCCTGGCGCTTCACCCCTCCGGAGGCCTGAGCCATGTCCTCTGTGAAGAACAACGCCGAAACGCCCGCCGGCTCCCTTCCCCCGGGCCTCCTCAACAAGATCATGGTCGTCCTCGTCACCGTCCTCGTCCTCGCACTCATCCTCAGCACGATGTGCAGTGGCGGGGAGGACGACCCACAAGTCACCACAGACACCGAGACGCCCGCTCCACCCGTCGGCGCGGCCGTCAGCACCCCCGTCGACCTCGACGAAATCATCGATCGCCAACAGCGGCAGGCCGAAGCCCTGCGGCGCCAGCAGCTCCAGGAGGAACAACGTCGCCTCGCGGAATTCGCCCTCCAGCAACCCCAAGACATCCTCCAAAACCCCGCCGTCGAGGTCGCCCTCCTCCAACCCGACAGCCTCGGCAATCTCCCGGATCCGGAAGCCGTCGAACTCCGCAGACAGCTCGACCTCGAGGAACTTGAACGCGAGATCACGTCCATTCGCGCCGCTCCCGTCGCACAGAGCTTCCGGGGGGCGAACAACTCGACCACAGGAGGGGGAGAGACATCGCCGGGCCAGGTCCCTCCCGACCTCGCGGAGGCGCTGGTCCGCTCCCTTCCCTCCTCCGTCCTGGGCGGCAGCGCCGCCCCGCCCGCCGGCGAGCTGGACATCCCGCTCCCGAACTCCGCCAACCTCCCGGAATACGAAAACCCGCCGCGCCTCATCGATCCCGACGATCCGCCCGGATGGGAGCGCGTCTACGAGGGCTCGTTCCTCGAAGCCGTCCTCGTCAACCAGCTCGACGGCGAATTCCCGGGCCCGGTCCTCGCGATCGTCAACGTCCCCTTCTACTCCGCCGATCGCCAGCGCGTTCTAATCCCTCGCGGCTCCCGCCTCATCGGCACCGCCCAGGCCGTCCAACGACAAAATCAGGCCCGCCTCGCCGTCGGCTTCCACAGGCTCGTCATGCTCGACGGCCGCCATGTCCCCTTGCGTTTTCTCGGTCTCAGCCAGGCCGGCACAATGGGGCTGAAAGACAAGGTCGACCGCCATTACATGTCGACCTTCCTTGCCGCCGGCGCCGTCGGCCTCATCAGCGGCCTCGCCCTCTACCAGGGCAATCCGTACGGCGGCGGCGGCGCCGCCCTCCTCAGCCAGGCCGGCACCGGCATCGGCCAAACCGGCCAACAGATGCTTGAGCCCTTCCTCAACCGCCTTCCCACCCTCACCATCCGCGCCGGCCACCGTCTGCGCGTCTGGTTCACCTCCGATCTCCTGATCCCGCGTCCCGCGCCACCCCAATAAAGGAGCTTCCCATGCGTCGCCTTCCGAATCGATCGCGAGCACTCGCCCTGGCCGCCTTCATCGCGGCCGGAATCACCGCTGCCTCACCCAAGCCCGCCCAGGCCCAGTGGGTCGTCTTCGATCCCGCCAACCTCGGCCAAGCCGTCACCGGCTACGTCCAGGACGGTCTCGCCTACGCCCTGCAGCTCCTCGAGTACGCCGAAGCCGTCCAGGGCGTCATTCATCTCGGCCGGCAGATCCAGCAGCTCGATTCCACCTTCGCCCACATGCGCGACGCCGCCAACGGCCGCGTCGGCCAGCTGACCGATGCCTTCGCCGCCCTCTCCGCGACCGACGCCTCCACCCTCCTCGACGCCGACTTCGGCGCCTGGCGCGGACGGCTCACCGGAACCAGCAACGACCTCGCAACCGCCCTCAGCTCCATGCAGGACGCCTCGCTATCCGACTTCCTCCTCAATGAACTGGACGCCGCGGATCTCATCGGCGAGGCTGACCTTCGCGCACTCTATCCCGGCGATCCGGACCGAAACAACCAGTTGGCCGACGGCTGGACCGAGGTCCGCGAGCACGGCGACCGCCTCCGCGCCGGGGACCTCGCCGTCGCCGAAGCGGCCGGCCGGCTCGCCACCGTCCTTCAGGATGCCCAAACCGACATCGACGGCCGCCGCGGCCAGGGTCAGCTCTCCCACACCGCCCTCCAACAGGCTCAGATCGCCAACCAGCTCACCGGCGCCGAGATCGAATTCGCCCGCTCCCAGCTCCTGGCCATCCAGGCCCAGCAAGGCGCCCTCGTGCGACACGAGGCGGAACTTCAAGACCGTCTCGATGCCGAACGCTGGGTCCAGAACGAACGCGCCCGGGCCATCCAGCACCAGCAATTCCTCAACGCCGAAGACGCTCGCCGTGCGGCCGCCCGCAACTGGGGCCGGCTGCCCGGCTAAACTCCCCGGACTTGTCCCATGTTCATCCAACAAAACCCGATCGATCCCACCCTCCCCGCGAGCGTACCCCCGGCGGATCTCACGAACTGGCCGGACATGCTCAACCAGGTCCTCGACAACCTCTTCACGCCTGCCACTCCGCCCCTCCTCGCCCTCGGCAACAACCTCTGGACCGGGCTCGCCGTCATCATTGTCGCCTGGACCGGGTTCCGCATCGCCTTCGCCGGCGCCGGCTTCAATTTCTGGACCATCATCCAGATGGTCACCGGCCTCATGATCCCGCTCGCGATGCTCCGGTTCTACGACTCGCCTTTCCTCGGCGTCGCCGCCTTGCCCCCCTTCCCCAACATCATCCCCGCCGGGGCCAACCAGATCGCCGACCTCTTCCGGGCCGACAGCATCACCGAAATGACCCAGGGCCTCCAGCGCCTCGATGAAGCGTTCAACCAGAACATCGCCGGGGCCGAGCACTGGTTACAGAAGGTCCACGCTTGGCTCGAGAACCCCTTTGTCCGGTTCCAGCTTTGGCTCAAACACAAGGGTATCATGGTGATGTTCTGCATCATCTTCGCGATCGCCCTCGCCCAGGTGTTCTGGGCCCAGATCGCGATCGCGATCCTGATTTTCCTCGGCCCCGCGTTCATCCCCTGGCTCGTGTTCAAGCCCATGGCGTTCCTCTTCTGGGGCTGGTTCCGGGCGATGTGGACCTACTCCCTCTACGCGATCATCGCTGCGGCCATGCTACGCATCTGGACGAGCATCGGCCTCACCACCCTCAACTCTTTCGTCAACGACGCCCTCTCCTACGTCGACCCGGCTTCCGCCATTCCCACCGTCCACACCGTCGCCATCATCCCCCTCGTCGCCGCCGCCGTACTCTCCTGCATGAAGATCCCCGAGATCGCCGGCGCGATCGGCGGCGCCTCCGTCAGCGGTGGCGGCATGGCAGGCCTCGTTACCGGAGCCATGACCATGGGGATGTCCCGAATCAGCAGGATCGCCGGAGCCGGCAAATGATCGGCCGCACGAACAAACCCGATCCAGGTACGGAGTTTGCCGACATCTGGGCGCAGCACGTCGCCTCTCAGCGCCACCATCGCATCATCACCTACGCGCTGGGCGCTGTCCTCTTCCTCCTTCTGCTCGTCGTCTTCCGCCTCTCCAACGTCGAGGCGCCGAAGCCGATCGTCATCCGCGTCGACGACGTCGGCCGCGCCGAGGCCCTCGCGTACGAAGCCGTCGAGGCGTCCGCGGACCCCAACGACCCCACCACCAAGTATTTCCTCAATCAGTTCTTGAACGACTTCTACTCGAGGCGGATCGCCACCGCCCGCACCGCCTTTCCCCGGGCGCTGCGCTTCCTCAACTCACAGCTCTCCCAGCAGGCCTTCGCCGAGCACGGCGATTCCCTCGCGCTCCTCGCTACGGGTTCGCTCCGCGCGGAGCGCCAGGTCGAAGCCGTCGTGCTGCGCGTGCTCCCCACTCCCGAACCTCCCTACGAGGCCACGGCCGACTTCGACCTCATCCTCACTTTTCCCGAACGGAACCCCACCCGGGAGCGCTGGACCGCATCGATCCAGTTCACCTTCCTCGAATCCGTCCCCGCCACCCTCCTGCCGGTCAACCCCCTCGGCCTCATCATCACCTACATCGAGGCCGACCGGGCTGCCGCGTTCTGAACCATGGCCTCCCCGACCGTCACCCTTCCCCATCTCGCTGCCCGGGCAAACGACCTGCCCGGGCTCGGGTGGCGCGGCCGCGACGCCGAGTGGATCGCACTCGTCTGCCTTCACAGCGGCGTCTTCGTCCGCTCGCAGTTCTGCCACCACTACCAGTGTGACCGCGCGACCGCGCTCCGCTTCGTCCGCCGCCTGACCGACGCCCGCACCGCCAAACAGCACCCCCTTCCGGACACCCGCACCAACCAGCAGTTCTGCCACATTCACGGTAAATCCTTCTACCGAACGCTCGGGATCCCCGACGTTCGCCATCGCCGCCGCGTCGGCGACGGCGTCCTTTGGCGGCGCCTCCTCTCTCTCGACGCCGTCCTCGAGCATCCCGCCCTCCCCTGGCTTCCCACCGAGCCGGACAAGGTTCACTACTTCACCGGCCTCGGGATCGACCCCGAGCTCCTGCCCCGCCGCGTCTACGCCGGCCGGAACGGCACCACTACCCGCGCCTTCGCCTGGAAGCTCCCGATCGCCGGCGACGCCGGCCGCGCCGTCTTCGTCTATGTCGACGCCGGGCTCGCCACCACCCGCCAGCTCCGCCGTTGGTGCGCCGAGCACGCCCCGCTGTGGGCCGCCCTACGCGCCTCCGCCATCGAGGTCCACGTCCACGCCGTCGCGCGCACCGTCGAAGCCGATGCCCGCAACGCCGCCTTCCTTCAGGCACACCAGGCCACCCCTTCCGCTGCCCAACCGCTCTCTGCGGACGAGGCGAACACCCTCGCCCAGCTCGACGCCGCGCTGGAGGCCAGGGACCACGCCGCCCTCCGGCGCTGGGGGGGATTCATCGACGCGGGGATCCGCGCCGCTTCCCTTCGGGCCCGCGCCGCCCCTCCGGACCTGACCCTGGCCGGTCACATCGACCAGCTTCACACCCACGTCGCCTCCCGAGTCGCCGACGATGTCTACGCGGCCTGATTTCCGCACCGAGCGCGCCGTTCCAGGCCGCCTTTTTTCGTGCAACACGGACACCCACCCCCGTGTTGCACGTCCACGCGGGATCGTGTTGCATGCGTCTGACGCCGCATCTCTCTCTCCCCGCTGTGGTTACCGGACACCTCGCTTGCCCCTCCGGGGTCAATCGAGGAGCTGATTGTGGGATGGGAGCGACCCCCCCTATCGGGCCCCTCGTTCGGCACGAAGCCGCCGATCCGGGGGTGTCCCGTGTTGCACCCGGGACAGGGGTCGCTTCCATCCGGCCCGGGCAGAGCGCGAAGGCGCTCCTGGCCGGGCCATTGATCCCTGCGGGAAGGCTGACCGCGGGACGCGGCGTGGCGCGGGCCGCATGAGCGACCGCCTCTATTTCTTCCTGCTCTGGACCGGCGGCATCCTCTTCGGCCTCATGGCCGCCGCGGGTCCGGGTCCCTTCACCGACCGGCTCTGGCGCGCCGGCCGGTGGACCCTCCAGATCGGTGGCGCCCCCGCCCTGCTCGCTCTTCGCGCGCTGGGCGTCCAGCTTACCTGGCGCGTCGTCTCCGGGGTCGTCCTCGCTTGCGCGGCCTTCGGCTGGGCGGCCGTCGCCCGTCCCTGGCCGGCCCCCGGCGCCAACCCTCTCCTCGATTTCATCGCGGTCGCCGACCCCCTCGCCTACCGGGCCCTCGCCGCCTGGTATATGACCGTGCCTGGGCTCGCCGCCTTTGGCGCCTTCATGGCCGGCACCGGCGCCTGGCGCGTCTGGGTCCAGGGCCGCGGTGGCGGCGGCGGCAAGCGGGGGCTCCTGCCCCCCTGGCCCGATCCCGACCTCGCGGGGCCCCGCCTCGTCGTCGGCGAACTTCATCACCCCACAGAGCCGAGGGAGATCGAGCGCCCCGCCTGGCTTACGATCCCCGAGCGCGGGCTCTACACCGGCACCGCCATCTTCGGCGCCGTCGGGACCGGGAAGACCTCGGCGTTGATGCATCCCTTCGCCCGCCAGCTCCTCACCTGGCAGGCCGACGACCCTGCCCGCCGTGTCGCCGCCCTCGTCCTCGAGGTCAAGGGCGACTTCTGCTACGACGTCCGAAAGATCCTCGCCGACGCCGGCCGCGAGGACGACTACCACGAACTCGGCATCGACGGCCGGTGGCAGTGGAACCCTCTCGACACCGACATGGACAGCTATTCGCTGGCCTACACCCTCGCCGCCCTGTTGAACCAGCTTTTCGGCAAGGGCAAGGAACCCTTCTGGCAGCAGGCCTCCACCAACCTGATCCGCTGGATCATCGAGCTTCACCGGGCCCTGCCCTCCACCTGGTGCACGCTCCAGGACGTCTACCGCTGCGCGATCGATCCCAAGCTCCTACGCAAGCGGATCGACGAAGCCCGAGACTTCGCGGGCCTCGACGAGGCGATCATCCTCCCGGACCACGTGTGGACGCGCCACGCCGCAGCGCTTGCTTCCCACCCGTGGAAGCACGCCGGCGACCAGGTCACCGCGCCCTACGATCCAGCTCTCGTCGACGACCTCCTCGCGCGGGGCGTCCGGGTCGACACCCGGGAGCCTTCCACCAGCGAACACGCCGAGCGCGTCCGCGCCGTCGAACGATGGTACGAGTACGACTGGAAGGCGCTCGACACCAAGCTGCGCACCTCGATCGTCGAGGGCGTCAGCGTCTTTCTCTCGATGTTCGATCTCCCCGATGTTGCCCGGGTCTTCTGTCCTCCCCCACCCAAGACGCCCCCCGGGCGCGGGGCGAGTGTGGTCCCCATCTCCCACGGCCGCGACCCCGGTCCGGCCGCAACCCCTCTCCTTCAGCGCCTCCCCCGTCTCGACCAACTCATCGAGGGCGGCAAGGTTCTCGCCTTCAACATGCCCGCCGGGTCTTTCTCCCGCCCTCGCGAGGGCGGCGGGAGTTCTCCTCAAGAACGCCTGGCTGCAGGCCCTCCTGAAGCGCCCCGCGGCCATGAAGCGACACCCGAACCGCTACTTCCGGCCGGCCGTCTTCATATGCGACGAGTACCAGAGCTTCGCCACGGTCGGCGAAGACGACCCCCTCGGGCGACGAGAAGTCCTTCGCGCTGACGCGCCAGTGCCGCTGCATCCCGATCGTCGCCACACAGAGCATCTCCTCTCTCCGCTCCGTCCTGCCCGGGCAGGACGCCTGGCGCTCCCTGATCCAGACGCTTCGGACCCGGATCTTCCTCTCGCTGTCCGATACGGCCAGCGCGAGCCTCGCCTCCGAAATGTGCGGCAAGGCCGTCCGCTACACGCCCTCCTACAGCTTCTCCGAACAGGCCAAGGGGTTCGGGCTCCTTACCGGCCGCGCCGGCGGCGGCAAGGGCAGCGTCGGCGCGTCCAAGAGCTACCGGCAGGTCCGCGAGCCCGTGTTCCACCCCCGTGCCTTCACCCTCCTCGACAACTGCCAGGCGATCGCGCTCCCCTACGACGGTGCCCGGGCCCTGCCCGCCACCCGCGTCTATCTCAAGCCCTACTGGCTTCCCAGGGAACTCCCCTACTGGCGGGCCAGAGAGACCGGAAAGCTCTGATGAGCATCTCTCTTGAAGATCTCCGCTCCTTCCTGCCCGGGATCGAGGACCTCCTCGAAGACCTGGACGTCTCGGAGCTCATGATCAACGGCCCGGGCAACGTCTGGGTCGAGCGGGCCGGCCAGGGCCTGAAGCCCTACCCGGCTCCGGACCTCGACGCCGCCGCGCTCCATCGCGCGGCGATCCACATCGCCCGGCCCCTCGGGCTCGACCCCGAGGCCATGCCCATCATCGACGCCCGCCTCGAGGACGGCTCCCGCGTCGCGATCTGCGTTGCGCCGGCCACACCCTACACCGCCATTACCATCCGGCGGTTCGGGACCCGTTCCTTCACCGCCCAGGATCTCGTCGAGCTCGGCTCGCTCACACCCGGGATCCTGGACTACGCCCGCCGCACCCTCGCCGCAGGACGCAACATCCTCGTCTCCGGGGGAACCGGAAGCGGGAAGACCACCCTTCTCAACGCCCTCATCGCAGACCTTCCCTCCGAGGACCGGATCGTCGCCATCGAGGACACGCTGGAGCTCCGGATCGAGCAGCCCAACACCCTCCGCTTCGAGGCCCGCGAGCTCGGGGACGGCGAAGTCACCATCCGCGACCTCGTTCGTCACACCCTCCGCCATCGCCCCGACCACATCATCGTCGGCGAATTGCGCGGGGCCGAGGCCGCCGATCTCCTCCAGGCCCTCAACACCGGCCACGGCGGCAGCATGACGACCATCCACGCCAACAACGCGACTTCTGCCCTCTCCCGGCTCGCCAGCTGCGCCATGCAGGCCGGAGACCTGCCCTGGGAGGTCGTCTGCCGCGGCGTCGTCGACGGCATCGCCCTCATCCTCCACATCACCCGCCACGAAGGCAGGCGCTATGTCGAAGAGTCCCTCGAGCTCTGCGGATGGCGGCAACAGGACAACGCCTGGCTCACCACCCCCGCGTACGAATGGAACGAAAGAGCTCCCGACGACCCCGGCCATGTATAGACAACATCGATCGCCAGCAGTTTCCAACGCCTTTCCCCACAGAGGAGGAGAGAGAGAATGAAGACCCTCACCATCGAGGGCGTCACCGTCCTCGCCCCCGAAACCCGCGAGGAGCTGGAGGAGGCCGTCGACAGCGGCCAGCCCTTCCAGCCGCCCGCCGACCTGGCCGAGGAATACGGCCTTCCCACCGATGCCCACGTCGTCGACGGCGAGGACGTGGGCGTTCTCGACGACCCCAACGACCAGGAGTGAACTCCGCCAATGCCTGCTCCCAAACCCCCCGCTGCCGACATCCGGATCGGCCCCGTCCGCGCCGCCATTTGGGACAACCAGACCCAGGACGGCCAGCCCTTCCACACCGTCACCTTCTCCCGGCTCTACAAGAACGACGACGGCGAATGGCGCGACACCCCGAGCTTCCGCACTCGCGACCTGTTGCCCCTCGCGAAGCTCGCCGACCGCGCCCACAGCAAGATCCTCCAGTTGAAGGAGGAGGCCCGCGGCGCCGGCGAGGAGGAGACCGATGCCGAATCTTGAACTCCCCGGACCCACTTCCCTTCCCGACGCCACCGTCATTCGCGGACGACGCATCCGCGGCCGCGGCGCCACCTGCACCGTAGGAGGAACCCCCGTCGGCGCCGATGGGGCGCTCTGGCAGACCTCCCTCTGCATCGCCTCCTACGCTCCCTCGGGTCCGGACTGGGGGGACGGCGGTCCCGGACCTGCGCAGCTCGCGATCGCGCTCCTTCTCTTGGTCACGGACTCCAACGAGGCCGAGCGCTTCCACCCACTCTTCAGGGACGCCGTCCTCGCCGGCATTCAGGCTGACGACTGGACCCTTACACTCGGCGACATCCGCCGCTGGCTCGGCCTGGTCCGGATCGGAATCGATCCCTCGAACACCATCCGGCGTCGCAACGACGCCATGATCCTTGCCACTCAGTCTTCCGTCGTCGACGCCGCTGGCACTCTTGCCATCTGCCTCACCGGACCGGAGGAGCTCTCGACTATGCGATAAAGCAGATTATCATACAGAGCGGAAGAGAACGATACGGGGGGAGCAGGGCGACGGCAAGGGCGCGCCCTGGATTCCGATCCAAGCCTTCCGGGATCTGTCGGCCGGAGGCCTGAAGCTCTTCGGTTTCCTGAGCGGTCTCCATTGGCCGGGCAGGCCATCGCGCTATCGGCTGCGGAGTGTGTCGAATCCCCTCGGATGCTGCGAGCGCTCGCTGCGGTACTGGCGGCGCGAACTTGAGGGGAGGGGATGGCTAGCGCCGGGCCAGCTGACGATTCGGCGTCCCGACCGACTGAAGAAGGGATCCCGGGTCCGGATCGGCGTGAGCAGGTTCGCAGTGATGCTGCGGGCCGTACGTGGCGATCACGTTCGCGACCCGGGTCGCGAATGCGGCAGGCTACGGGGACGAGACGCCGGTTGGGAGCGGCCCGTACAGTGAGTCGTCGACGGCCGCGGGCTCCGACCGAAGGCGTCAGAAATCACATGATGTGGTCCGGTCGGCGTGGGCCACCAAGAGGGCCGCGCACGGTGCGATGGAAGGAGCTCACGCTCGAAGGGCACGCCAAGTCGCTCGGCCAGTGCCCGTCGGTGATCCGGAAGTGGCGCCGCAGGCTCGAGGACAAGGGCATCCTTCCCCCGGGCGAGCTGCGACCCTATGACAAGTGGATGAACACGACCGGGGTCCAGGTGGTGCGGCTGGGACGTGCCGTACGCCCCGTCGAGTTGGTTCGCGGTGGCGGCCGTGCAGTTCGACAACGAGCCGCTGGTTGACGGCAGGGCGGGAAAGCCCGTGCGCCGAAGCATCTTCAAGCGGTTGGCGAGGGAGATCGAGGGGACGGGCCCGGCGCCGGCGCGGAGCCGTGCGCCAGGGGGATGGGCCGTAACGGCCGGGAGGTCGTCGAAGGCGCTTGGTAAGCGCCATGGAATCGTGTTTGCGGGCCCGGCGGTCCGCGATCGCGCGGGGTGAGTTGTTTACCCGGGAACTGGCCGGGGCGGTCCTGGGCCGGGCGGCCGTGCTGGACAGCTGGCGGAAGGACCTTGCCCGCCACCAGAAGGAGGAGCGGGCGGCGCTCGGCAAGGCGCACCAGGAGAGCGCCGGGGAGTACGAGCGGGGCGTGCGGCGGACCTACGCCCGCGACGCGCGGCGTGCCGTGGGCGGCGTGCTCCAGGCGAGGTGGACGGAGGCGCGGGAGCGGGAGGGGGCGGGAACTCGATCGCACTCCCCGCCGGGCTCCCGATCGCAGTCGAGACCGCGACTTCGGCCCCAGCAGGGTGACACCGACCCTGGCGTTATATAACTTTCTAATAAGAGTGTTCACCCAAACAGCCGGAGAGCCCTTTTGGTCAAGCCGAAACTGATCTTGGAGATCGAGCCCGAGTTGAAGGCGGAGGTGTTCCGCGCCGCTCGCGAGACGCGCCAGAGCGCCAGCCGGTTCACGCGCGAGGCGCTGCGCGCCGAGGTGGCCCGGGTCCGTGCGCGCCGTGAGAAGGCGGCATCATCCGGCCGGGACGATCTCCGATGACCTGGCCCGGATGGGGAGAGGTGCTTCCTTTGCTCACCACGTTGGTGACCGCTGTGGCGACCGTGATCGGGGCCGTGGTGACGTGGGCGCGGATCTCGGACCGGACGGTCTCGCGGGCGGTGGACAAGGCGGCGCGGCAATCCGAGAAAGCAGCCCGCGAGGCGGCGGCCGGGGTGAGCGCCGAGGTAAAGGCGCTGTCCGAGAAGCTGGCAACGAACGACTTCCCCCACGTGGAGACGCGGATCGAGCGGGGGTTGGCGGAGGCCCGCGCCGACCGGGAAGCTATGGAGACCCGAATCAGGGAGGACCGGGAGGCCATGGAAGCCCGCTTGGGTGGGCGTATCGAGCGCATGGAGAAGCGGCTGCTGGCGGCGGTTCAGCGGCCGGACACGGACGACTCCGAAGCCTGAACACCTCCGAGACGGCGAAGCGGCTGCGGCCGCTGTCGTGGACCCAGCAGCAGAGGAAGCGCCGGTGCGCCTCCTGCGGCAAGCTCTACGTGGGCCGTCCCCGGCAGGAGCCCGTGTGCCTTACCTGCGACATCCGGGGGCGGGCGGCTCGCGGCGAGCACCCGGCCGCCATCGCGGCGCGCTTCGGAATCCCCCAGTTCCTCGTCGAGGCGACGCTGGAGCCCGATTTCCGCCCTACCCGTACCCCTCGGAGACCGGCGATCGTCGATCCTGGGCGATTCTAGAGCCCGTAGATCTCCCGAATACGTTCCAGATCGGACGATCTGGACGTTCTGGGACCTCCTGACACGTCGGAGTAAGGAGATTTCCGACCTCGTCCAGCGGCTCCCTGAGCCTCTCCGGAACGCCCTGGAGGTCTCTCTCCCCCCCTGTGGGCCAGGTCGGGGGCAAAAGAACGCCGCCGCGGCCGTCGAGCGGCAGGGCCGCGCGGATCCGATCCAGGACTGGGAGGCCCATGGCCCCGCCCCGCACTCCGCCGCGCTTCCGGCTCCGGATCCCACCACCTCCCTTCCTCCGAAGGCAGAGGCCCCCGACGCGGTGCAGCTGTCGCTCGCGCTCGACGAGGAGGCCCGGCCGGACTGGCCCAGCGTGCGGTGCTTCGAGGACCGGGGGCTGCATCACCGCCACTGGAAGGCGGCGCGGCGCGTCCCCTGGCTCCAGATCAACGCGGAGAACAGCCTGGCGGCGTTCGCCTACATGGACGTCGCCCGGTCGCTCCACTCCCTCCGCGGGGCAGCCGCCGAACCGGGACATTTTCCACGCCGATAACCGGGACATTTTCGGTGCCGATTGACAGGGTGAGCGCTATGGAAACCGCCCATGAGTTCGCAGAGGTCCTCGATCGCAGTGTAGGGGGCGTCCTCCGGAGACCTTGGGAGCCGGATTGTCAGGTGCTCGGCGCCGGGCCAGAGCGAAATCGGTCGGGTTTCGGGAAAGCTACGGCTCCAGAATCGCCCCTAACGGACGATCTCGACCTCCCGAGGGGTAGAGGTCGGGTGAAAACTGGGGCTCCGGACGCCACTCAGAGCTTGAGGCGCTCCTCGATCCAGGTCGTGGAGAGGGTCCCAGCCGCCCGTCCAGGGCCAGAGGGTGACAAAGGCGTCCTTGAAATCCTGGTAGTGCTCAAGAAGGTCGAGGTCGGATCCGTCCGGCCTGATGACGCTGACGAGGGAGTCGAAGACGACGCCCATCCAGGGCCGGGGGCGTGCGGAATCAGTCGGCATTGGCCCACCTATGCTCCTTAGCGAGCCGGGGCGAGCGTCACCCGAGGACGTGGAGGCGGCGCGGCTGATGACCATCCCGGGCATCGGGCCGGTCACCACGATGGCCATCCAGACCTTCGCGCCGCCGCCGGTGAGCTGTCGGCGCGGTCAACATCCGCCGCAACCCACTCCATGAACTCCGGGTGTTCGTCCAGAAGCCCTCGGCGTCAGGGCCAGCGCCTGCTCAGCCCCCCCTGTGGGACCCGCCCCGCTCTCCCTGGCCGAGGATCCGAGCACGTAGATGGTGGTAACGCCGATGTGGTTCGCGCCTGCCCGCGTCGCCTTGACGTGGATCTCGCCCGTCCCTGGTCCGACGGCAGTTACCAACCCGTCGTCGCTGACGGTCACCACCTCGGGTTGGGGCGCGGACCAGATGTAGTCGGTGTCCTCCACCTCGTTTCCGTTCCTGTCGATGGCCACGGCGCTCAGGCGAACGGTGTCACCGACGGCAACCAGAGTATCGGTCGCCGGGGTCACGCGCACCTTGGTGGCCAGCTGCGCTATTGTCACACCTGCGGAGTCGCTCAAATCGCCGGACGCTGCGAATACGTCCGTGCTGCCGGTCCGCACCGCGGTGACCAGCCCGGATGCGTCGACGCTCGCGACGGCGTCGTTCTTCGAGGTCCATTCGAAACTCGTTCCGGCTACTTCATTGTCGTTGACATCCAGGACGAATGCCATGAGCCGCAGGGTGTCGCCCAGAGCCAGAAGGGAGAAGGCGGCTGGCACGACATTCAGCCTCACCGCGAGTTGAGCGATCGTCACCTCGGCCGTGCCGCTCATGCCTCCGCCTTGTGCGGTTATCTTGACTGTACCATTCGCTTTTGCGGTAACGAGCCCGGTCGCATCGACGGTAGCGACGCCATCGTCTCCGGACCTCCATGTTATGTCAATACCTGCGACATCACTCCCAGCGGCATCGAGCGCCTCCGCAACTAGCCGCAGGGTGTCCCCGAGGGAAGAGAGTCTCGACGACGCAGGTGACACCCGGAACTGCGCCAACCGCTGAGCGACCGTGATGGATGCTGTACCGGATGCGCTCCCGGACGCGGCCGTCACGATGGCGCTTCCGTTCTGGATCGACGTGACCAGACCGCTGGCGTCAATGGTCGCAACCGAATTGTCGTTGCTGGACCAGTTCAACGGAGCGCCAGCAATCTCTTGGCCATCTTGGTCGCGGACTGTCGCGGTCATCTGGAACGACTCTCCGAGCGACGACAACTCCACGGCCGGTGGCCAGACGCTGATGGTGGCGGCGGCGTTGGGCTCTGTTCCGCCGTCGCCTCCGCAAGCGGTGATGGGTACCAGCGCGGTGAGGGCAAGTCTTCCCAGCTGGAGTTCGGATCTGCGCATGCCATCCTCTTGGTGCCGAGAGGTTCCGTGGGAGCCGCCCAGAGCAGCTCCATGGGGCAGGTCACGCCCCTTAAAACAGTAACCCCGGAAGGGGGCTATGTGCCGCCTGCACGGCGAAGCATCGCAACCGCCTTCTGAATTACCGCCAAAGCTCTGCCGTTTCCAAAAATGTCCAGCCGTCGTAGTCACGGCGCGACACATCAGCGGCCGGCCTCGAGCAGGACTTTCGGGATGTCCGCTATCCCAGGTCGCGCAATATTAGGAGACTCGCAAGTCGTCAGCAGGAACGCTGTCAGGACCAGACTCGTGGGTCGCCGGCGGGCTGTTGCGCATCCGCACCGGCGACTACCGAATCATCTACACCGCCGCGAGGTGGTACCAGCGATGAAAGGGAGACCGTGGACGGGGGGTTTCCCTCCCCCTCTGTGGGTCTCGTCAGGAGATTTCCCCCCAAAGGAGGCCTGAAATGACGAAGAAGCTGACGGAGTTGGTCAAGGAGGTGCTCGCCAAAGGCGATACCAAGGAGGGCCGGCGGGAACTGCGCGAAAAGCGCGAGGGTGCGAGTAAGGAGGCGGCATCGAAAGCCGCCGCAGAGGCTCCGGGCGACAGTTCTGGCGCCGAGAATGTCCAGAAGGTGGAAGATGGCGACGAAGAAGTTGAAGGGATGCGAGCGGTGACGCGAGTCGATCCGATCCTACCGGCGCTCTCGGGGGCGAAGGTATTGGAACCCGCAGCTCGCGAGGCGGGGAGACTGGCCTTCGGCGGGTTGGTGGAAGGGCGCGAGAACTTGGCCGAGACACAGTTGCCGCTGTTCGACCTCGGCCAGGAGGGTCCGCGTGTGGCGATGCTTGAGCTCGCCGACGCGCGAGGCGGTCCGGTGATGGCCCGCGGCCGCGGCGCGCCCCTCGACCTGCGGTTGTTCGTGGCGGCCTGTGTGATGACCCCGAAGGCGGCCCGGGAGGGACGAACTCCCTTGGTGACGAGCGTGCGGGAACTCAGGGACTTCTGCTTTCCGAATGGGTGGCAGCGCAACCGAGACTGGCCAGCGCTACGCGCCGCGCTCGGTCGGGCCCGGGACTACGCGATTCCGTGGGTGGTCGGAACGACTGCCGGGGGGTGGTGGCCCGTGGCGGTGCGATTCGCGCCGGGCCGGGACGCGCAACTGGACGACCAGGTGATCCTCGACGTCATGCTGCCCCCCGGGTGCGGAGCGGGCCCGATGATCGCGAGACCGGAACTAGTGCAGCTCGGGGTCACCTCGGCGCCCCGGTTCCGGGCGTACATCGCGGTGCACTCGGTCGCGTGGCGGCCGGGGGTCACCCGAAGACGCCATCCCCGCCATCCCGATGTTCACCTGTGGAGTTCAGACCCCGCGAACTACCTGGTGCTGACGAGAGCGGATCGGCGGCGCCTGGCGTTCGGAGCGGAGGACAAGGGCAACCGGACTCGGGCGCAGCAGGACGCGGCTTGGGAGCGCCTCCCCGGCGTCAAGATCCTCAGCCGATCCGCGACGAGCCGCGAAGGACGCCGTGGATGGCTGGTCGTCCCGGAGGCCGCGGCCACAGCGATCAGCAGGGCGGGAGAAGAAGGGGGGCGTCAGCGGTTCGGAGGATAAAGATCATGCAGGGTGGTGTGATGGATCGCCGTACAGTGTTCCGGACCGCGCGTCGGCGACCGGGGTGACCTGAAAGAAGGGGACTGTGGACGCATGGGGAGGCCTCACCCGTCGCCGAATCGAGAATGGAGGCGGGTCTCTCCGCCGGCCGGGAGGGTCCCAAACGGAGGACCGGGGGGCCGGGCCGGACCGACCTGAGCAGAGAAGTCGAGCTACCTAACCATAGAACCGGACCGACCTGAGCGGAGAAGTCGAGCTACCTAACCATAGAATTCGAGCTACCTAACCATAGAAGTCCGAGCGAAGTAAGCCGTTGCTGCGCAACGATCGGACGCCATCTCCACCCCGACATCGACTCCGCGAGGAGGATCGAAGGCGCCGCCCGCGACCGGCGAGGCGGCGCTTGCGCGTCGGCCCGTGGCGTTGTGAGCTTCAATGAACGCTTACGTGGCACAAGTAAAGAGCCCGGCGCGATCTGCATCGCACCGGGCTCCCGATAGCCGGGTCTCGACCCCCCGCTGTCGGCGGCCACAGGGAGCCAAACCCTCCCCATGGACAGAAAACGTAAAGCTCCAAGCAGGTTCGATCAAGAGCCAGGCCGTCCGTGAGTACGATCGAGGGCACGGGCAGCGGTCAGAAGGCGACCGAGCTGTTGAGGAAGGCCCTCGCGAAGACCCAGACGGAAGAGGGTCGCCAAGCACTTCGGGAGGAGCGCGAGCGACAACGGGATGAGGCTGCCCGGGCGAACACCGCGAGGGAGTTGCCCGAAGCGGATGTCGCGGCGGCGCGGGTTCGGCGAACGCATGCGGAAGACGTGCGAGAGGGGCCCAAAGGCCCATGTGCACGGGAAGCGAGGCGAAGGGCGTGCGTTCGGTGTGAGCGGTATGCGTCGCGGACGCCTGAGGGCTTGTGCGGATCGTGTGATCTAGCGGAGCGGCGGGAACGGCTGAGGGCCCGGCGGGAGCACGAGGGCCGGGCGGAGCGGCTGGAGCACTCGACCCCGCAGGTCTGTATCCGGATCGGCGACGGCGAATGAGTCGCCGACGATCGCGGGCTCCGGCCGAAGTCGTCAGAAATCACATGATCTGGTCCGGCCGGCGCGGGCCGCCGAGGGGGCCTCGCACTCCGGCCCGTGACGCCGGATGCCGCTTCGCCGATCTGAGGCGGGACCTCTTCGACCTGCTGAGGCAGGAGAAGGGCGAGCTGAAGCTGGTCATCCACCTGCTGAGCCTGAAGCGCACCAGGAAGGTGCCGAAGCGGCGTCCCAAGAACCGACCGGACCCGAAGGCGGAGTCCGTTTCGGCGGTGCGGTGGAAGGAGCTCACGCTCGAAGAGCACGCCAAGTCGCTCGGCCAGTGCGCGTCGGTGATCCGGAAGTGGCGCCGCGGCCTCGAGCAGAAGGGCATCCTTCCCCCGGGCGAGCTGCGACCCTATGACAAGTGGATGGACACGACGGGAGTCCAGGTGGTGCGGCTGGACGTGCCGTACATGTCGCTGTGGACCCCGTCGAGCTGGTTCGCGGTGGCGGCCGTGCAGTTCGACAACGAGCCGCTCGTCGACGGCAGGACGGGAAAGCCCGTGCGCCGAAGCATCTTCAAGCGGTTGGCGAGGGAGATCGCGGGCCTCTGCCGACGGGCGTTGAGCTATGCCCTCGCCGTACCCCGGCGGATGGGGTTTCGGACGGCGTCACGAAGAGACGCGGCCGGTCGTGGGTACAGCACGACGTTGAGCCCGTCCGACGTGGACGGGCGTCCTCGGGAGGAGACCGACCGGCCCCAGCGCGGGAGTGGCGCGTCGGATCCGGTCCAGAGCCGGGCACCGCCGAGGCGCGAGCAGTCCTGGGTGGGTGTGCACGAGCTGGTGAGGACGTACGGGGTGGAGGGGTAGCGAGGAGCCGGGCCCGGCTCCGGCGGGGAGCCGTGCGCCAGGGAACCGCCCGTAACGTCCTGGAGGTCGTCGACGGCGCCTGGTGAGCGCCGTGGAGTCGTGTTTGCGGTCCCCGGAGGTGCTCGATCGCGGCCGCTGAGCGCTATGAAATTGCCCGTAAGTTGCCGGAGGTCCTCGATCGCTTGAGGGAACCGATATGAAGTTGCCCGGTCTGTCCTGGAGCGCTCCGGCCGCGGTCGTCGAGCGCTATGAAATTGCCCGTCCCCTGCGGGAGGGCCTCGCGGCGGCCTGGTGAGCGCCATGGGATTGCCCGTTCGTCCGCCATGGAGCTACCCGCGCAACAGCAGTTAAGAGAGGGAAAGAGGGGGCCGGTCCACGACTGTGGAAAAACCCCGCCGCCCCCCTCGCTCGGTTCCCTCGCTCCCTTCCTCCCAAAACGGACCTGTCGGCGTGCGCCCGCCAAGACCTGAAGGCGCGCGCTATTCGCCGCTCGCGCGGCGGCGCGACAGCCTCGAAAGAGCCCGGGGAAAGCCAGTTCACCGGGCCAAAGCACTCGACAAAGGGATCGGGAACAACCGCCATCCAGGACACCGGCCTGTCAGCCGTGCGAGATCCAAGCCAACCGAAAGTCTGCGGGAACGGCTCGCTATCGATGATAGCGCCGTTCCGGCGCATGCCTGGCGGGCTACCCGGTGAATAAGAATGCGCCGCGCCTGAATAGTGGAGGGGGCGTCCTCGGGAGGCCCCGGGAGTTGGATGTCAGGCGCTTGGCGCCGTCCCAGGCCGAAACCGGCCGGATTTCGGGAAAGCTACGGCTCCAGGATCGCCTCTAACGGACGATCACGAGGTCCTGAGGGGTAGAGGTCGGGTCGAAATGGGGCTTCTGGACGCCGCTCAGAGCTTGAGGCGCTCCTCGACCCAGGCCGCGGCCTCGGCCGGGGAGAGGGTCCAGCCGCCCGGCCAGGGCCAGCGGGCGACGAAGGCGTACTTGAAGTCCTGGTAGTGCTCGAGGGCGACGTCCGGATCTCCGGTGGCGTCGAGGAGCAGGGCGAGGGCGAACTGGGCGGGTCCGGAGCCGGCGTAGCCCCAGCCCCAGCCTGCGGGGCTGTGAGCGAGGAGCTGGAGGCTGAGCCGGAGAATCGAGGTCGGATCCGTCGGGCCGGGTGACGGTGACGAGGGAGTCGAAGGCGACGCCCATCCAGAGGCGGGGACGCGCGGGATCAGTCGGCATTGGTCCGCCTATGCTCCTCGAACCTTTCGTAGAGCAATTGCCGCACGTGTTCCCGGCCGTGCTTTCGGATCATGCGGGCACCGAGGTGGATGAATTCCCTGCACGGAATGCAAACCTCGCGGTCGGGCGGGAGCGGAACGAGGCCTTCGAGTGGCTCTCGGCCGCAGAGCTCGCAGTTCAGGCGGTGGATGGGTTGGGTCATTGCCGGGATCCTGACCAGGCGGCTTCGTAGCAATCGGTGCTGAAGCGGCGGTAGGACTCCTCGGCGGCCGCGCCGCGATCGTCGGAAGGCTCCGCGCGCTCGAGGCGGGAGGTGCGGCCGCAGTCCGGACACTTCCCCACCGGCCGTGAAGGGTGCCCGGTGCCCGTCCAGAGGGTGCCGCGGGGGCAGGCCGGGTTGGGGCAGAAGACGATGTTCATGGCGAAGCTGCGGGCGGCCGCTGGGGCACCGGCGCCGGGTTGTCGAGGCCATGGGCGACGATGCGGCGCAGGTCGTGGATGCGCTCCGGGCAAAGGTCGACCACGTCGTCGACCCAGCGCCGCACGGTCCGAACCAACATCGCCTCGGCGTTCTTGCGCTGTTTCGCCTTGGCGTTTGCGATTGCGTGGGCCTGACCAGAGACGAAGATGCGCCATCCGTTCACGTCCAGGGGGCGGGCGAGCTTCTTCTCGACGGCCCTTCCCCGCTTGTGGCGGGTCGGCAGGAGCCGGTCCTCGTCGATGCCATGCTCCACCTGCCGCCAGAGGCGCGCGTACAGCGGCTCCTCGTTGAGCGCGACCAAGCGGTTGTCGTTGTCGATCATCTCCGGTCTTCGTGCGTGTCGTGGTGAGTCGGCCCTCCTCGAAGCCGAGTGAGGGTGGCCTTGGCCTCCTCGATATCACGTTCGAGCCGTGCTTTGGCCATGCCCGCGCGGCGGCGAGCGCCACGGACCCGCCACTCGGGCTCGGCGTCCACGCTGGCTTCCAGTTGCCCCATGTCGTGCCGCTTGGCGAGTTGCGCCATCGCCACCCGGATGCCCGCTTGGCGCTTCTCCTCCCGATCTGTAAGGGCTTCCTGGATGGCCTCGAGGACTTCGATCAATTCGTCGTGAAGCGGACCGAGGGCGGCGACCTCCGCAGCCGCGGAATCGCGCACGGCCTGCGGATCAGCCGGCGGCGGATCGGATGGCGTGGCGGGAGGTGCTGGAGGCGAGGCGTCGTTAATGCGGTTCCCGTCCTGCTTCGGGAGGTTGACAGAGACCGTGGGAACGACCGGAGCGGGCGGCACATCAGGGGCGCTCGCGACCGCCGTCCCTTCCCGGGTGGGCGGCGAACCCGACGAGTGTGGCTGGTCAGGCATCGAGGGGGCCTCCCGTAGAGGAAAGCGGTCCGGCGCACGAGGAACGGGGGGATGGACGAGGACGCCGGCGGGC
Organism: Gemmatimonadota bacterium; assembly: GCA_028874905.1. GTDB lineage: Bacteria > Gemmatimonadota > Gemmatimonadetes > Longimicrobiales > Gaopeijiaceae > Bin94. The sequence goes on from JAPPGZ010000103.1 coordinate 31,371, forward strand.
TAGTGGGGTACATGGTATATATACACTCGACCAGGTCGACAGTTTCCAGGGGAGCGCCGATTGTGGTACATTGCACGGGTGCACTTGTGCAGGTGTGCACGCGTTCAAGCGTGAAACCTGACAGGAGGGGCTGATGAAGACGGTGGCGATCCTCGCCCAGAAGGGCGGGGTCGGAAAGACGACGCTGGCGGTGCATCTGGCCGTCGCGTCCAGCGTCCATCGGAACACGGCGCTGATCGATCTGGATCCGCAGGCGAGCGCCACGAGCTGGTCGGACCGCCGGGAAGCCGAGACGCCGGTCGTGCTGTCCGCTCACGCCACGAGGCTTCCACAGGAGAAGGCGAGGGTGGAGGAGGCCGGCGGCGAGCTCCTCGTCGTCGACACGGCGCCGCATTCGTCCTCCGCGGCGCTGGCGGCCGCCCGGGCCGCGGACCTGGTCCTGATCCCATGCCGGCCGGCGATCCTGGACCTTGAGGCGGTGGCCTCGACGCTGTCCCTGGTGCGAACGATCCGTTCGTCCCCTCCGGTGGTCGTCGTTCTGAACGGAGTGCAGCCGCGCGGCCGCGACGCCGCCGAAGCGGCGGAAGCGGTCGGCAACCTCGGGGTCGACGTGGCTCCCCCCTGGGTGGTGACCCGGGTGTTGTTCGCGCGGGCGCTGATCACGGGACACGCGGCCGGCGAGCTGCGTCCGCGAGGGAAGGCGGCCCGGGAAATCGAGCGTGTGCACGAGTTCATGTGTGCACAGTTGAACATGGGAGGTCAGAGAAAATGAGCAACCGATTCGCGCAGGCCTTGGGAAAGAAGCCGTCGCCGCAGCAGCAGCAGGCGCCCGCGAAATCGAGCAAGAAGCGCGGGAAGCACATCGGAGGGTATTTTACTCCGGAGGTGTCGCGTCAGCTGCGTCAGGTGGCGCTCGACGAGAACAGTTCGGTGCAAGCTCTCCTGGGCGAAGCCCTGGACCTGCTGTTCGAGAGCCGGCGGCTGCCGGCGATCGCGGGGCGGCTCAAAGCGGGCTGATCCCGAAGTTAGAATGGCCGGCGCGCGTCGCGCACGCGGCTGAGAAGGCCTCGGCCGCGACGGCCATCCCGGCACACGCCTTGTTCCCGTTCTTCATTTCATCTCCGATCTTCCGATGGTCCCCGGCGACGTCCCCGCGCCGCGACTCCGGTTCACCGCCACCTTGCCGCCACGGCCATGCAGCACGCCCGACCTCCCCAACTCCAGCGTACCCCCGCCGCAGCCGCAGAGGCAAACGTACAAGGGGTCGGCCCGTACCGAAGCCGTCCGGTCCGGACGACCGTGAATACAACCGGTTCCGTAAACCCCTCTTCCTCCTGGTGGGCGTTCCTCCAGAGTTCTCATGATCCCCAAGCAGGGCGCAAGCGTTGGGGGATGGCGGAACCCGCCGCCGTCGGGACACCGGGTTTGCACCTTGCGCTCAATCAGCCGGTGATCGGACCCGTGCCTGCCGTTCGATGCAATGGTGGCCCGCGTATCTGGGCCTGCGCGAACCGCCGTCACCAGACCGCGTAGAATTTCGGCGGCACCCGTTGCCGCAGTCTTGGGACAGGGGCGTCGGTCCTGGTTGCAGGTCCGATAGCTTCCGGGCATGTGCCCACCCACAGGAGGGAGCGCCGATCAGCCCATCCTCCGGATTGTGGCAGGTTGCACGAATGCACACGTGCAAGTGTGCACACGCAACGGTTCCCCTCCCGATTCGCATGTCTTTGAGTCTGCTCCGGCCTTCGGCGAACTCAAACTACTCCGGCCTTCGTTCGACGATTCGCGTTTCACCGACCGGGCGGAAGCCGCCGGTCTCCACGCGCGTTCGAGGCGCTTCCGCGCCCCGGTTCCGGCGGGCCTCGCCGTACCTGCAGTTCGCGCCCGTGCCATGCCGCCTTGTACCTGAGCTGGCGCAGCACCTCGTCCCCGACCTCCTCCGCGACGATCGCTCCGGCGGCGCGCACCACGGCCGTCGTGAGCTTGTGGCGGCGGTCGCGGTCGCGGTTCCTGATTCGCCTCGCGACGGTGCGGAACCGTTCCAGCAGGCGGGCCTTCCGCGCCGAGCCATCCCGGCAGCGGCTCAGGCGGCGCTGCAACCGCCCGAGCCGCCGCCGGTCGGCGTCCGTGCGTGCATTCCCCCCGGCCTCGCCGACCACGAGGGGCGTGCCGTCCAGTTCCGCGACGATGCCGCCGCCGTCCCGGCGCATCTCGGCGACGGGCACGGCGGGGGGGACGGGCTCCAGCGGCCCGCACTCGAATACGCAGGACAGCATCCACCGCTCGCCCGCGTCCCGCCACGCGCGTCCCGAGACCAGGCCCCGGACCGCCCGCCTCTTCGGCCCCGGGAGCCGGAGGCCGGGCAGGTCGCCGCCCCGCCAGCGCATCCAGCCGAACTTCGGAAGGCGGACGCGGTTGGCGTCGAAGCGGATAGCGGCGCTGCTCAGGTAGATCCCGGGCGCCCGCCCCTCCGGGCGGAACCTCGGCAGCCCCTGGCCCGGCCTGACCTTCCGGAACCAGTTGCGGAACGCGGCGTGCACGTCGGCCGCCGTTTGGTAGACCGCGCTCGACGGCAGGTGGCTCCGGTCCGCCCTCCGGCGGCTCCAGTCCTGCGCGGACGCCCGGAACTCCTTGAAGCGCAGGTGCCGTCCGGTCTCGGAGTACTTCAAGTACGACGCGCCGATCAGGGCGTTCGACAGCTCGCGGAGCTCTCCCCGGCAGCGGGCGAGCGCGCGCGCTTGGGGCCGGTTGGGGTACAGGCGGCACTGCCACCCGACGTAACGCACCTTTTTGTCCAATGGCGTACCTCTGGCGGGCGTCCGCCCGCGGAGAATGACCGGCGAAGCGGGATCGGCGGCGAGGAGGGAGGCATGCACGGAAACGGTCACGGACACCATAGGGCCTCGGCCGGGGTTGCGTCCACCCTTCCCCCCGAAACCGTTCCGGCGGCCGCACCCATGACGCCGCAGCCCCCGGCCGCCGAGTTCAGAAATCCGCACGCCGTTCCAAAATCTGAACGTCCGGACACGCCAGGACGGCCGCACGGGGAGCGGTGGCCGGTCGTGGCACGGATATTGCTGTGACCGGCATGTTCCACCTATCCCCGTTTCAGCGTTCCCGGCGCGCGGGCTGCGGCCGGCCCCGGGAGCGAGAATCACCACTGTAGATCGCCCGGTGCCGCCACGAGGGTTGTTCCGGGCACAAGTCCACATCCGCGAAAGGGATGAAAGACCATGAGATTCCTGAGGCTACTCGGGGCAGTTGCCCTGCTTGGGGTCCTCGCGTGTGAGGAGGCAACTCCTCCGCCACCGGTCGGCTCGATTGTCGGCCAGGTGGCAATCGAGGGCACGGGGGTTGACGGTGTATCCGTCAACCTGAGCAACGGCAACTCCACCACCACCTCTGGTGGCGGCAACTACCGCTTCGACAATGTCGAGGGCGGTGCGTATACCATCACCATCTCCGGCTACCCGTCGGACGCTACGTTCGACGCAACCTCGGCCGCCGCGACCATCTCGTCGGCAGGCCAATCCGTCACCGTCAACTTCACTGGTTCGTACATCCGCACGGCCAGCGTCATGGGCTCGGTGACGGTAGAGAACATGGGACTCGGCGGTGTCACGGTCGCCCTTTCCGGCGCATCCAGCGCCTCAACCGTGACCGACGGAAGCGGCCAGTACACCTTCACCGGTCTCCGGATGGGCAGCTACTCGGTCGAGATCTCGGGCTTCGACTCGGACGAGGTCGGCTTCTCGAACACCTCTTCGGCCGTCACGGTCGGGGTGGGCGAGTCCAAGGTCGTCAGCTTCGACGGCACCTACCTCCGCACCGCCGGCATTCAGGGCCAGGTGGCCGTGGAGGGCGTGGGCCTCGTGGGCGTCACGGTCAGCCTGGCGGGCGGACCCGACGCGGCGGACATGACGACCACGACCGACGCGGCGGGGCTGTATTCGTTCGCCAGGCTGCGCGCGGGCGACTACGCGGTCGGCATCTCGGGCTTCAACACCGACGACTACGAGTTCGCGGTGACGTCGCAGAACGTGACGATCGCGCTCGGCGAGACGGCCAACCTGCCCTTCGACGGCATCCTGCGGCGCACCTCCGGTGTTGCCGGACGCGTGAGCGTGGGCGGGATGGGCATCGCAGACGTGACGGTGACCGTGTCGGCCGACGGCATGGACGACGTGACGGCGATGACCGACGCGAGCGGCCAGTACGCGGTCTCGGCGCTGGCGGCGGGCGACTACACGGTGACGATCTCGGGCTACGACGCGGTCGAGTACATGTTCGAGGACTCGCAGAGCGTGACGCTCGCGATGGACCAGACGATGATCGTCAACTTCGAGGGCACGGCGCTGCGGTCGGCGAGCATTACGGTTTCGGTTACGGCCGATGGCGAAGGCGTCGCGGGCGCAGGGGTCACCCTGACCCAGATCACGGGCGCCACGTCGGGCACGGTGCTCGGCACCCAGGCGACCGGCGCCGACGGCTCGGCCAGCTTCGGTCCGCTGCTCGCGGGCGCGTACCGGGTCGACATCGAGGTGGACAGCGACGAGATCGACTTCGAGTCGACCGACGCAACAGTCATGGTCGCCACGGCCGAAGCGACCCCGGTGAACTTCGCCGGCACGATCAACCGCAGCGGCAGCATCGCGGGTTCCGTCACCGTCGACGGTGAGGGCATGGCGGATGTCGCGGTCATGCTGAGCGGCGGCGGAGACGACGTGGCCGAAACGAGGATGACCGGCGACGACGGCTCCTACAGCTTCGACAGCCTGCGCAAGGGCGACTACACGGTCAGCATCACGAACCCGGACGAGGACCGGTACGAGTTCTCCTCGACCTCCGAGAGCGTGAGCCTGGCGGTCGGTCAGCCGCAGAGCGTGAACTTCGCCGGTTCGATGGTCCGCTCGTCCAGCATCTCGGGTACGGTGAGCGTCGAGGGCTCGGGCATCCCGGGCGTGACGGTCACGCTGTCGGCCGAAGGCATGGACGACATGACGGACGAGACCGACGCTGCCGGCGGATACGCCTTCGGTGGACTGGGAGCGGGGACCTATACGGTCGCGATCACGCTCTCCGAGGACCAGGAGGCCGCCTACAACTTCGAGACGACCGAGATGGACGTGACGGTCGGCGACAACGATATCGGGACCGCCAACTTCTCAGGCACGCACGACGCCTCTGCCAGCATCTCCGGCAGGCTGTTCGTCGACGAGGGGACCGCCAACGGCATGATGGACGACGGCGAGCATCCGCTTCCGGCAGCCGGCATAGTCGTGGTCCTGGTGGGCCCGGGCGTTGACCAGCAGAGGCCGGGCGTGACGGATGAGACCGGTGCGTTCTCGTTCCCGAACCTTGTGCGGGGCACCTACCAGCTGGGGGTGCAGGTCCCGCCGCAGGTTGCGATGGCGATGCCCGACTACGCCTACGGCGGACCGGATAACGGCTACGAGATCGACCTCGGCGTGGGCGCGACCGAGACGCAGAACCTGCCGTTCAAGATCACGCACACGACGGTCAACTTCTCAGTATGGCTGAAGAGCGGCGACGAGACGGGGGACGCGCTTCCGGGCGCCACGGTGACGTTCTACGCGGACATGGATGGCGAGGACAAGATCGCCGAACGCGAGACCGGCGACGACGGTTATGCGGCGATCCGGTTCGAACGCGCGGACGCAAGCGGCAACATGGCCTACGCGGGCGTCACGGCGCCTGATGGCTTCGATGTCAGCGGCGACATGCAGATGATCGAGTGGGATCCGCAGAGCACCACGGCCGAGGCGACCAACAGCCAGGACGTCGTGAACCTGAAGGCCGAAGTCAGCTTCGCCGGTGCGACGATCACGACCGCCATGGGCGGCGGCGAGGCGCTGGCCGGTTGGGGCATCGACGTCACGATGATGGGCGAAGACGGCGAGATGGTCGCGGTCGAGGGCGCGCCCGAGACGCTTGACGGCGACGGCATGGGCTCGCTCATGATGATGGCCGAGTCGGCGGCTGATCTGCCGATGACCTACTACGTGGCCTTCGACGCCGACCAGGACGACGAGATGGACGGCGGCGAGAGCTACGAGACGGTCGACGCCGTGATGCACACCCATACCGGACTCTCGGTGGACACCGAGATGGACGCGGGTACGATTACCGCGCGCTTCACGACGCAGACGCTGAAGGTGTCCGTCTACCAGGAGATCGACCAGGTGCCCGGCTTCACGGGCAACATCGGCACCGGGGACGTGTCGACCACCTCCGGCGTGGAGATCGAACTCCGCCATGAAACGCCCGCCAACCGGCGCAACACCATCGATCCGGACGTGTGGAGGTGGGACATAAGCGGTTCCGACCGCACGGTGTGGATCAGTAGGGGCAACTATACCTTCAAGAACCTCCCGACCGACCTCAACCTCTTCGTGCTGGCAGACGAAATCGGTTATGTGGAGATCGTTCCCACCGACAATCTGGCGGCGTATGAAGACGCGGATGTCAATGGGATCGAGGGCAGCGCCTTCGGTTCCGAGGGCGGTTTCCATCACACGGTCAGCCTCTGCCCGGGCCGGAAGGTAGACCCGACGGGCCAAAATCACGGCGAGTGCGGTTCGTTCGGCTTCGTGCCCACGCACGTGGTCGCGGCGCACGTGAAGAAGATGATCGTCCGGAAGGACAACGACGACGGCTTCAGGGACGAGCAGGCCATCAATGTGGACGGGGTCGAACTCGGCCTCACGCCCGTCATGGGCAAGAACATTGCGGGCGAGGCGGATGCGATCACGACCCTCAAGGATGCCGTCAGGTCGACGGGCGAGAGTTCGAGCTCCAGCACCTGGGACGACCAGGTCGACGAGAGGCAGGATCTGTACTTCGGCCGCATGGCCGAGGGCGTCTACGGCGTCTCCCTGTCCGACAACTGGTCGGCGGTCGCCGACGGTGCCGTGGTCGGCAAGGAGTTCCGGCTTGACAAGGATGACGTGATGGGCGTCACCGCCATGCGCGGTGCGGACGGTCCCTTCCGTCCCGCCGACGAGGAGGGCGTCTACTTCGAGGTGCGGCCCACGACCGGTATACTCTACGGCGTCGTCACGGACGCCGCCGACGACCCCCTCGAGGATGTCGAGGTGACGGTCAACGGCGTAACCGTGATGACCGACATCGACGGTCGCTACATCGCGCCGGACTTCAGCAAGAGGGCGTCCAACACGGCAAGGATCCGCGACAACCTCACGGTTTCGTTCTCCAAGGACGGATACGACACCCAGAGCGACGACCCGAGCCGCTCGCGCGCAAGTGTCAGATACCAGATCACAGACGCCGACGGCAGCAAGGACGGTATCCCCTTCGAGGCCAACGATCCGATACGGCTCGACATCGAGCTCGCGGAGTCGGCCATGCTGGCGACGGTCACGGGCACGGTCACGGACAAGGACGGCGATCCCGTCTCCGGTGTCGACCTCACCGTGGTCAACGAGGACGGCGAGGACGTTCTGTTCAACCGGCAGTGGATCAGCGCGAGCGGCGCGAATTGCACGGTCGGCGAGATGCACTGCCGGAGGACCGGCGACGACGGTACCTACGAAATGCAGGTCCGGGTCACCGACGACGACGAAGACTACACCATCACGCCGAGCAAGAACCGGTACTATTTCGACAACACCGACGAGACCGAGAGGCTCGAAGTCGGCGACGACGAAGACGGTGTGGACTTCGAGGCGCTCCGTCAGAGCAGGATTCGCGGAGCCGTCAAGGACGCCGACGACAACGGCATCGCGGGCGTAACCGTCACCGCCGAGGCCCAGGGCAGAGACTATAGCGCCAGCGACGAGACCAACGACAACGGTCGCTTCACCATCTGGGTCGACGGTGACGAGAGGTACGATGTCTCCGCCATGAAGGACGGCTACAGCTTCACAGATCCGGAAGACGGAGATAACCTCGGGCTGAGGGTCGATGACGACGAGACGCACGACATCGGTACCTTCACGGCTGCGGCCGTGCCGTCGGACGTCTCCACGCTACGTGGTCTGACCGTGACGCCGGGAACGCTGGATCCGGCAACATTCGACCCGGCGACAACGACGTACGCGGCCAAGGTGGGATACAACGTCACATCGACGCGGATTGAGGCTGAGGCGACCTCCTCGGCCGCCAAGGTCATGATCACGGCCGGCGAGAACGAGGAAATGGGGACCGGTAGCGCCTCGATCGATGTCGAACTCGACGTCGGCATGACCACGGTCACCATAGCCGTCGAGTCCGAAGACGAGTCGACGACGACGACCTACACCCTCACGGTGACGCGGGAAGCGAACATGCCAAGCGCCCCGCAGAACCTGGAGGCCACCTCCCCCTCGAGTGGTGCGGTGACCGTGACCTGGGATCCGCCCAGCAACGCGGCGGGCTTCACCGGGTACGAGACCAGGATCGGAAACGGTGCATGGACGGACGCCGAAGGGACCGCCACGGGCGGAAGCCTGGAGGTTACCGGCCTGCAGAACGGGCTTGATGAAACGTTCTGGGTGCGCACGGTCACGACCGTCGCCGGTACCACCACACCGGGTGATTCGGCATCCATCCAGGCGGCGCCGTGGCCGGTGATCACGACGGTGGCGTTCGCGTCCGCAACCATACGCGAGAGCGCTGCGGACGAGCCAACAGGTCCTACCGAGACGGACACGACTACCGTGACGATCACGGTGGGCGGAACCGCATTCTCGGACTTCGACGTGATGCTTGACTTCACGGATGAGGACCAGGACGACCTGCTGACCTTCAACGGGCGGGCTACCATTCGGAGAGGTCAGACCACGGCTACGATACTCGTGGCGGCGGTCGACAACGACGAGGATGCGGGTGCCACCAATCCCACTGTCTTGCTCAATGCGACGATGGTGCCGGCGGAAGCCGCCGAGCGGGATAGTGTCGAGACCAGTCCCGGCGTGACCATCACGGACGACGACGTGGCACCGACCGCGCCGACGGCTGTGACCTCTACGCAGGTTGGTACGACCAGCACCTTTGAGGTGACGTGGACGTTCTTGGCCACTCAGTGGGGCACGTCGGATGTGGGACGTAAGTTCCAGTACCGCTTCAAGAACGCTGCCTTCACCGACACGGCTGCGGACAATGCGTTGTGGACGGATGTGGCAGGCGGAACCAGTGTGCGTGCGGTCAATGTGACACTCGAAGCACCAGCCACCGGCACGGTCACCTACAACATCGAGGTGCGGGCCGTCACCGAAGCGGGTAACGGTGCGGCAGGAGCAACGACTCAAGACCGAGCCGCCAGCTAAACCTTCAACCCTGGGAACGTGATCCCAGGCGGCAGTAACAAGCGCCCCCGCCCGGTTCGCCGGGCGGGGGCCAGTTTCTTGCCTTCATTTACCTACAAAAGAGCGGACAGATGATTCCGATCCACCTCAGGTTGCTCCGTTTGATTCCGGCCGCCGCGGCGGCTTTTTCGGTGTTGTTCATTCCGGGCAGCGCCGGAGCCCGGCAGGGTTTAACTGTCTTCAGTGACGCCGGCGAGTCCGCGCCGCGTGTGCGGTTGCCCTCTGATCCGGTCGGCGCGGTGGCGCCCACGGTGGACCGATGGGAGTTGGACAAGACGCGAGACGACTACGAGGAGTTCGATGTCATCATCACGTGGTCGGAGGACGTGGAGGGTTTCAGGCTCAGCGACATCGACGTCGACGACGGAACAGCCATTGACCTGACCGGCAGCGGCGATCGATACACGCTCACGATCGAGCCGGACGAGATCGAGGGGTACGTGACGATCACGATCCGGGCGGGCGGGGTTGAAGATGAGGACGGTGAAGAGAACGCGGAGGAGGAGGAGCGCTTCGAGATCGACAACCGGCGGCCGGAATTCGAGGACGCGACCGTCGACGGGGACGAACTCGTGATGGTCTATCACGAGGATCTGGACGAGGGAAGCGCATCCACGCCGAGCCCGGGGGACTTCACGGTGGAGGTGGAGGGAGACGATGTGGACGTGGACGATGTCGAGGTCGACCGCGACGAAGTGATTCTCACGCTGGAGTCGCCCGTCGAGCCTGACGACGACGTTCGCCTGTCCTACGACCACGGAATCGGACTGCTGCAGGACGAGGCCGGCAACCTGGCCGATGAGTTGCGCCGCGAGCGGGTGGACAACATCACCGACCAGAACGCCGGCACGCCGGGTCCGCCGCGGGACCTGACGGCGAGTGCGGACGGGGCATCGGTGATCGAACTCGACTGGCGGGAGCCGACCAATCCCGGGGACGACGACATCACGGGGTACCGGGTCGAGTATTCGACGGACGCGGGTGACACGTGGCAGACGCTGGAGGACGACACGGACGACACGGGAACCAGCTACCGGGACACGGGCCTGTCGCCCGGCACCACGCGCCACTACCGGGTGGCGGCAATCAACCGGCATGGAAGGGGAGCGTGGTCGAACGTGGAGGACGCCACGACGGGCCAACTGCCGGGGCGGCCGACGGGCTTGACGGCGACGGCCAGGGGAACATCGAGGGTCGAACTCCGCTGGACGGCGCCCTCGTCGGTCGGCAGTGGACCCGTCACCGGCTACCGGATCGAGGCGTCCCCCAACGGAAGGAGTCGATGGTCTCTGGTCGATGCGAATGTGGGGCGCAGGGCCACTTCATACATCGACACCGGCCTCGACCCCGGCACCATCCGCTACTACCGCATCGCCGCGACCAACAGCGAGGGCCGGGGCAGCTGGTCCAACGTCGCCGATGCGACCACCGACGCGTCCGTTCCGGATGCGCCCACGAGCCTCACGGTCGTGCCGAGCGGCGTGGGCGGAAGGAGCGAGCTCCTTCTCAATTGGACTCGTCCGTCCTCGGACGGCGGGAGCCAGATTACCGGCTACCGGATCGAGGTGTCGCCAAACGGTGTCTCGGGGTGGACCGAGCGCGAGGCAAACACCCGCAGCTCGGCCACGAGCTACACGCACCGCGGCCTCTCCCCTTCCACCACCCGGCACTATCGCGTGGCCGCGATCAACGACGAAGGCAGGGGGCCATTCTCGAACGTGGCCTCCGGCACCACCAACACCGGAACGCCCACCGCGCCGCTGAGCCTCCGCGCGACGGCGGACGGACCCACGAGCATCACCCTGACCTGGAACGTCCCGTCGAGCGACAACGGATCCCGGATTACCGGCTACCGGATCCGGATGCGCAGGGGCGGCACCGGTGCCTGGACCATCATCATCAACGACACGGGTTCGTTGGCCACCACCTTCCAGCACACAGACCTGCAGCCGGTCACCGCCTACCGCTATCAGGTGGCGGCGATCAACGCCGAGGGGGTCGGCCCCTGGTCGCTCGAGGCGAGCATGCGCACGCACGCCGACGTTCCCTCGGCACCACCCACTGTGACGGCCCGGGCAGTGAGCACCTCGCAGATCAACCTGTCCTGGGCCGTACCCAGGAACACGGGCGGAGCCCCGATCCTCGGCTACCGCGTCGAGGCTTCGAGGGACGGCGGCGAGAGCTGGCGCATCATCACGGCGAACACCGGATCGACGGGGAGGGCGTACATCCACCGCAACCTCCGGCCGGGCGCGACCTGGTCCTACCGCGTCTCCGCGATCAACTCGGCGGGGATCGGCGCGCCGTCCGGCGTGGCGCGGGCGACCACCCATGCGGTGCCTCCCGGCGCTCCGACCGGCCTCCGGGCGACGCCGGGCGGCTTCGGGGGGAGGGAGCAGATCGTTCTCACCTGGTCGGCCCCATCCTCCGACGGCGGGAGCCCGGTCACCGGCTACCGCGTCGAAGTGTCCACCAGGAGATCCGGACCGTGGACCATCCTGGCCCGCAATACGGGCACCACGGGCACGACGTACACCCACACCGGTCTCGCTCCCGGGACGACCCGGTACTACCGCGTCGCCGCCATCAACCCCCGGGGCACGGGGGCATACTCGAGCGTGGCCACCGGCGCCACAAACGCCGGCCCGCCGTCCGCACCCCGGGGCCTTCGCGCGAATGCGGACGGACCGACGAGCATCACGATCGGGTGGGAGGTGCCCTCGGAAGACAACGGCGCCGCCATCACCGGCTACCGGATCCGGGCGAGGCGCCTGAGCGAAAGCAACTGGACCACGATCAGGGACAACACGGGTTCGACCTTGACCACCTTCCGGCACACCGATCTCCAGCCGGTGACGACCTACCGCTACCAGGTGGCGGCGATCAACGCCGAGGGGGCTGGCCCATGGTCCGCCGAGGCGGGCGCAAGAACACCCGCCGACGTTCCCGCCCCGCCGACCAACCTGTCGGCCCGGGCGATGGGCACCTCGCAGATCGACCTGTCATGGAGGGCGCCCGCCAACACGGGCGGCGCGGCGATTCTCGGATACCGGGTCGAGGTGTCGAGCGACGGCGGCGCCAACTGGCGCATCCTGACGAGGCACACGCAATCGGCGAGCACGGCCTACTCTCACCGGAACCTCGAGCCGGCAACCACCCGGCACTACCGTGTCTCCGCGATCAACCTCGCGGGCGTCGGCCGGGCGTCCAACGTTGCGCGGGGGACGACCGAGGCGGCTGTTCCGGGTGCGCCGCGCACACTGACCGCGCAGGCGGACGGCACGTCGGACATCGACCTCTCGTGGCGGGCCCCGAGCACCGACGGCGGCGCCCGGATCACCGGCTACCGGATCGAGGTCTCGGACGACGGGAGCGCAACGTGGAGCACCCTGGTGCCCGACACCCGCAGCGGCGGCACCAACTACTCGCACACCGGACTCTCGCCCGCGAGCACGCGACACTACCGCGTCTCGGCGATCAACCGGATCGGCGCGGGGCGCGCGTCGAACGTCGCGAGCGCCACGACCGACGCCACCGTGCCCGGCGCGCCCACCGGTCTCACGGCCATCGCGACCTCGCCCACCCAGATCGACCTGACCTGGGCCGCGCCCGCATACGACGGCGGCGCCCGGATCACCGGCTACCGGATCGAGGTCTCGGAGACCGGCACCGCCTGGACCCGTCTGGCGGGCAACACCGGATCCACCGGCACCTCCTACTCCCACACGGGCTTGCAGCCGGGCAGCAGGCGCTTCTATCGCGTCTCGGCGATCAACCGCGCGGGCACGGGCGAGCCTTCCAATGTGGCTTCGGCGGCGACCGACGACCCCGTCCAACGCGCGGGCAGGCTCAACACGAAGGTCCTGCCGCACGTGGCAGCGGCGATGACTTCGAGCACGGTCCGGGCGATCGCCGGCCGGATCGACGCGGTAGCCTCGGGGATGGGAATGCAACGCCGCATGGACATGGGCGGACTTTCCTCCATGGCCGCGAGCCTCTCCTCGCCGACCGCGACCGGTCGCGGCCCGGGCCGACGCGGCCGCTCTGGCGCAGCCCTGCTCTTCGGCGGCACGTCGTTCCAGATGCCGCTGGGCGTCGCCGGCGCACCGCAGCAGGCCGGACGCGCCGGCCAACTGGCGACCTGGGGCGCGGGCGAGTACCACCACCTGGGTGAACCCGGCTCAGGCGTGCTCGACTGGAGCGGATCGATGGTGAGCGCCCACGTGGGCGCGGACATGCGTATCGCGACCGACATTCTCACGGGTGTCGCGGCTTCGTACAACACGGGCACCTTCGACTTCACGGACAAGACAGGGGCCGCCCCGGTGGAGGGCACATACGGCACGGCGATGACAAGCGTGAACCCGTATGTGGCCTGGTTCCCGGGCGAGCGCGGGAACGCCGCGTGGGGCACGGCCGGGTTCGGCTGGGGCGACATCGAGGTCGAGGACGAGCGCGAGGACCTGCGCACCAGCCCGGCGAGGATGATGACGGGCGCGGCAGGCGGCAGCTACCAGCTGATGGAGAGTGCCATCGGGGGCGTCCGCGTCAAGGCCGAAGGATGGCTCGGGCGCGTCATGGTCGACGGCGGCGAGCGGATCGACTCGGTCACGCTGGACATGCAGCGCGCCAGACTCGCGCTCGAGTGGACGCAGGGCTACCGCTCGACCGGAGGCAACGAGGTCGCGATCGTGCTCGAGGGCGGGATGCGCTACGATAACGGCGACGGCGTCAACGGCACCGGCGCGGAGGTCGGCGGCGGGCTCCGGTACCGCCACGCCGGTGTGGGCCTGACGGCGGAAGGCCGCGGCAGGCTGCTCATCTCGGCCCGCGACGGCTACGAGGAGTGGGGCTTCGGAGGCATGATCCAGCTCGATCCCGCCACGCGGGGACAGGGGCTGCAGTTCCGTGTGGTGCCCGCGTACGGCGACGCCGCGAGCGGCGTGAACGCGCTCTGGGAGCGCGGCGTGTCGGACGCGGTGCGTACCCTCGACGTACGCGGACGGAGCAACGTCGACGCCGAGGTCGCCTACGGGCTGCGAGGATTCCGGGGCACGCCCTACGGCGGGTTCCGCATGGCGGGCGGCGGGGCCAGGGCCTTCAGCGGCGGCGTGCGCTACGACCTGGGCCCCGGAATGGGCCTGCGGATCGAGGGCACGCGGCGAGCGGGCCCGCTAGGCGCGGCCGCGCACACGGTCGGCGTCCGCGGCAGGCTCACGTTCCGGTAGGGCCGGAAGGAGGAGCGGCCGGGCGAGGTTTTCGGGTCCCGCGAGATCCAGAACGCACTCGAGGCCGAGGGCTTGGCGTTTTCCAGCCACGATGCCGTCTCCGGGATGCTGACCCGGCTTCGGTCCGATGGCCGCGTGCGGCAGGTCGGCTACGGCGAAGTGGACCGCGCGCCGACGGCGGGGTCCGCCGCCAGATGCCGGTTGACGAGGCCCCGAGGGCCTTGAACCGGGGCGGGGAATACGGCAGAGCGCCCTTGCAAGTACTGTTTGATGCTCAAGGTTCAGAAGATGGCGGGCAGATTCGGAATGCCGGTAGGCGGGGGCCCGCCGGGGTGAACTAGGGAGAACGATGTACGGAATCGAGAAACGCCTGCTCATGCGGCAGTTACTGGAACACGGTCTGAGCAAGACCGTGGTCGCCAGGCGGCTGGGGATCAGCCGCAGGACCCTCTACAACTGGATCGACGAGGGCGAACTCGAGCGCGACCCCGAGGACCGGGAGTTGCAGTACGGCCCCCGTCCGCCCCGGCCGTCGATCCTCGACCCCTACAAGGCGCGGATCGATGCGCGCCTGGCCGAGTGCCCGGGGTTGAGTGTTGTGCGCCTGCTCGAAGAAGTGCGGGCCGCGGGATACCCGGGCAGCTACGGATCGGTCAAGAGATACGTCCGGGCCGTTCGGCCGACGTTGCGTGGGATCGCGGAGGGATCGAAGGACTGACGAGGGGGATTCATGCGCCTGGCCGGGCCGCGGTCGGATCCGTCCGCATCCCGATGGCCGGTTAGCCCTTTTCGAACTTCGGGCGACATCGGCCGTCCGGCCGGACCCGTGCTCCGAGTTAGCCTTGACGGATCCGTCCTCCCCAGGGGCGTCAGACGCTGATGCGCTCGACAACGTTGCGGGTGACCTTCCGGGCCCGCCGGTCGTAGATCTGGGTCGTCGACGGATGCGAGTGGCCGACAAGATACTGGACGTCCTCCATGGGGACGCCCTGCTCGAGGAGGTCGGTGACGACCATCGCCCGGAAGCTGTGGGGGGTGATGATGAGGGGCAGCCCGGCGGCGCGGAGGCGGCGCTTGAGCATGGCCCGAATGGTCCACGGTCCGAGCGATCGCGAGGAGAAGCGGCTGCGGGACGCGGCCGAGGCGGGACGGAAGAGGGGCGAGGTGCTCCCCTCGGTGCTGCTGTCCACGAAGAGCAGATACTCCCGGAGCCACCGGTCGAGGTCGATTCGAAGGGGAATCTCGCGCTCCTTGCCGCGCTTCTCACGGAAACGCAAAGAGCGGTATTCGCCGTAGTCTCGGAGATCCCGCATCCGGAGTTGGGCGACGGCGCCCACGCGCGCGCCGGTATAGGCCAGGGTGCCGAGAATCGCCCGGTCGCGGACCCCGACCGGGCGCGAACAGTCGATTGACGCCAGGAGCTCGCGCGCTTGGCGGGGGGTGATCTCGGGCGTCTTCCCGTCCGAGGAACCCCTCGGCGGACCGCGGACGGACTGGAAGGGGTTGAGCAGGACGGCATGGCGGGTCACCAGCAGGTCGAAGAACTGGCGGAGCGCTGCCAGGGCAACCTTCTGGTTCGCGACGGACGGCGCCAGTTCCTCGATGAAGAGGGCCGCGTCGCCGGGAGAGACGTCCCGAAGCTCCAGGCCCCGGGCGTCGCACCACTCGAGGAAGCGGACCGCCTGCCGCCCGTAGGCCCGGCGTGTGTTGGGGTTGCGAAGGCGCGCCGCAAAGAACTCCTCCGCCGCAAAGCGGGCACCCGGCCCGCCTCGTTCGATCAGGGCGCGGGCGCTTCGGCGGGCCGGGATTAGGGCAAGGTCGGAGTCGCGCATGGCACCTTGACGATAATCAGCTTTCGGTGCGAGCGGCGGGGGCAGGAGCGACGACATCGACCTTCTGCGGACCAGATGCCGGGCTCAGGGGGCCGCGTCGCTCAGAGGCGATTTCTGGGCGTTTTCCGGAGTGGAAGGGAAGAATCGGATGGGTTTTCGGGAAAACTACGGCTCCAGAATCCGCCTCCAACGGATGATCGGGACCTCCCCGAGGGCGAGAGGCAAGGATGGTAGGGCACGGCGGCGAGAAGACTGCCCCGGCGACGCCGAATACGGAAAAGCGCGGGTCCCGGTTACGTCAACTTTCCGGCGGCTTCTTTTCGAAGGTACGCGTCTTGTAGAAAGCGTCGGGTTCGTCTCCGATCTTCGCATGGCCGGCCAGGCGGTAGATGCCGGGCGGGAACTTCTCGTCCTCGATG
>JAPPGZ010000042.1:0-30287 GCA_028874905.1 Gemmatimonadota bacterium
CGCGCCCGCTCCGCCGCCGCCGGACCCCGCCGCGGCGCCGGCGCCCGGCCCGCGTCACGCCGTGTCCCTCCGGTTCGCGACGCGCCACAGCATCCAGCACAGTCCGGCGAACACCAGCGTGCCGACCAGCGCGGAGCTTCCGGTGAACCAGTCGGACCATCCGTGCCCCACGTGCCAGATGGAGGCCGGATCGGCGTGGCCGGTGCGGTTGGCCACCGCGAAGATCACGGCGCCGATCAGCACGCCCACTAGCGCCGCGCCGGCGATCAGCCCGGAGGCGAAGAGCACGCCGCGCTCGCGGTGCTCGGCCAGGACGCTCTCACCGTCTTCGGTCTCGCCCGCGTCCCGGTACTTCCGGTTGAGCGCCCAGCGCATCAGGCCGCCGACGAAGATCGGGGTCATCAGCGATACCGGCAGGTACACCCCCACTGCCAGCGCGAGCGACGGCAGCTTGAAAACGAACTCGGCGACCGCCGCGATCAGGATGCCCAGCAGCACGAAGCCCCACGGCAGCGATGCGTTCAGCACCCCGTCGATCACCAGGCTCATGAGCGTGGCCTGCGGGGCGGGCAGCCCATCCACCGTTCCGATCCCGTAGGACTCGTTGAGCACCACCAGCACCCCGCCCATCACCGCGGCGCTGGCGAGCACGCCCATCATCTCGCCCACCTGCATGCGCTTCGGCGTGGCGCCGACCAGGAAACCGGTCTTGAGGTCCTGTGAGGTGTCGCCCGCCACCGCCGCCGAGATGCACACCACGGCGCCCACGGCCAGAACCGCCACCTTGGCCGCACCGCTGCCGTCATTCAGCCCCAGGGCCACGAAGATCAGCGACGTCAGGATCAGCGCGGCGATGGTCATTCCCGACACCGGGTTGGACGACGAGCCGATGAGTCCCACGATCCGGCTCGACACGGTCACGAAGAAGAAGCTGAAGAGCACGATCAGCACCGCGCCCGTCAATCCCACAGGCACGCCCGGCCAGAGCCACAGCGTCACCGCCAGCAGAGCGGCGACGCCCAGGACCATCTTCAGCGGGAGGTCCTGCTGCGTGCGCGGCAGGTCGCTCCCCCCGCCCGCACCCACCTGGCCCAGGCCCAGGCGGAAGGACTCGACGATCGTGGGCAGCGACTTGAGAAGGGTCACGATGCCGGCGAATCCCACGGCCCCGGCGCCGACGTAGCGGATGTAGTTGTTCCAGATGTCCCCGGACCCCAGCGACGACATCGGGTCGCTCGCCGGGTAGACGACGCTGCCGCCGCCCCAGAGGTTGATCGCCGGGATCAGAATGAGCCACGCGAGCGCGCTGCCCCCGAACATGATCGCCGCGATGCGCGGTCCGATGATGAACCCCACGCCGAGCAGCTCCGGGGTGAAGTCCCCCCCGATCTCGGCCTTCGCCGGGAGCGGCTGGCTCGGGGACTCGTTCCAGAGCGCGAAACCGCTGCGGTTCGCGAGCGCCTGGTAGAGCGCCCCGACCCCCAGGCCGGAGAACAGCAGCCGGGCCTTGCCGCCGCCCGCCGCCCCGGCCACCTGCACCTCTGCGCATGCGGTTCCTTCGGGGTAGGGCAGCTTGCCGTGCTCGCGCGAGATCAGGTAGCGCCTGAGCGGAATCATGAAGAGCACGCCGAGCAGCCCCCCGATCGCGGCGATCACGGTGATCTGGACGAGATCCACCACGATCGTCGGGTCCGACCGTTGCCATATGAAGAGCGCCGGAAGCGTGAAGATCACGCCGGCGGCCACCGATTCGCCCGCCGACCCGATGGTCTGGACCAGGTTGGTCTCCAGGATCGTCCCGCGCCGGAGCGCGCGGAAGATGGCCACGGCCATGACCGCCGCCGGGATCGACGCGCTGACCGTCAGCCCGACCCTCAGGCCCAGGTACGCGTTGGCGGCGCCGAAGACGACGGCCAGGACGAGCCCGATGAGCACCGCCTTGATGGTCAGTTCGGTCAGGGATTGCTCCGGCGGCACATACGGGCGGTATTCGTCGCCGGGAACGACTTCGTACGCCTCGGGCGGCAGGCCCTTGCGCGAGGGAGGGTCGACCGATGCCATGACGGTTCCTCGGATCTGGGGTTGTCGATGCGCCCGGGCGCCGGCCCGGATATTCCGCCCGGGCCAGCCCCCGGGATTCGGCACCCCGGTTCTGGCCCGGAACTTCCTTGTAGGTATTGGGGAGGCGGGCGCGCCTGGGCCGCTTGACTGCCATTTTGGCAGGGCGGTCTGCCAATTTGGCCGACCTGGGCCGGTCCGCCCGCCCGAACGCTGCCAAAATGGCAACGTTGCCGAACGATTTGCAACAGGAGTCAGGAACAATGCTGAACGCGGACCGAATGACGCTGAAGGCCGCCGAAGCCATATCGTCGGCGGCCCGCGAGGCGCGTCGCCGGGAGCATCCGCAGATCGAGGGCGTCCACCTGCTCAAGGCGCTGCTCGGGCAGGAGGACGGCATCGTGACGCCGGTGCTGCAGAAGATGGAGGTCTCGCCCGAAAAGGTTGCCCGGGACATCGAGGCCGAGCTGGAGCAGCGCGCGCGCGTGACCGGCGGGTCGGTTCCGGGTCCGTCCCGCTACCTGCGTGCGGCGCTGGACGCCGCGGAAGAGGCGGCCCGCAAGCTGGGCGACGCGTATGTCTCCACCGAGCACCTGCTCGTGGGTCTCGCCGGACAGAAGAGCGACGCGGGGAGGATCCTCGGGGACAACGGGGTCACCGGAAAGGGGCTCGAGGCCGCGCTGGAGGCGATCCGCGGTTCCCACCGTGTCACCGATCAGAACCCGGAGGACAAGTTCCAGGCGCTCAAGCGCTTCTCCCACGATCTCACCGAACGCGCCCGCAGGGGCAAGCTCGATCCGGTGATCGGGCGGAACGACGAGATCCGCCGCGTGATGAAGGTGCTCGCCCGCCGCACCAAGAACAATCCGGTGCTCATCGGCGAGCCCGGCGTGGGGAAGACCGCCATCGCGGAGGGCCTGGCGCAGCGGATCGTGGCCGGTGACGTGCCGGCCTCGCTGAACGGCAAGAAGCTGGTGTCGCTGGACATCTCCGCCATGCTCGCGGGGGCGAAATACCGCGGTGACTTCGAGGAGCGCATGAAGGCCGTGCTCAAGGAGGTGACCGAGGCGGACGGCCGCTACGTGCTGTTCATCGACGAGATCCACACGATCGTCGGGGCGGGGGCGGCGGAGGGTGCCGTGGACGCGGGGAACATGCTCAAGCCCGCCCTGGCGCGGGGAGACCTGCGCGTCGTGGGCGCCACGACCCTCGGCGAGTATCGCAAGCACGTGGAGAAGGACCCCGCGCTGGAGCGCCGCTTCCAGCCCGTGTACGTGGCTCCGCCGTCGGTTACGGACACGATCGCGATCCTCCGCGGCCTCAAGGAGCGCTACGAAGTCCACCACGGGGTGCGCATCACTGATGACGCGCTGATCACGGCCGCCAGATTGTCGGACCGTTACGTGGGCGGGCGCTTTCTCCCGGACAAGGCCATCGACCTGATGGACGAGGCCGGGAGTCGGCTGCGAATCGAGATCGATTCCCTCCCTCAGGAGATCGACGAAGTGGAGCGGCGCATCATTCAGCTGGAGATCGAACGGAAGGCGATGGCCCAGGAGGACGACGCAGGCGCGCGGGAACGCTTGGGCGGCATCGAGGCCGAGCTGTCCGAACTCCGCGAATCCAGCCAGACCATGAAGGCCGCGTGGCAGGCCGAGAAGATCCAGATCGCGCGGATTCAGGAACTCAAGGAGCGGGTGGACCGGCTGCGCACGGAGGCCGGGCAGGCGACCCGGCGGGGCGAACTGGAGCGGGCGGCCGAGATCCAGTATGCCGAGATTCCCCGGGCCCGGACGGACATCGGGAAGGCCGAGGAGCGGCTCGCCGGGCTCCAGATACAGGGCAGTTTCCTCAGGGAAGAGGTGACCCCGGACGACATCGCCGAGGTCGTGGCCGAGTGGACGGGGATTCCCGTGACCAGGCTGCTGGCTTCGGAACGGAGACGGCTGGCTCGGCTGGAGGAACTCCTGGCGAAGCGGGTCGTGGGCCAGGACCGGGCGCTGGGCGCCGTGTCGCGTGCCGTTCGGCGGGCCCGCGCCGGCGTGCAGGATCCGAACCGGCCGATCGGGTCGTTCCTGTTCCTGGGACCGACCGGGGTGGGCAAGACCGAGACCGCGCGCGCCCTCGCCGAGTTCCTCTTCGACGACGAGCGCGCCATGGTGCGGCTCGACATGTCCGAGTACATGGAGTCGCACTCCGTGTCGCGCCTGGTGGGCGCGCCGCCGGGGTATGTCGGGTACGACGAAGGGGGACAGCTCACCGAAGCGGTCCGCCGGCGCCCACACGCGGTCGTGCTGTTCGACGAGGTCGAGAAGGCGCATCCCAAGGTCTTCAACGCCTTCCTGCAGATTCTGGACGACGGACGCCTCACCGACGGCCAGGGACGCACGGTGGACTTCCGCAATACGGTCATCATCATGACCTCCAACATTGCGGGGGCTCAGATACTGGCGCATTCGGAGCGCGGGGAATGGAGCGGGGTGGAGGAAATGGTGAAGGGACGTCTCGGAGAGCATTTCCGTCCGGAATTCCTTAATAGGATAGATGATGTCGTTGTATTCAAACCACTGTCACAGGGACACTTGGCATCCATTGTCGAGATCCAGCTTGATCGCGTGGCCACGTTGGCGAAGCAACAGGACGTAACGCTGACGGTTGGCGACGGGGCGAAGGAGATCATCGCCGGAGAGGGGTACGATCCAGCATTCGGGGCGCGGCCGCTCAAGCGGGCGATTCAGCGGCTCGTGCAGGATCCGTTGGCGATGGCGATCCTGGAGGGCAACGTGGTGCCGGGCAGTGCCGTGCGGCTGGAGCGCGGTGCGGACGGTGGTCTGGTATTCGCCGGCGCGGAAGAGTTCGCGGCATGAGTGTGTGGGTGGGCGGACGCCTGTCCCCGGGCGGGAGGATCGTGCATGCAATGCTCCTTCCCCGGCTCCTGCTGGCGGCGGTGGCCGGATGCGGGGGCACGGCCGGAGCGGCCGGGCCGGCGCCTCCCCCGGAGCCCGCGCGGGCGGTGGAGATGTTCCTGGACGCCGCCGGTCGCAGGGATCACGCGGCGATGGCCCGTCTTTTCGGGACCGCGGACGGGCCGATCGGCGACCGCGGGGGCACCCTCGGTTGCGCCTTCCGAAGGGTCGGCTCCTGGATCCGGCTGGGCGAGCGGTGCCTCGCGGAGGGAGAGGTGGAGCTGCGCATGGACGTGATCGCCGCGATTCTGCGGCACGATGCGTACCGCGTCCGGTTCGAGGAGGCCGTGGCCGGACGGGGGCGGACGGCGATTCGCGTGGGTGTGGATCTCGAGCAGGAAGGACGAGACCCGGTCGAGGTTCCGTTCGTGGTGATCCGGAGGAAAGACGGGGGATGGCTGGTCGAGGAGGTGGAACTTCACCGCGTGGTGGGGTGAGGCCGGGGCCCGTGGGTGCCTCGGCGCCTACCCGCGCTCGACGAGTTCTACCAGCAGCCCGCCGGTCGACCTGGGATGCATGAACGCGATGCGATGTCCTCCCGCGCCCGTCATCGGTCGCGCGGAGGTGAACTCGTAGCCCTCGCTCGCCAGAGCCGTCATCGCCGCCCCGACATCGTCGACCCGGTACGCGATATGGTGGAGACCCGGGCCCCGCCGGTCGATGAACCGTGCGACCCCGTTGCTCCCGTCCAGAGGTCGAATCAGCTCCACATGTCCCACGAAACACACCTCGACCCCCTGCGCCGGCACACGCTCCGGGGGACTGGCGGGCGTACCCGTCAGTTGCTCCAGCAGGGGCAGGGTATCCGCGAAGGAGCGGACGGCGATCGCCACGTGGTCAAGCGCGAGGTCGGTGAGAGCGTTGTCCATGTGGACATCATGCCTGTGCGCCGCTTCGAGGGGCAAGCGTCGAGCGCGGGGGCAGGACATGGGCTTCCCGGGCGCGTCCGGCCATATTCTTCGGTATGATCGTTCGTCTTGTCTGCCTGGCGGCGCTGGCCATCGCGTCAGCCCGGCCCGTCCTCGCACAGGATGCGGGCGCCGCGCGCCCGGAGTTGCCGGAAGACGACGCGGTCTTCCGGGACTGCGCCGTTTGTCCCACCATGGCGAGGGTGCCGGCCGGGGCCTTCCTGATGGGGTCCCCGGAGTCGGAACCGGGCCGCTATCAGGACGAAGGGCCCCAGAGGGTCGTGCTGGTCGCGGCATTCGCAGCCGGGGTCCACGAAGTCACGTTCACCGAGTGGGAGGCGTGCGTGGAGGCCGGTGGCTGCCTGGAGCACCTTCCCGGCGACGAGGGTTGGGGACGCGGCGACCGTCCCGTGATCAACGTGAACTGGACCGACGCCCAGGCATACGCGCAATGGCTGTCCGAGGTGACCGGCCACCGGTATCGGCTGCTCAGCGAGACGGAGTGGGAGTATGCGGCGCGCGCGGGAACTTCGGCGGCACGCTACTGGGGCGAGACCGTGACGGATGCCTGCCTGTACGCCAACGGTGACTACTCCGCGCTGCCGTGCGGGGACGGGCATGTGAATACGGCGCCGGCGGGATCCTTCAAGCCGAACGCGTTCGGACTGTACGACCTCCTGGGCAATGTGTGGGAATGGACCCAGGACTGCTGGAACGAGGGGTATGTGGGCGCGCCGGGCGACGGCAGGGCCTGGGAATCCGGTGACTGTTCCGCCCGGGTGCTGCGCGGGGGTTCCTGGTACCATGGCGTCAAGGATCTGCGCGCGGCCTACCGGCTGCGCAGTCCCTTCCTCGACCGGAGCCTGATCGTGGGCTTCCGGGTCGCCCGCTCGCTGGACTGAAACGGTTAGAGTTAAGGCAGGGAAGACAGCGGTGCGGCCGATCGCTGGACGGGCGGAGATCGCCCCCGGGGCTCGGCGGCCATGGATAGAACGTCTCACGGAGGGATCCGAAAGTGGCAGACAACTCCAACCTCGTCACCATCACCGACGACAACTTTGCGGACGAGATCGAAGCCCACGAAGGACTCGCGATGGTCGACTTCTGGGCTGAATGGTGCGGGCCCTGCAGGATCATTGCGCCGTTCGTCGGCGAATTGGCCGACGAGTACGCCGGCCGGGTCCGTGTCGGCAAGCTGGACGTAGACACGAACATGTCCACCTCCATGCGGTTCGGGGTGCGATCGATACCGAGCATCCTCTTCTTTCGCGACGGCCAGCACGTCGACACGATTGTCGGAGCCGTGCCGAAGGCCCAGCTGGAGCAGAAGATCACCGAACACCTGTAGCAGCCCGTGTCGGACCGAGCGCAGGCAGGCCGGGGGCGCGAACCCCGGGGCCGTCCGCGCGCGGCCCCGGGCCGGTTCTTCATCGTGGCGACGCCCATCGGCAACCTCGCCGACCTGACCGGGCGAGCGCGCGAGGTGCTTGCCGCGGCCGACCATATTCTGGCCGAGGATACGCGGAGGGCACGGACGCTGCTCGCGCACATCGGCGTCACCACGCATCCGGTGTCCCTCCACGCCCACAACGAGGCGAGCCGCGTCGCGCGGGTGATGCGCTGGCTGGCTGGCGGCGACGATGTCGCCCTGGTTTCGGACGCGGGAACGCCGCTGCTCTCCGACCCCGGCGAGCGGCTGCTCGGCGCCGTCGTCGAGGGCGGACACCCTGTGGTTGCCGTCCCGGGACCCTCGGCGGTCCTCGCGGCACTGGTGGCTTCGGGACTACCTTGTGTCCCGTTCACGTTTGTGGGATTCCTGCCGCGCAAGGCGGGGAAACGGGCCCGTGCCCTGGAGAGGATCATTGGCGCCGAAGACACGACTGTGCTGTTCGAGTCGCCCGTGCGGCTCCTCCGGCTCCTGGAGGAGTTGGCCGGGCTCGCGGACGGTGGCCGGCGACAGATCGCAGTGTGCCGAGAAATGACCAAGGTGCACGAGGACATCTTCCGTGGGACCCCCGCCGAGGCCGTCCGGCACTACCGCGAGTATCCCCCCCGTGGAGAGGTGACCGTTGTGATCGGGGGACGATCGGAAGAGCGTCCATTTCGCACGGCCGAGATCGATGCCCTGGCGGTGGCTGCCCTGGCGGAGGGGCTGTCCCCTGGCGCCGCCGCGCGGAGGGTAGCCGCGCGCGGTCGGCTTCGGCGAGGTGCGGCGTACGAAGCCGTGATGCGTGCCAGGAATGCGGGCGCGGTGGACCGGTCGCAAGGGTCGGGGGGCGGCGGATGATGAGGCGCGGCGGGCCCGTCCGGTTGTGGCGCGGCGTTTCCGTGGCCGGCACGGTTGCGGTGGCGCTGGCCGTGCAGGTGGACAGTGCGTTCGGGCAGGGCGTGGGACCCGTTACGATCGGGCGGCTTCAGTACGACGGCGGGGGGGACTGGTACGCGAATCCATCGTCTTTGCCGAACCTGCTGGCGGCGGTGCGTGAGCGGACGGGGATTGCCACGGCCGAACGTGAAGTCGCCGTTCGCCCGGCCGATCCTTCGCTGCGCGATTTCCCCTTCCTCTACATGACGGGCCACGGGAACGTCCGCTTCTCGGACGAGGAACGCCTCGCCCTGCGCCGCTATCTCCTCGCCGGGGGCTTCCTGCACGCGGACGACAACTACGGCATGGACGAATCCTTCCGCCGCGAGATGGCGCGGGTTTTCCCCGAAAAGGAGCTGATCGAACTCCCTCCGGATCACCCGGTCTTCCACGCCCCCTACGAATTCCCGGAAGGATTGCCCAAGATTCATGAGCACGATGGTGCACCGCCCCAGGCCTTCGGGATCTTTCACCAGGGCAGGCTCATAGTCATATACACCTACGAGACCGACCTGGGGGACGGTTGGGAGAGCCCGGACGTCCATGAGGATCCGCCGGAGATCAGGGAGAACGCCCTGCGCATGGGGGTGAACATCTTCGTGTTCGCGATGGCGCAGGGGGTTCGGACTTCATGACCGCCAGGGAGCGGAGCGCGATGCGCGCGGCGGGCGTGAGGATCGGTACTGCGGTGGAAGGCGTCCGTGCGTACCTGTCCCGGTCCCTGGGGCTGATGGTGATGGGGTGGTGCGGCGCCCTGGCGCTGGCGGTGTTGATCCTGGCGTCGGCGTTGGCCGGAGACGAGGGGTGGAGCGCCGGAAGTCCGGTCCCGTTGTTGCTCGCTCTGCTGGTGCTGGCCGTGGTTCCGGGTGGTATCTGGCGCTGGCGCCGGCTTGGAGGGCACTGGTGTGCCGAGCATCGGATCACGCGCTCGATGGACCGGATCGCCGGGCTGGAGGAGGGTGCGGTCCTGGGTGGTCTGGAGCTGTCCCGCAGGGCTCCGCCCGGCACGTCGCCCGGTCTGCGCTCGCTCGCTCTGCGGAGGGTCGGCCGGAAGCTCTCGGGAGATCCGAAGACGCTCTCGGGCGGCCTTGGCGAGCACGTGAAGGGGCGAGTGCGGCGAGGCAAGATTGCGTTCGGGGTTGCTTTGCCGGCGGCGCTGCTCGTCATGGGCGCGGCGCCGGCGCGCACCTTCAGCGCCTGGGACGGTCTTCTGAATCCCCTCGCGGTGCTCGCGGCGCCCGTTCTTCCCCCGGTCGAGCTCGAGCCCGGCACGGTCGATGTCGCCCGGGGCGCTGTCGTCGCGGTCACTGCCCACGCGCCCCTGCGCGACAGCGTCACGCTGCGCTGGGACGTGACGGGACAGGTTACGCGGTCCCGCGTGATCGTGCTCGCCGAGGGGACCGGCATCACGTCCCTTCCTCCCGTCAACGCCGAGGTCCGGTACTGGGTCGAAGCCCCGGACGGCGCGCGCACCGAAATGCACGTCCTCACACCCGTCGACCCCCTTTTTGTGAGCAGCTTCTCGCTCGAAGTCACCCATCCGCCCCACACCGGCCTGCCGCCGGGCGAATACCAGGGCGAAATGCCACCGCTCTCCGTTCCCGCGGGCACACACCTGCGGATGCGCGGCGAGGGCAGCCGGGGGATCGGCTCCGGGACGCTCAGGGACGACCAGCAGCGTCCGGTGGTGGCGCTCAACGTCAGCGGCACACGCTTCGAAGCCGGCTGGTTCCCGCAACGCACGGGAACGTATACCTGGCACTTCACCGACGAGTCGGGCGGGGAGGCGGCCTCGGCTCCCGAGCCGCTGGTGCTGGAGGTGATCCCCGACCGGTCCCCCGAGGTCGCGATCGTCTTCCCCGGCCGCGACACGATCATGCCGGTCAACCTGCGCCAGCCGCTGGTCGTGCATACTCGGGACGACTATGGCATCGAGCGGCTGGAGATCGTTGTGCAGCGAGTGAGCTCTTTCGGCGAAGCGGACGAGCCCGTGGTGCACGCGGTCGAGCTGGGTGGTTCGGCGGGTGCGGTCGTGCGCCCGGTGCTGGACCTCTCGGGCTGGACGCTCTCGCCGGGCGACACGATTCGGTACCGGGCGCGGGTAATCGACAATCATCCGTCGCGTCATGCGAGCGAGAGCGCCGAATACCGGCTCTGGATGGGAGGCATCGCCGAGTTGGAGCGCGCCGCCCAGGAGGAACTGGAAAGGACGGCCGAAGGCGTGGAGGAGCTGGCGGAGGAGGCGCGGCGGGCCGAGGAGGAGACCCGCGAACTTCAGCAGCGAAACGAGCGCGAATCCGAAGCGTCCAGCGGCCGGAGAGACGGCCAATCCGATTTCGCGGAGCGCGAGGAGATTGCCCAGGCGCTTGAACGCCAGGACGAAATGATGCAGGCGGTCGACTCGCTGCAGCGCGAACTGGCGGAGCTGCGCGAAGCCCTGAAGGATGCCGGTCTGGCCGACCCGGAGCTGGACGAGGGGCTCGAGGAACTCCAGGAACTGCTGGAGGGCGCGACGCCCGAGGATCGGGAGGAGTTCGACGAACTGCGCGAGCAGCTTGCCGGAATGGACCCGGACGAATTGCAGGCGGCCCTGGAAGAGATGGCGCTCAACCAGGAACGGCTGCGCGAGAGGCTCGAGGAGTCGTTGCGCCAGTTCCGTGAGGAAGCCATCCAGCAGGACTTCCGCGCCACCACGCGCGAGGCGCAGGAACTTGCCGAGGAGCAACAGATCCTGGCGGACGCGATGATCGAGGGCGGCGAAGAGGCGCTGCGGGCCCGCCAGCAGGAGGTGCTGGAGGCGGAGGCGGAGGAGCTTCAGCGCCAGCTCGAAGAACTGCAACAGCGCCTTCAGGAGGCGGGCGAGCAGGGCGCGGGCGCCGGCGTGCAGGAGGCCCGGCACCAGTTGAGTCAGGCCAGGGAGCAGATGCGGCAGGCGGCGCAGATGGCAAGCCAGGGACAGCAGCAGCAAGCCGGCCAGCAGGCGGGCCAGGCCGCGGGTGACCTGTCCGAGGTCTCCCAGCAGCTCAATCAGGCGCAGATGCAGATGCAACAGGAGCTGATGAACGCCATCCGCGCCGCATTGGGCCAGACCGCCACCGACGCCCTGGCGCTCGCGCGGACACAGTCCGAACTGCGTGTACGGATGCAGGGCGCGAATGCAGCCGAGCTTGCAGCGCTCCGGGCCGACGAGGCGGCGCTCGCGCAGGGGATCCGCAACCTTGCGGAAAACTACGCCGAGGGGACGGAGATGGCCGCCCCGGGGGCACGTGACCTGCTTGCCGCCGTCGGTCAGGCAATGGAGCACCTTGACGGCACCATCGGAGCTATGGAGAACCCGCGTGCCCGGGGTCCATCGCCGGCGGTGGAGGCCGAGTCCGTCGTGCGCAGCCTCAACGAGGTCGCCCGGCTTGCGATGACGTCGGGTCAGCAGCAGGGACAGGCGCAGGCTTCAGCGTCGGGCTCGGAGCAGATGATGCAGCAGATGCAGCAGCTCGCGCAGCAACAGGGCGAGATCATGCAGGACGCGTCCGCACTGACGCCGATGCGCCTCGGTCAGGAGACGATGGCCGAGCGTGTGGAGGAGATGGCGGGCAGGCAGGAGGAGGTCGCCGAAGAACTGGACGAGATGTCGGAGGAAGGCACCGAGGAGGGGGACCCGCTCGGTGATCTGTCCGCCTTTGCCGAAGAGGCTAGGCGGCTTGCCGAGGCGCTGGCGCAGGGTCGCCTGGACCCCGAGGTGTTGCGGCGCCAGGAGCGGCTGTTCCACCGCCTGCTCGACGCTGGCCGGACGCTGGAGCGGGACGAGGAATCCGAGGAGCGTGAATCCGAGGAGCCCGGGGCGTTCGAACGGACGGGCGTAAGCGCCTTGAGCGCGGACGACATGGATGCCGTGCGCTTCGAACTGCCTGGTGCGGCGGCGCTGCGGGCGCTTCCACCCGCCCAGCGGGCGTTGGTGATCCGCTACTTCGAGAGGATCAACCGCCGATGAAGCGCCTGGCTGTTCCCCTGTGTCTCGCTGCCGGATTGATGCTGGCGGCAGCGGACTTTCTGGCGGCTCAGTCGCGGTACGACCCGCGTGTCGAAAACCGCATGCTGCGGCGCGCGACTACACAGGAAGCGAGGGGGGAACTGACCGCGGCCGAGGCGACGCTGCGGGAGCTGCTGCGGCTTCATCCCGGGTCGTCGGCGGGCGTATTCGCGTTGGAACGGGTCCTGAGAAACGGGGACCGGCTCGAAGAGGTGCTGCCGGTCGTTGACGACTTCCTCGCGGTCGAGCCCGGTACGGCCACGGTGTGGGCGCTCAAATTGGGCATCCTGGCCGAGACGCGGGCCGAGCGGGCCGTCGACGAGACCGTGCGAGACTGGATCACTGCCGTGCCGGGGTCACCGGATCCGTACCAGGAGGGCGCTCTTGCGTACCTGGCTCTGCATGGGGCCGGCAGGGCCGTGGCGTTGATCGAGGAGGGACTGGACATCCTTGGTGAGCTGCCGGTCCTGCTCCTCGAACTGGGGGATGTGTACCTTGCTGCCGGCCGTGTTGACGATGCGGCCCAGGCCTGGGCGCGGACGCTCGGGCGGGACCGCGCAAGGAACGGCGACGTGTTCCGGCGCGTCGCCGACCTGAAGGCGGGACGCGACCGGGCGGTCGCCGTCATTGTGGCGGCAATCAGGGCCGGGCCCGCCACGGTGCCGCGCCTCGAGGCCGGAGCCGAACTGGCGCTGCGCGAGCGTCGCGAGGATGCCGCACGTGAATTTGCGGCCGCCGCCCGGGAGCGGCTCGATGGCCGCGAGGCCCGCGGTTTCCTCAACGGGTTTGCGCGCAAGGCGGAGGACCTCGACCGGCCTGCCAGCGCGCTTTGGGCCTATCGTCTGCTGCACGCCATGGCAGAGGACGCCGCGGACGCCCGGGCGACCGACGAACGCATGGCGACGGCCGCGCTCGCCGCCGGCGACACCGCGGCCGCGATCGAGGCGCGGCGCAGGATCACGCGGGCGCTGGCGGCGGGCACGTCAGTGCGGCGCACCGCCTGGACGGAGCAGCTCGGGATGGAGATCGCTGCGGACAGCACGGAAGCCGCCGTGCAGGGCCTCTCCGCCTTCCGGGAGGAATTCCCCGACGCGACCGAATTGGACGCGCTGTCGGCGACGCTGGCGTCACGGCTGCTCGGCAACGGAATGCGCGCCGAGGCGCTCGAGGTGCTCGAAGGCATCGATGGGCCCGGAGCAGCCCTCGAGCGTGCCTTCCTGCTCCTGGAAGGCGGTGCTGTGCCCGAAGGAATCGTGGCGCTGCAGGCATCCATCGCGGATCTGGAACCGGTGCGTGCGACCGAGGTGCTGGAGCTGTCGCTCGCCCTGAGCGAACTGACGCCGGCAGGAGCCGCGCTTGCCGCGCGGGTCGCGATCGCCGGGCACCGGGGACGGCCGGCGGACGGGCTGGAGGCCGTGGCGGCGGGCATCGAAGCGGTCCCGCCCTCGGACCGCCCCGCGATTCTCGCGATGGCGGCGCACGCTGCCGACCGGTCCGAGAGGAGCGACCTCGCCATGAGCTTCCGCCGCCGCCTTGTTGCCGAGCACTCCGACGCGCGGGAGTTCCCCGACGCCGCCGTGCGCCTGGCGCGCCAGGTCGCCGAGGATCCGGAGGGCCGGGATGAGGCCGTCCGCATCCTGGAGACCCTGATTGTCAGCCGTCCTGACAGCCCCGTCGTGCCTGGCGCGCGGCGGGAGCTGCGCCGCATACAGAACGGGAGCATTTCATGACCATCGGAACGAAGACGACCAGGCGCGCCGTATTCACAGCCGTCATGGCGACGATGGCCGCCGCAACGCTCAGTGCGCTCTCGGCCCAGATGCTGCTGGTCCCCATGGACCGGGGACAGGCGGACCATCTCAAGGCCTACGGCCTCGCATACTCGGTACTGGAGCGTGACGGCCGGGCCGAGTGGCTTCTCAACTTCCAGGGCGGCTCCTTCCTGCTGCCCGACACCGAAGCCGTTCGGCGGCGTGCCGCGCTCATGGGCGTGACCATCCAGCCGGTCGGCGTCGCGGAGGAGGCGCGGATCCGGGGCATCGTCGCCAACTCGAACATGGAGTCGGTGGTCCTCGAGAAGGCCACCAGCATCGCCATCTACACGCCGCCCAACAGCGCCCCGTGGGACGACGCGGTGACCATGGCGCTCGACTACGCCGAGATCCCCTACGACAAGGTCTGGGACTACGAAGTGGTCCAGGATGGCCTGGAGGACTATGAGTGGCTCCACCTCCACCACGAGGACTTCACGGGGCAGTATTCCAAGTTCTATATCACCTACGCCGGTGCTCCGTGGCTCGAGGACGAGGTCGCGCGCAACGAGGAGGCCGCGCGCGCGCTCGGCTTTCCCAACGTCCCGGCGCTCAAGAAGGCCGTGAGCCGCGCCATCCGAGACTATGTCGAGGGCGGTGGCTTCCTCTTCGCCATGTGCTCCGCTCCGGAGACTCTGGAACTGGCCCTGGCAGCGACTTCGGTGGACATCGCGGCGGCCTATTCGGACGGGACGCCACCCGATCCCAACGCCAGTGCGAACGTCGACTGGGGACAGGCGATGGCGTTCCACGACGCCCTGGTCCAGGTGGCTCCGTCGGTCAACGCCTTCTCCGACATCGACGGGCACCAGGTCAACACCCCGTGGAAAAAGGAGCTCGGCGCCTTCACCCTGTTCGACTTCTCCGCCAAGTTCGACCCGGTACCGGCAATGCTTACGCAGAGTCACGAGTCCGTGCTCCGCGACTTCTACGGCCTGACCACGTCGTTTGCGATCGATCGCCTGAAGCCGGGTGTGGTGCAACTGGCCGTCGAAGGAGTCTGGGCCAAGTACATCCATGGCAACCTCGGTGAGGGAACCTGGACCTATTACGGCGGTCACGATCCGGAAGATCCGGAGCATCAGATCGGAGATCCTCCCACCGATCTCGCGCTCCATCCGAACTCGCCGGGTTACCGGCTGATCCTCAACAACGTCCTGTTCCCCGCCGCGAAGAAGAAGAAGCTCAAGACGTGACGTCCCTCCCCCTTCGGCTCTCGCCGGAGGCCGCCCGGGTGATCCGCGACGAGGTTGCCCGTGCCGGAGGACGAGAGGTCTCCTTTCTCGCCGAGGTGACGCGCGAGCGCGTGGTTTCCACCCCCCGGGCCGTTGCCCGCGGCAGTCGTTCGGCGGTCCTGGCGGTGGCCCGTGACGCGCCCGAGGGCGGCGTGATGATCCACAATCATCCGTCCGGCGTGCTGGAACCCTCCGACGCCGACCTCGAGGTGGCCGCACGGATCTACGAGGACGGGCTGGGCACGGCGATCGTCACCAACGAAGCCGACCGCATCTACGTGGTTGTGGAGCCGCCGGAGCCCCGGCGCATCGTGCCCCTGGAGGTGGACGAACTTGCGGAACTGCTGGCTCCCGCGGGTCCTCTGTCAGCGCTCCCCGGCTATGAGGATCGGCACGCCCAGCGCGACATGCTGCGCTTCGTGGCCGGGCGTTTCAACGAGGGGGGGACCGGGCTGGTCGAGGCGGGAACGGGGACGGGCAAGTCGCTCGCGTACCTGGTTCCGGCCGTCCGCTGGGCGATGCGCAACGGTGAACGGACGATCGTGTCCACCAACACGATCAACCTGCAGGAGCAACTGGTCGGCAAGGACCTCGACATCGTCGGCGGGGTCCTGGGCGAGAAGGTCAGGTGGGCGCTGGTGAAGGGCAGGGGAAACTACATCTCGATCCGGCGCGCCCGCCTCGCGGCCGAGTCCGCGCCGAGCCTTTTTCCGGACGACCGCTCCGCCGAGCTCCAGGCGCTATTGGAATGGGTCGACCAGACGCAGGATGGATCCCGGAGCGACCTGCCCTTCGCGCCCAGCCCGGACCTGTGGGACGAGGTGAGGAGCGAAACGGACGCCTGTCTGCGGGCGAAGTGCCCGCACTTCCAGCAGTGCCACTATCAGCGGGCCCGCCGGGCGGGCGCGAGCGCGGACCTCATCGTCGTCAACCACGCGCTCTTCTTCTCGGACCTGGCGGTGCGCATCGCCACCGACAACTTCCGCGATGCGGCCGTGCTCCCGTCGTACCGGCGCGTGATCTTCGACGAGGCGCATCACCTGGAGGACGCGGCGACCGCGCGTCTCGGCGTCGAAACCACGCGAACGGGCATATACCGGGCGCTGTCCCGCCTGGAGCGGCGGGGAAAGGGGATTCTGGCCTCGATCGTCACGGCCCTCGCGGCGGCGCCCGCTTCGATTCCCGCGCGGCACCTCGGCTCGCGGATCCGCGAGCGCACGAGCCCCCGCGTCCGCGCGGCGCGCGCCGCCTTCAACGCCTTCTTCCGTGTCATCGAGCCCTGGGCCGAGGCGCGCGCGGACAGGGGGAGCTTCCGTCTGGGGAGGCCCGGTGGGCCCGGCGAAGCCGCGGGACCCGAACCCAGCGCGGATCTCGGGA
This sequence comes from Gemmatimonadota bacterium, assembly GCA_028874905.1. GTDB lineage: Bacteria > Gemmatimonadota > Gemmatimonadetes > Longimicrobiales > Gaopeijiaceae > Bin94. Next base: position 16,748 of record JAPPGZ010000042.1, read on the forward strand.
TCGGCGAGGCGCTCGACCGCGCCCTGATCGCGCTGGCAGACCTCGACCGCGAACTCGAAGCGCTGGTCGGCCACCTCGATGGACACGAGGAGCTGCGGGACGTGCTGGAAGGGCGCATTCTGGACCTGGGCGGCTCCCGGACCCGACTCGGGAACGTCGACCGCGCGTTGCGGCTGTGCCTTCTGCCCGGCACCGACAGCGGAAACATGGTGCGCTGGCTCGAAATGCGGCGCTCCGGGATCCGGAACGTCCGCAACATCTGCTTTGCCGCGGCACCGGTCGAGCTGGGGCCGGTCCTCGCCGAACACCTGTTCGACAGGGCGGGGACCGCGGTGCTCACCTCGGCGACGATGGCGGCGGCCGGCGATTTCAGCTACCTGAGACGGCGCCTGGGCCTGGCCGAGCGCACGACGCAGGCTCTCTCGGACGCCCGCCCCGACGATACGATGGTGGCCGAGACGGTGCTTGCCTCTCCCTTCGACCATGCCGAGCAGAGCCTGCTCGCCATTCCTACGGATCTCCCCGGCCGCACGGGCAGGGAGGGCGCGGCGGCGCACCACGAGGCGACGTCGAACGTCGTGCGTGACGTCGCGACGATCACCGGCGGCGGCCTCTTCGTCCTCTTCACCTCGTATGCCGCATTGAACGCGGTTGCGGAGCATCTGCGCGCGGGCGCCGCCGCGGGGCGCTGGCCGCTGCTGGTACAGGGCGAAGAGGACCGCAGCGCGATGCTTCGGCGGTTTGCCCGGTCGGGCGAGGCCGTGCTCCTCGGCACCGCGTCCTTCTGGGAGGGCGTGGACGTACCGGGGTGGCCGCTGAGGGCTCTGGTGATTCACAAGCTGCCGTTCCGCGTTCCCACGGAGCCGATGACCGAGGCACGGATCGAAGCCATGGAGGAGCGTGGCGAGAACTCGTTCTGGAACCTCATGGTGCCCGATGCCGCGATGCGGTTGAAGCAGGGGATCGGGCGGCTGATTCGCACGCGCACCGACCGCGGTGCCGCTTTCGTACTCGACGATCGCCTGCTCACGAGGCGCTATGGGCGTTCGCTGCTCGAGGCCCTTCCGCCGATGCCGCTTGTGAAGGGACCGTGGGACGAGGTGAAGGAGCGCGTAGCGGACTTCTACGCTCCCCGGTAGATTCAGGTGTGGCGGGGCGGTGCCGCGCGGAGTCCGCACGCCCCGAATTGACAGCGTTCCCCAACCTCGGTGCATTTGCAAATGAAGAAGGTGCTTGGATTCCTCGCCGGACTGTTCCTGCTGACCCTCGCCGCCGGTGCGGCCCGCACTGCGTCGATAGGGTGGGGAGGCGGTGACTCCGATGTCGGTTTCTGGTGGACGGTGATCGCCAGTTTCCTTACCGTCGCCGCGCTCGGAGCGCTCGTGGGGACGGCCATTCACTCCCGCCGAGCGGACTAGCGGCTCGTGACCGCGAGGCCCGGCAAGATCGTGTGCGTAGGGCGCAACTACGCCGAACACGCTGCCGAACTGGGGAGCGCCGTGCCGACCGAACCCCTCATCTTCCTCAAACCGCCATCGGCCGTGATTCGTGACGGCGACGCGGTCCACGTGCCGCCTGACGTGGGGCGCGTGGACTACGAGGGCGAGATCGGGCTCGTCATAGGCCGTCGCTGCCGGCGTATTTCGCCAGAGTCCGCCTGGGACTGCGTGAGCGGCGTGGTGGCGGTCAACGACGTCACCGCCCGGACCCTGCAACGGAAAGACAGCCAGTGGACCCGGGCCAAGGGGCTGGACACCTTCTGTCCGCTGGGCAACGTGATTGGAACAGGATCCGTCCGTCGCGAGAACATTGCGGTCACCACGCGGGTAAACGGAGAGGTCCGCCAGCACGGGACAACCGCCGACATGGTGTTCTCCATCCCACGGTTGGTGAGCTACATCTCGCACGTCATGACCCTGGAGCCTGGGGATCTGATCGCGACCGGCACGCCGGAAGGGGTCGGGCCACTCTCTCCCGGCGATGTCGTCGAGGTCTCGCTGTCGTGCGGCGCTTCGGTGCGCAACCCCGTCGTCGAAGGCGCACCCCTGACGCCCGAAACCGTCAACGAAGGACCGGACTAGCAGGCCAATGACCAGAAAGGCCGGAGACCAGCGGGTCCTGCCGTCGCGTGCAGCATTGCGACGGCGGGCCGGGCGCCGTCCGCTCCTGGCCGGTCTGCTGCTTTCCGCCCTCGCGCACGCTGTCGCAATCGTCCTCTATCCGTTCTTTTCGGCGATTCAACCCCAACCGGGGGTGTTCCTGCTGCTTCCCGACCCGCCGCCGGCCCCCGGGATGCGAGTGCTGGACATTGTGGAACTCGCTGGACCCGTGGTGGGCGATCCCGGCGATCCGACCGAGATCGAGGATCCCTCCGAGCCCGAGGCCACGCCGGAAGCGCCGAGTCTCGAAGATCGGACCATCTACATGCCGGAGCGCTACCGCAGCGCGGCCGAGCGGCTGCGCGCGGGCGAAGGAGATCCCCGGCTGTGGGCGCCGCTGGACCCTTCGCTCGTGGAGCCGACTCCGCAGCAGTTGCTCGCGCTTCGCATCCTCGCTGCGGTCGAGTCGTCGAACGACTCGGCTGCCGCCGAGGCTCAGCGGTTGGCCGAGGCCATGGACTGGACCTATACGGACGCCGAAGGGAAGCGATGGGGAGTTTCCCCGGGCCGGGTGCACCTCGGCGATGTCGAGATACCCCTGGGCAACTTCGGCTTCGGACCGCCTCCGGACTACAATGGCGACCAGGCCGAGTGGACGTTTCGCATGGCCGACATCGAGCGGGCGTTCGGCAGCCTCGCGGCGCGACAGAGCTGGCGGGAGCGATTGGAGAGCATGCAGCGCCGCCGGGAGGAGCAGAGGGCCCGGCAGGAGGAGGAAAGGGCCAGGGCGGCAGCCCGCCCCGACACGACGTCCGGGGCCACGAGGCGGCGATAGGTTGAAAGCCCCGGTGCTTGCCAAGACGTTCGACCCCCGGGCGGTCGAAGCCCGGATCCTGCGCATGTGGGAAGCGGGCGGCTATTTCGGGGCGTCCGCGAGCGCGGTCGAGGAGGGCGGCGAACCGTACGTGATCGTGATCCCGCCGCCCAACGTCACCGCGGTTCTTCATATGGGCCACGGTCTCAACAACACGATCCAGGACGTGCTCATCCGCTGGCGCCGGATGCAGGGACGGGCCACGCTGTGGGTGCCGGGCACCGACCACGCCGGCATCGCGACGCAGAACGTCGTCGAACGGCGCCTGGCCGCCGAGGGCAGGAACCGGCACGACCTGGGCCGCGGAGCATTCGTGCGAAGGGTGTGGGAGCACGTCGACCAGACCGGGGACCGCATTCTCGGACAACTCAAGGCGATCGGGTGCAGCTGTGACTGGACGCGGGCCCGCTTCACGCTCGACGAGGGCCTGTCGCGTGCGGTCAGGGAGATCTTCGTGCGGCTCTACGAAGACGACCTCGTCTATCGCGGCGAGTACATCATCAACTGGTGTCCCCGCTGTCTGACGGCGCTTTCGAACGAGGAGGCCGAGGGCTCGGAGGCCCGGGGATCTCTCTGGCACCTGCGGTACCCGCTGGCGGCGGGGCACGAGGACGCCGCCGCCGAGGCGCGTGCGCGGGGTGCGGACGCGATTGGGCGCTTGTCCGACGGGCGCTGGCACCTGACCGTCTCCACCACCCGGCCGGAGACCATGCTCGGCGATACGGGCGTGGCCGTCAGTCCCGACGATCCCCGCTACGGTTCCCTCGTGGGCGCGGCCGTAGAGCTGCCGCTGACGGGGCGCACCATCCCGATCGTCGCCGACGAGCACGTCGCCGCGGAATTCGGGACCGGCATGGTCAAGGTCACGCCGGCCCACGACCCCAACGACTTCCTGGTCGCGCAGCGCACCGGCCTCGCTGTCCTCAACGTCATGACGGAGCGCGCGCTGATGAACGAGAACGCGCCCGAAGCCTTCCGCGGCCTCGATCGCTTCGATGCCCGCAGGGCGGTGGCCGCGGCGCTGAAAGAACAGGGTCTCCTTGCCGGACGCGACGGCCACGACCACGCCGTCCCGCGCTGCTACCGCTGCGACACCGTCGTCGAACCCCGGCTCAGCGAGCAGTGGTTCGTGCGCATGAAGCCGCTCGCGGAGCCCGCGCTGGAGGCGTCTCGCAGCGGCGCCGTCACCTTCTCCCCGGGACGCTGGACGCGGGTCTACGAGCAATGGATGGAGAACATCCGTGACTGGTGCATTTCGCGCCAGTTGTGGTGGGGCCATCGCATCCCCGTCTGGTACTGCGACGACTGTGGGGCCGTGATCTGCTCGCGGCAGGACCCGGACGCGTGCGGCCATTGCGGCGGCGCCTCGCTGGAACAGGACCCGGATGTGCTCGACACCTGGTTTTCATCCTGGCTGTGGCCGTTTTCGGTTTTCGGATGGCCCGAGGAGACCCGGGACCTGGGAGCGTTCTACCCCGGCCACACGCTCTCCACCGCGCCCGAGATCCTCTTCTTCTGGGTCGCGCGCATGATCATGTCGGGGTATCACGCCATGGGCGAGGCGCCGTTCCGACGGGTCTACCTGCACGGCACGGTGCGAGACATCCAGGGCCGCAAGATGTCAAAATCCCTGGGTAACGGGGTCGATCCGCTCGAGGTCGTGGAGCTCTACGGAGCCGACGCGCTTCGTTTCACGGTCCTCGCGAGCGCGGGGGTCGGCGCCGACATCCGCCTGGACCACGAAGACCTCGAGTCGGCCTTCGCGCCCGGGCGCAACTTCGTCAACAAGCTGTGGAACGTGGGCCGTTTCGCGCTCATGAGCCTGGGCGACGACCCGATCCCGTCTCTTTCCGAGGTGCGCAGCGAGTTGGCGCTGGAGGATCGCTGGATCCTGTCGCGGCGGCAGGAGGCCGTGCGGCGCATGGACGAGGAGCTGGAGGCCTTCCGGATGCAGGGTGCCGCGGAGACGATGCGCGACTTCCTCCGCGGCGAGTTCGCCGACTGGTATCTGGAAGCCGTCAAGCATCGGTTGCCCGAGGGTGGTGCCGGCCGCGACGCCGCCCGCGCGGTGCTGGCTCATGTCCTGGACGGAATCTGCCGCCTGCTGCACCCCCTGGTCCCGTTCGTTACCGAGGAGTTGTGGGGCCTGCTTCCCGGGTCCGGCGAACAGGGCGGGCCGCTGATCGTCGCGCGCTGGCCGCGTATCGTCCCGGAATTCGTCGACGACCGGGCCGAACGCGACTTCGACTGGCTGCGCGAGTTCACCCAGCGGGTTCGCGCCATGCGAAAGGAGTATCGCGTCGGCGAAGGGCACGAGGTGGCGGTGCACGCCGTGGGAGGAAAGCACGCGCACTTGCTGGACGGGCGCGCGGAGCTTCTCCGGCGGCTGGCCCGCATCGGGAGCGTACCCCGTTCGATCCCGCCGGAGGGCACGGTGTGCGCCGGGGCCGTCCTGCGTGATGGAACCGAGCTGTTTCTGCCACTCGCCGGGGTGATCGACCTCGAACGCGAGCGGACGCGAACGCTGGCGGAAGTCGAGCGCCTTGCGGGGCAGCTCAGGGGAATCGAGGGTAAGCTCGCCAACCCGAATTTCGTTACGCGAGCCCCGGAGGCCGTGGTGGAGCGTGAGCGGCAGAAGTTGGAGTCATGTCAACTACAGTTGACTAAATGGAAAGCAAAGTTGACATCTTTGGGCGGCCAACGGCCGTGAACCGGGGACTGGTCTGCCTGGCAGCCCGCGGACAAAATCCCCCCGGCATTCGAGCGGCGATGCATCCGGGCCGGATCGCTTCGCTCTGCGTTGCTCCTTGGGCCCGTAGCGCTGCTACTGGCCCTTCGTCTTGCCTTGCCGGACCGGCGCCGCGCCGCTCTCGGTGCGCGGGCGGCTTTATCCACGGACTGCTGGTGGTCCTCTCCGCGGCCGCCTGTGCACGGCCGGAGGCCCCGCCGGGCGGTCCGGAGGATCTCTTTCCGCCGTATGTGATCGAGACCACCCCGGATACCTTCGCGGTCGTCGAGCCCGGCATCGATGAGGTCCACTTCCGCTTCAGCGAACGCATCAGCGAACGGCCCGCGACCGGCAACCTGAACGACGCCGTCGTCGTGTCCCCGTCGACGGGCCTTGTACGGGTGCGCCACCGCCGGGACGGAATCACGGTCGAAATGCAGGAGGGATTCGAGGCCGGGAGACTGTACCGCGTGACGGTGCTGCCGGTAATCAACGACATGTTCCAGAACCGGTTGCGGGACCCCTTCGACCTGGTCGTCTCGACGGGCGACGACTTTGTGCCCAACGTCCTGGCGGGCATGGTGGAGGATCGCGTGACGGGCGAATCGGTTCCGGACGCGCGTGTCGAAGCGCGTTTCCAGGTTGACGCCGACACGATCACCCACTGGAACCTTACCGACCGGGACGGGGTCTTCTCGCTGCGATACGTCCCGGACGGCGCCTTCGAGGTGCGGGCGTGGATGGACCGCAACCGCGATCACGAAGTGGGCGAGTCCGAGCCACAGACCCCGCTAGTCTCCGGGCAGCTGGACCTTGCCCCGGACACGAGCTTCACGGTGCTGTCGCTGATCGAGCCCGACACCACCCCGGCACGGCTTGCCGGCGTAACGGTGGAGGACTCGGTGACGCTGCGGTTCGAGTTCGACGACTACCTGGATCCGGAGATTCCGGGAGCAGTGATCGCGGCGCGTCTGGTGGTGGCCGACATGGCCGACAGCACGGAGGCGGAGGCGGACGTGGATTCACTCGGGGCGACAGAGCCGGCGGACACGGTTTCGTCGGCCGCGCCGGACGACACGATTCCACCGGACGACACGGTCGCGCCGGACGACACGATTCCACCGGACGACACGATTCCACCGGACGACACGGTCCCGCAGGCCGACACGTCTACCGTGGATCAACCCGCCGACCCGCCGGGCGACGTTGAGGCCGGCGACTCGGCGGCCTTGGCCGAGATCGCCGATACGCTGCCGCTGCCGCGGCCGGGCGATACCGTGCGGGTCCGGATCCTCACGGAACGCGAATACGAGGCGTTGCTGGCCGAGCGGGCGGACTCCGCAGCGCGGGCGGTCGCGGACACCACATCCGGGGTGGAGGAGGAGTCGCCCGATGAGGCCGATACGGAGCCCGGGCGCGTGACCCTCTCGGGGCTGCCGCTGCCGGACCAGACCCTGGTAGGCGTTCTCCTGGAGCCCCTGCGGGCCGGGATCCCGTACGAGGCGTCGATATCGCGGGTCATGAACATCGCCGGGACGGGGTGGGGGGAGGGGACCACCGTGGTCGTTCTCGAACTGCCGCCCGAGGAGCTGGAGGAGGTGGAGGACACGGCCGAGACGGAGGATCCGGCCGCGGCCGCCGACACCGGCGTGGTGGTGCCCGACACCGGTCAGGTGACGGACCCCGCGCAGCCCCGGGACAGCCTGCAGTTGCCCGATAGCGTGGTGGTTCCCGATACCATTCCCGTGCCCGACACGGCCCACTCCGCCGCTCCGGCCGGGTTGCCGGCCCGGCGTCCCGGGGCTCGCCCGCGCGGCCGTCCGTTGTTCCCCACGCGCCGACACTGAGTTCGCCGTGTCCGCCAGGGGTGATCCCCGCCGTGCGATCCCGGGTGTCGACCGGCTCCTGGCGCAACCGTGGTGCCGGCTCCTGGTCGCGTCCCGGGGCCGCGTGTGGATCACAGACCGGGTCCGCGCGGTGTTGGACGATGTGCGCTCCGGCGCGGTGCCCGTGCCCGACTCGGTGGACGAATACGAGGAGCTGGTGCAGATGGAGGTGGCACGGGCGGAGACGCTCTCGCTGCGCAGTGTGATCAACGGCACCGGAGTCATCCTGCACACCAACCTGGGGCGCGCTCCGCTCGCCCCGGAAGCCCGCGACGCGATGAGCAAGGCGGTCGGGTACGGCAACGTCGAATTCGACCTGGAAACCGGCGAAAGGGGATCGAGGTACACCCACTGCGCCGGCCTCGTGACCGAGCTGCTGGGCGCCGAGGACGCGCTGGTCGTCAACAACGGGGCGGGGGCGGTCGCGGTCGCCCTGACGGCCTACGCGGCGGGCAAGGGGGTCGCCGTGTCGCACGGGGAACTCGTGGAGATCGGAGGCGGCTTCCGCATCCCGGAGGTGGTGGAGGCGGCGGGGGCGCGCCTCGTGACCGTGGGCACCACGAACCGCACGCGGCTCGACGACTACGCCCGGGCGGTGGCGGCCGGTGGGGTGGGGGCGATACTCAAGGTCCACCGCTCGAACTTCTCGATGTCGGGCTTCACGGAAGAGGCCACGCTGACCGAACTCGTCCGCCTGGGGGCCGAGACGGAAGTCCCGGTGATCCACGACCTGGGTTCCGGGTTGCTGGTCGACAGCGGGCGACTGGGATTGCCGTACGAGCCCACGCCGGCCGAGAGCGTGGCGGCCGGGGTAGACCTGGTCGCCTTCTCGGGAGACAAGCTGCTGGGGGGGCCGCAGGCCGGGATCCTGTCGGGGAGGGCGGATGGCGTGGCCCGGGCCAGAGCGCACCCGCTGTGCCGTGCGCTCCGCTGCGACAAGGTCACGCTCGCCGGGCTCGAGGCCACCCTCACGCTGTACCGCAATCCGGACCGGGCGATCGAGCGGGTGCCGGTGCTCCGGATGATCACGGCGCGCGTGCAGGATCTGGAGCGAAGCGCGCATAAGGTGGCGGGGGTGGTCGCCGGTTTGCGCGCGGAGCGGGGGGCCGAACCCCTGCGGCTCGAGGTTGTCCGGGGACAGTCGCTGATGGGTGGCGGAACCTTCCCGGACCTGCGCCTTCCAACCGCAGTCCTGCGCGTCGACGCCGGGGCCGCGACCGAACCCTGGATGGCGGCGCTCCGCGCGCACGCGCCCCCGATCGTCGCGCGGAGCCGGCAGGGCCGGATCCTGATCGACTTCCGCACCCTCCGAGGCGGCGGCGACTTCATTGTGATGGCCGCGCTTTCCGAACTGGACGCGGACGTCGGCGGCGGCGAATGACGGGGCCCGGTGCCGGAGCAAGCGGATCCATGGACCAGCGGCGGGCCGTCTTCGCGGACCGCGACGGCACGATTATCGAAGACCACCAGTATGTGGCCGACCCGGGCGACGTGGTGCTCCTCCCGGGAGCGGTCGAGGCGCTTCACCGCCTGCGGGCGCTGGGCTTCGCACTTGTGACGGTCACCAACCAGTCGGGCATCGGGCGCGGCTACTACACGCTGGACGACTATCATCGCGTAGCCGCCGAGGTGGACCGGCAGCTCTTCGCCGCCGGCATCGTCATGGACGGAACCTACTTCTGTCCCGACGGGCCCGGCGGGGATCCCGAAACGACGTGCCGCAAGCCGAGCACGGTCATGCACAGGCGCGCCGCCGCCGATCTCGGACTCGCGACGACGGGCTCCTATTTCGTGGGCGACAAGCAGAGCGACGTGCTTCCTGCCCGGGCGCTGGGCGGCACGGGGATTCTCGTGCGTACGGGACACGGAGCTGCGGAGCAGGCATCGCTGGATCCGGACTTTCGCGTTGCCGACGACCTCCTGTCGGCGGCCGGGCTCGTGGAGCGCCTGGAAGCGGAGACCGGGGGCGGCCACGCGGGTCTTCGGGAAGGTCGTTGACCCCCTCTTGTACCATTGGGTAGCTTCTTGGGACCGGCGTCCACAGCGGTGCGCCCGCGACCTGAGTCGGTGATGGCACTGAGAAGAAGATGGAGTGTGAGATAAAGATGGACCTTACCCTTACGCCCAACGCGGTGAAGATGGTGCGGGGGTTCCTGGAAGAGCACGGCGAAACCGACGAGGCCGGACTCCGCGTCGCGGTTCTCCCCGGCGGTTGCTCGGGGTTTCAGTACGGCGTCGACATCGACGACGCTCCCGAAGGAGACGACGAGATCCTCTTGCGCGACGGTATCCGGGTCTTTGTCGATCCCTTCAGCGCCCAGTACCTCGAAGGCATCGAGATCGACTACATCACGTCGCTGATGGGTTCCGGCTTCACATTCAAGAACCCGCAGGCCACGGGTGGATGTGGCTGCGGCAGTTCATTCACGGTGTAGTTGGCAGGTGTTTCCCTCGCCGGCCGGCCTTCCGGGCGGGTGCTGCGGCATGTGGCGCCGCCGCTCGCCGGCAGCGCGGGACGCCCTGGTTCCGTGGAAGTCCTGACCTTCGCCGGCGGGCCCTTCATGCAGAACACGCTGCTGGTGGTCTGCGAAGACGGCTGCACCGGCCTCCTGGTCGACCCCGGGGCGATGACCGCCGAGGCGCTGGCCGAGGCGCGCGCCCGGAACCTGGACGTCGCGGCCATCCTGCTGACGCACGCGCACTTCGACCACATCGAGGGCGTTCGCCTGGCCAGGGAGGAAACGGGGGCCCCCATCCACCTCCACCCCCTCGACCGCGTCATCTACGACAACGTCGTGCAATACGGGCTGTTCTTCGGCGTCGAGTGCGAGCCGCAGCCGCCCCCCGACGTCGACCTCGTGCCCGGCACGAACCTCACCTTCGGAGGCTCCGAGTTCGACGTCGTCTTCACGCCGGGACACGCACCCGGTCACGTGATGTTCGTCTCGACCTCGGAACCCGTGGCCATCGTCGGCGACGTCGTCTTCGCGGGGTCGATCGGCCGCACCGATCTCCCGCTGGCCGATTTCGACACTCTCATGGAGTCGATTCACAAACAGGTGCTCGCCCTGCCCGACGAGACGCGACTGTACACGGGACACGGACCGGATACCACGGTCGGCCGGGAGCGCGCGACGAATCCCTTCGTCGTGCCGGTCTACGGTGGGGAATTCGCGTGAGCGGCGCCCGCGCACGCACGGACTGCCCGCAGGTCGCGTGAGCGTTCCCTTCGCGGTTCTCGCCTCGGGGTCCGGGACCAACATGCAGGCACTGCTCGATCACGAGGCACAGGGCGCGGCCTACCGGATCGAACTCCTGATCGTGGACCGCCCGTGCGAGGCGGAGCGGCGGGCGCGGCGGTGCGGCAGGGCGGTGTACCGGGTCGACTTCGGTGCGCGGACTTCGGCGCGCGACCCCGGTGGTCCCCGCAGGCAGGGCGGTACCGATGCCGGCGATGCAGGCGCCGCGGTCTCGCCCGGAGCGAGAATCCTCGCTCTCCTCAAAAGACACCATGCCCGGGCGATTCTCCTGGCCGGCTTTCTGAAACTCCTCCCAGCGAGCGTCTGCCGCGATTTCGAGGGGCGGATCCTGAACATCCATCCGGCGCTGCTGCCGTCCTTCGGCGGCAAGGGGATGTACGGCGGGCGGGTTCACGAAGCGGTCCTGCGGTCCGGAGCGAGCCTGTCGGGGCCCACGATTCACCTCGTCAACGAGCGCTACGACGAAGGGCGGATCCTAGCGCAGTGGCCGGTACCGGTGCTGCCCGGCGACACGGCCGCGAGTCTGGGGGCGCGGGTGCTGGAGGTCGAGCACGTCCTGTATCCGGCGGCGGCCGACGCGCTCGCCAGGGGGCTGGACGCCGGGCGCGCTCCACGTTTCTCCTGGCCGGGCGAGGGGGTCGGGGCGTGCGGGGCCGGGTTGAAGGATTCGATCGCGGGAGCCTTCGGAGGTGTCGGTGGCCAGGCGTAGAGCGTTGCTGAGCGTGTCGGACAAGACCGGGATCGTCGCTTTCGCGAGGGCGCTGGCGGGGCGGGGCTGGGAGGTGCTTTCGACCGGGGGCACGGCACGTTCGCTGCGTGAGGCGGGCGTGGACGTGACCGACGTTTCGGCGGTGACCGGCCACCCCGAGATGATGGACGGAAGGGTCAAGACGCTGCACCCGGCGATTCACGCCGGGCTGCTCGCGCGGCGGGCGCTGCCCGGCGACATGGCCGCGCTCGCAGAGCAGGGATACCGCCCCATCGATCTGCTTGCGGTCAACCTGTACCCATTCCGCGAGACGATCGCGACGTCCGGCGTGACCCTCGCGGACGCGATGGAGAACGTCGATATCGGCGGACCCACGCTGAGCCGCGCCGCCGCGAAGAATCACGCGGACGTGTGGGTCGTGGTGGATCCCGCCGACTACAATGCCGTGCTGGAGGCCGTTGCCGTGACGGATTTCGCAGGTGCCACGGAGACGGACCCGGCCGCGCCCGCGGAGGCGTCCGCGCTGCGGCGGAGGCTCGCGGCCAAGGTGTTCCGTCACATCTCGGCCTACGACGAGGCGATTGCGGGGTATCTGGAGGGGTTGGAGGAGAGCGGCCGCCCAGACACGGGACCGGACGAACCGATGGCGGCTCGGATCACGCTGGAGCTTCAGAGGCGGGAGGTGCTCCGTTACGGTGAGAACCCGGGCCAGGTGGCCGCCTTCTACGCGGCGGCGACCGGCAATCATGGTATTGCAAAGCTTGAACAAATACATGGCAAATCTCTTTCCTACAACAATATACTGGATCTGGACGGCGCACTTCTCAGTCTGGCCCCGTTCGCGTTTTCGCCCGATCCGGCAGTGTGCATCGTCAAGCACACTACGCCGTGCGGCCTGGCGGTGAGTGCGACGCTGGCCGACGCGTTCGCACGGGCCCGGCGCACCGACCCCGTGTCGGCGTTCGGCTCGGTGATCGCGGTCAACCGGCCTGTCGATCGCGATACGGCCGCGGGAATCGGCTCCATGTTCGTGGAGTGTGTGGTGGCTCCCGGGTTCACCGCCGAGGCGCTGGAGGTGCTCAGGCCGAAGAAGAACATTCGTCTGCTGGCCGTTCCCGGTGCCGACGCGGACCAGGGTGAGCGGTCCAGCCTCCTGGCACGGGCGGCGGGCCACGAGGGTGCTCTCTCGCTACGCTCCGTGTACGGCGGGGTCCTCCTCCAATCGCTGCCTGATCCACCCTTCCACGGGCGGGAAGACCCGGGTTGGAGGGTCGTGACGGCGCGACGCCCCACCGAAGTCGAACAGACCGACCTCTCGTTCGCGTGGTCGGCGGTTGCGGGCGTCAAGTCGAATGCGATCCTGCTGGCCAGGGACGGCGCGACGGTCGGAATCGGCGCGGGGCAGACCAGCCGCGTGGATTCGTCCATGCTGGCCGTGCGAAAGGCCCGCGAGGCCGGTCTGGAGGCGGAGCTCGACGGCTGCGTCCTCGCCTCCGATGCGTTCTTCCCGTTCCGCGACGGCGTCGACGCGGCCGCTGAAGCCGGGGCCAAGGCGATTGTCCAGCCGGGCGGGTCGATCCGCGACGAAGAGGTGGTCGCGGCTGCGGACGAGCACGGTATTGCCATGGTGTTCACGGGGCGGAGGCTGTTCCGGCACTAGCGGCCCGGGGTGCGCCGCCGGCCAACGTGCTTGAACGCCGCACCGCGCGAAACCATCTTTGGCGGTCATGGAGGGGTGGCAGAGCGGTTCAATGCACCGGTCTTGAAAACCGGCGTCCGCAAGGGCACGTGGGTTCGAATCCCACCCCCTCCGTTGAGCGAAGACGACACGAGGGGATGGGATTCGAACGGTGTCGAGCCGGAAGCGACCCCCCCCGGGGGGGCCCCCCCCGGGCAACCCCCACCCCCCGCGAAACCCCCCCCAGGCCAAAAACCCCCCCACCCATAAAAAAACAAAAAGAGCCCCCCAAAAAAATAATAAGCC
>JAPPGZ010000042.1:30297-48127 GCA_028874905.1 Gemmatimonadota bacterium
GGCAGGTGGTTTCTAACCCCCCCCCCCCTTTTCCGCTATCACTACTGTTGGGTTTGTTTTTCTATGGGTGTCGCGCGTTATGCCACGGCGCGGTGTGGGGGGGACGCTGGAGACGGCTGAGGAGCGGCGAAGCCGCCCGGAGGCCAATCCCACCCCCTCCGTTAGCTACGCAAAGGGAGCCCGCATTCGAATGATTCGGCGCATTCAGGCCCTCAACTATCGATGTTTTCGGCATCTGGACATCGCGCTGGACCGGTTCCACGTGTTGATCGGCCCGAACGGGGGTGGGAAGCACACGCTCATCGATACCGTGCGGTTTCTGGGAGACCTGGTCCGCGAGGGCCCGGAGGCGGCCGTCGGCGCGCGCGCCGGTGACTTTCGCGATCTCGTCTGGGGCCGGCCCGAACACGACGGGAGGTTCGAAATCGCGGTGGAATTCGTGATTCCCGAACGCTGCATCCGCCTGTTGCCGGCGGAGAGGGACTTCGGGACCTACCGGTATGAGGTCGCCATGGGACGTGACGCCGACGGGGTGCGCATCGAGGCGGAACGGGGTGTGCTCATGCCTCCCCCGGGGCCGGCTCCCGCCCAGGAAACGCTCTTCCCGTATCCGCTGGAGCCGCCGTCCACAATCCTGTCGAGTGCGCGGCCCGGGGCCAGCACTGCGCTCAGCAAGGCGAGCGGCAACGACTGGTTCTACGCGGAGACCGCCGGCGGCAAGGGCTGGACAAAGATCGGCATCAACTTCGGCCCCCGCCGTTCCACCCTGGGCAGCCTGCCCGAGTCCGTCGACACGATGCCGGTGACGACCGAGTTCAAGGACTTTCTCGAGCGCCGCGTGCGGCGGTTGACCCTGGACGGGGACGCGCTCGGCGGCCACTGCGCTGCAGATGCTCCCGACAGCGTGCCCGCCGCCGACGGCTCGAATCTTCCGGCGCTGGTGAGGCGGATGAGGCACGACCGGCGGGGGCACTTCGAGGAGTGGTTGAAGGAGGTCCAGGCCTCGGTTCCGGGATTGGTGGACATTCGCGTGTCCGAGCGTGAACCCGATCGTGCGGAGTACCTGGTCCTCGTATACGACGACGGACGCGAATCGCCCGCCTGGCTGGAGTCCGAGGGTACACTCAAGCTTCTGGTCCTCACTCTGCTCCCTGCGTTGCCGCCGATCGGGGGCCTGTACTGGGTCGTCGAACCCGAGCGCAGCCTGCACCCGTCGGCTCTGGGCGCCGTGCTCGGCGCCCTGGACGCGGTTCCCGGGGCCCAGGTGCTGGCCTCGACGCATTCGCGCGCCCTGGTGGACCAGGTCCAACCAGAGCACCTGCTGTGCCTGGACAGGAACCCGGCCGGGGAAGCACGCGTGGTGCGGGGGAGCGAGCATCTGCCGGCCGGCGAGCGTGCCGCCGCCGGGGACGGCGTGTAGCCGACGCCCGACAGACGCTGGCGAGGCGCGTCGCCGCTACCCGCGCAGCGCGGCAGTGGGCATGTACCTGGCGCCCCGTCCACGTCCCTCGGGGCGCAGGAAGCCCAGCTCCACCAGCTGCGCGATCTCCTTTCCGGCGTCCCGTATGTTGATTTCGAACAGGCTCCGGTAGTCGCTGCTGCGCAGCCACGGATCCTTGCGAAAGTGTTCCCGCAGCGCGGGCAGCCGATCCTCCAGGAACCAGCGCGCCTCGTCGAGCTCCGCGGTGAGGTAGCACCGGGTGATCTCGTCGCCGGTGTCGAAGTCGCGACACACGATGTCTCGTTCCACCAGCTCCTGAACGCGCTTCTTCGCCTCGTCCTCGTGGACCGAGTTCAGCTGCTGGTAGTCGACGTGACTGAATCCATCGGGGCGGGCAATGAGGATCCGCTTCTGATCGCCGGAAATGGGGAGCTGCCGCACGAGGTAGCTCCATCCGGGGCCCGCGGTCTCGAATGTCGGTTCCTTGTAAAGCGTGACCGTGAAGAGCTTACCCTTTTCCGAAATCTCGGGGCTTGGCAGGAAACTGGCCGCCATGCTCGCGCGCATTCGGCCGAACCCGCGCCCCATTGCCCGCATGTAGCCGGCGTCGGCGAGCACGCGCGCGATCAAGGGGTTGCGGGCGGCAGCCCCGGCCTTGCCTTCCCGGAGCGTCTCGATCGTCACGGGCTCCGGCAGTTCACCGGGGCTCACCACCTCCATGCGGTCGTCGAAAAACCAGATCTCCGCGCGCCGGTCCTGCATCCTGTAGTCCCGGTGAGCGATGGCGTTCATCAGTGCTTCCTGCCAGGCCTCGTCCGGGTACTCCGGGAGGTCCCGGTAGAAGATGTCGCGCAGCGCATCGGAGCGGCGGATGTGCGCCCGCGTGATGCGACGGATCTCGTCGACCGCGCGCGCCAGTGGTGGATCCGCCCGGCCGGCCCTGTTCACGTTGCCCGCCCGTCCCGGCAATCGGCGGGTCCCCGTGACGCGAAACACCCCGATCCCGGCCTGCGGATGCCAGCGGTCGGCCGGCTCCCGCGCGAAGAGCAGGAGTGCGGCGTTCGTGACCTGCCAGCCCTCGTCGGACGGCGTGATCAGGCCATACTGCTCGAGCTGCTCGACTGCGGATCCATTCCTGCCGTCCCGTGTTCCGGCCAGGAACGATGCCGCCAGATCGAAGTCGAGGTCGTCGACGGTCGCCTCCGGCCTGAGTCGCCGCTCGTAGCTTTGTTCGCGGTCATGCATTTGCGCAGGGTATCAAGGGCGTATCATCAAACCATCATCGTTTTATCAATGTGGGTGCGCGCGACGAGTTTGCGCGTGCCGCCCGGTCAGCTGATCCGCCGCTTCTTCCTTGTCAATCCGTCCTTCTGTTCGAGATACGGCAGTCCCTTGGTGATCCAGTCCGGCGCCGGCTCGCCCTTCAGGTAGTGGGCGAACCATTGAAGGATCCGGTCGCGGTAGTCCTTCTGGTTGGCCTCGTTGCGCAGCCCGTGGTTCTCGCCCTCGTAGACGAGGAGTACCATGTCCTTCCCGGTTCGGCGGGCTGCGTTGTAGAACTCGACGCCCTGGTTGAACTCGACGGCGCCGTCATCGGTGCCGAACATCATCAGGAGCGGCGTGTCGAGGTTCTCGATGTGATGGATGGGCGAGTTGGCGTGGTACGAGTCCCAGTCCTCCCACCACGGCACCTGCATGCGCCCCTGGCTGATCTCGAAGATGCGCGCGTCGGTCCCCCCGCTGTTCCAGTAGAACGACAGGTACATGCTCATGAGGTTGGTGAGGGGTGCGCCGGCCACGGCGCTGGCGAACAAGTCGTCCTGCGTCACGAAGAACGTGGTCTGGTAGCCTCCCCACGAATGCCCGATCAGCCCGACCCGGTCGGGATCGATCATCCCGGTCGCGACCGCGGCAGCCACGGCCGGGCGCAGCGTCTCCACGTTCGACTGTCCCGGCCGGCGGTCGCGGTAGACGATGTCGGGCATCAGGACGAAGTACCCCTCCTGGCTCCATGCCTGGACGTTGTAGTAGTTCGTGGCGTTCGGGACCACGTACCTGTGGAGGCCCTGTGACAGCAATTCGTAGTGGTACACGATCATCGGGTACTGCGTCCCGGGCTCGTAGCCGGCGGGATAGATGAGCGTCCCCTGCAGCGGACGGCCCCACTCGTTCTCGTAGTCGATCAGCTCCGAGCGCCCCCAGGCGTAGTCGTCGTGGAACGGGTTGGTACGCGTGACCTGACGCGCGCCGTCGAGGTCTTCGCCGGCCACGAAGTAGTCCGGCGAATCGTCGAAACGCTCGCCCCGGAAGGCGTAGACGTCGGCGTCCCGGGCCTTGAGCAGACCGCCGAAGAAGCCGCCGTAGGCCGCGTCCTCCCAGACGAGGCGCCCAGGGACGTCGCCGGGGCGCGCGCGCGAGAATCCCGCCTTCTTCGTCCACTCGCCGTAGGTCGAGTAGTAGAAGGGCTCGTCCGCGTCGTATGCATCGGCCTCGGGGTCGACGCGAAGCAGGCGGTGCCGAATCTGCTCCTCCGCCCCCTGTGTCAGGCGTCGCCCGGCCGACCCGTCCGCCCGCACTTCCCAGACATCCCAGCGGTCGTTGATCAGCACGGCCTGATCATCTTCGGTCCAGCCCGCGACGCCGAACGGCGGCATCTGCTCGCGGGTGGGCGTGAGATCGAGATTGACGAACACTCCGTCGAGTCCCCCGGTGATGTTGCGCGTCTGCCCGGTCTCCAGGTCGTAGGTCCAGTAGTCCTCGCCCTCGAACCACAGCACGTAGCGGCCGCCGGGGCTGCCGCCGAGGGTGATGGTTATCCGCTCGCGAACGAGTTGGCGCTGGGCGGTCCCTGCATCGACGGCGTAGAGGTCGTGGAACTGTTGCCGGAACATGGCGTCCACGTCGTACGGTGTCTCGTCGCGCGTGACCACGTGACGCCCGCCCGCCACGATCTGGGCCTGATCCGCGTGGTCGCCGCCGAGCTGAAGGAAGCCCTCACCGTTCAGGTGCCATGCCCCGATGTGGTTCACCCGCCTGAGCTGCTGCTCACGCACGCGCTGTTGCGGCACGGGATCCACGTCGCGGGAATGCCAGATCTCGACGCCAGGGGCGTCTTCCTCCTCGGTCGTGTCTCCGGCTTCGCCTTCCGTGCCGTCCCCCTCGCCGTCGCCGTCGCCTTCGCCCTCCTCTCCCTCCTCTTCCTCGTTTTCCGGCTCCTCCACCGGCCGGCGGTCCTGAAGGCCGAGGAACACCGTCGCTCCGTCCTCCGACCACGACGGCGTGCGGTGCTCCACCAGCCGGGTTCCCTCGGGCAGCCCGGGTCCTTCGCGGGGGTCCAGCACGAACGCCCGGCCCTCGCCCTCGTCCAGGGCCCGCCACGCGAGCGCCACGTGGGCCGTGTCCTCATGGGCGTCGTCGGAATAGGTCTTGAGGACCGCCAGATCCATGGATTCGTCGCGCCACGACAGACGCCGGTAGGTGGCATCGCCGGTGTCCAGCGACCGGAGGCGGCCGGACTCGGGGTCGTAGACCTGGACGCCGTTGCCGATTCGATCGTCGGCGTCCACGGTCATCGCCAGCAGGTGGCCCTCGTCGCTCCACGCGCGTTGGGACACGTTGCCGAAGCTGAGGGTCGCACCGGTGGACAGATCACGCACGACCACATCGACCCCGGCGCTCTCCTTCCCTTCGGGCTTGTAGCGGCTGAACGCCAGGTAGCCCCCGTCATCGGAGAGCGAGAACGACTCGACCTCCTCGATGCGCTCCGTCTCGCCGGTGTCCAGGTTCAGCAGGCCGAGGGCGTTGCGCGCGGGCTCCTGCCGCGCCTCCAGCTTCTCGCGCTCGTCGGGCGAGACGCCGATCGCATAGGCCAGCCAGCGGCTGTCCCGGCTGAACGCGGGACGGGTGGCGAAGGGGACCGTCACGACCGAGTCGGAGTCGGTCGCGTGGACCCGGAGTTCGTCCTCGTCGTTGACGCGTCCGATGGCCACCGCCAGCCAGCGGCCGTCGGGCGACAGCGTGGCCGTCCCCAGCGACTCCCACTGCCCGTAGTCGTCGGTGGTGAGCGTGGCCTTCTCCTGCGCTCCTGCGCCGGCCGCGAAGACGGCGGCCAGGAGGAGGGTTCCCGAGATCGGGAGGGAGAGCCGGGCGGGTAGGCGGGGAGGCGCGGGCGGGTTCTTCATGGCATCTTCGTCCTGGCGTTTGATTCCGGTAGGTTTCAGGTACCGCGTCGCTGCGGGAGGCGGCAGGGATATCGATCCGAACGTAAGCGAGGAGCCCTTGGCCAGAAAGACTACGCGCGTAGACATCGGCGGGGTCAAGGTGGGGGGTGGCAGTCCGGTCGTCGTGCAATCGATGACGAATACGGACACGGCCGATCCGGCCTCGACCGCCGCGCAGGTCAAGGCGCTGGCGGACGCCGGTAGCGAGTTGGTGCGGGTGACGGTGAACAACAAGCACGCCGCAGCCGCCGTGCCGGAACTGTTCGAGCGGCTGGCCGACCTGGGCTGCACCGTGCCGATCGTGGGGGACTTCCACTACAACGGCCACATCCTGCTGCGCGACTTCCCGCGCGCGGCCGCGCTCCTGTCCAAGTACCGGATCAACCCGGGCAACGTCGGGACGAGCCGCCGCGACGAGAACTTCCAGTCCATCGTCCGCATCGCGATGGAGAACGGGAAGGCGATCCGCATCGGCGTCAACTGGGGGTCTCTCGACCAGCGTCTGCTGACGATGATGATGGATGAGAACGGCCGGCGCGAGAACCCGAAGGACGCGGCCGACGTGCTCAGGGACTGCATCGTCGAGAGCGCGACGCGTTCGGCCGACCTGGCCGAGG
The DNA here is from genome assembly GCA_028874905.1 of Gemmatimonadota bacterium. Lineage (GTDB taxonomy): Bacteria > Gemmatimonadota > Gemmatimonadetes > Longimicrobiales > Gaopeijiaceae > Bin94. The sequence continues at coordinate 36,576 of JAPPGZ010000042.1, forward strand.
AGACGGGGCTGGGCGCGGACCGCATCGTGCTGAGCGCAAAGGTGTCGGGCGTGCGCGACCTGATCCTCGTCTACCGCCAGCTCGCGCCGCTCACGGAGTACCCGCTGCATCTGGGCCTCACCGAGGCGGGGATGGGCTCCAAGGGCGTTGTGGCGACCGCGGCCGCGCTCTCGCCGCTCCTGCTCGACGGGATCGGCGACACGATTCGTGTTTCTCTCACGCCGCGGCCCGGAGGCGACCGCACCGAGGAGGTACGGGTTGCGCAGCAGATCCTGCAGTCGCTCGAGATCCGCAGCTTCGAGCCCCAGGTGACCGCGTGTCCGGGGTGCGGCCGCACGACGAGCACCTTCTTCCAGGAGATGACCGAGGACATCCAGGGCCATATTCGGGAACGGATGCCCGAGTGGCGCCGGAACTACCCCGGTGTCGAGGACCTCAAGGTCGCGGTGATGGGGTGCGTGGTGAACGGTCCCGGCGAATCCAAGCACGCCGACCTGGGGATCTCCCTGCCGGGCACCTTCGAGGAGCCCAAGGCCCCGGTGTACATCGATGGCGCCCACTACCGCACATTGAAGGGTGACGGGATCGTGGAGGAGTTCAAGGAAATCCTGGGGGACTACGTGGCCCGCAGGTACTCGGTCGCCGTCCCTGCCGGGCCGGGACCCGGCAGCGCGTGACGGGAGTGCCGCTGCTGCGCCGGATTGCACGGTCCGCGGGGCTCGCGCGTCAGGAACGATAGAATCCGCGCAGTGTGTAATACATGGGGTGTTGTGACCGTGACCGGGTGTGAAGATAACGCGACCCGCGGCAACCTCCTCACGACAGGATGGTGTCAGAGTGGTAGGGTCCGCGAGAGAACCCACCGTCTCCGACCCCACGTCTTCCAAAGAGAGATGTGAGTGATGGCACAATCACGATCCACCCTTGGTGTACTCACGGTCCTGATCATCCTGGCTCTGCTGGCCGGCGGTGTCTGGTGGCGCCTCCGCCCCGAGCCGGAGGAGGAGAGCGAATCTGCCGAGCTCTCCGAGGAGGCCGGCGAGGTGGTCCAGTCGGTTCAGGAGCAGTTCAGCACCGAGCTTCCCCAGCCCGTCACCGGTGTGGCGGCTGTGCGGGACACGCTCTGGATCTCCGTGACCGCGAAGGGTCGGGCCGAGGCGATCCGCGAGGCGAAGCTCACGGCCCGGGTTGCGGGAGTCGTGGCGTCCGTGCCTGTGCGGGAGAACCGGGCCGTGAGGTCGGGCCAGCTGATGGTCCAGATCGACACCACCGAGTACGCGCTCGAGGTGGCGGCCCGGTTCGCGGCGCTGCAGAAGGCCCGCGTGGACTATCAGACCCGGATCATCGGGGACGACCAGCTGGACGACCCGGAGGTCAGGGCCCGCAGGGACCGGCTCGCGCGCGCTGTCACCGGGCTGGACGAGGCGGAGGTCGCGCACCGCAAGGCGGTTCTCGATCTGGAGAAGGCCGCGGTGCGGGCGCCCTTCGGTGGCCGCGTCGCAGACGTCATGGTCGTGCCGGGACAATTCGTCCGCGAAGGTGACGAGCTTCTCACGGTCGTCGACCTGGACCCGATCAAGGTGGCCGTGCAGGTCCTGGGCACCGAGGTGGTGTACCTGGACGAGGGGCGCGTGGCCACGCTGGACTTCACGGCCTTCCCGGACCAGCCCTTCCACGGCCGGATCGAGACCATCAATCCGGTGATCGACCCGGAGACGAACACGGCCCGTGTGACCGTCCACATCGAGAACGCAGACGGGAGGATCAAGCCGGGGATGTACGCCGAAGCGGATCTTGAGGCCCAGCAGTTCCCGGACCGCATTCTGGTGCCGCGCACCGCGATCCTGGAGACCGCCGACCGCCGCACCCACCTCTTCGTGCTGGAGGACGGCAGGGCCAAGTGGCGATACGTGACGCCGGGGCTGGAAAACGAACAACTCGTCGAACTCATCGACGGTGACGAGGACTGGGTGGCCCCCGGCGAGATCGTGCTGGTGGACGGGCACTACTACCTGCCGCACGACGCCGCGGTCGAGCTTGTAGCGGACCCCGAGGCGGCGGGCGGGAGGCCGACCCGATGAAGGGGAGACGGGTTTGCCGGACACGGGAGGCGATGGCGTGCCGGGTGCTGATTGTTGTGGCCGCTGCAGGCGTCCTCGCGGGCGGCGAGCAGGTAGTCGCACAGCAGGGGGAAACGGACGGAGAGGTCACCGTCCTTACGCTGCAGGAAGCGCTTGACCGGGCGGCGGCATACAACCCGCAGTACCGTCAGGCGGTCAACCGGATGGACCTGGCAGAGCCTCAGCGGCGCGAAGCGCTTGGGAGATTCCTTCCCAATCTGTCGATTGATTACAGCACGGGCCACAGCTTCTCCCGCGAGACCACTGCGCTGGACATTTTCGGCAACCCGCTTCCCAATCCGGAGGTGCGAACCATTACCAGGTCCCGATCGAGCCAGGGCGCCTCGATGGGGATCCAGCTGTTCAGCGGAGGAAGCCGCTTCCATCAGTTGGGGCAGGCGCGGGCGCAGGCCCGTTTCGATCGCCTCTCGGCCAGCAGGGAATTGAATACGATCCTCGCGGAAGTACACCGCCAGTTCCTGACTGCGCAGCGACAGAAGGCGCGGTTGGAGGTGGAACTGGAACTCCTGGCGGCACGGGAGCGCGACGTCGAGTTGACCACCCGCCTCTTCGAACTCGCGTCGATCGGACTTTCAGACCTGTTGGCGACCGAACTGGATCTGGAGGCCCAGCGCCTTTCGGTCAATACGGCCCGGGCCGATTTCCGGAAGGGGTTGCTGGCCCTGCGGAAGGCCATCGGCGACCCTTCGCTTGCGGCGCTGGATGTCCAGCAAAGGCAGCCTGAGCCCTTCGATCCCGCGGATCTCGATGTCGACGGGCTGGTCGGTCTCGCACTGCGGGAAAGCCCCAGTATCGGCGCGGCGAATGCCGAACTCGATGTCAGCCGCGCCGCCCTGAACATGCAAAGGGGCGACCGCTGGCCGACAGTTACACTTGGCGCCGGTGTGAGCGGTGGCACGTTCGGGGTCGAGCGGACGGCACTGTTCGACTTCTTCCCGGATGGCGGCAATGGTGGCCTGACCCTCAGCGTCGACCTTCCCATCTTCAACCGCTTCACCACGTCGCGCGCCATCGCCGCGGCAGATGTCGACCTGAGGAATGCGAACGAGGCCCTGCGCCAGACCGAGCTTGACCTCGAAGAGCAGATCCGGGCCCGGTACGTGGACCTCGAGACCGCCTGGGCGAGTCTGCGGGAACGCACCAGGCGGCTGGAGATCGCCACCGAACGGCTGGGAATCGTCCAGGAGGAGTACCGGCTTGCCACCAAGTCCATCGAGGACCTGAGAGCGGCGATCCGCGAAGAGGCCGCGGCGCTGCGGGACGCCCTGGACCAGCGCTTCGAGTTCGCGGGCGCGCTGCTGGGGCTCTACGAAGCCGCAGGCATAGTCGGCCAGGAAGCCGGGATCGACACGTCGCAGGATCCCAACTGACCGATGTCGGTGCCGAGAACCTCTACGCGGCGTCCCGTGGCCGTGGCGATGCTGGTCATGGCTGTCGTTCTCCTGGGCGGCATATCGTTTACACGGTTGCCGATCGACCTGCTACCCGACGTGAGCTTTCCGCGTCTTGTCGTCTACACCGGGTATCCCAACGTGGCACCCGCCGAGGTCGAACGCCTCGTGACGGAGCGTGTCGAGCAGCAAGCGGCCGCAGTGCCCGGGGTCGAGAAGGTAACCTCGCTGTCCCAGGAGGGCGTCAGCCTTGTGACCTTGCGCTTCGCGTGGGGCACGGACATGGACTTCGCGGCGCTCAACGTGCGCGAACGTCTCGACAACATCCGCGATCAGTTTCCCGAAACCGCCGACCGGCCGACCATTCTGCGGGTCGACCCCCAGGCCGAGCCGATCCTCACGATATCGCTCACCGGGGGCGGCGACCTGCTCGAGAACAAGGAGGTGGCCGAGGATGTCTTCCGGCGGCGGCTCGAGCAACTCGAAGGCGTCGCTCAGGCGTCCGTGACCGGCGGGCTCGACCGCGAGATCCACATCGATGTGGATCCCCCGCGGCTCGAGGCGAATGGCATTACGCTCGCCGACGTATCGCGGGCGCTCGACCAGGCCAACTACTCGGCGCGCGGCGGCACCATCCTGCGCGGACGGTACCGGTATCCACTCCGCACCCTGGGCGAATTCCAGACGGTGGAGGAGATCGCGGACGTCGTGGTGGGGAGGCAGCAGTTGGGCGGTCAGGGGGAATCGGGCCAGCAGGGCGAAGAGGAGGCCGCCTTTCGGCTGGTCCGGCTCGGCGACATCGCCACGGTGGTGGACGGCTTTGCGGAACGAGAGGAGATCGCGCGCTATAACGGGTCGGAGTCGGTGGGGCTCCTGGTCTTCAAGGAGGCGGGCGCCAATACGGTGGCGGTGTCGGAGGACGTGCAGGAGACGCTGGACCTGCTGAAGGAACAATACCCCGACTTCACGGCCGAGATCGCGCAAAACCAGGCCACCTTCATCGACGAGTCGATCAGCAACGTGGTGCAGGCGCTGATCCTCGGGGGCCTGCTCGCGTTTGTCGTCCTCTTCTTCTTCCTGCGCGACCCGCGCTACCCGGTAGCCATCGCGCTGGCCATTCCCATCTCGGTGATCGGGACCTTCGCGCTCATGGACGCGTTCGGGGTCTCGCTCAACATCATGAGCCTGGGCGGCCTGGCGCTCGGGGTGGGGATGCTGGTCGACAACTCGATCATCGTGCTCGAGAATATCTTCAGGCACCGGCAACTTGGCGCCAGCGCTCTCGAGGCCGCGGCGCGGGGGGCAGAGGAAGTGCAGGGAGCGATCACGGCTTCCACCCTGACCACGATCTCGGTCTTTGGTCCCATCATATACGTGCAGGGCGTGGCGGGGGAGCTGTTCGGAGCCCTCTCGCTTGCGGTCGCGTTTTCGCTGCTTGCGAGCCTCGCCGTCGCACTCACGCTGCTACCCTCGATGGCAGCCCATTTCAAGGGCGGGGAAGGCACACCCCGCGAGCAGCCCGAACCTCAGGCACCCGAACGTCCGCGCCCCTCGACACTGCTCGGCAGGATCGGCTGGCTGGTGGTCGGGTTGCTGCGTCTCCCGATACGGGCCGTCGTCGGCGTCGCGTCCCTGATCGCTCAACTCGTGAGGTTCTGGCTGGAACTGGGAGGCCGGGTGCTGTCGACCGTCTTCGGCCCCTTCTTTCGGGTCTTCGACCGGCTGTTCAGGGTCTTCGCGGCCTGGTATCACGGGGTTCTGGCGCGTTCGCTGGATCGGCGCGGAACGGTGCTCGCGGTCGCCGGGGGTGTGCTTGGCGGATGCCTCGTGCTTGCGGTCGGGCTGGACCGGGATCTCCTCCCCAACGTCGACCAGGGCGCCTTCGACGTGCGCGTCGAGCTGGCCGAAGGAACACAGCTGCAGGCGACGGCCGAATCCGTCGAGGCGCTGGAGCGGAGCATGATCGACGACTCGCAGGTGGCTGCGGTATTCAGCCACATCGGGCGCGACGTGCAGGCCCGGGGTGACGAGGGTCAGGCCTCGGGACTGCACACCGCGACGATCCAGGTGAGGCTGGACGACGCCGCGCTCACGGAGGAGGTCGTCGCGAGGGCACAGGACGTCGCGGGCGCGTTTCCGCCGGGGGCGCTGTCCTTCGAGACCGGCCAGGCCACCGCGCTGGGCCAGATCCTGGGGGGTGGGGAGGCGGACATCGCCGTGCGCGTGCGGGGCGAGAACCTCGTCGACGCCTACCGTTTCGCCCAGGACGTGCGTGCGCAACTCTCGGGACTGTTCGAGGTCCGCAACGTGCGAATCGGCTCCGAGCGGGGGCAGCCCCAGTTCCAGGTGTCGATCGATGCCGAAGCCGCCGCCAACTACAACATCGACCCGCGCGTGGTGGCGGAAACGATCGAATCGGCGATGCGCGGCGATCGGGCCACGGAGTTCGTGGACTTCGACCGCAAGATCGCGGTCATGGTGCGGCTGCCCGATTTTCTGCGCTACGATGCGTCGACGCTCGACATGCTTCGGGTCGAAGGCGTGCCGCTGCGCGAGTTGGTGACCATTCGCGAGACGGTGGGGCCGGCCGAGATCCGCAGGGAAGATCAGGGCAGGGTGGTGACCGTGTACGCCGATGTCGCATCCGGCGGACTCGGGGACGCGATCGTGGCCATCGAGGGCACCCTCGCCGGCATGCAGCCGCCACGCGATATCCGGGTGGACGTGGGCGGCGAGAACGAGGAGATGCGGCGTTCGTTCCGCGATCTCGCGTTCGCGTTCGGACTGGCCCTCCTCCTGGTCTACATGATCCTGGCGGCCCAGTTCGAGTCCTTCGTCCACCCGTTCACGATCCTGATGGCCGTGCCTCTCGCGCTCGTGGGCGCTATCCTTGCACTCGTGCTCACGGGTGAGGGCCTCAACACGATGAGCCTGATCGGAATTGTGATCCTCGTTGGAATTGTGGTGAACGACGCGATCGTCAAGGTGGACTTCATAAACCAGGGAATCGCGCGCGGCCTGAGCCTCAGGGACGCGATCCTCGAGGCCGGCGAGGTGCGGCTGCGGCCCATCGTGATGACGACCGTGACCACGGTTCTGGGCCTCCTTCCGATGGCGCTCGGGATCGGCCGCGGCGCCGATCTCAGGGCCCCCATGGCGATCTCGGTGATTGGCGGCCTCCTGGTCGCTACCGCGCTCACGCTGATCGTCGTACCCGTGGTCTACTCCGTAATCGAGGACGTGCGCCGCGCGTGGCGAAGCCGGCGCGGCATGCGGTCGTCCAGGGATGGCCTCGTCGCCCAGCGGGCGGGGGCGCCATGATCAAGCTGAGCATGCGCCGGCCGGTGGCGGTCGCGATGGCGTACGTCGCGGTGGCGCTTCTTGGCGTGCGGGCGTGGCAGGACATTCCGGTCGAACTGATGCCCGACACCCGGTTGCCCCGGCTGACGGTCCAGGGGACCTGGCGGGGCGCCTCTCCGGAGACGGTGGAAGCGTTCCTCACCTCCCCCCTGGAAGCGGCGATCCAGCTGGTCGAAGGCGTCGAGAAGGTGGTTTCCGAGTCCTCGGAAGGGAGAGCCACAATCTGGATCGACTTCTCCCGCGACGCCGACATGGATTTCGCGCGTCTCGATCTCTCCGAGCGGCTTGCGACGCTGGAAGAAAACGAGCTCCCCCCCGGGGTCGACCGGGTAACCGTCTCTCCCTATATCCCGGACGAGTTCAGGGAGACCCAGGGGCGCCCGCTGCTGCTCTACACCTTCACGGGTGCGCGGACGCTGGAATCGCTTCGACAACACCTCGACGATGTCGTGATTCCCGAGTTGAGCCGTGTCGAGGGGGTTGCGCTGGTCACCGCACGCGGAGGCCGCGAGCGGCTGATCGAAATCGAGCTGGACCGAGAGCTGATGGCGGCGATGGGCGTTAGCTCGTACGACGTGGACCAGAGGCTGGCGAATCTCGATCTCGTGCGCGAGGCGGGTGCGGTCCGTTCGGGTGACCGCCAGTGGACGGTGACGATCCGGAACCGGCCCGTGTCCGCCCAGGACATCCGAACCGCAATCGTCAAGACCGACGGCGGGCGTGTCATCCGCGTTTCGGACATCGCCGTCGTGCGCGACACCTACGAGGACGTCCGGAGCCACTACCGCGTCAACTCGCGGCCAGCCGTGGAAATGCGGGTGACAAAGGAGATCGGCGCCAATTCCGTGCGGGCCGCGGACAGGGTGAAAGAGCGTCTGGCGGCCGTCGAACTTCGAAACCCGCCCAACACGCGCTTCATCCTGGACTGGGACGAAAGCAGACAGATCCGGCGGCAGATGTCCGACCTGCGCAGCCGGGCGCTCATTTCGGTCATCGTGATCTTCGGAGTGCTCTTCCTGTTCCTGGGATCGCTGCGCTCCGCGGTCGTGGTGTTCGCCACGATCGCGTTCTCGATCCTCATTTCGCTCAACCTGATCTATTTCGCGGGATTCTCCCTGAATGTCCTGACGCTCATGGGGCTCGCGATGGCGTTCGGCCTCATCGTGGACAACTCCATCGTTGTGCTGGAGAACATCTACCGGCGATGGCAAGCGGGACAATCGCGGGACAGCGCCATCCAGGAGGGGGCGACGCATGTGGTGCTTCCCATCCTGGCCGCGACCGCAACCACCCTGATCGTATTCGCTCCCTTCGTCTATCTGCAGGACGAGTTGCGGATCTATTACCTGCCGCTGGCCATCGTTGTCGTGCTGAGCCTCCTGGCGTCTCTCCTGGTGGCGTTCAGCTTCATCCCGGGGCTCGTTGGCAGGATCCTGCCGCCACGTGAGGGGCGGAACACGTCACCCACCGGCCGCTTGCCAGCGCGCCCGCCGCTCTACCTGCGCTTCTACCGGGGACTGGTGGGGTACACGCTCCGCCGGCCGTGGTTGGTGGTCGTCGTTTGTCTGGCGATGCTCGGCGGGTCCGGATACCTGTTCGACCAGTACGTCAACAAGGGCAGGATCTGGGGTGGAGGCTGGGGCCAGCAGACCTACATCGACATCTCGATCCGGCTCCCGCGGGGTTCCGACATCGAGCGCACCGACCAGTTGACCCGGTACTTCGAGGAACGTCTGCGCCAGATGCCGGAAGTCGAACGTTTCACGACAAATGTCTTGCCCGAATCGAGCCGGACCAGGGTCACCTTCCCCGAGGCACTCGAGCTTACGGACGTGCCGGTGCGCATCAAGGAGCAGCTCTTCGCCTTCTCACTGGGGTTCTCACGCGCCGAGGTGCGCGTGATCGGGTATGGGCCCTCCTTCTACGGCGGTGGCGGTTCGCCGCCCAACTACACGATCCAGGTCCTCGGGTACAACTACGAGAAGGTGCGCGACATCGCCGAGGACCTCGGAGGCCGGCTGGAGCGGTTCCCGCGCATTCGCGACGTCAACACGAACGCGTCGTTCGGATTCTACACGCGTGACCGGGCGTCGGAGTTCGCCGTGGACATCCGCCGCGACGTCGTGGCCCGCCATGACCTCTCGGTCGAGTTTCTGGTCGGGCAGATAACGGATGCCGTGCGCGGCCAGATGAGCGAGGATCTGCTGAAGATCGGAGGCGATGAAGTCCGCTACGACGTGAAACTGGAGGGGAACCGGGAGGTCGATCTCGTCGAACTGCAACAGACGCTCGTCCTGACTCCGACCGGCAACCCGGTCCGGCTGGGAGAGCTCGTGACCATTCGCCCCCGCGAGGTGCTGGCCACCATCCGGCGTGAAGACCAGCAGTACGAGCGCTCCGTCGCCTACGAGTTCCGGGGGCCCTACAAGCTCGGCGACCTCTATCACACCAGCGTGATCGACATGACCGAAGTGCCGCCCGGGTACACGGTCAAAAAGGCCGACCGGTGGCGCTGGTCGGTGGAGGAACAGTCGCAGATGGCGCTGGTGGCCATTGTTTCCGTTCTCCTCATCTACATGGTGACGGCCGCACTCTTCGAATCGCTGCTGCTGCCCCTGTGCGTTCTCCTTACAGTGCCTATGGCCCTGATCGGAGTCTTTCTCCTCTTCTTCTATCTGGACGCGCACTTCACGCGTGAGGCGTACATCGGCGTCATCATGATGGGGGGAATCGTGGTGAACAACGCGATTCTCCTCGTCGACCATATCAACCGTGTGCGGCGGGAGACGCCGCTGGCACTGGACGCCGCCATCCAGAAGGGCACCTTGGAGCGTGTGAGACCGATCCTCATGACGACTACGACGACGATACTGGGACTGACGCCGCTGGTCATCTTCAGCGAGACGGCAAACTCGAACATCTGGAACGCGCTGACCTATGCCCTGATCGGCGGCCTGGCATCGTCGACCTTCCTGGTCCTGACCGCCACGCCGGCGCTCTACCTCCTGTTCGAGCGCCCGAAGGCACGCCGCGCGGCGGCCCGGGCGGCCGGGTCGGCTTCGGCGGCGGGTGCCCCACCGGCTGCAGCCACCGGAGCAGGCGCCGACTGACCTTGCCATGAGACTTCGCTTCGCCCCTTCGCCCACGGGGTACCTTCACGTCGGTGGAGCCCGCACGGCGCTCTTCAACTGGTTGCTGGCGCGCCGGAGCGGAGGCGCCTTTCTGCTGCGAATCGAGGACACCGACCGCAACCGCAGCCGGCCCGAGCACGTGGAGGCCATCCTGGGCGGTCTCCGCTGGCTCGGCATCGACTGGAACGAGGAGCCCGTCTTCCAGGCCGACGGACTCGAGCGGCACCGTGCCGACGCGCTTCTCCTTCTCGAGCGGGGAAGCGCGTATCGCGATTTCACCCCCCAGGAGGAGTTCGAGCGCGCGCGGGACGCGGCCGTCGCGGCCGGAAGCGGTGCGGTGACCCGGCTCTCACGGGAGCTCGCCGCGCGGGTGCCGGCGGCCGAGGCGGAGAGGCGGGACGCGGCGGGGGAGCCCTTTGCGGTGCGGTTCCGGGTACCCGGCGGGAGCACCTCGTGGCGGGACATGGTGCACGGCGAGAAACGCTTCGCCAACGGTGAGATCGAGGACTTCGTGATCCTCAGGGGGGACGGCACGCCCACGTACAACCACGCTGTCGTATCGGACGACGCCCACATGGGAATCAGCCACGTCATCCGCGGCGACGATCACATCTCCAACACGCCCAAGCAGATCCTGCTGTACGAAGCGCTGGGGCACGAAGTCCCCGCTTTCGGGCACCTGCCCATGATCTTGGGCCCGGACGGCAAGAGGCTGTCCAAGCGGCACGGCGCACAGTCGGTGGGCAGCTACGAAGAGGAGGGGGTGCTGCCCGAGGCGATGATCAACTTCCTCGCACTGCTGGGCTGGTCGCCCGGAACCGACGAGGAGCTGATGTCCCGGGACGAACTGGTCGCGCGGTTTGCCATGGACCGGGTTCTGAGGAAGGGTTCGGTCTTCGATCCCGCCAAGCTCTACTGGATGAACGGCAAGTACATGGGACGGCTGGACACCCGGGAACTGGCCGAGCGGTTGCGGCGGACCCTGGCCTCACGGACCTCCCGGGCCGAAGAGTCGTTCGAGCTCTCCGACGACGCGTTCCGGCGGATGACGGAGGCACTGGCTCCCCGCAGCCGCTCCCTTGCCGAAATGGCGACGCTGGCGGCTCCCTATGTCGGCCCCGTCACGAGCTACGACGCCAAGGCAGCGCGCAAGAGCTGGTACAGGAACCCGGGGGGTGCGGTGGAGGTCCTGACGGGGGTGCGGACCGAACTTGGCAGGGCCGCCTGGCAGGCGGAGACGCTCGAGCAGGCGCTTCGCGGCCTTGCGGGGGACCTCGGCGTGGGTGCCGGCAAGGTCTTTCAGCCGCTGCGCCTTGCGCTGACTGGACTTCCGGCATCGCCCGGCATCTTCGACGTCCTGCTGATCCTGGGCCGGGAACGGTCCCTGAGGCGAATCGCGCGCGCGATCGACACGATCGCCTCACACGCCGGGCCCGCCTAGCCGGGTCCAGCCGGGGTCCGCGCCGGGCGGCCCGCAGGTTGCGAATCGGGCGGCGTGCGCCTAACATTGCGTCCTTCCCGATCAGCCG
>JAPPGZ010000019.1 GCA_028874905.1 Gemmatimonadota bacterium
GCACGCCGCTCACCTCGATCCAGGGCTCGGCGGGCGCGGTGCTCTCCGCCGAGCCCGGATTCTCCCGGGCCGAGATGGTACAGTTCTTCCGCATCATCGAAGAGCAGGCGGCCCGGATGAGCGGTCTGATCCGGGACCTGCTGGACGCAGGGCGCATCGCGACGGGCACGCTGTCGGTTTCGCCCGAACCCTCGGACCTGGCGGTGCTGGTGGATGCGGCGAGGAGGAGTTTCGGCAGCGGCGGCGGGCGGCACGCGGTCGCCGCGGACCTGCCCGCGGACCTGCCCCGCGTGATGGCCGACCGGGAGCGCGTCGTCCAGATCCTGGGCAACCTGTTCTCGAACGCGGCGCGACACTCCGCCGAGTCGTCGCCCATTCGGGTCGCGGCCCGGCGCGATGGCGCCCATGTGGCGATCTCGGTCTCCGATGAGGGTCGGGGGATTCCGCCGGAGCAGCTTCCGCACCTGTTCAGGAAACACGCCGTCGGCGGCGACGCGGCCGACGGCCTCGGCAGCGGCCTGGGCCTGGCCATCTGCAAGGGGTTGGTCGAGGCCCACGGCGGTCGCATCCGGGCCGAGAGCGCCGGGGCGGGGCGCGGCGCCCGTTTCACCTTCACGGTCCCGGTGGCCGAAGAGGCCGCGCCGCCCTTCGGGGCGGCACCATCGGCCCAAAGCCCGGGGCTGGCGCACCATCGGGGGCGGGCGCCGGAGACGATCCTCGTGGTGGACGACGAGCCGGAAGTGCTTCGCTACGTCCGCGACGCGCTACGCACAGCCCGCTACTCCGTGCTGTCCACCGGCGATCACCGGGAGTTGTCCGGCCTGATCCACGCCGAGAAGCCCGACCTCGTCCTGCTCGACCTGATGCTGCCTGGGACCGACGGCATCAAGCTGATGGAGCAGGTTCCCGAACTGGCCGATCTGCCGGTCGTGTTCATCTCCGCGTACGGTCGCGACGAAACGATCGCCCGGGCGCTTGAGGCCGGGGCGGCCGACTACATCGTCAAGCCGTTCTCGCCCACGGAGCTGACGGCGAGGGTCCGGGCGGCCCTGCGCGGCCGCGCCGAACCCGCTCGGTTCGAGCTGGGGGGCCTATCCATCGACTACCCCACGCGCCGTGTGACCGTGTCCGGCCGTCCCGTCAAGCTGACGGCCACCGAATACGAGGTGCTGCGGGTGCTGTCGAGGAATGCGGGCCGTGTCTCGACCTATCGCTCGCTGCTCCGGCAGGCGTGGAGCCGCCATCCGGGCCATGTCAACCCGAAGCTGGTGCACGCCGTCGTGCAAACGCTCCGCCGCAAGCTGGGCGAGGACGGGACCTCGGCCGCCTGGATCCTGAACGAGCGCGGGCTCGGTTACCGCATGCCCGCACCGGGGGGCGGAGGCGGCCCGTGAGGTCGGGCCGCCGTTGACGAGTCGCGTCGCGACCGCGACCCCTCCGCCGCCGACCGCCGCCCCCGCGAAACGCACGCTATCGTTAAAGCAGTGGACCACTCGAAACAGGATGAGGACGAATGGCGGATGGGCGGCTCGCAGCCCCGATCGTGGAAGGGCGATGCGCGGCGTGTTGGGGGAAGGCACGCCTCCCGGATCGCGAGGGCGGTGAGGTCAAGAGAATCGAATGCTGCTTGTGTTCGAACCACTTGGCGGGAAAAGAGGCAGCAGCCGAGTGGAGGGACATCGAGGCGGAAGCGCAACGTAACCTCCCGAGGGCAAGCCGGGGGCGACCGGCCAAGTACCGGCCGGACGCGAAGTTCGTGACGAAGATCATCCCGGACATGCCTAGGGACAGGGCAGGCATGGACGCGCGGATGCGGGCGGCACTCAAGCCTCCACGCAAGGCGCACCGCCGGCGATGGCTAACGCGCCACGACATCCCGGCCGGCGAAGCCGGCTACCTCTACTTGCAGGCGAAGCTCCTCTCCGGGGGCGCCCGCAGCCTTCCCCAGGAGACCGCGATCAACCGATGGGACGAGGTGGAGCTTGCCCGGCCCGTGGAGTTCGAGATCGAGGGTCGGGATCAGACTGAGATGCACATAAGGACGGCGGCCGAAGGAGTGTCCCGCGCGCCGCCCGGAACGTGGGAGGAGCGAGCGGGCGCGAACATGATGCGCGCCCTGACGGCAGCATTCTCGTGCGAGGTGGCCCTGAAGGCGATCCTCATGACCCGCAACGATCGGGCGAGGATGACTCACGACCTGCGGGCATTGTACGACGACCTCCCCGGAGACAGCCGGGCGCGGTTGAGAGGAGACTACCCCGCGATCGGCGACGTGCTGCGCGAGTCGAGAGAGGTCTTCGGCGCCTGGCGGTACTTCGAGAACTCGGCGAGGATGAGGGATGCCGCCGAGCGCAGCACGCACCCTGAGGGGGTGCGCGATCTGGAAAGGGCGGTGCGAGTCATCCTAGACGAGTGCGCGATGGCCGGGCTCGAAGGAACGCTGACACTGACCCCGCACGTAGCATGGACGGCGAAGCTCGGCGACGGAATCACCATGACTGACGTTCAGGAGACAATGCACGTCGAGGCCGAGTCCGGCGAAAGTGCAATCGTCTGGCCAGAATGACGCGGGACCCAAGAATGACGCTGGGGATTCGACCCTTCAGCTACGGTCTCCACGACGTGGGGACGGGATGTTACGCGTGGATCCAGCCGGATAGTGGTTGGAGCAACACGGAGGCTGGTAGTGGACGGCGGCCAGAGCCTGCTGGTGAACACCCTGTTCGATGGTCGTCGACGCGGCCCGGGCCTCCCACAAAGCCAGTACGCGCCGCAACTACGAGGCCGCGTGGGACCGCTTCGAGGCATAGGCCGGGCGGGAGGTCTCGGCACCATTCCCGCCGCCCTGTACGGAAGTGTGTCAGGCCGCGATCCGCGCGACGGCTGAGCGCCCGCGCACGGGCCCCGCGCGGTCGGGTCGAGCGCGCCCGCACCGCCCGGCGCCGCAGCCGGGTGGACATCGCGCTCGCATCGGTTATGCCCGACGCCATGCTGAGGCGCTCCGAGGCCGTCGCCCTCAGGTGGGCCGACGTCGAGCTCCGTCCCGCTCCTAGGGGCCTCCCATGATTCTCTCCATCGCAGGGCTCCCAACGCCGCCGTCCCCCAGGGCGAAGACGAAGTGTCCGTCTGGCGTCTCCCATATCGTGCCGCCGAAGCGGCGGGTGGCGGTGTCATATCTCCGCCGCAACTGTCCCCAAGGTTGCTTGAGTAGGGGATAGCTCCCGTCGCGCAGGGGCCTCTTACTCAATGCGCGAGGGTTTCCTCCAACCTGCAGCCAGTTCTCGACCGCCCATCGGACGGGATCGGCGAGTCGCTTCCATCCTGCCTGTTCGCGGGTGGGTAATCCTGCCTGTAGGGCGGTGAAAACGAATCTCAGGACCCACTTCCGCGCATCCGTGTCCTGAGGGAAGGGAATGATCTTGTCACCGCTGTACCGGCGCGGCCCGTCCCGTTCCCGCAAAGCAAGAAAGCGAGCGAGCTGGTCGCCCGGTAGGGCTTGAACGGGTATGAGCTGTTCGATGGTCATTGCTTCTCCCGATTCGTGCATGTCGTCGAGTGTGAGAGCGGGACCAGCAAGGCCGTGCGTTCGGATAGCCTGAAAAACCTGAACCGCTCATGGTGGAGGGAAGATTCTAGCTCGGATGTCAAGTGGTCCAGCCCGAGCGCTACCCTCTTGTTCCGGGGATCTTGGGGCGAGTCTCGGGCGGCGCGCGGTGGAACGGTGCGACCGGTTGCCGCAGTTTCCTACTATCCGCCGGGTCCTTCCGTGGCGTTGGAGCCTGGCCAGGGTCTCCCCCTCGTTCGCTGGCCGTGGCTTGGGTTAGATTCAACCATGCCACCGCTCGCCCTCAAGCCTGATGCCAGCTTCTTTCGGAAGATCGCCCTCGGTGCGGTGGGCAGCCGACACGTGGCCCAGGATCTTGAGCGGTTGGGACACCGAATGGTCGAGCTCGAACGCGGCGCCATGGACACGAAGCTCTGGAAAGATGTCAAGCGCAAGCGCGTCCGCATCCCAGACCTCGTTTGCGAGCTGTGCGGGCTTCGCATCGAGAGCCGCGCGAAGACGAGGCCGGACTTGTCGATGTCCCATAGCTCCTCGGACCATGAGCGCGCGTGGGACTTCGGTATGGTGAACGCCGACGTAATCGCCTTCCCGGTCTGCAAGGCAGGCGAAGATGAACAGTGGAGCGCCGGTCGGCTTCAGGAATCGGTCTCCTACTGGCACGAACGCAACTGGATCCGGTGGCATGCTGAAGGCACGGTAAACTACGTGCGCGTCGCTCGGTTCAGGGCCGTGTCGCGGGACGGTGAGACGACCAAGGGCGTTACCGAAGGATCGGAGACCAGCGTCACATGGAAGGCGTGGTTCTCCAGCCGAGACGGCTTTGTAGAATCGGTCACGGGTCAGAGGATCACGACTGTTCGAGCTAGCGACGGACATCGTTACACTCGGACGGTTCCCGAAGAGCTCCGAATCACCGTGGCCGTGGGCGAGGAAATCGCGCTCAATCAGATCCTCGCGTCGAGAGTCAGGCCGGAGACCGATGACGACCTTCGCTGCCCCGGTGTTTGGCCCGAGGGCCACCTTTCGCAGCTTCTGGCGTCCCGTGAGCGGACTCAACGGTTCACCGGGGTGAAGCTCGCGAGGCTCCGACGGAAGGATTCCGTTTGGGCGACCGTTGCGAGTCTCGAGCGCGATCGTGAAGAGGACATGTACATCCGGTTGGAGGCAGCAGCGTATCTTGTCGCTGTCCGTGGCGAGAGTGCAGAGCACCTCTTCGCACCGTACTTGGCGAGTCCCGACCAGCAGATCCGACTGGAGGCGGTCATTTCGTTGGGGGAAGCTGGCACCGATGAGTGCGTGAGGATGCTGAGCGCCATCCTCGACGATCATCAGCGCCCGTACTTCGCGCGTAGCGCGGCGGCTTGGTCGTTGAGCCGCATCGGCGGTTTGGAAGCGTGCTCACGCCTAGTGAGGGCGTTTGCGGATGTGGACCAAGACCTCCGTGAGGAGGCCCTTGAGGGCATCGTCACCCTGGACTCAGACGCTGTACCGGTACTTCTTGCAGGGTTGCAAGAAATGGAGCCGGCGATCGCGGCGGGGTGTGCCGAGGCGCTGCGCCAGCACGGCGCGGTGTCAGACGAGACCCTCCGAGAGCTCACGGCACAGCTTGCCAGTGGTAACCCCTCCGTATGGGCCGTTTGGTTGGTCGGTCACCTGCCTAGAGAACCGCTGGCGGGTGCGGTGGCGGATCTTCAAGAAACGGCACCGGAACTCCACTACGCGATTACGCTGCTTTGGTCGTTCGTCGAGAGCTGGATAGCGCGGCGGTGGGAACTGCAGCCGGATGCGAACCTCCCCGATAGGAATGATGGACGATGAAGCTGGACCTGCCGAGCGACAAGCAGGTGTATCGTACGCCTCGCGGTCTCCAGCTGTGGGGGGATAGCGCGGAGCTGCTTGGACATCTGCCGGAACAATCGGTGGACCTGGTCATGACCAGCCCTCCCTTCGCGCTGTTGCGGCAGAAGGCCTACGGTAACGAGGAGCAGGACAAGTACGTCGAATGGCTGGGGAAGTTCGGAGAGGCTGCGTTCCGCGTGCTGAAGGACAGTGGCAGCTTCGTTCTCGACCTCGGCGGAGCCTACAAGCGCGGCAAACCCGTGCGTTCGCTCTACAACTACCGCGTGTTGCTGGACTTCTGTGATCGCCTCGGCTACGAGTTGGCGGAAGAGTTCTTCTGGTTCAATCCGTCGAAGCTGCCGTCGCCGATCGAATGGGTCAACAAGCGGAAGATCCGAGCCAAGGACTCGGTTAACACGCTCTGGTGGTTCTCCCGTTCGGCAGAGCCGAAGGCGGACGTGACCCGCGTCCTGGTACCGTATTCCGAACGCATGAAGAGGCTGCTCAAAGACCCCGACAAGTACTACCGGCCCAAAGCGCGGCCCTCCGGGCACGACATCGCAAAGGCCTTCGGCAAGGACAACGGCGGCGCGATTCCATCGAACCTGCTGCAGATTCCCAATACGGAAAGCAATTCGGGCTATCTGCGGCTGTGCAAGATGCTGCAGCGGGACAGACACCCGGCAAGGTTTCCCAGTGCGCTCCCGCGGTTCTTCATCCAATTCCTGACAGATCCGGAAGACGTGGTCCTGGACATCTTCTCTGGCTCCAACACCACCGGCCAGGTCGCGGAAGAACTCGGTCGGCGGTGGATCAGTATGGAGCTTGACCGAGAGTATGCTGCCCTTTCAGCAGTGCGCTTCATGAATGGCTGGAGCAACGACGAGGTGCGCGCCTCGGTCGCCCGGCTCGATGCTGGCGAAACGATCGAAATAGACCTCGGCTTGTTGTTCCAGGCGATCCCGGGGTAGGATCGACCGGACTCCGAACGTCAGCGTCACCGGGCCGCCCATTCGCAGGATCGAGAAGCTGTAGACGATGCGGGAATCTGCGGTCCAAGAGCGATGTTGGGTGAGGGGTGCCCCTAGTAGGCTGCCTCGGTGTCGACGACATCGACGCATGTTTGCGGGCGTGTGTCGCGTGGGGCCGTCCGCCATTCATGGTTGGGTGCCGATGCCACGCGGCTTAGCTCCGACACACGCATGCATCTCCAGTTGCCCGCCGGGTTGGTGCTGAGTCCACTGCCACTTTCGCCGCCGGACTGGTAGCTGAGGACGTTCCAGACACCATTCTTGGTGCCGATCACATGAGGACACAGGATCCGCGGTTTGCCCAGATGGGTTGCGGAAATGGGCTGTTTGCGCCTTATCGCATGGCGGATTCGCTGGACGCTCATCGTCTCCTCGCCGTGGTTAGTCCGTCGCCGGGGTTCCCATCCCGACCACACTCCTTCGGGCCCATCGCGTGGCACGATGGACCTCAGCGACCTCTTCCAATCTATTCGAGGACCGGGCAGTTCGCGGCAGGCTGGGGCCTTGCCCCCGCAGGATGCGCAGCCGCCGGAGGCGCAACGTGCCAAGCGGCCGATCCGACAACCAAGGCCTCGAGTTGTCAGTGCGCGCCAACAGGGCGCCCGACACGCTTCCGCCAGCCATCCCGAGGATCATTGCCGGTCAGCGTGAGGGCGGATCCTCGAACATGGAATCCTCATCTTGGATGCTGTCGGCCTGGTTCATCACCGCCCTAGCCGCCAACCGGCGGACGTGCGCCTGCGCGGGCAGGCAGCGGCGATCATAATCCCAGGCTTCGCCAGCCAGTTCGCGGGCCAGGGCGCGGAGCTTTTCGATGGTCGTCATGGGACTGTCCTTCGGGTCGGGATGCAGTCGCGCTCGAAGATACGATGCTCTCATCATCGATCCATCAGCGCGGCACCTTGCCGCGTCCGCACCAGCAACGCCACCGCCCAGTTGCCCTCGCCGCGACAGCGGTCGTCAGCGTTACGCGGCATCGTTTGGGAACGATGCCCGTCTGCCGCGGCTCGGGCAGTGGGCGCAGACGCTGGGAGCTCCGAAGGGGGCTCGTGATTGGCTCGCGGTTCACGGGATGTGCAATTGGATCGGCGGTCCGGGAAGCGTTGACAAATGGCGGAGGTACGCATTCTCTTTGGAGCCTCGATTCAGCGAGGACTGGAAGGTCTCAGGGAGTAAGGAGAACGGCAGAACGGACGATGAACATGCTTGGCAATTCGAATTCTGGCCGGTCGTGGGCGACCGCTCGCCAGCGAGCCGAGACGCGGAACTGCCGTGTCGTAGCTGCCAGGGCCCCGGACCGCGTGATCCGCCCGCCACGACGGCCAACCATGCCGCCCGAACACATGAGCGTGTGTTTCGGTAGCTCGGGACCTGTCCGCTTCCGACGGCTCGTTCGCTCGAACCACCCAGCCGTGATCAGTGTCGCTGCCGTCAAGGACGGATTCTGTGCCCGCAGTGCTGCATATCTCTGACCTACATCGAACACCGGGCCCCCACTTGAGCAATGACGAGCTCCTATCGGCCCTCATCAGCGACGCCAACCGGTGGGAGGCGGAGGCGATCCCGAGGCCGGAGCTGATCGTGGTAAGCGGCGATTTGGTCCAAGGGGCCGCTCTCGACGCCCACGATCCCGACGCCGAGATAGACGCTCAGTATCGCGAAGTGGGAGCCTTTCTGGGGCAGCTGTCGGAGGAGTTCCTCGATTCTGATCGATCCCGAATGGTTATTGTCCCTGGGAATCACGACGTTCACTGGCGACGTTCTCTGGACGGGATGAAGCCTATTGAGCCGTGCCCTAATGGAATCGCGACCAAGTGCATCCAACCGACCTCAGATATCCGATGGAATTGGGACAACCGGCAAGCCTATGAGATTTCGGATCACGAATTGTATGCGTCCCGCCTTGATCCCTTTAGCCGGTTCCGAAAGGCGTTCTATGAGGGGATAGAGCCGGACCCCTTCCCTTGTCCTGACGATGATCTACTCTTCTTCGAATACCCGGAACTCGATCTCCTAATCGCCGGGTTCTCTTCCTGGCACGGCAATGACTGCTTTTGTCACGTTGGCGAGATCGCCCCGTCATCACTGGCGTCGTCACAGAGGCTCCTGGCTCGCTCAGATATGGCCATACCTATAGCGGTGTGGCACCACAGCATACAAGGTGGACCCCGCAAGCGCGACTACATGGATCAGCGAGTTGTCCACAGACTAATCGACTTCGGCTTCACCGTTGGACTGCACGGCCATCAGCACCATCCGGGCGCAGCCCCTTTTGAGTTGCGTTTGCCCAACTTGACTTCAATGGCGGTTGTCGGTGCGGGGTCCCTTGCCGTCGGCGACGATGAGCTTCCGATGGGAGAGCGTCGCCAGTTCAACGTCGTTGTTATTGACCCAGACAATGAGTCGATCACGGTGCACGTGAGAGGTATGTCTTCCGCAGGCGTATTCGCGGGCTTTCATCGAGATGATTTCGGAGGCAACACGTTTGTTGAACTCAAACTGCCGGTCGTCCGAACGGATGGAAGAGGCTCCAGGGTTTTGCAACAACTGGATGAGGCGATGACGGCGATCGCAGAACGACGATACGAGGATGCCTTGGAGCTCAGTGAATCCATACCCACTTCCCAGTTTCCTGAGAAGCGACGCATCGCGATCGAAGCATCGAGGGGCCTTAGGCGGTATGCCGCGTTGGTGGAACTGCTTAGCCCACCGCAGAATGCTAGCGAGGCCGTAGAGCTCGTGTCGTTGCTCCTTGACGACGGTCGATTCGACGATGCCAAAAGGCGACTCCAGACTTCCAAGTCTTTGCTGACTCCCAGCATGTTCAGAGAGCTGCAAGCGACCGTTGCGGTCAGAGAGATGTCAGATGAGTTCAGTTGAAAGGAAGATCACTTTCAAGCTTGAGCTCTCTCGGATGCTCTCGCTTCTTGCCGACCAGATTTATCAGTCTCCTCTGGCTCTTCTGCGCGAGAACACGCAGAACGCGTTTGATGCGATCCGGATGAGACAGGCGATTAGTGACCAGCAATTCGAAGCTTCGATCCACGTCCACATTGACAATCGAGAAATCGTGGTGTCCGACAACGGCATCGGCATGACGGCGGAGGAGATCGAGACCAATTTCTGGTACGCGGGGAGGAGTGGCAAGAATACAACAGCCGCCCGAGCAGCTGGAGTCGTGGGTACATTTGGGATCGGGGCAATGGCAAATTTTGGCGTCGCTGATGAACTCTCGGTGGAGAGTGAGTCGGCGAAGCGCCCTGAGCGCACGGCATCGTGGGTACGAAAATCCGAATTGTCGACAGACACCGAGAGCATATCACTGGTGTCGAGAGAACCAAAGGGTGAACCAGGAACTACGGTGAGAGCTCTGCTGGCCCCAGGAATCGGGATTTCGATTCCAGAGGCCCGAACATTTCTGCAGGGCTTCGTTGAGTTCTTGGATGTCCCTGTCCGCTTCAACGAAGAGCTGTTGAGCGGATCCGGTCACAGGACTGTACTTCCCTCCGAGAGACATTCATGGTCAGAACGTCTTCGGAACGTGTCCCTTGCTGGCATCGTCAGTGGCAACCTCAGGGTACTGGGCATGGCCTCTGGCGAACTTCGCGTGGTGGTGGAGAACGTCGTTTCACAGAAAGGCTTGGGGACGCCAGGTTGGATAGTTTTGCTTCAGGACCGCAACGCCATCAGAACCCTCCGTTCTGGATTTGGTCTCGCGACCGTCGCCATGCAATCTGGGTACCAGTGGGGAGGAGTCGTCGACTTGCCGTTTTTGAAGCCGACAGCAGGTCGCGAGGCGCTCGACGCGTCTTCCACTCAGTTGCTCCAACAGGTGATTTCGGCGCTTGACACCATAGTCTCTCCCATGGCCGCCGACCACCCCGAATCATTCGGCAACAGTGGCTTCTTGCGTTGGATCATCGCCACTGGGCAATATGAACTCTGCGGCCCGCTGAAGGTTTTGCCTCGCCCCCTCCACCAGCTTGAACCGCTGTCCTCAGTCACTAAACGCCGTGGTCTACGGTATTACAGTGGTTACGATGAGTCAGTGATTCGAACGTATGCGAGTGAAGATGAACCGCTGATCGTACTTGCTCGACGAACTCCGCGCCGAGACTGTGAGCTTGGTTTTCTGAACAGGCATGGGATTTCAGAGGTTGATACGCGACCGCGCGTGACCACGGAGTTTGATACGGCCACTCTCAGTTTTGCGCACTCCGCGTTGGCGACCCGCATGACGCGAATCCTGGAGGAGGACTATTTTCTCGAAGCGGATGTGCGTTTCGGCGAAATAACCGGCGCGCTCCCAGTGCTCGTCACCGCTACGAAGAAACCTGTTGTAATCCATCTGGCGCCAGAGTCGAATAGTGTCGCACCTCTCATAGCCTTATATCGCGATGATTTCGACGCATTCGGGCCATTTGTAAAGGATTTTGTGCGTACGACTCTTTTCCCAAGGATATCGACACTCGTACCAAGCAGCACGCGTGAGGGATCGGAAGCCTTCTTGCGTCACCTGCGCTCCAATAGGGAATGGTTTGAGTATGAGATTGGCGATAAAGGAAGTCTCGAGGATATCTTCGAGGACCTCCGCGCCGGAAGAATGACCATTGCGGAGGCGAGGAAGCGATTGTCCGACACTGATCGCTCATTCGTCGATGTTAGTTCTGACGGAACAGCACCACTGTCCTCGGTCATTCGTGAACCTCGCAACGACGTATCACAACAGACACTTTCTGATCCGTACGCTCCAATACCCAGTATCGATCGTCGGGAGGAAGAGACGGATGCACTAATACTGACGAGTGAGGCGCCGGTTAACGGGTATCGTTGCTTTCTGGCAGTCACCGACCGAGTGCAGCGTCGCAGGGGTCATTTCTTTCTCCAACCTCATTCAACTGACATCGTTTGGGGTGGTCGCAAGGTCGTGTTCGTGTTTCAGCATCATGCCAAGCGTTTTGGACTGTACTACGACATTCTTTGCCCAGGACTAGTGGGTTCAGGGTCCGGAGGCGGTCCGAGGACTACAGCAACCATTCTGACGAAGAAACGTACTTTCATTCCCATCCCGGATGAGATGGCACAGGATTTCTTGCCCAAGGCGGGGGAACGTAAGCGGTTGGAGGTACGGTCCGATATTCTATACCTGGCGGATCGGTGAAGAAGCCAGAGGCCTTTCTTGGTGACCCATCGCTGCCACGACGCCTCAACTCTTTGAGTGCGACTACTCAGCGCATGGCGAGGTCGCTTCGCTCAGACGCACAACCTCTCCGGGGATGTGGCTTGGGCGGCCTTCCAGCGATCAAGCTCAGCCGCCCTGTGCTCTGACAATCCGCGATGGCCCGCCGAGGGTTCGAGTTGGTCGGTCTCTTGGGAGCTACCTTCGCCACCCTCGGCGCATGTCGGGCACGTGCCTGTAGCGCGGGCAGGCGACGGGTACGGCCGCTCAACTCGACAACCACCGTAACTGCGGCTGACGATTGGGCGGCCGACGCGGGCGCTTCTGTGCCTCGTGGCAAGAGGGCCGGCTAGTCCGAGTAGGTCGCGAGCCGTGTGTCCCCCGCGACAACCAAGGCATCGACAACTTCCTGCCAACTGGGCATGAGGTCGGCGGCGACAGCCGCGGTCCGGTGTTCGGTTAGCCAATCAGCGATCATGAAGCTGCCGGCAGCGATGGAGGCGGGATCCGAGAGGACAAGGGCCTTTAGCCACGGTAGTCCAACACGGACCTGGTCCTCGGGTGAGAGTACGCTGAGGAAACCGATGAGGTGATCAACGCACTCTGCTGTCCCCGCAGCGACTGGTAGCCATTCCTCGACCGCGGGTCGCATGGTGCGGGGACTCCACCATTTGATCGGTTGGTCCACAACTTCACGGTACAAGTAGTGCCACTCAGGCGCGGTGCTGGGAATCAGGGAAGCCAGGGCCATATCGCCGTAGTGACCACCCTGAAACGGTGTGTGGCCAGACGCGTTCAATTCCAGTACGTGACGAACTAGGCCAGGCCAGATTCGCCGTGCCGTCGCTGCCCGGCTCGGGGTTTCCTCGGCTGCTGCCGACAACGCGCGTAGAATCGTGCCGACTAGTGCCGGGTTGTTGGCATAGGCGTCGATGTGCTGGTAGATGCCGGCGTCGTCGCCATTCTGTGCGATCGTCAAGAGAGCGCGGGCGGTAACGAGAGAATGCGTGCCTCTATGGTCCGCGTGGTGCTGTTCCTGTCGTAGGAGGGACCTACGCTGAGCGGCAAGGAGCTCCGTTAGCAGAACATGTGCCCGAGTTGATATGCAGACGTTGGCGAACACCGCGGGACCGAGAGCTCGTATCGCCGCGTCGAGGCGAAACGTTATGACTGAATCGTCGTCGGTAGTGGCAAGCGACTCGGCCAAGGGCTCCTCGAGGGCGACAGCGGAACGTCGTCCAGTGTCGGGAACCCAAGGACCTACGATGCAGTCTTGCAGCGTGCTGGTGACGAGCGACAACCCCAGCTCGTGATGGCAATGGTCGTCGTTCACGCATGCCGCTTCCCACACGTGATCCAAACGCCGGACAAGGTAGAGTCGTACTTCGTTCGCGACTGCCCGGGCAAGGTTGCGGCCGGCAGCCAGCACGCGTTCGATGGGTGTTTGTTGGCTTCCGCTGTCGATAGCGGCTCGTATCGGTTCAGAACCCGGTAGAAGAAGCAGTGGAAGCACTCGAGCGGCGCTGCGGTCGGCGCCCTGATCAAACAAGGTGCTCGCGTATTCGAACGGCCGAGGCTCCACCGCGCCCTCCCCGATCTGAAGCACGGTCTTCGCAGCGAACGAGAGTGCATGATGTGGCAGGTTACAAGCAGTCAAGAAATGCGCTTCGAGTGCTGCCGCGGCTACCAAGGCGGCCGTGTCCAGGGGATCATACACGGAGAACGATGGCGGTTTCTCAAGGAGTTCTCGCGCGGTTGTAAGGTCAGCCGTCAACTGATCGGGTGGGTGAGGGCCGGTGTTCCCCGTCCCTGGCTCGACATGATACCGCACTCCCAATTCAATCGCCTGCCGCGTGCGTTCCATATCCGCGTTGGCCTCTGCCAACCCTTGCACCACCTCATCTGGCGGCGTGGCTTGGATGTACACACCATCTGGAGTCTCACGGGCTTCGTACCTGTCGCGATCGAGCCGGCTGGCCCAGGCACGCACTGGCATTAGCTGTTGTTCGATAAAGGGGGCGTGATCGTCCTCTGTCTGCCCGGACTCCTCTTTGAGCAGTTGGCTTATCTGCCGCTCGGCATTGCCAACAAGTGTCGCCCCAACCGCACGGAGCGCCGCAACCCGTTCTTCGGCGGCTCCAAGGACTAGAAACATGGCGACATGGTTTAGCGACCAGTCCCGGCGCTCGGGTGCAACGAGCCCCTCGGACTCTGCTGCGAACCCTGAGCTTTCGTTCGCGACGCGCGCGAATTCGTGGTGCCAGATGAGCGGTTCGACAAGGTAGGGATCCAGTAGCTGATCCGCCTTCTCAAGATGCCGAACGAGCAGCCCTACGATGAAACCGACCATCGCGAGGTTCTCACAGCCATTGAACAGCACCTGAATCAACCTGCTCAGCGAAACGCCGGAATCAACCAGTTGGTCACATGCGCGCTCCAACGCTAGCAAGGCGCTGAGGCAAGGAGAGGGTCCGACTCCCGTTCCACGGTACCAGCGCCAAACGTGTTGGTCGCCAACATAGGGCTTCCGCTCGCCAGTAACCTCAAGTTCGGCAACCTCGATTGCGGTCTCGCGAGCGTGGACGCTTTCATCTTCGGCCGGTTGGTCACCCTGAGTAGCACGAGCCAAGCCGACAGCACGAATGACGGCTGCATGGTTCAGAAGGCGGTTGAGAATTGTGATACCGCGGCGGAAGTCGACCTGAAAGAGGGACATGAACGGCCCGAGATGCCATGCAGCGAGCGGGTCCAGAAAGCGGCGCCGCTGGTGTCCGCGGACGCCGTCGCAGAGGGAATCAGAGCCGTCCGCCTCGTCGTCGATGTAGTAGGCCTCGGTCAGATGAGCCAAGAGGTCTTGCCCAAATGAGGCGAGCGCACGGCTGGCAAAGAAATCGTCCACAGCGGGAGCGAGCCACGCTGGTGCATCCCGTGCAACGCGACGCAGGATCGCCTCACCCTCGTGGCCGAGATCCGGACCGAGCAGTCCAAGCAGCTCGACGACTATCTCGCTCGTAATCTCATGGGGAATCCCAGGTCGCTTTCGACGCCGTCGGATCTCCGGTGCCGCCCACGCGTGCTTCTCTTCGAAGCGGCGTTCTCTTTCGATCTCTTCAGGTGTTCGAGCGGCACGCTTGGCGGCCAGTGCTGCCTGCTTCTTGGCGAAGCGACGATCAGCCGCGCCACACGCTTCAACGAGGCGATCACGCAGTAGGACGCGCAATGGATTGCCAGCGGGCGTATTCGTGGCGACGTGAGCGCGCAGCCAGGACCGCAGCAAGTCCCTGGCGGCGTCCCCGGATCGCCAAGGAGTGCTGTCGTCGAGCAACAGTGTGATGACCGGCTCCACGGCGACGATGTCGACGGTACCGCTGTCGTCACGCAGCCGCTGATCGACAAGGCGGGCGATCCGGCGTACCCCAGATCGCTGGTCGGCAAGCAGTCCGGGCCATGCGTCCCCAAGCACAGCGCTGGGATTCGCGATTGTGAGCAACGCTTCGGTCGGCAGGTCTTCCCAACGCGCACCATGACCAGCCTTGACGAGTTCGGCGAAAGAACCCTGCAGCGCAGCGAATCTGCCGCACAGGGGAGTCCCCGCCGTATCCGGCAGTGCCAAGTGCTCCTGACAAGCGAGTCGGGCGGCCGAGAGCGACCAACGCGGAGCTCCCGCCTCCTTGATTCGCGAAACCGGATTCCTCTCGGCCAGCAGCAGGCGGGCGACTGCGTAGCGCCTCACTTCGTCATGTGCGAACTCTGGGCCGATCCTGAACGGTTCGCTGGGGGACGTTCGTAGCAACCCGTCTTGCCGTAGTCCGTCGAGGGCAGTGGAATCAATCCCGCTCATGACTTCTAGCCGGTCGCCTCCGATAAGTTCTAGTTCGGCAAGCCGAAGCAGGGCGAACTCGCGCGCATCTGGAGATCCCTTGTCACTCATCTCTCGCCGTCGAACCAGGCCCGACCAAACCTCCCGCATCGCATCTGCATCGCTTAGCGGAACGTCGTGGACACGGCCTCGCACGAGCAGGTCAACAACAACAAGCCGACGTAGGACCTCGCGTGACTGCGGATTTGCGTAGAGTTTCTTCAATTCCGCAAAGGTCTCGCCGATTTCGGCTATCTCGGCATCGGTCAGTGGCGGGATCCCACACTCGGTAACACCGCTCGCGAAGCGCTCGATCAGCGGGCTTCGCACTGCCGCGGCACTCTCCCTGGATGTCACGGCAACTACGGCCATCTCGGTTTCTTTGGCGGCGTCGACTAGGTGACGAAAAGCGTGTTCCATACCTTCGATGACAGCGTCAGCACCATCAATGACGAGCAGTCGCCTTGGTGCACTCAGTTCTTGGAGAAGAGTCGGAAGCGGTCCGCCTAACGTTGCCTCGAACTCGACCGGCCTACGGGGGATGTGGCGCAGGTTGACACAGAAGACCTGTACGCTGTCGGGGTCAGCCTTGCTCGCAGCTGCGAGCCCGAACAGGGCAAGTGCACTCTTTCCGACGCCTGACTCGCCGGTCACCACTACAGCGGCAGCCTCCGTTGCCAGGTTCACCAGTTTCGCAGCCAGCTCGCTTCGATCAAGGCGCACTTGGCGAATGCCGTCACCAGAGGTGATTTTTGCACGCACCGAAGCGAGCGCCGCTTGATGAAGGCGGTCGAGTACCAGCCAGGCGCTCTCTCGGTGCCGCTTCGCCGGGTTGATCAGCAAGTGCGTGTCACGTCGTAGCATCGCGAGATCAACTCGTGCGGCCTTTGGCGCGTACTCATTCGCAAGAGCCACGAGGCGGTCGCGGAGGCGGACCGCGGCTTCCAGCCCGGACCCTCGGGCCAGTGGAATAAGACTGTTCGCCACGTTTGACCAATCAGTATCGTCCGGGGACTCGAGGCGCGGCATACGGACCTCGAGGCGCGTTAGGAGTTCCCAAACGCGCCTCCGTACCAGCGTTGTGTCGACTTCACCGACATCGAGGTCCGTAAGCGCACGTTCCACCAGCGCCTCGATCTGCCCCAGTCTTCGCCGAACGCCGATATCGTATCTGCCGGGGGAATTGACGCAGTCAAAGAAGCCTGGTGCGTCCGATTGGCCCCCAGCGAGGCTCACCAGCTGTGCGAGTTGCCGAGCATGTGGCTGATCGCCCGCGACAACCAAGCCCCAACGATGTTCCGGCCCTGCCTTGGGTGTATCGACCAAAGCTCGGACGAATCCCCGGAATAGCCTCCGCGTTGATTCGTCACTCCGAACGAGTTTGGGCGACCGACGCACGGCGATGGCAAGCACTAAGGATGGCTGCGACTCGTCCGAGTGCGCCGCACTAACGACCAGATCGTCGGCGGGATGGGTCGGGGCCTGTTGGAACGCGACGTTCACCACGTGGCGGCCGTCTCCAAGCTCGCTCGCGCCATCGCCAGCGAGCATGTGCGCCAGGTACTTGACCGCCACCTGTCGCTCGAAGGTGACGCCACCGCCCCCTGTCGCATAAGGGCTCATTCCTTGGGGCGATTCCGGCGCACCACGACCGCTTTGGGGCGTTTCTGACGCGGTCATATCCCGGGGGTTGCCTTCGGTCATGGACAAATCTACCGACGGGGAACCCCGTGGAGAACCGCGCAGTCGGCAATCAGCCGACGCTTCGGCTCGAACAGATCCAGAGTGCCGTTTGACGGAGCGGACGAGCGTGAGGTCGGAGACCGATGGAACCACTCTTGAGGGCGGGAAACCGTCCGGTTGACGACTTGAGCCTGACTTCCTCCCCGGCTCGAAACTCCGTTCGCTGCCGTCTGTGCCGACCGTCAGTTCATGCTCGACCCCTACGCGCGCGCGCACTTCGCCCGTAACTCCGGCAAATCCCCGGCTTTTTCGATCCGGTCGACCGTGACAGGTCCATAGCAGCAAGAAGGAGGGATCGTGCGGTCCTGGTTGGATTTGCGTAACTTCTTGCCCGGATTGGGAGCTACCGGGAGGCGGCCTTACACGCATGTGCCGTCGTCATGAAGGATGAACTTGGATTCGCCGATGCGGCCGCCATCTCCTACAGGACCAGGGGAGCCGACGGCGAGTATACGATCGTGGTCGGCGTGGAGGACAGCACGCGCGTGCGCTACCGCGAGGCAGGGATTGAAACGGTCGTCCTGCCGGAGATCTGGCAAAAGCTGAAGGCGGCCGTCGACGAGGACGTGCGTACGGTGACTGCGGCTGCGGCGACGCTCCACTCGCGGGACCGCGCTCCCGCAGCAGCCTTTGGAGAGGTGTGGGATCTCGTCGACCGCGCGGACACGGAGGAGGATCGCATCCTCGCGCACGAAGTGCTCGCCAGAGATTCGTCGGCATCGGCACGGGCCGTCGCAACCCTCGTGCTCGGCAACTTCGTTGACGACGATACCGCATGGCACGGTCTGGTTGGCTCGCTCATCGATTCCGAAGGGCGCGTGAGCACCGTGGCCAGTAGCGTTCTCTCAGGACTCACGAGGCAGGACCTGGACCCCGTTGATTGGTCTGGGGCCCGCACTACACTGTCGGCGATCTTTGACGGGACGAATCCTTTTGGGTTCCGTGGCACCCTGAGACTCCTAATGGCGACAGGCATCGACCCGGAGTTCGGACAACAGTTGGTTCGCGAGAGCCCTGCGCTGCTTCTTGCCCATCTCGGAGCCGAGCATGAGTTCAGTCGGGCGGTAGCACTAGCCTTCCTGAAGGCCGTGAGCGGCGAGGATTTTGGGGCGGATGTCGCGGCTTGGAGAGCATGGATCGACGGTCGAGCCGACGAAGGGTAAACCGCCCGGGAGGCGCGCAGGCGAGCGCCCCGGGTACGCCGTGCCGAGGGCCGCGATCATGGCTTGCGGGGCGGCTGCAGTCGCCACCGTTCGCTGGCTTGACGCGGTTCGCGTATCGGTCCCCGCGTTTGCGGGGTTTCGGGGAGCCAGATGTTCGCGAGCGCGCCTCCACCCGTTTCCGTGGCCCGATTACCCACCGCGAGGATGTCGAGTTCCTCGGCGGGAGGCCCGAAACTAGGGGTACTCCTACCCCTCCGGGGGTCGAGTTCGTGCGTGACAGGCGATCCCACGGCCTTGGATCCCGCCAAACTGCCCCCTTCCCGTGGCGGGCCGGAAACGCGGGGTCAGAGGGGGCGCAGCCCCCCGCCAGGCGCCTCCGGGAGACACACTGTAGTGTGGCCACGGAGGGTAGGCTCGCTTAGCCACCTATGGGACGTCAAGGAAGCACGTAGCGCTCCAAGTACTGTAGTCCGTGTCCGTCTATCCGCACTGCGTACAGCGTCCCGGCGCCGAACCCGACCACTCGCCTTTGCGAGTCCAGTTCCACCTTGAGCACGACCGCGCCAATGCCATCGAAGAGGTCGTATTGCAGGGTCCCGTCGGCTTCGCGGTGGCGGCGGACCCATGCGCGGCCCGTGCCGTCCACCAGGATCGGGCGGTCTGAGAAGGGCGGCAGAAAAGCGGGCCACTCGTAGCTGTCCAATTCGGCTTCGTCTTCACGAGATCCGGGGCGTAGCACCGTCCTCCGTATTTGGCCGTTCACACGCTCGTCCCTCACGGTGAGTCCGCCTCCGGTCTCGGCCTGCGAATCGCGCCACGCCAGCTTTTCGGCCCGCCCAATGCGCCGCCGCGTGTAGGGCACCGGCGCCCCGCTCGTGACCGTCGCGTCCGTGGCGATCCACTCCACGCTGTAGTCCCCGGCCCGCGCGACGACGACCCTGCCGTCCGCGGCAACGCCCCACGCATCGACCGGTGAAAGCGGAACCGGGCGCGTTCTGACGCCCTGCCCGCTGAATTCCATCGTGATGGTGGCCCGCTTGAACACCCCAACCGAGTCGACCGCATCGGTGTCCAAGTCCAGTCGGAGGATGGTCATCGAATCGGGACTGGCCGCAGACCCCCGAAGTCCCCCGAAATAGACGCGGCCTGCGCCGTCCACTGCGTGCGGGATGGCCCTCAGCGCCGTACCCTCCCTCGGATCGACCGTGGCGAACGGGCGGGTATCGCCGAACTCCAAGTCCGGGCTCAGCACGGTTAGGCGTCCGTTGCCCAAGTCAACCAGCAGCGTCCGGCCGTCCGGCAGCGGCCAGACCGCATCGGGTTGGCGGTACTCGGCGGGACCCGAGCCCACCCACCCAATCGTGTCGGCCACACCCGCGTCCAAGTCCAGCGCAACGACGATCTGGCTAATCGGATCGGCCACCACGACCCGGCCTCCGGGCAGCTCACGCACGGTGGAGAGCACCGAGAACCCTTCGTCCCACGCGGCATCCGCCTCGCCCAGCGGCACCGCTCCAACGTCCCCGGCGCTGCGGCCCCCGGCACTCGGGTCCCCCGCACACGCCGTCAGCAGCGCCGCCGACAGCACGCTCCCGGCGCCTCTCGCCACGATTGTCGGCACTTGCACCGGTCCTTCTCCGTTGGCTCCTCGCGGAGTAGTAGATTCAAGTCCCTTCAGGGGTTCAAGATTCACGATAGGCTGTCGCCAGATGAGTGTACAGTCATTTCAAACCGCACGGCGGGAAACTGGCTCAGCTGCTCTCCGCACCGGACAACTCGCGGATCGGCATCGGGCGCACCGATTCCGGGTGCGCGTCGGGGGTCACGAGCGGCCCGTCACTCTTGGAGACGGCGTGCTCGCTGCCGCGCGCCGCTGTATGCCGCCGAGGACGCCAGGGATGAGCTCCGATGTGCCCACCGCCCATCCAGCCATCCAACCGCCCACTTCCTTTTCCCACCTTGGAGTCCCCACCATCCCGGAGACTCCATGCACGACACCCTTCGCCAGGGTCCCTCTTGTCCGAAATGCGGCACTGCCGCACATTCTACAGTGCGGATCTTTTCCACTCGAACCTACGAACGCGCCATTCGCAAACTGCTACAGGAGGCAGACCGGCGGGCCATGGAGGCGGCCATCGTCGCCGATCCGGGTGGGCCGCCGGTAATCCGGGGAACCGGAGGGCTCCGGAAGGTGCGCTGGGCGGGCTCGGGCAGGGGAAAGAGGGGCGGAATCCGCACGATCTACTTTCGCCACGGCAGATCGGATTCGATCTATCTGCTGACCGCGTACGCGAAGGCGGATCGAGAAGACCTCAGCCCCGCTGACACGAAGGTGCTCTCGCGGCTCGTGGCCGCGATCAAGAAGGAGGAACGAAACCGATGACAACCGGACGAACGGATCTGGGACGCGAGGTGGAAGCGGCCCTCGGCGAAGTGCTTGCCCATGTGCGAGGAGAGACGTCGCTCCCCTGCCGCATCGTCGACGATCCTGCTGCCGAGCATATCGTGGCACTCCGCAAGCGCATGAAGCTTAGCCGCCAGAGGTTTGCGGACCGGTTCGGCCTCGACGTGCGGGCGGTACAGGAATGGGAACAGGGGCGGCGCGTCCCGGACCGGGCGGCTCGGGTGCTGCTGACCGTCATCGACCGCGATCCCGAAGCCGTGGTGCGGGCCCTCGCTGAATGAGGGGGTCAACTGGCTTCCGCCAACCGCTATCTCGACTGAGTCACCCAACAGACTTGTTGCCAACAATCCTGCTGGGAACCCCTACCTCGTCAGGAAGACGCTGACGTAATCGACCCCGTCGTTCGCCACGGCGAAGTCCACCCGTCCATCCCCATCGAAGTCACCCGTCGCCAGGCCGTAAGGGCTCCCCGCGATCTCGATGCGCTGGAGCTGCGGCGTTTCCCCTCCGACCAGCACGGCAACCTCCCCACCAGCGTAGCTCGCGACCAGCACCTCCGCGCTGCCGTCACCCGTTAGATCCGCCGCCGTGCTCTTCGTCGGGCCGCGCGCGATCTCGTGTCGGCCGGCGGCGCGAAAGGACCCGTCGGCAAGCCCGTGCCAGGTCACCAGCGAACCCGCGCCTTCTCCGGAAGCGGCCGCCACATCCTGACGACCGTCACCATTCAGGTCCGCCGCCACGACCGAGAACGGGCCGAAGGGCGCCGGCAGGGTTGCCTGCGGCCGAAAGCCGCCATCCCCCTCGGCGACAAGGACGGCCACGTGGTCGGGATTCGGCGTGATCAGGTCCCCGCGACCCCGGAACAGCCGGATGGACTCGGGCGACCGGTCGTCGACCAGAAGGTCCGCGTGGCCATCGGAGTCGATGTCGTGGAGTCGAACTGCGTGCGGGTGTGGCGAGACGTCGACGCGGAATCTCGAGTGGTCCCGGCGTTCGAAGGCCCCTCCGGCGATCCCAAAGAGCAGCGTGACATGGTCCGTCTCATGGTTCGCGACCGCGAGGTCGGCAAGCCCGTCCTCGTCGAGATCCGCGATGGCCAGGTCCACCGGATTCTCGCCGGCGGCACCGGACCACGTCACATCGAAGCGGCCATCACCCCGACCGGTCAACACGAAGACGCTCTGGCCGCCGGAAACCACGAGGTCCAGCTGCCCGTCGCCATTCAGATCCCGAGCCTGGATCGCGGTGGTATGGCTTCCGACAGCGGCGTCGACGCGCTCGAACGAGAGTTGTCCGGCGGCGGCGGCCGGTGGAGCCGCAAGGGCGAGGGTGGCGGGGAGGATGATCGACCGAATCAAGAGTGGGCTGGTCAGGTGTAGCGGGTTCATCAAGATCTCAGTCACCGAAGCGTCTCCTTGCGCCTCGCAAGTGCCGCCTCGAGCAGCGCTCGAACCTCCGGCCGCTTTGCGTCATCAATTGAACGAATCTTCACATGGCGCATCCTGGCGCCTGTTCCCTCCAGCAACTCTTTCGGATCTGCCAGGTCAACACCCTGGTAGAAGCCGAGATTGACCCACCCCTTATGCGGCAGAATGTATGCGTAGCCGTCGAGCATCTTCCGTGGGCCCACGCCGTAGGTCGCAGCACGGTCACCGAGGCGAACCACCTCGCATGCATTCCGATCGACTTCGAACACGGTCTCCCGCAGGGCAATCGCAGTGGGCCGAACGGCCTCTTCCGAGATCTGCAGCAAGTCGTCGAATGTCCCGAGTTTGGCCTTGGGCATGTTGGATGCTCTCCAGTACTACCGGTGCTCTTCGGGTTCGTCCCAGGTCTGGGCCCAGAACTCGTCCTCCTCGGCTCGCACTCGTTCCATATCCAGCGGCTCGACATCTTCCGCGTCCACGCGGCCGAGCGTCTCGATTTGATGGACGACCTCATCCGTCACCCCGCTTCGGGTCTGATGACGCAGCCGGTGTCGGATCCTCCAGCCGGCAACGGCCACGAGCGCCGCGAGCGCCACGAACAGGTACCCGGTCACTGCTTCACGGAAGCAGCAGGGGCCCCAGCCAACCGAGCCACAGGAAGAGGCCCAGAACCATGCCGCCCGCTACCGGGACCACGACTCGGACCCTCCGGTCGCGAGGGATGGCTGTCACGAGGAACCAGGGTGCGAGCAAGAGGCAGGCGACACCGGGTAGAGCGGTAAGGGACGACGAGATTCCGGCGATCGACGCCACCCACGCTTCGTCCTGGCTTCCTACGAATCCTCCGCCGAAGAGGTTGATGGCAAGAACCATCAAGGCCCCCAGCCCTTGCCCCGGCGCCGACAATCCGAGGCCAAGAACCAGCGATAGAGGGCCGGGGCCGAAGCGACGGACCGCGAACACGCAGACGATGGCCGTCAGGTAGCTCACCGCAGGCCCCGCGGCCATGGTGACCGCCATTTTCCACGGTTCAGCGAGCGCTGCCGCCGCCGCCATGTCTCCCGCGCGGAAGAGCGTAACCCACTCCCCGGAATGGGCCCAGCTGACGGAGGTATAACGAAGGACCGGGTCGGGGAATCCGAATGCTACAAATGCTCCAAAGTGCCCGAGTTCGTGCAATACGATCGAGAGCGGGGCGGCCACCACGCCGCCGACACCCCCGGCCAACCAACCGTCGGTTCGCAACCAACGCCGCATCAAGGTCGCTCCTGGCTTACGGCCAACCGCAGATTCGGGAATCTGCCACGCTTGCGCGGCACCCGCTACCTACGACAGCAGCGCGGATACTCTCATGCACACCAATGGCGAGCCGGTTCCAGAGCCGATGGCGGATCGGGCCTACAGCGGAAAGTTCATGGTGCGGGTGCCTCCGGAGACGCATCGCTCCCTGGCCATTCGAGCAGCGGAGCAGGGAGTAAGCATGAATCGACTGGTGAGCGCCCGGCTTGCGAGGGAAGGCTAGCGCTAGGCTCGGGGTTCAAGCTCCTCAGTCAGGTCGCGGATCGCCTCTCTCGCGGGTATTCCCGGCTCTCCAGCTCGGTGGGCCTGGATTGCCTCGCGCCATATGTGTCCGCGCTCGGCCTTGCGCCCCTCAACCAGGTCGCTCTCTGAGTAGGCGGGCTTCTCCTCTAGGCCGAGGAACTCGAGCACCACCGGATCCTTGATCAGGTCAGACGCCTTCTCGACGACCTGCCCGTCACGGGCCAGGCGGCGGACCTCGTGCTTGTCGCGGCTGAGCGCGAGCCGCTCGTACAGGGAGCTGTCCAGCTGTCGCTTGAGTTCCCGGACGCTCCAGCCGTTTTCAGCGGCCTCGATCTCGTAGAAGCGGCGGGCGTTGGGGTCGGCTACGGACAGGAGGGTGACGTAGTGGGACCAGCCGAGGGGGGACCACCCGGCGAGTTGTGCGAGACTTGGAACAGTTCCTGGCGAGAGACCGGATGAAATCCGAGACCGCGTATCGGAAATCGATTGGTCGCGAGAAATCCGAGACGGTGTCTCGGGAATCGACCGGTCACCAAAAGCCCGAGGTGATCTCGCGAAATCGTCGCTGGCCGAGTAATCCGCGATCATGTGGTCGTAGCTTCGGTAGAACCGCCGCATCTGATCCAGAACGTCCACCGAAAAGCCCCGACCGATCCTCGCCTGCAGAGCCGCCGACAGTTTCTTCAGGGTCCCCCTGCCATACTCGGTCCGGTCCGCGCCGCTCTGCTCGTACTCCACGATGTACCATCCGAACAGCCAGTTCCTCACGACCAGCGAACGGTCGATCGCACGGGCGGCAGAACGCCCTGTCTCCTCGTGTGTACGCTGGCACAGCTCGACGAGCCGCTCGAAATCGAAGCCTTTACTCATACCGACACCCCCTCCGCCCCAAGTCGCCTCCACCCTCGCCCCGTGGTCCTGGACCTCTCCCCGGCTCCGCGAGGAGGGAAACTGTCGATTCGACTACCGCCGTTCAAGTGTCTCCTTGTCGGCATCCCCAAAAGCTGAGTTCTCAGAGACGGCAAGGGGCGACGGCGGACACCACGCAGCGGGTCGTGTGATGCTATCACAATGATCGCATAATGATAGCAAACGTGTAAACCAACCCCACCCTCCCCCCGTTGCCGGGCTCCTCAGCCCCGCCGATCCCTTACACGAAACGCCGGCCGCGAGGCACACGCCGCCCTCTCCCTCCAATCCCTTCCCCCCGCTTCAACCCCCCGCTACCGCGGCAATCTCCCGCGCTGCTCGAACGCCGGACAGAAACGCCCCGTGGACAGTGGCCGGGTGGTCCGGGTCCGTTGCCTCGCCTGCGAAGAACACCCTGTCGCCGATCGGCTTGCCCAGCGTCGCGTAGCGCTCGAACGACGATCCAGCCGGCACGTACGAATAGGATCCATGCGTCCACGGGTCGGAGCCCCAGCGCGTGACGAGCGCGTTCGTCGGCTGCGGCACGGGCCCGTACATGTCCGCGAGCGCCGCTGTGGCCTCGGCGACGATCTCCCGGTCGGCAAGACTCTCGATCTCGGCGCCGTATGCACCGGCGTTGAACATCATCAGGACCGGCTGGCCGGTGTACGGGTGAAGGCTGAGGGTCTCGGCCCATCGCCCCCTGTCTGCGCCCACGTACCCGATGACCTCGACTCGCGGCTCCCAGAAGACATCCTCGAACAGCAGGCAGGTCTTGTTGAGCACGCCCATCTTCAGGTCGGCGATCGCCTGGCGCTTCGCGGCCGGCAGCGGCGGCGAGAACGACACGAGTCCGTTCTTGAGGACGCCGAGGGGGAGCGTGACGACGACCCTGTCGGCCTCGAAACTTGTGCCCGATGCCGTGGTCGCGACGACTTGCGCGCCGCTGTGGTCGATTGCGGTCACGGCCTGTCCGAGCCTGACCTCGAGACCGTCCGACAGCGCTTCGACGATCTGACCGTATCCGCCCGGGAAGAGGACATCGTTGCCGCCGTATTCGCTGCCTCCGTCGACACTTTCGAGCGAGAGATCGGCCAGATCCGCGCCATACTCGTGCTCCACGGTCGTGTTGAGCAGATGCTCCAGGTACCGCCGCTGGCCGGCGCTGAGTGCGTGCGTTTCCAGGTAGTCGTCCAGGATGGATCGCAGGCTGGCGCGGGGCCGTGTGTCCGCATGCGTCCAAAACCCGTCCAGATCGGAGGTGTCGGAGGTCGGCGCGCCGCGTTCGTGGAAGTGCAGGACCGCGTTGTCCCAGTCGGTCGGGCGCGTCTCGATGCCGCTTCGGCGGGCGATTTGGGCGATCGGGTTGCCGCGTACGCCGTGTATCCATGAGGCGCCGAGGTCGACGGGAACGGTGCCGCCGAGGTTTGCCGTCCAGATGCGGCCTCCGATCCGGTCGCGGGCCTCGAGGACGACAACGTCGGCGAAACCGCTGGCGCGAAGCTCGGACGCCGCGGCCAAGCCCGCGATTCCGGCGCCGATCACCAGGACGGTTTCGTCGGTCTGTGTGGGTGGCGGGGCGGCGGGGCGGTGGGGCGACCGGTCGGGTGCGTCGCCACAGCCGTGTAGAGCCGAGATGGCGGGGCCCAGTCCCGCCGCAGCGAGTCCCGCCTTGATGAAGCCGCGGCGGCTTGGGAGCGGGGGTGGGGCGGGGTGGGGGGTCGCCGGGTGTGTCTTCATCCTGAGAAAGCGTTACGCCCGTTCTCCGTAAACGGCCGTCGATAGATACTTCAAGCCGGTATCGCACATGATCGTCACCACGGTCGCGCCGAGCCCCAGCCTTCTGCCCAGTTCGATTGCCCTCACGACATTCCCGCCCGTTGACGTTCCCGCGAAGATGGCTTCCTCCGCCGCGAGTCTGCGGCACATCGCCATCGCTTCGTCCGTGGATACGGTGGCGATTTCGTCCGCCGCTTCCGGTCTCCACAGGGGCACGACGAACCCTGCTCCGGTGCCTTCGATCTTGTGCGCACCACTGCGCCCTCCCGACAGGACCGGAGACTCGGCCGGTTCAATGGCAATGCAGCGAATCTCCGGATTGTGTCGGCGGAGCACCTCGGCGTTGCCCTGGAAGCAGGCCGTCGTCCCTGTCATCGCCACGAACCCGTCCACCCGCCCATCGGTCTGCCGCCGGATTTCGTCACCCATCTTCCGGTAGGCCGCGATCTGGTCCGGGTTGGCCAACTGGTCGGTCCAGAAGCCGCCCGTCTCGGCCGCGATCTCCCGGGCCGCGTCGATCATGGCACGGGTCAACCCTTCCGTCGTCTTGCCTTCCGGACTCGGGATGATCGTGAGTTCCGCACCGAAAGCCTTCATCTGGTTCCGCTTCTCGATGCTGAAGGCATCGGACGTCACGATGCTGGCCGTGTATCGTTTCACTGCGCAGATGAACGCGAGCGACACGCCGGTGCTGCCGCCCGTATACTCGATCACGTGACCGCCGGGTTGGAGGCGACCGTCCGCTTCCGCCGCCTCGATCATGGCGAGCGCCATGCGGTCCTTCATACTGCCGGTCGGGTTCTCGGACTCGACCTTCAACAGGATTCTGGCACAATCATCCGGCACGACGCGTCGGAGTTCGACCAGCGGCGTGTTGCCGATCCGTTCGATGATCGATCCGCAGATTTCCTTCACGATAACCTCCTCTTCCCGTAGTCCCGCGTCGCCTTCCGACTGGGGTGACATCCAATCTGTGCGTTTTGTCAATGAATTGACCCCCCGCGTCGATCACATTACTCTGTTTTCAAGAGTACTCTATCGTCATCCGAAGTGAGGCCGAGCAATGATCCAAACGCCACAGCCGAGTCCCGAAGACGACCTGGCCTTCATCCGCCGCCTGATGGAAGGTGCGCGGGCGGCCGAGGTCGACCACAGCGGACACCTGATTCTATGGGGGTTCCTCCAGGCCGCGGCCGCGGGTCTGGCATACCTGGTGCAACAAGGTGCCTTCTACTCTTCCATCACGGCTATCTGGGCCGTGGCGGTCGGCATCGGCTTTACGGGCTCCTGGCTGCTGGCACTCCGCTCGAGAAGGAGCGCGCCGGTCAACTCGCTCGTGAATCGGGTTTTGGCTGCGATCTGGGTCGGATGCGGGCTTTCGCTGTCGCTGGTAGGCTTCCTCGGAGCAGGCACCGGGTCAATACCGTCTCCGGTCACGTCGGGCGCCAAGAGTGTCATTATCGGGTGCGCGTTCTTCGCATCGGCTCCGCTGTTCAACCGGATCGCATACTGGGCGCTTGCGGGCGCGTGGTGGATCCTGGGCGGCGCGTTGCTGGTCCGTCCCTCTCTTGGATCGAACCTCGTGTTCGTGTTTGCGCCGATTCTGTTCATGCTCGTTCCCGGGCTGGTGCTTCGAGCCCGTCGCCGTCCATCCCCCCGACTCCATGCGGTCTCATGACGAACTACGACTACCGCCAGTTCGACCCGCTCGTGCACTCCAGAATCCGACTTTCGGTACTGGCCATCCTCGTCAGCGTCGACGACGCCGAGTTCACGTATCTGCGCAAACAGGTCAAGGCCACCGACGGCAACTTGGGCGCCCATCTTCGCAGACTTGAAGAGGCCGGATACCTGCATGTCACCAAGCACTTCGTGGACCGGAAGCCCTTGACCCGCTACCGGGTGACCGAAACCGGACGAGAGGCATTTCGGAGGTACGTCGACAATGTGGAGCAGGTGCTGCGCGCCACGCCGTCCGAGTTACCACGGAGTGCGGCAGGGTAGGCGTGCTCGCGTTGCGGTGGTCACGGTGGTGTGTCACAACGATGTTTCTCACGCCGATCACGCTGGCCGCCCAGGAGTCTTCCGTGGTATCCGGCACCGTGCGAGACCCTGCCGGGCACCCGCTGGCCGGAGCCGACGCGTTTCTGCTTGAGACGCTGGAAGGATCGCTCACGGACGACGTGGGCGGGTTCCGATTCGATACCCGCAGGACCGGTTCCGCGACGCTTGTCGTTCAGAAGGCCGGCTACCTCGAAGTCCGCCGACCGGTCGATCTTCCGCTTGCCGGGGTGCTTGCCATCGTAATGCAGCTTGCCCCGATCGCCCTGGAGCCGATCACGGTGGAAGCCGGCACTTTCCGGCTTGGCAACCTGCCCGACGTGACGCTAAGCGACCTCGAGGTCGTGAGGACGCCGGGCGCGGCCGCCGATCCCTTCCGGGCCATCCAGACATTCCCGGGAGTCCAGAGCGTCGGGGAGGGAGCGGGGCTGTTCGTTCGCGGCGGCGACATCTCCGAGACGAGGGTGTTGCTCGATGGAGCGACGGTGATCTCTCCCTTCCGCCTCGACACCGACCGCACCATCTCGTTCGGCCGCTTCGATCCCTTCCAGCTGCGCGGGATCCAGTTCTCGGCGGGTGGATTCGGCGCCGAGCATGGCGACGCCCTCTCCGCCATCGCCGACCTCCAGAGCGTGGACAAGCCAGAAGCGAGCGAACTCGGCGTTAGCGCGGCCATCGGTGGCCTCTCGGGCGGGCTCTCCGTCGATCTGTCCGAGTCCGTGGGTTTTCGCGTGACCGGCACACGCACCGACACCGACCTGCTCATGCGACTCAATGGCCGGAGAGACGAGTTCGACGTAGTCCCCAAGGGCAACGACCTGAGTGGCGGTGGCGAGTGGGTGTACCGGCCCGGAGCCAGCTTGAAAGCCTTCGTGCTCGTGCAAACCGATCAGGTCGGCGTCCGGATCGACGATCCGTCTCATTCCGGCGTCTACCGCTCCGACGGACGGGCGGATCTGCTCGCGGTCTCGGGTCTCGACGCCTTCGGCGGGGTGGGACTGAAGTGGGGACTGGCGACCAGCGGATCCCGCAAGGACGAGGATTTCGGCGCGTACCGCCTTGGGCGTGACGACCGGCTGACCCAGGCTCGCGCCAGGATCGAGGTTCCAGTGCGGCCCGGCCTTGCGGTGGCGCTCGGGGCCGAAGTGGAGCACCGGGAGGCGGACCTCGCCGGATCGGTTCCGATGGCGTCGTACGACAATGCGCCGAACGCCTCGAAGACGGTTTTTTCCAGCCGCGAGTCGGGGGCTCGCCTCGGTGGTTTCGGCCAGGCCGAGCTGCAACCCTCGAATGTGCTTCGGCTGCTGCTTGGCCTGCGCGGCGATCGGTCGACGTTCGCCGGCCACACAACCCTGGACCCCCGTCTGTCGGCTACATGGCGGCCAACCGGGATGCTGACCCTGACTGCTGCATGGGGTGTCTTCCACCAGATTCCCGATCCCCTGCTCTTCGAGCCAACGCTGGGAGATCCTTTCCTGCCGGCCATGTCCGCCCAGCACTGGATCGGGGGCGCCACC
This sequence comes from Gemmatimonadota bacterium, assembly GCA_028874905.1. Taxonomy (GTDB): domain Bacteria; phylum Gemmatimonadota; class Gemmatimonadetes; order Longimicrobiales; family Gaopeijiaceae; genus Bin94. The sequence continues at coordinate 30,019 of JAPPGZ010000019.1, forward strand.
TGGGATGCCGGCAACCGCCTGGTGCGAATCGAGGCGTACGCCAAGCGCTACGCGTCGCTGGCCGCGCGGACGCGGGACGGGGTCACGCGCGGAGGCGGAACCGGAACCGCCAGTGGACTGGACGTCTTCGTCAAGGACGAACTGGGATTCCTGGGTCTCGACGGCCGCATCGCTTACAGCTTCATCCGGTCCGAGCGAACCGATCCGGACACCGGGCGCCTGGCTCCGTCGGCCTTTGACGCCACCCACACCCTCAACCTGGTTCTCAACCGGGGCTTCGGGGAGTGGCTGGATCTGGGCGTGGCCTACCGAGCCGCCACCGGCGTGCCCTTCACGCCCATCACGGGCGCGGCGTTCGATGAGACTCGCGGCTTGTGGCAACCCGTCCATGGCGCGCCCATGTCCGAGCGGCTCCCCGCCTACGCAAGGGTCGATCTGTCGGCGAGCGTGCTGCAGAGCTTCTGGCCCGACAACATCACGGTTTTCTTCGTCTCCATGATGAATTCGCTGGATCGGTCGAACGTCCTGCAGTTTCGCTACAGCCGGGACTACTCGGAACGCATTCCCCTCAAGACCCCGTTCCCCCGCAGCATCTACTTCGGGGTCACGACGACCCTGCCATTCTGACTCGAACGAGGAGAACATCGTGTCTTTTCCATACAAGCTTGCCTGCGCTCTTCTGCTTGCCTCCTGGCTGCCGCGCCAGGGCCTGGCCGCTCAGACTCTGGATCCCGGCGAACTCGCCGAGCGCCTGCGCACAGAGGTTGAGGAGGCGAAGATCGCGGGCGACGCCGATGCCCTGCAGCAGATGGTGATCCTGTCCCGGCGCGCCGTAACCGCCTTTCCCGAAGACGCACTGCTCAACCACTACGCCGGCTACGCGCTCTACTGCCTCGCGTCGCGAAGCATGGAGACAGACACGGACGCGTCGCACGCGTTGCTCGAGGAGGCCGAGTCGTTTCTCGAGAGATCGGTTGAAATCCAGCCGATCACGGAGTCCTACGCCTTGCTGGCCTCGGCGATCGGCATGCGGATCGAAGGTCCTGTTTCCGCGATGACCCTAGGGATGCGATCGGGTGCCGCCATGGATCGTGCACGGGGCCTGGGGCCGCCCAATCCCCGCGTAAGACTGCTGGAGGGAATCTCGGCCTTCCACACGCCGAGCGCGTTCGGAGGTGGTCATGGTACTGCGCTGGAGCACTTCCGCGCTGCGATCGAGCTGTTCGCCGACGATGCGCCGAAGCCCCCGCTGCCCGCTTGGGGTCACGCCGAGGCGTACGCGTGGCTCGGTCAGACGCACGCTGCGCTGGGGCAGGCCGAAGCCGCGCGCACGGCGTTCGAGCGGGCGCTGGAACTGGAACCCGGGTACGTGTGGGTACGTGAGGTGCTGCTGCCGGGGCTGCGATAGCCGGTTCGGACGGCTTGACCCTTCTTCCCTCATCCACAGCGATGTTGACGCCGTCAACGTTCCCATTTAAGTTGACGACGTCAACACTGTCCCGGATCGACCAGTCAAGGGAGGAACAGCCCGATGGCCGTCAACGAAAAGATCGCCAGCCGACTGCGATGGGCCTGGCGGGTTGCCACCGCCGTTCGGCTCGCGGCGGCGGCCGCCCTCGTCGCGCTGAGTTGGTTCGCGGCCCCCATGGCGGCGCACGCCCAGGCGCGGGACGGCTTTTACTTTCGGGGCGATGTCGGGGACTCGGACGCGCTGACTTTTCGGGGGAGTTTCAAGGGCGTCGATTTGCCGACGCGTTGTGACCGGCTGTTGCATCCGGACCCCGCGAATGTCCCGCGCGATCCGGCGTGCACCGGATTCGGGCCCGGCGTGTTCGCGACGGTGCGATTTGATCGCGGAGCGGAGACCATGACCAGCGCCACCGCTCTCGCGCTGGGGTACTCACGCGGCCGGATCCGGCTGGAAGCTGAACTGAACAACACTGCGCTGGGCGGAACCTCGGCGCCGCTGTTGGACGCGGGCCGGCTCGCTGAGGAGACCGTGCAGGAGTGGAGCACGGTCGAGCCACCTTCGGCCAGGGTGTCCGGGCTCACCGTCTCGGACGTGTTCCTGAACGTACACCTCGACTTCGACAATTCGTCGCGCTTCACGCCGTTCGTCGGCGTCGGCGGGGGCGTATCCACCGTCGTGCTCGCTTTTGAGACATTGCGGGTCCGACGAACGCTTGCCAACGGGTTCGTGCCCGAGGGTGGCGTGGACCCTGCGACGGACACCGCCATTCCCGCATGGCAGACGCGCGCGGCGGGCACGGCCGACTACATGTCACTCCTTTTGGCCGAATCGACGCTCGGAGCAAATCTGATCGGAGGGTTGGCGTTGGCGGCGAACGAGCGATTCAGCGTCGCGCTTCGATGGCGCTATGCACGCTACCGCGATGTCCAAAAGCCCGGGAAATGGGATTTGCTGCGAAGCCATGCACCGGTGCTCGAGGACGGTAGGAGGCCCGTGACCTTCGATCTGGTGCTCGGCGACATCGCGTTCTATGCGGTCACCGTTTCGCTCGTATACGCCTTCTAGCGACCCGCGCGCACGCCGTCGAGCAGTGTCGCGGTGGTCTGCCGGATCAGTCCGTCGGCATCGACGGCAGTGAGGATTTGTTCCTCAAGCAGCAGCGACGCCACACCGTGTACGGCACCCCATGCCACGTAGGCCTGCACCTGGGGATCCTGTTGCTTGATCGACCCGCTCTGTTGGTGTGTCCGAAAGATGCGCACAAGTTCGTCGAACAATGCGTTCGCGGCCTCGCGGAGTTCGGGTTGGTCCCTGCGAGTGATCGCTTCCTTTCCGTACATCAGGCGATAGTGCCCCGGGTTTTCGAGCGCGAATCGCACGTACTCCTCACCGATCTGCCGGAGCTGATCGATCCCTGCCCCCGGGGCTCCCGCGCCCACGGCTTCCAGGCGGTCTCGAAGGCGGTCGAAACCCGCGGCAGCGACCGCCACCAGGAGCGCGGACTTGTCTGCGAAGTGGCGATAGGGTGCGGACCGCGATACGCCCAGGCGGCGCCCGATCGCGCGCATCGTCACGCTCAGGGTCCCTCCCTCGTCGATCATCGCGGCGGCTTCGGTGAGCAGTGCCGCCCGCAGGTCTCCGTGGTGATACGCGCTGCCGTCGAGGGTCATGCCCAAAAGGTGATTAGTTGACGGGTAGTCAGCAATGTTGACATTGTCAACACTATCCATTAAGTTGATACTATCGACAAATCCGGCATCGACCACTCAACGGAGGATTAGCCAGATGGCCGTCAACGACGAGATTACCGGATTCATGAAAGCGGGACTGGAGCGAGGCCTGCCTCGAGGGCAACTCGAAGAGGTGCTGCTCGAGGCCGGCTGGCCGCAAGACCAGGTTCGGCGCGCCCTGGGCGGTTTCGCCGACGTCGCGTTCCCGATCCCCGTCCCCCGTCCCGCACCATACTTGTCCGCTCGCGAGGCTTTCCTGTACCTCGTCCTCTTCGGCACGCTGTATGCCAGTGCGATCAGCCTCGGAAGCCTCGTCTTTGCGTTCATCCATCAGGCGTTTCCCGACCCTGCCCTGGACCCCGTGGCCGCGATGGAGATGGCGCGCGAGGAGATCCGGTGGTCGGTCTCCTTCCTCGTCGCGACCTTTCCCGTCTTCGCATTCGTTTTCTGGACGAATGATCGTGCTGTCCGGAAAGACCCGGGCCGACGGCTTTCGCGAGTGCGGCAATCGCTGACGTACCTGTCGCTTTTCGTGGGTGCGGCCACGCTCATCGGCGTGGTTACCAGCATCGTCTACAACCTTCTCGGCGGCGAGCTGACGGTCCGGTTCACCCTGAAGGTCCTCACTGTCGCGACGATCACCGGCACGTTGTTCGGATACTTCCTCCGCGACGTGCGTAAGGAGGAGGTGGCAGAATGAAGCTCTCGCCCCGATCCATCGTGTTGGGAGCCTCGGGAACGGCCGTTGTCGCGGCGGTGGTTGTCGGGCTGGTGCTCCTGGGAAATCCCTCGCAGGAGCGCGAGCGCCGCATCGACGACCGGCGGGCGGCCGACCTGCACGGAATCGCCGCGGCTACCGATCTCTACCGGGCTCGACATGGACGGCTTCCGGCATCTCTGGACGATCTGGCGGCCGAGCCCGGCCTGAGGATCAGCACCCGCGATCCCACCAGCTCGGAGATGTACGGGTACCGGACGCTCGACGATGGACGATACGAGGTGTGCGCCACCTTTGCCGCGGAGTCCGCGGGACCGACCGGAAGCACTCCAATCCTTCAGAGGAGCTGTCAGGGCTGCCACGGTCCGGGCTCGCCCATTGCGAGCCGGGTCGATGATCCAGCGGCTGCGCACCTCGGGCTTCGGGACCTGTGGGCGCACGGCTCTGGGCGGCAGTGCTTTCAGATGCGGGCTCGGTGACGCAGCGGCGGGGCTCCCAGCCCCCTGTCAGAGCGCGCAAGCCTTGTCCGGTGTTGAACGCGCGTCTGCTGCTTCCCGCTCTTTTCCTTGTCGCGCCCCAGGGATGCGGACGGACAATTCAAGTCACTCCCGGCATGCCGGTTACCCCTCACCAGCCGCCGCCCCCCCATCCACAGGTCGCCTTCGACCGATACGAGGTCGTGACCGACTCGACCGAGCGCCAGACCGTGCTCACGGGGTTTCTCCTCGGTGGCGCGGTCGCCGAACTGGCCGTGGTGAGCGTGGATGAGCACGACGGCCGCCGACTCCGCATCTACGCCTTCGCCGACAGCACGTGGCAGCCGAGCCTCGACGTCACGCTGCGTCCCGAGGTGCGGTTCGTGGACCTTGCGGACATCGGGGGCGAGGATCGGCTCGTCACCTACGAACCCGGCCGGCTGAGCTGGGTCGACCCGGAACGCGGGACCGAGGAGCTGCTGGTGGCGGTGACATCCGACTTTGCATCGCCGCGGAGCCGCGAAACCCCACACGTCGACATCACGCGAGACGTGAACGGGGACGGCCGCGACGATCTGGTCGTGCCGGACTCCGCCGGATTCCAGGTGTTCGTCCAGAACGGCGACGGCACCTTCGCCAACCCCGTGGGCATCGGTCCTCCGACGGACATGAGCCGGATCCGCGGGGCCGACGGATACCGCTACGACCCCTGGTCCCAGAGCCGTGTCCATGCGATCGACTACGACGGCGACGGCCGACGTGACCTCGCGTTCTGGGACGACGACCACTTCGCGGTGCATCTCCAGGAAGCCGACGGCCGGTTTCGCGCGGTGGCCGAGACCTTCGCGACCGAGGTCGGTTTCGACTCCGACAAGCTCACCTCGCTTGCCACCGGAGACATGACAGGGAGGGTGCTGCACTCGTTCTCCGACGTGAACGGCGATGGAGTAGGGGATCTCGCGATCCTGGCCCTCAAGGGCAGGAGCACATCGAGCAAGGAGTCCAGCTACGAGGTTCACTTCGGGACGCGGACACGCGACGGGCGGACGGGATTCGCACCGAGCGCCGACATCGTCTTTCGGTCTCCCAACCGCATTCAGCTCGCTCTGGACCGGCACGACCTCGACCGCGACGGCCAGGCCGAACTGATGTTCACCACCATCGACGTCGCGTCCCTCAGCGGCGGCCTCTTCAAGAGGCTGAAGGGGGCCATGGGCGACGACACCTGGCTGCATCTCGAGTTCCACCGTGCGGAGCGGGGCGTCTTCGGTGACGCCGCCAATACCATCCGGTCGATCGCGCTCGACGGCGCCCCGAGCCACAGGGAGCCGGGGTGGGTGCCGCTGGACATCGTGCTCCGCGGCGGGCTCCACGAGAGCCGCAGAACGCAGGACGACTACCGGCGCGCGTTCAACCGCACGCTGCTCGTCGGAGACGTCACAGGCGACGGCCGCTTGGATCTGCTGATCGAGACCACGCCCTGGGCGCTCGACGCTTTCGCTGGAGTGCCGGGCCCGGAGCTCTTCGCCCGCAACCCCCAGAGGGTGGCGGTCGAGCTGCCCAACGACGGCGAGTACACCTGGCTGGCCGACCTGAATCGGGACGGCACGCAGGACATCGTCATCCACCACCCGTTCACCTTGCGCGGCCCCCATGGTGGGCGCCTGCGTCGGCCGGGTGCGGAACGGCATCGGGTGACACTGCTCCTGGCGCGGTGAGTTGCCCGGGTATCAATACCCCATCGACGCCGTCTCCCGCCGGACGTCTCCCGCCGCGACCATCACGCCCGTCTCCGGATCGCGCCAGGTCACCGTGGGCGCGCACGCGCGCCAGTTCCACAGGCCCCAGGACTCGACGTCGTGGCCCATCGTGCGCAGGGCTTCCGCCGTCTCCGCCGGGATACGGTCTTCGAGGCGGAGCACCGCAGGACTGGTGTTAACCTCGCTGCCCGAGGCCGGGAAGTTGTAGCTGCCGAAGCGGGGCTGGTCCAGGGCCTGCTCGGGCGACATGCCCCACACGACCACGTTCAGGAAGACCTGCAGGAGCGACTGCAGCTGCTGGTCGCCGCCGGGGGTGGAGAGTCCCATGAACGGCTGCCCGTCCTTCATCACCAGAAGAGGCGAGTTGGTGTTGCGCGGGCGCTTGCCGGGCGCCATCACGTTGGCCAGCTCCGGGTCCAGGTTGAACTGGCCCATGCGGTTGCCCAGCCCGAATCCCCATCCCGGGATCAGCGGCGTGAAGGTGTGGCCGTCGCTCTCTGTCAGTGAGAACAGGTTGCCCTCCCCGTCCATGACGTTGAGGGACGAGGTGTCGATGGCACGGGCCGGCTCATCCCCGTCCGCGCCCGCCACCGCGAGGCTCGCCGGCGCACCGCTCGCCACCACGAAGCTCGTCGGCGCGCCGTCCGCCACCGCCGCCATCGCCGCCGGATCTCCCCACGGCGGCATGTCCTGAAACGCGCGCTTCTCGTCGATGAGCCCGATGCGCTCGCGCGCGTATTCCTTCCCGTAGAGCCCCTCGGGCGCAGGCGCAAAGTCCGGATCGCCGACGTACTTGTGGGTATCCGACATCGCCAGGTTGATGACCTGGGAGATGAGATGAATGTACTCCGGCGTGTTGTAGCCGAACGCGCGCAGGTCGAAGCTCTCGAGCATGTTGAGCATCAGGACGATGCGCGGCCCCTGGCTCCAGCCGTCGCCCGTGTACACGTCGTAGCCGTGGAAGCTCGTGCCCAGCGGTTCCTCCCAGCGACTCTCGTATCCCGCCAGGTCCTCGTAGCGCACGATCCCGCCGTGCTCGCGGAAGAAGCGGTCCACGTCACGCGCGGGCTCTCCCTTGTAAAAGGCGTCCCGCGCGGCGCGGATCCCATCGGAGCGGCTTCCGCCCGCGGCAAGCGCCTGCTGCTCGGCCGCCATCATGTAGCGGATGAGCCGTCCCAGGTCGGCGTTCACCATCAGATCGCCCAGACGCTGCTCGCCGACCCCGTTCTGGAACCAGAAGTCGCGGTTGTAGGGGAAGGCGAGGATCTCGTCCATCTGATCTTCGATCATCCACTTCTGCATCTTGTAGAGGTGATAGCCCTCTTCGGCGATGCGCAGGGTCGGCTGTGCGGCCTCGCTGAAGCTGAGGGTGCCGAAGCGGTCGAGCGCGGCGAGCCAGACGTCGACGTCCGCGGGAATCAGCGCGTTGTTGATGGGCGACTTGCCGTGTTCGAGAAAGAAGTCGAGGGTGGCGAGCGAGGGCGAGGTCCCGGCCCCGACCCGCGTGATCACCAGGTCCTCCGCGGCGCTGTAGAGGATGAGGGGCGCGACCCCGGTCCAGCCCGCGTAGTCCATCTTGAGCGCCTTGAGCGCCATCCCCGCGGTGACCCCTGCGTCGAAGGCGTTGCCCCCGGCCCTGAGCACGTCGTAGCCGGCCTGCGTCGCCAGGTAGTGCCCGGAAGAGATGACGCCGCGGGTGCCCATGACCCGCGGCCGCATGGCCTCGACGTTGTCGGCGTCATGGACGACACCGTAGCTGTTGAACGGGGCGATGGTGGCGAAGACGCCTTCTCCCGGGGCGGGCGCAGCATCATCCGCCGCCCCCATGCCCGACCCGAGCCACGCGATGATCGCCAGGGCCGCGAGGGCGGCTACCCATGTCAGTCGCTTCATCGCGCTATCCTCCTGTTCCTGCCGGGGGCGGGGACCCGGCCAACTTCGGTGCTTGGGCCGCGATTCTGAAGCTACTGGTGGGGGTCGGCTCGGCAACCAAAGCCCGGGATCGCTCGTCACCTACCGCCTGACCCAGACGCCTTCCCACTGAGCCCATGAGCCACGCCTGGGAGATTCTCGCACGGTTACCTGCTCCCTCGTCGGGACCAGGGGCGTGAACCACGGGTCCAGTGTCTCCCTCAGTTCCTGGAGCGACATGAAGTGAATCGCCAGCCCGCGCTTGGGCCCCTCCTCGTACCTGACAGTGAACCCGCCTCGATCGCCGCGCTCGACGACCCGATGGGGGTGGTAGACATCGGTCGAGGCAGAGTTGACGCGAACGAAGAATAGTCCTCCGCGCTTCAGTAGCTTCGCAGCGCGCGCGAACATCGATCGGACCGCCTCTGCGGTTCCGTGCTGGAAGACCTGGATGGCGACGATATAGTCGAACGGCAACTCCGAACGGAAGTCGTGAAAGTCCACCCGGACCAGATCCGGCGCCAGATGCGGGTGGCCCGCCTGGAGTTGTGCGATGGCCTCCTTCGAGACGTCAAGCCCGATCAGATTCAATCCGGCATTGACGAGAGCGACATAGTTCCGTCCGTTGCCGCAGCCGACATACAGGCCCCTTCCCCTCATGATCTCCGGTTGATCGCGAAGGATGTCGACGATGCGCCCGACGAACGGGACGGGCGGCTCGTCGCGGTATCGGCCGCGGCGATACTCGTCGTCCCAGCTACGCGATACGAGGCCTGACTCGGGTGACTGCACCAGTTGACCGGGGATTCGCCTCATCTCTTCTCGGTCAATCGTCCCGACAGATACTTGTGGATGACGCTCGACAGCAGTGTCTGGTAGGGAATGCCCTCCTCGCGCGCACGAGCGTGCGCTCGATTGAAGTCACGCTCCGTGACCCGCAGATTGACCCGCCGGGTCTTCTTAAAGGTGTTGCGGGCCGCCTGAGGAGCGATCGCCATCTCACGGTCAACGCCCGTTGCGGGCCGCAGTTCGTCCCGCTCGAACTTCTCAAGGATTTCCCGCTCTTCGGCGTTCAGTCGGTCTTTCACGATGACCTCCTCTTCCTGTAGTTCCGCGTCGCCTTCCGACTGGGGATGATCGTCTTCAGGAACCGCGGCGAACCGTCCGACCGCGTGACGAAGGGCACCAGGTAGATGTACTGCTCGATGTCGACCACGTAGATCATCTGTCCCTCGTACCGTTCCTGATCGGGGTGTTCGAGTACGTCTACCAACCCGCCCCGCTCGATCGCGGAGATGACTCGTTCAAACGAGATGCCGCGTTGCTCAACGAGTAGCTGATTCTTGTCCTCGTTCCAATCGAAATCGGGTGCCATACTCCAATCAACATCCAATGTGTGCGTTTTGTCAACACACTATAAAATCCAACGCCTCCACCGGTAGTCCACCTTCGGAAGCTCTCCAGCCGTGAAGTGTTGATTTTTCAGCATTTCTGTGTTAAGGTGCCTCCCATTGCAGAGATGTCGGCCTGTCCCGAGAGAAGGAGGCAGTCGAAGTGAACGCGCTCCCGGCGTTGAGCAGACGCGAACGCGAAGTCATGGATATCGTACACGAGCTGGGGAACGCGACGGCCGCCCAGATCCAGGAAAACATGGCCGATCCGCCGACGTATTCCGCCGTGCGTTCAACGTTGCGGATCCTGATGGAGAAGGGACACCTGGTGAGCGAGCGGGACGGCGCCCGCTACGTCTATTCGCCCACGATGCCCGCACAGCGTGCGCGGCGTTCGGCGATGCGCCACGTTCTCAGGACGTTCTTCCGCGGCTCCGTGGAGGGAGCCGTGGCCACGCTGCTCGAACTGCGCGGGGACGACCTCACGCCAGAGGAGCACGCCCGGATCGCGGAGATGATCGAGCAGGCCGCGAAGGAGGGCCGGTGAACGCCGCGGGCGCCACGCTATTCGGCCTGGTGCCAGGTGCGGTCACGCTGACGGCACAGGTTACGTGTCTGCTGCTGCTGGCATTCGCGCTCGCGTGGCTCGGACGACGCGGGTCGCCCAGGACTCTTCATCTGCTGTGGACGACGACGTTCGTCCTCGTCGTCGCGCTGCCCCTCCTCGGCCCCATCGGCCCATCGTGGAACGTGCCGCTCCTTCCGGCCGCCGCCGAGCCCCTGGCAGCCTCCGGCTCCGCCCTCCGCGAGTTGCTGCGTGAGGACTTGGGCTCGGTCCCACCGCCGGAGGCCGCCGACATGCGCAGGGCTCTGGTACTGGCCGAACTGGCCCGGTTGGACGGCCGATCCGTTGGGTCAGGTGGTGTTTCTGCGAACGCCGCAGCGTCGCCCGCTGTCGTCCGGATCGCATGGATTGTCTGGATCATCGGATTCGGACTTTCGCTGATCGCGCTGGCCGTCTCGGCCCTGCGGCTGCGCGGTCTGGTGAGAACGGCGCACCCCGTGCGGGATCCCGATTGGGTGCGTCAGTCCGAGGAGCTGCGGCACCGGCTGGGCGTCCGCACCAAGGTACGGCTCCTGTTCAACGCGGCGGTCGAGGTGCCGATGACGGGCGGGCTCTGGCGACCGGTCATTCTGCTTCCTGAGTCGGCGGCATCCTGGAGCCGGGAGCGGGGCGCCGTAGTGCTCTCGCATGAACTCATCCATGTACGCCGCCGGGACGCGCTTCGGCGGCTTATGCGCCGCGCGGTGCTTGCTCTCTACTGGTTTCACCCTCTCGTGTGGATCGCCTCGCGCCAGGCCGCGCTGGCGAGCGAGAAGGCGTGCGACGAAGAGGTGCTGAGGCTCGGGACGCGGCCCTCGGAGTACGCCCGGCACCTCCTCTTCCTGGCCACCGGCCTCACCCGCGGTGGTCCGAGGGCGCTCGCGCTGCCCATCGTGCAGGCATCGCAACTGGAGCGGCGGATCACGTCGATACTCGCACGCCGCCGTCCGCGCGCCAGCCTCCTGCGCACCGCCCTGACTCTGGTGGTAATCGGCGCGGCAGGGGTGTCCGTCGCGTTCGTGCGCCCGGTACCAACCGTGGCCTCCGCCGAGATCCCGACCGAAGCCTCCCGGGAAACCGTGGCAAGAGCCGCCGTCGTGGCTGATGTGGCGGCCGAATCGCGTCAGGACCAGACCGCGACGCAGGCCGCGCTGCGGGGGATCGAGTGTATTCCCTCCTCGAAGGATTCGATCCGGTCGTTCTACTTCCGGGGTGACGGCAGCGTGGTCCCGAATTGGAAATGGACGGACGGCGGATTTACGATCGTGAGACCCGTCGGGGACATGCTGCTCTGCATGCGCGCGGAGGGGGATGTCACCCTGACTGTCGAAGGAACCGCAGTCCAGGCGCTGGGCGAAGACAGCTGGCTCGTGTTGGAGTCGCGGGGCGAGAAGACGCACCGCCTCGCGGTCACGCGGACGCCCGACGGGGTCGAACGCGAATGGAGCGTCGACGGCATCCGCCAGCCCTTCGACACGGAGGCACGCGAATGGCACGAACTGATGTTCACGGTCATGCGCGGGTATCAGGAGGCGTGGCTGTCATACGCGGGTGCGATGATCCTGTACGGCAGGATATCAGGTTACCGCGACGACCTTTCGAAGCTGAGATCCGCCGTACGAGACGGTGAGCTGGCGCGGGCGCGGCGCCAGGTACAGGATGTCGCCGGATGGGAGGTGGGGCTCCGACGGATTGCGGAAACGATCCGGCAGTCCGGCCTCGATGACCAACTTGGCGTGATCGCACGGCAGCTTGCGGAATACGACCTCGCTGCGGCCCGGCTCGAAACGGAAATCGAGGCGTCTGAACTGGACGACCGCCTGCGTGCGGTCGCGGAGCAAATCCAGCGCGAGATCAAGACCCTGGGTCTCGATCTGCGACTGGTGGAGGCCGAAGGCTCGCTGGAAGGGGTCATCGCGGAATTGCGTGAGGTGACCCGATGAAAGCCTGCACGGTGGTTGCGGCTGCGATCCTCGTTGCGCTCGGCTTCCGTGCGCAGGCGGCGCCCGCGCAGGAGGTCGTTGATCTCCCGGCCGAGGACCGTCTCCTGACACCCGACCTCGAGCTCGTGTACAGCATTGGGTCGGCGGGCGCGGCGACCGAGTGGCAGCTGTTCTCCACCATCTCCAGCCTCGGGTTTGACGCCGCGGGCAACCTGCACCTAATGGACCGGACGGGAGGACTGACGGGCCAGGCCCGCATCGTCGTCGTCGACCCGGCCGGCGGGCTGGCAGGTGAATTCGGTCGCTCCGGTGAAGGTCCCGGCGAGTTTCGGGCGCCCCGCCAGATGATCGTATGGCCCGACGGAGCCACGCTCGTCGAAGACATCATGCACAGGGGCTACCACGTCTTCGCCCCGGGCGGCGCTTTCGAGCGAATGGTCAGGAACGAGGCGGGCAGCGACATGCGCCCGGAGCGCACGGGCGGCCGGACGGTCATCGGCGGTTCCTGGGACGCCTCGACACGGGCGATCCTGCGCTTCGATCTGTCGTCTGCCGAGGTCGAGGCTGTGACGCTGGCCGAGGTCTGGCAGCCGCGCGAACGGGAGGTGCGAGCCCACGAAGTCCAGGACATTGAAGACATGGTGCGCGCCGTGTGGGGGTTCGAGCCCGAGTTGCTGTTCGATGCTCTGCCATCGGGCGGGGTCGCGTTCTCGGACTCGTCGGCGTACGCGATCAAGCTCACCGACCGAGCCGGCGCCGTGTCGCGCATCCTGCGCCGGCCCATCCGGCCCCGTTCAGTGACGGAGGATATCAGGCAGGCGGAGCGCGAGCGCCGCATCGAGCGCCTGCGAAACCGGCCGGGCAGCGTGACGGGCAACCCGGGGCGCGAGGACATCGCGTTCATGAACGCGATCCTCGAGGGCCAGATGCGAGGAGTCGAGAACATGCAGTTCTTCTCCGAGATACCGGTAATCGCGGCCGTCCGCGCCACCTGGGATGGAACCCTCTGGATCCAGCGGAGCGCGGAGCCAGGCGCGGAAGAAGCGGGCCCCATCGACGTGCTTGCGAGGGACGGTCGCTACGTCGGTACCATCGCTCCCGAGGTCCTCCCCATGCCGGACGCCTTCGGCCCCGGCGGTCTCGTCGCCTTCGTCGAAGCGGATGAGTTCGATGTCCCCGTCGTCGCCGTGAGGCGTCTGCCGCCCGCGATCCGTTGAGCGCTACCTCGTCAGAAAAGCACTGACGTAGTCCGCCCATCGTTCCCTGCCACAAAACCAACTCGCCCATCGCCAAGCGTGACCTAGATGAACTCCTCCACCTCACGCGCCGACCTCAGGCGCACAAACCGGATGTGCTTCCACCGCGGATCGGCCAGTCGCTCCATCATGTCCCTACGCTTGCGGGCATGCTGGGTGATCAGCCATCCCAGCAGCGAATCCTCCTTGCGCCAGATCTTCAGCTGGGGCCAGAAACGCTCCCGGTTCGTTCCCCATAGCAACTCGCCCGTCCGCCAGCGCTTCCACGAGCGGCGCAGCGCTCGCCAGGCAAGCACCGGCATCGGCAGATCCAGCCAGATGACTGTATGGAGGCGTGGCCAGATGATCCGCCGCGAGAACGTCCCGTAGGAACCCGCGACGACCCAGCGCTCGCCCTTGGTTGCCCCACGAATCCGCCGCTCGAACTCGTCGGGGTCCGTCTGGTTCAGGCCGACCCAGCCCGGCAGCCAGTTCAGTGCGTCCAGCTCTACGAGCGGTGCATCGAGCGCCTCGGCCAGCCTGCGCGCGAGCGTGCTCTTGCCCGAAGCCACGTTGCCGGTGACGTGGATGCGGTTGCCGATGGGCGGGTCGGCTTCACCGCGGGCCGCGGTTGACCTCATCCCGGCATCCCCAACCGCTTCCCCTCCGCCTCCGCTTCTTCCGAATCGAGGAACACGTTGCAGTCGGCCAGCTCCCCCTCCGCCACTTCGAGCGAACTCCAATCGACCGCCATGATAGTTCCCGTGGAAGACGGTCAAAATCACGATCCCCCCCAACCGGTTGGCGTTTCGCCGCCCACAACCCTAAATCTCCCTACATGAAGCGGATCACCACAATAGCCTGGCTCGGCCTCTGCATTCCGGTCATCTCCACTCCGGCCCTCTGCCTGGCTGCCCCGGCGGCGGCCTCGCCCCAGACCGTGTTCGCTTCCACGCAGTCGGCGACGTTGCCGACCGCGGCTCCATCGGAGGCCGGCGACATACTGGTCGAGATTTCCCACAGGTTCGGTCACCTGTCCGACGGCGCGAGCGATCTGTGGGGACTGGATGGCTTCGTGCTGAATCGCCTCGGCCTGGCATACGCTCTGCACGACCACCTCACCGTCGGGATTCTCCGCTCCAACAGCCTGGACAACACGGAGTTCAACGCGCGGTTCGCCGGACTGGGCTTCGACGCCCCGACCGGCCCCGTCGAATTCGCTGCGCAGGCCGGCGTGGCGTGGAACCTGCAAGTTGACACGGGTGGCGGTCATGTGGGTCATCAGCATCTGGTCTTGCACGGCGACAACGCGGGAACCGCCAACCGCAGCCGCGACGAGACGGCCGAGGAAAACGAAATGCAGGCCTACGCCCAGGTGGTCGCCAACGCGATGGTCGCCGGGCGACTTGCGCTCGGTGTCGTGCCCACGCTGCTCTGGAATCCCCGGATTCAGGACGCCGACCCGGTGTCGGCCGTCTCGGTGGGCGTGAACGGCCAGCTGTACCTCGACCGCACATGGAGCGTCTTCGGCGAGTGGATCTTCAGCCAGCCCCGGAAGGACCAGGAGTACGACTCTGGCTCGTTGGGCGTCGAAATCCGCACGCGCGGGCACTTCTTCAAGCTCCTGGTCACCAATCAACACCAGATGAACCCGACCCAGACCCTCGCCGGTGCCGCGGAAGACTTCCTCGACCCGGACTCCTGGCGCATCGGCTTCAACATTCAGCGGCGGTTGCGGTTCTGACCGGCTAACCGACAATCAGCCGGGCATCCAGTCATCAATCAGCCGAGTTCATAACCATCAATTGGCCGCTTCTCCAATCAACACATGGCCGCCGTACCCCCAGGCACCGGCCCTTGTCCGGATCGGCGGGTTTTGGACAGATTCATCGGTCGGGAAAGCGGCGCCACGGGGAGAGGGCCATCACACCATGAGCGAGAAACCAGGCGAACTCTCGGTCAACGTCAACGTCAACCTTCCGGCCGTGCCGCAAGCGGAGGACGAGGCGCCGTACTCGACAGGGCTCAGCTACGGGCTCTGGTGTGCCGGTCTCGTGGGCGCTTGCGGGATCCACCGCTTCTATCTGGGCAAGGTCGGCACGGGCGTGCTCTGGCTGCTCACCGCCGGATTGCTGGGCGTCGGCCAGGTCATCGACCTCTTCAGAATGAAGTCGCTGGTGCGGGACGCCAACATCCGGGAGGGACGGGTCGCACATCCGCGGCAGGTGGCACGCGGGCAGGCGGCGGTCAGGCAGGCGGCGATCGGCGCGGGCGAACCGGGCCGCAAGCTTGCCGCGCCCCTGAACTTGCGTCAGCAGTTGCTGAAGGCTGCGATGAGCAACGGCGGCGAGATCACGGTGAGCCAGGGTGTGATGGCGACCGGCCGCTCGTTCGAGGAGATCGAGAGCGTGCTGAACAAGATGACCGACAAGGGGTATGTGGATGTGGACAACGCGCCCGGCACGGGTGTCGTCGTTTATCGGTTTCCGGAACTGGTGACCCGGCCATGATCCACGCATCCGACATCAGAGCCCTCTTCGCCGACGGCTCCCGCTTCGCCCGCGGCGCGACCTGCGCATGTATGTGTCCGCCCCGACGCGCCGACCGGGTCCGGATGTGTTGATGCGCTGAGCTTCCCGCAAGCGAGCCGCTTCCGAGCCGCCCCGGTCGTTCGATCCGGGCGGCTTTTTCGTGCCCAGGTCGCTCTTTTCCCACACCTCTTCAACCCGAGGCAATAGACATGATCAGTGCAGTTCTTCCAACGATAAACGTCCTTTACGAAAACCCGGCGTGGATGCCGCCCCTTCAGGAGGCGCTCGAGCGGGAAGGCTTCCGGGTGCGCCTCGTGCACGTGAACGAGGGCAGCGTCGACGCGTCCGCACCGCCGCCCGAGGGCATCTGGATGAATCGGATCAGCCCGTCGTCACACACCCGGGGCCATGTCCACACGGTCGAGCTGGCCCGGCAACTCCTTTACTGGCTGGAGTTTCACGGCCGGCGAGTGATCAATGGGCTGCCGGCGTTCGAGCTGGAGATGAGCAAGCTGCGGCAGGATCTCGTTCTGCGCCGGCATGGGATCCGGACGCCGCGGACGGTGCTGGCCGTCGGGAGGGAGCACCTGCTCGGGGCGGCTGCCACTTTCGACGGCCCGTTCATCACGAAGCACGACCAGGGCGGCAAGGGGCTGGGCATCCGGCTCTTCCGTGGCGTCGCGGAGCTCGAGAGGCATTTGGGCGGCGGCGGATTCGACGCCGGGCCCGGGGCCAGGGTGGTTCTGCAGGAGTATGTCAGCGCGCCCGAGCCCTTCATCACGAGGGTGGAGATCGTGGGCGGCCGCTTCGCGTTTGCCATGCGGAGTTCGACGGCGGACGGGTTCGAGTTGTGCCCGTCGGATGTGTGCAATCCGATGCCGGTGGAGGCGGGCGGCCTCTTCGCCCCGTCGCCTATCACACCGGACGATCCGCTGGTGCAACAGTTGGGACTGGGCGTGGATATGATTGTGATTGTTGAACTT
>JAPPGZ010000043.1 GCA_028874905.1 Gemmatimonadota bacterium
CTTTGCAAGCCAGAGGTCACCGGTTCGATCCCGGTTGGCTCCATTTCGCCCAAGGACTTGTCATCAGCCGGACACCGCGCCCATGACTCGTTTCCCGCGCCGCATCGGTTTTCTCCTGTTCGGTGCCCTGGTTGCCGGATGCACCGACCCCGCTGATGCCCCCGACGACGGGCGCGTCTCCGAATTCGGCCGGTACGAGGGCTACTCCGAGCCGATCTACGACAGCTGGGTCAACACCTCGCGGTACGTCGAGATGCGGGACGGAGTCAGGCTGGCCGTCGACGTCACCTTCCCCGCGATCGGCGGCGAGGCCGAGCAAGGTCCGTTTCCGGTTGTGTGGACGCACTCCCGCTACCACCGGAATCCGGGCGAGCTGGTGCGGTTCTTCACGCCGGAAGGGGTCGAGGTGCCCGAGGTCAACTCCATGGTCGACGCGAGCGAGGATCTCCAGCTCCTGGCCAGGCACGGCTACGTCGTAGCGGCCGTGCAGGTGCGTGGCGGTGGCGCATCCTTCGGGACCTACCAGGGCCTGTTCTCCGAGGCCGAGACCGACGATGCGCGCGAGATGATCGAATGGTTCGCCACCCAGCCATGGAGCGACGGCAATGTGGGGATGTACGGAGGCTCCTATCTGGGGATGACCCAGTACATGGCGGCTTCCGAGATGCACCCTGCGCTCAAGGCCATCTTCCCCAACGTGGCCGGGCTCGACATGTACGACCAGCTGCACCCCGGGGGCATCTACCGCAAGGACATGATCGACCACTGGGGCGGCCTGACCCGCAACCTGGACATCAACTGGGCCGCGCCACCGGTCGACGAAGACACCGACGGGTCGCTGCTGAGTGCCGCCATCGCCGACCACGAGGACAACTGGGATGTTGCGGTCGAGTACGCTGCCGGGCGATTCCGCGATCACGACATCCCGACGCTGACCTGGACCGAGCACGGGGTCTCGGGCGTCCTCGACGAGGTGAAGGAGGCCGGGGTGCCCGCGTATCACTGGAATGGCTGGTACGACATCTTTGTGCTCGACGCCGTGCTCTTCTGGGCGAACTATCAGGGGCCGCAGAAGCTGGGCATCGGCGCGTGGTCGCACGCGGGCATGCCCGACAGCCTGCTGATGGCCGAGAGCGCGCAGCTGACGGCGGTGGAGCAGCTTCGCTGGTTCGACTACTGGCTGAAGGGCATCGACAACGGAATCATGGACGAGCCGCCGATCCACTACGCCGTCATGAACGGCCCCGGCGAGTGGAGTTGGACGTCGGCAGACGACTGGCCCGTCCCCGAGGCGGAGGAAGCCGTCTGGTACATGGCCGACGGACCGTCGGGAAGCGTCGAGTCTGTCAACGACGGGGTGCTGTCTCCCGAACCACCTGCTGGTGACGGCGAGGCGGACAGCTATGCCGTGGACCTGACAACCACTACCGGGATCGCCACCCGGTGGGACAACGCCGTCGGCGGCGCCCCGTTGATGATCTACCCCGATCTGGCGCCCAACGACGCCAAGTCGCTCACCTATACCACCCCACCGCTGGACGCCGACGTGAACGTCACCGGGCACCCCTTGGTGACCCTGTGGTTGTCGTCATCCACAAACGACGCCGACGTGATTGTCCTGCTCCAGGAGGTCGACGCCAACGGTGTCTCCCACTACATCTCCGAGGGCGTCCTCCGGGCCTCGCACCGCGAGCTCGCCGAGGCACCCTGGGACAATCTCGGGCTGCCGTTCCAGCGCAGCTTCGCCGAGGATGTGCAGCCCCTGCCCGATGGATCGCCTGGCGAGCTGGTCATGGACCTCCTCCCCACGGCCAACATCTTCAACGCGGGCCACCGCATCCGCGTGACGATCATGGGTGCCGACGCCGACAACATCGAGCTGCCCGCGACCGCACCGACCATCCAGGTGCACCGGACGCCGGCATATCCGTCGAGGATCAAACTTCCTGTGGTGCGCTGAGGCGCCGTTGCGCGATCCCGCTGGCTAGAAGCGGTACGTGTAGTTCGCCTTGATCGCGCTGCCCCGCGAGAGGGTGATCAGGTCGCGATCGCTGAGGATGTCCAGGCCGAGGTTGCGCCAGTTGTGCGTGTAGACCAGGAACACGTCGTTGCCGGGGCGCACGATCCAGCGCAGCCGGGCGAACAGCCCCACGATGTCGCTGTCGTTGTCGTAGCGGATCTGGTTGGTGATGCTGACCCACTGGTTGGGATTCCACTCGCCCTCGATCTCGTAGACATCGGCCGTGAAGTTGCCTCGGGGCAGCGACACCGCGTTGTGCTCGAAGTTGGTGGAGATGCTGACGCCGGGATTCGGCCTGAATGAGGCTCGGGCGTTCATCCGCGTCCTGTCGCCGTCCCAGAAGCCCCCACGGTTGATGCCCCCGAACATCGACACGCGGCGATGCCCCGCCGTGCGCGCCTGCAAGCCCCATTCCCATGTCGTGTAGTCGCCCGGGAGAATGTCGATCCCGTCGCTCACTTCGTACCCGTAATCCAGGTATTCGCGGACGCGGGTCGCTTCGATCTCGATGTTGTCCCCGCTCTCGAAGTCGATCCCGAAGATATCGAACTGCCATTCCCGCTCTTCCAGCACGCCGGTATCCAGGTTGGTGAGATTGCGGAACTGAACGGCGAAGTCGAACTGCCGGATCCAGTCGATGCTTTGTGGTCTGGGTGCCCAGCCGACGCGGGGCTCCACCCGGCGGAAGCCGTTGCGGGGCACGAAGCCGAGGGAGGGACTGTAGTCGTCCCCGAACTCGCGGTACGAGATGTGGGCCGTCCAGATGTCGTTCGGGAAATTCAGGCGCAGTCCGCGCGCGGTGAGGTCGTTGAGCGACCGGTCGACCGTGGGATCCGGGTTGGAGTTCCAGACGAAGAAGGCCTCCATCTCCAGGCGCTTGTCGCCGAAGAAGTGCCGCGTGTTCAACTGGGCGTCGATGCCCACCGTGTGTCCGTCGGCGACCACGAGCCCCTCGGCCCCGGGTGCCGCGGCCCTGCGCGTGTAGATCGCGCCGACCGTCGACTGCTCGAAGATCGAACGCTTCACCCGGGCTACGGTGAAGGTCTCCCTGGGGATGCTGATGTCGGCCAGGCTGCCTTCGTCGAAGAAGGAGTGGGCGGCGGTACCGATCTGGTAGAAGCCGAGTTCGTACTCCCCCGCCTGGCCAGTCAGCCGCGTGCCGTACTGGATCGGGATCTGCTGACCCGACCTGAGGCCGATCCTCCGCGAAAAGAAGGGCGTGGGGCCGCTGCGGGGAGCAAAGGTGAACACCCCGGAGCCCTCGAGAAAGAAATCCCGGCGTTCGCGAAACCGCTGGGGAAAACGTGTCAGGTTCACGCGCCGTTCGTCGCTCTCGACCTCCGCGAAGTCGGTGTTGATGCTCGCCGACGCGCGCAGGCTGGACGTGACGCTGTAGTTGACGTCAAGGCTGACGTCGCTGGGGAAAGTCGTCGGATCGGTGTTGCCCGGGACGTTCTTCCAGGTGGTTACCGCCGATGGCCTGGCCTCCAGCCCCAAACCTTGTGAAAGGTCTCTCAGGCCCGTCAGGCGCCCGGCATGCACCGGCCGGAAGAGTCCTTCGTTGCGCCGGTAGCCGCGCCAGAGGATCTCCTCGTTCCGGTGACGGATCGTGCGCTGGAAGTTGATCCCCCAGCTGTCCAGGTCGGGGTTGAAGTTGAGGGTCCTGAACGGGATGCGGATCTCGGCCGACCAGCCGTCCTCACGCTGCGCCGTGCGTGCCTCCCAGATGCCGTCCCAGGCCTTGCCGGCCCCGCCGCCCCCTCCACCACCGCCACCGCCCCAACCGCCGCCGCTTCCGGTCAGGATCCCGTCTCCCATCAGCCCGGCCGGATTGATCTCGAAGAAGTATCCCGTGCGCCCGTCCAGGAAGGTGTCGAGGATCCACATGAAGCGGTCGTCGGTTCTCAGGCTTGCGTCCCGCTGCCGCTGATAGGCCAGGATGTTCGCCGGATCTCCGTAGAGGACCGCACCGATATACAGGTTGTCCTCATCGAAAACGACGCGGATTTCGGTCCGCTCGGAGGGCACACCCCCCTCGACCGGCTCCTGCTGGCTGAAGTCGGTGATCGGAGTGGCTGTTTGCCAGATGGCTTCGTCCATACGCCCGTCAAGGTCGATCCGGACTTCCACGGGCAGGGCCGTGGCTTCCAGAACCGGGGGCGCCCCGTTGTCTCCGTTGGGTGTCTGGGCAGCCGCCTCGCCTGCGGATGCCGGCAGGGCCACGGCGAGAAGGGCCGATGCCGTGAAACCCGGCGTTGATGGCACAAGACCCCGCAAGTGGGCTGACATTGATTTCATTGGCGTTGCCCGTCCCTGAACCGCAGTTGGAGAAACGGCCGGCCCGATACTATGGCGAGCCCGGCGCTATCGGAAAAGACACCGTGACCGGGTTCTTCGTTGGCAGGGTGGGGGGTCGCGGTCGCAGATCCCCGGAACTTCGTTACCCCTGGCCTCCGACGAACGGCTCCTTGCTTTGATTGAGAATGAGTCTCATTTTTGTCCTAATCTTTCGGGGCCTGTGGGGAGTCACTATCGTAAGGCTGGATTCGCAATCGGAAAGGAAGAGGAATCATGTTCCGCAATCACACCGCGCTGCTCGCCCTTGTCATGATCCCGCTGCTGTCGGTCGGGTGTGGTGGGGGCGGCGATTCGGCAGAGTCTGAACCCGCCGCCGCAGAGCCCGCCGAGGCCATGGGAGAAATGGGCGCCGCCGATGCGATGGCCGCCCTGCTCAACCCCAACCTCGCCGGCGAAGAGGAACTGATGTCGATCCCGGGCATCACGGCGGAGGTTGCCGCGGCGATTGCCGGCGGGCGGCCCTACGTGCGGGCGGCGGATGTGCACGCGGCGTTGTCGGCGGCGATCGGCGACGACGCGGCGATGGCGGCGTACGAGTCGCTGTGGCTGCCAATCAACCTCAACGACGTGACGAACGACGAAATCCTGCTGATTCCGGGTGTGGGCGACCGGATGGCGCACGAGTTCGAGGAGTACCGACCATACGAGGGCATGGGCGAGTTCCGCAGGGAGATCGGAAAGTACGTGGACGGGGACGAGGTCGAGCGCCTCGCGCGGTATGTGTACGTCCCGATCGACCTCAACAGCGCCACCCGCGAGGAGATCATGGCGGTGCCGGGGATGACCGAGCGCATGGCGCACGAGTTCGAGGAGTACCGCCCGTACACCGATCTCGACGAGTTCCGGCGCGAGATCGGCAAGTACGTGGACGAGGACGAGGTCGCGCGGTTCGAGCGCTACGTGACGCTGAACTAGCGCGTGCGGCGGGGCGGGGCGCGCGCCGCGCCGGCCCCGGAGCGATGCGATGATCCGCGCGGTCATCTTCCGGCTGCACCTGGTGGTCGCCGTCGCCGCTGGAGCGGTCGTCCTCATGCTGGCCGCGACCGGAGTCGTGCTGTCGATGGAGGAGACGGTGACGGGGCTTGCAGAGCGCCGGTACTTCGTGGCGGTCGAGGACGGGATGGAGCGGTTGGCGCCGGAGATGATCGTGGAGGCGGCAGGCCTGGCGGCAACTTCGCTACGCTATTCTGCGGATGTGCGTGCGCCCGTGCGGGTCTACGAGGGACGGGACCGGTACGCCCGCGTCAATCCCCACACGGGCCGGGTGCTCGGCCAGGGGCCGGGGAGGGTGGAGCGCTTCTTCGAGGCCGTTCACGACTGGCACCGATGGTTCAATGTCTCGAGTGGCTCCGTGCGTCGGGCGCGGGCGGTGACGGGGGCTGTGAACGTGGCCTTCCTGTTCCTTCTCCTTACCGGGCCGATCCTGTGGATCCCGTGGCCGATCACCAGGCGGTCACTCGCCAACGTGGTCATTCCCCGCCCCCGGGCGAAGGGCGCCTGGCGCGACCTCAACTGGCACCAGGTGGTGGGGATCTGGTCCGTATTGCCGCTGGCCGTGATCGCGGCGACGGGGGTGACCACGTCGTATCCGGCGGTAGGTGACAGGGTGCATCCGGTCGTGGGGCGGATGGTGCCGGTGGAGGCGTGGCCGGGTGGGGTGGGGATTGGCGATGAGGATGTGGTCGCCGTGGAAGGGACTGGGTCGGGGGTCGCGGGCGAGGAAGGCGCCGAAGACGCGGCGCGCGCGCTGGGTGCCGACCTGGAGGCTGTGCTTGCGGCCGCCGAGGTGTGGGCGCCCGGCTGGCGGACATTGATCCTGAGTGTGCCGCGTCCGGCCGATCGCGTGGTCCGGGTGGAAGTGCAGGGGGGTCGCGCGGGTCAGCCCCACAGGGCCGGCTTTCTCACTGTCGATACGGCCACTGGTGCCGTGCGTGACCGGGAGTCCTTCGCCGACGACACGCCGGGACGGCGCGCCCAGCAGTTCCTCCGGTACGCGCATACCGGGGAGTACTGGGGGCTCGGCGGTCAACTGGTGGCGGGGCTCTTCTCGCTGGCGGCCGCGCTGATGGTATGGACCGGGCTCTCGCTTGCGGTCCGGCGGGCGCGGCGCTTCGTTCGGCTCCGGCGGGCGCTACGCAGCTAGGGTGGCGAGCCCCGGCCGCCTCAGAACGACGTGGGGTAGCGCGAGGGCAATACCACGGTGGGCCGCGTCGACTCGTAGTGAATGAGCACGTCGTACCACTCCAACAACGGCGACTGCGACCAGTAGCGGTACGAGGCGCCGGGGTCGTAGCAGCAGCCGATTGCCCGGAACCCGCGGGGCCCTGTCAGCCACGATGCCCCCTCCGAACTCGTGTCGCGGTTGCGCAGATCGACGACGTACCGGGGAGCGGCCGCGGTGGACAGGTAGTGCTCGTATGAGAGAGGGTTCGGCCTCCCCAGCGTGAGCGACGCCAGGCCGAGGTAGCTGGAACCACGCTGATGGACGGCGGTGAAGGTGCCGGCCTCGTGGCTGAAGCCGACGATCAGCATCGCGTCTCCGTAGGCCCGCCGCAGGAACGACCCCTGGGCACCCGGCTGCGCGGAGACGTGGAAGTTGTGCGCCCAGAGGACCATGCGCGCCCCGGGGCCGAGTTGCCGATCGATCCACACCGTGTTCTCCGCCATCGACTCGTCACGACCCCGCACTCCGGTGATCATGAGGTGGTATTGAATGGCGACCCGCATGCTCTGCAGCGCCACGGCGAAGGCTTCCTCACCGGACGCCGCCTCGTAGGTCTCCCGCCCGTCCATGAGCATCTGCTGCACGGCGTCGAGCGAGGCGCCGCAGTTCGCGCGATGGATCTCCGTCTGGTCCCCGTAGCGCGGACTCGGGAATCGGCCGGAGGGGTCGTTGGCAAACCTGCCGAGACAGTCGAGCCGGGTGGCGACCGCGCCGGCCTGGGCGGAGTCGACCGCCGCGACATACTCGCGGACGTTGTGCAGCGCCATGCCGGGGTACTGCATGTCGAACCCGTGAAAGCCCACGTCGCCGCCGGCTTCGTTGTGAGCTCGCATCCACTCGATCATTTCGAGCACGGATTCGGTATTCCACGTCCAGAAGTAGAGCCCGGAAAGCAGCTCTGCCGCGTCGCCCTCGCCGGTCCGGACGTAGTGATCGAGGCGACGGGCCTCGGGCCAGGTCGCTTCGATGGCAAAGGCCGTGAATCCCATCTCCTCGACGAGAAACCGGAGGATGCGCGCCTTCATCTCGAAGAAGTCGCGGGTGCCGTGGGTGTTCTCGCCCAGTGACACGATCCGCGCGTCGCCCACGATGCCCGGCAGGAAGGAGAGGTCGGAGTGGGGAAGGGAGAGGTGGGAGCCCTCGAACGCATGGGAGTTGGCCTCGATCCACGCGGTGGCTTCCGAAGGGATGGGGGGAGGCTCGGGGTCGGGCGGCGCTTCGACGGCGGTGGTTGCGGCGTCCCCGCATGCCGCGAGGCCGAGGATTGCGGCGGCCAGCTGGATTGGATGGGCCGTGGACCGGCATCGGCGTAAACCTGGCGGGCGGAATCTCACGCGCGATTTCTCGTTCGATCAGGTGCCGAAGAAGATCTCGCTGAATTCGAGCGCGCCGCTCTCGGCCAGAGTTGCCGCCTGCGAATACCCGACCGCTCCGTCAAAGGCGACCGTGAGTCGCACCTGTGCAACCTCGACGGCGTGGTTGGTGAGCCGCACGAAAAAGCGCCGTGCGAGCTCGATGTCGTATTCCCTGACGAAATCGAGTTCCACCTGGGACGTGTCGGCGCGGACCAGCACGGTGTACCGCTCACCCTGATCGAAGTCGGCCACCCTTTGGAAGTCGTCGGAGACGACCAGTTCGAGGGGTCCGGGTGCGGTGCCGGTGATTTCGACGCGAGCGACGCTCGGATACTCCTGATCGTCGTCCAGCAGGCCGCAAGCGGCCGAGATCGCCACTGCCGCCAATGCGGCCGCGGTGCATAACGCCCGAGGGGGCACGGCGGCCCTGTGGACCGCCGCACCCCCCGTCTTCAAGCGCGCTTGCACGCTTTCACTCCGACGCAGACCGTCAGGACGGCTTCGTCAGGTTGGGGTTGCCTTCGTATTCCTCGAGCGGAAGCGGGAAGCACGTCGCGTCTCCATAGCTGCCCCACTCCGTTGTCGGGTGGGTCCCGCTCGGGAAGAAATCGCCCACCCCCTGGTTCTTCCAGCGGCGCAGGTCGCCCAGGCGGAAGCCGCCCATGTACATGTCGCGCCCGCGCTGCTCGCGAAGTTCGGCCATCAGGTCGGAGCCTGACAGGTCGACCGGTGCCTGCTTGCCGGCCGCGCGCCGAGAGTTGACGAAATCGAGCGTCGATCCGGCCGGACCCATGCCACCGGGTCCCGCCGCCTCGTAGTAATGGTGCATCGCTTCGAGCCCCGAGGCCATCTTGATGTCGGTGCCCCTCTGGTAGAATGGCGGTTGTCCGCCATCGGCGATGGCTTCGCCGTTGTATCCGCTGAACGGCAGAGACTGATACGGCTTGTACAGCCGCGTCAGGCGGTTGTGACCGAGCGACCAACTGGTGGTGTGCTGCACCCGCGGATCCGTCTGGCCGGCAATGATGTCCTCGCTTCCGAACTCACCGTTCAGGAAGTTCGGGTGGACGCCGAGCGAGTGGTTGCCGCCGTTGATCCTGCCCCAGAGCACGAGGCTGGTTCCGCCGTCGGATGTCTGCTCGTATTCGACCCAACGGACGAAGTCCGCTGGAACCTCCCCGGCGTACTGCATCACCTGGTTGTGGTTGCCCAGGTTGAGGTGTGCGCGTGCAAGGCCGGTGCGGGCGAGGTTCACGAGGTCCTGGCGCCCGGCGGCTCCTGCCACCTGCATGCCCTCTTCGAATCGGGACAGGCCGCGCTCATAGATCTGCGCCTGCGACGCGATGGTCTCGCCCACATTGAAGACGGCCTCGCACATGGCGTCGCCGAGAATGATGTGGGAATAGCCGGCGTAGATCAGCGCAATGGCCATGCGCTCGTCCGCGGCCGAGTTGTCGATCAGGGTGCGGAACCGGCCCGCAGCGCTGTCTGCCATCACCCGGGCGGCACTGATCTGCGAAAACATGTTGTCCGGGTCGCCCTCGTCGTACCGGACCAGTCTCTGGCTCAGACGCGCGGTCGATTCCCAGTTGATTCCCGTAATCTGCTCGTCGGTGAACATGCTGCCCCGCCAGATGAACGGGTCGTCGTACATGGCCGAGAACTCGCCGATGACGCTGTTGGTGAGGACGTCTACGAGCAGCGCGTCATTCAGTGCATCCTCCGAGATGCGTTCG
This sequence comes from Gemmatimonadota bacterium, assembly GCA_028874905.1. Lineage (GTDB taxonomy): Bacteria > Gemmatimonadota > Gemmatimonadetes > Longimicrobiales > Gaopeijiaceae > Bin94. The sequence goes on from JAPPGZ010000043.1 coordinate 9,694, forward strand.
GGGTTGTTCGCTATCAGGAGTTCGTCAAGGGTGTCGCATCCCGCGACCGGACCCAGGACGGCCAATGCGGCAGCGAGCCGCAGCGTCTTGCTGAATCGAGTCATTTGCTTCCTCCTCTCAGAACTGAAGGGCGATCGATGCCGCCACCCGGCGGGTCATCGGTGTGGACGCGTAGTCGAGTTCACTGAACTCACGAGTACTGTAGAACGTGACTTCGGGGTCCGAAGTACCTCCGTACTTGGTCCACATCCAGATGTTTCGGCCCGACACCGTCACGGTAGCGCGGTCCGCCCGGAAAGCGTTGCTCAGACTGTTCGGCAACGTGTAGCTCACGGCGACCTCCCGGAACTTCAGGAAATCCGCCGGGAAGAGGTGCGTCTTGGTCTGGCGGCTGCGCCACACCAGGACCTCGACCGGATCGGCATCGGGGTTGTTCACCTCCCAGGAGTTGCGGTCGATCCGGTTCCGGATGGAACAGATCGCGCACCACTGGTAGTGGCCGCCCTTGTAGTCGAACTGGGCAAAGAGCCGGAGGTTGCCGAGGAGCGTGAAGGTGTTCGAGAACGCAATCTCCCGTGAGGGCAACTGCGGCCCGAGGAACACCTCGTTGTCGTAGTCGACGGTCACGCCGCCGCCCGAGTTGAGAACGGGGTTGCCGCTCGCGTCCCGTACAACGTCGACATACCAGTACCCGCCCAGCGGGTAGCCCTCGATGTGCTTGTGCACCTGGGCGAACGCGCCGAACTGGATCTCTTCCAGCGCGCCACCGAAGGAGACGAGTTCGTTCGAGTTGGTGTAGAGCGACACGCTCGCGTCCCACTGCAGATTGCGCGTGTAGATCGGTGAACCGGTCAGCAGCAGCTCGAATCCGCTGTTCGCGATCTCGCCGATGTTCACGAAATGGCTGCCGCTGAATCCGCTCGAGGGCGGATCGGGAACCGAGATCAGTGCATCGGTGGTACGCTGGTTGTAGTACGTGACCTCGAGACCTGCGCGACCGTCCAGCAACGACGCGTCGAAGCCGATCTCAATCTCCGAGCCGGTCTCTGCCTTGAGGTCGGGATTCCCGTACGAGGCGGTCGAAAGCTGGTTCACCGCCACATCGCCCACCACCGTGACATCCGGCGCGTAGGCTCGGTCCGCCGTGAAGGGAGCCGGCGCTTTCCCTGCCTGACCCCAGGCGGTTCGAAGCTTCAGCTCGTCCACGTAGGGCAACTCGAAGAAGTCCTCGTCCGAGATGATGTACGACACCGAGGCCTTCGGGTAGACAACGAGCGAAAAGTCGTTGCCGAATGCCGAGTTGTCGTCGACCCGGACGGCCACCGTGCCGTACAGCCGATCTCGCCAGGCCGCCTGTTCCTGCACATACACTCCCAGCGAGGTCTGCTCTACGAACCCCTCCGACGCCGAGGTAATCGCGGCGGTTCCGATGAGGTTCAGGTTGTTGGCCACGAAGCCCTGTCCATCGACGAAGTGGGATGAGAACTGTTCCCTGACCAACTGTGCCCCGAAGGACAGCGACGAGGCGAGGTCATCGGTCAAGTCGGTCCCGATGGTGCCGGCGTAGTCGGCCGTCCACGAGTGATCGACGGGCAGGAAGCGCTGAACGCGGCCGCCGGAGGAGGTGGCCCCCCATGGTTGCAGACCGGTGGTGTCGATCATGTTGATCTCGGAGTTGTTTCGATCCTGCTTGTCCATCCCCAGCGTCAGCCGGTTTGTGAACCAGTCCCATGGCTGGTAGTTGATGGTCATGCCGATCGTGGTGCGCTCGGCCTCGGTCTGATTGTCATACTCGTTGGAGAGGTTGGGTCCGAAGCCCCGGAAGCCTTCTTCCCAGGGGGCGGACGATCCGGGCCTTCCCCTGAATCCGTTCCGCAGGATCGAGTTCGACGAGTTGTTGGCGAACGGCATCTGCACGTGCGTACGCGCATACCCGACGTTGACTGTCGTCGAGAACCTCTCTGTGGGCGTGAAACCGAAGTTCGCGCGTCCCGAAGTCCTGTTGGAGAAGTTGTTGTAGTAGACGCCCTCTTCGCCGCCCTTCTCGAAGGAGAGGTAGTAGTTGAACGCCTCGCCCCCGCCGCGCGCCGAAAGATTGAAGGTGCTGAGATCGGCGTAGTTGTCGGGCCCGCCCTCATTCTGACGAAGCGCCATCGGATGACGCTTCACGGGGTCATCCATTAACACCGTGTTCTCTGCGACCCCCTGACACCCCGGGTAGACGTTCGGGTTGGAGATATTCGAAGCGGTGCACCTCCAGTAGTTCGTTGGGGTGTCGAGCGCCCACTCGCTGAAACCGGTCTCGAAGGAAGCATTCCACACCAGTCCGGATCCGGCGCGGCCCTTCTTGGTGATAATCTGAATGACGCCGCCGGCCGCATCGGCTCCGTATAGGGTGGATGCAGCAGGACCCTTGATTGTCTCGACCGACTCGATGTCCTGCGGGTTCAGGAAGTCCAGGGCGTCTGTTCCCTGCGCACCGCCCCAGCTCACGTCCTGCCCTCCCTGCGTACCGGATTTCATGCGAATCCCATCGACATAGACAACGGGTTGCAGCCCCGCCGCGAGGGATCCGGCTCCCCGGATGCGAAGCTTGGAGCTCGATCCGGCCTGGCCGGAGTTTTTCATGAGCGTCAAGCCGGGGGTACGAGCGGTCAGCAGTTGCTGTACGGTGCTGATCGGCGCGATTTCCACGATCTCCGCAGCGTCGATGGTGGAAACCGTGTTGCCCACCGATCTCGCCTGAGTCTCCTGCGCCGTGCCCGTGACCACGATCTGGTCCAGCTGCAGCGCCGATTGCGCGAGCGAGAAGTCGAGGGTCGCGGTCTCGCCGCTGGTGACCGTCACGCTCTGCGTAACAGTGCCGAAGCCGATGAACTGCACCCGCACCTCGTGTTCGCCCACGGGGACATTGAGGAGGAGATACTGGCCGGAGGTGTTGGTCAGGCCACCCCGGCGCGTGTCCACAATTTCGACCTGGGCGCCTCCGATCGCCCTCAGGGTGATTGCGTCGACCACCTCCCCTCGGATCGAGCCCGTCTGGGCCAGAAGAGTGGAGGGCAAAGCGAGCGCCAGCACCGCAAGAGCGATAACTCCTGCGGCGCCACGCGGTCCCTTACACTTTGCTCGTTCCATGGCGTCCTCCTATGGACGAAGGGTGGATACGAGGATGTATACACCTAGGCGCGTGATGCGCGCAGGGCGATCATCCCGCACTATGGGTGCGAGTACAGTAGCACCTGCGGGCCGCGCGCGCTAACATTGCGTACATGGGTTGTCAAGAGGTTCGCGTCGGAGGCGGGAGGAGTGATATGAAGCGGGCCTGGCGAGAGTGGGCCGGTCGCAGCTGGCCGAGCGCCCTGGCAGCCGGCGCGCTCTGTCTCTTGTGGGGGTTTCCGACCGCTGTCCTGGCGCAGGCGGGCACGTCGGTTTCGGGCCGGATCCTGGATGACACGACGGGCAACCCGGTGGCCGATGTGGAAGTGTGGATCGACGGCGTGGGAACGCGGGTCACCAACGCCGACGGGTCGTTTGCCTTTGCCGACGTGCCACGGGGCAACTGGGTGCTTACGGTCCGCCATGTTGCGTATGGGGCGCACTGGCAGGAGGTGGAGGTGGGCGAGGCCTCTCAGCGGTTGACGATCCGGATAGCTCAGGAGGGCATCAGGCTGACGCCACTGGTTGTCGAGGCCACGAGTCGCGAGGCCCGGGAGCGAAGGGGGGCGGGCCGCCAGCTCAACCGGATCTCCCGCGAAGAGATCCAGAGGTACGAAGACACGGCGATGAGCCTGGTGGAAGTCCTCACCGCTCAGGTTCCGGGGATACGGATCAGTCGGAGCGGGGTCGTGGGACAGCCGACCTGCGTCGAGTTCCGTGGCGCGCGCGCCGGCAACTTCATACGCGGCCTCGGCAGCAGCGATCCGGGCTGCAACTCCCCGGAGGTCTACCTGGACGGTGTGCTGGTGCGCAACCCGGCGACCATCTACGCAACGCTCCCGATCGAGACCATCGAGAACATTGAAGTGGTGCAGCCGTCCGAGGCGGGTGCCCGATTCGGATCGGGGTCGCTGTGGGGGGCTCTCGTCATCGAGACGCGGCGGCCCGGTCGCGATTCCGACCGGCAGAGAGACGTGTACGTCCTGGGTCCGCAACGGTACGACTGGTCGCTCGAGCCGGCGCCGCACCGCACGGGTACGGTCTTCCTGGGGTCCGCCTTGGGCAACGTAGCGGGCTTGGCCGCGGGGGTTGGGCTGGCGAGCCGTTGCATCGGCTTCCGGGGCAGGGACGAGGACGTGCTCTTTACCGATTGCTCGGCTACGACCACGATCGCAGTGTCTGCCGCGGCCGTGGCGCTGCCGGCGCTGGGGTCGGCGTTGGGCGCCCGTCTCGGTGGCAAGACCGAGCGGTCCCGCGGGACGTTGGGCGCGGCGTTGATCGGCGCGGCGGTGGTCCTCATTCCCGGCTACACGCTGGGGATTGCGGGACAGCGCGACGAAACGGGCTTCATGGAGGGCATGGGGGTGGTGACGCTGACCGTGGCCGTGCCGCTGGTGGCCATTGTCACGGACCGACTCTTCCGCTCGGAGCGGGAGGAGCCGTAGGCCGGGTGGCCTGACGGGGCGGGATTGTGGGCGGGTGCCCCGGCCCCGGGTGCCGGTCGGGCGCCGGGGCCTACAGCGAGCGCAGGAAGCGCAGCAGCGCCTGCCGGTCGGCGACGGGTAGCGCGGCAAAGGCATCGCGGGTCGATCGGGCCTCGCCGCCGTGCAGTTCAATGGCGCGTTCCAGGGAGAAGGCGCGCAGGTCGTGCAGGTAGGTTCGCCGCGCTCCCAGGCCGAGCAGCGGGGCCGTGCGGTACTCGGTTTCGGTCGCGCCGGGAGCGCACGTGCTGGCCAGGGCGGGGCCGAGGTCGTGGAGGAGCAGGTCCGAATACAGGGGCGCGCGGACGCGGTCGAGGGGGGCGAGCGGGGACGGGCCGGTGGTTACATGGGGAGTGTGGCATGCCGCGCAGCCGATGGCGGTGAAGAGGGCCTCGCCGCGGGCGATGACCGGGGCCGCGTCGGGGTCGGGAGCGGGGCGGGGCGGGGGGGCCAGCATGCGTACGAAGTCGGTGATGAGGTCGACGGGGTCGTCGCCGAGCTCGGGATCGGGGGCGGGATCGACGCCGTCGGGCAGCGGCGCACCGTTGGGGCCGCGCTCGCGGGGGTGCGAGGTGGTGGTGATCCCCATTTCGTTGAAGAGCGCGAGGTGGGAGAAGTCGTCCAGCGAGGCCACGTCCGCTTTGCGCCCGAAGCGCCCCACGCGGCCGTCGGGCGTGCGGCCGACCCGGCCCGAGATGCCGTCACCGTCGAGGTCGTCGGGATCTGCGGCCTCGTGAAGTGCCCGCTCGGGAACGAGGTCCGCCGCCCCCAGCCCGAAAAGGAACGGGACCGCAAAGGTCGCGATGTCCGCCGTTGCCGACGGGATCGTGTCGCGCTCGATTCCGAGTTGCGCAAGGGCCGGCGTCGCCTGTCGCCGCAGGTTCTCGCCGCCCTCGCTGGCAAGGATGTCGCAACTGCCGTCCGGCAGGCGGCGCGTCGCCTTGATCACGAGCTGTTCGCCCGTCCCGCCCGGTTCCGGGAATGTGTGGCAGGCGCTGCACTGGTTCTCGTTGAAGAGCGGTCCCGTTCCCTCGTCCACCGAAAAGACGCGGTCGAAGAGCGCGCGGCCGGCGTCGAAGCGGGCAAGTTCCTCTTCGGTCAAGCCCGGCACGGGGTCGCCGATCCGGTCGGCGTCGGGCAGGGTCGGCGTGCAGGCGGCCGCGGCGGCCGCGGCAGCCAGCAAGGCTAAGGCACGAACCACGAAAATGGGGCCAGGTGGGTGTTGGAATTGTTCAGCCGGTCGATGAACCCCTTGCTGTAGACCCGCAGCTCCGGGTTGTCGGCCCGCCAGATGCCCGGCACCCAGTCCATGGAGTGGACGTCCCGGTAGTCGAGTTGCGACAGTTCGACCATGCCTCCCATGAGCGGGGCCTCGTCCAGGTAGACGTTGATCCGCTTGAGGTCGCCCCGCTTGTACATGCAGCCTCCCATGGCCAGCCACGGGTCCACCTCCACCGGGCACATGGCGAGCGGCGCATTGGCGTGCCGCCTGAAGATGGCCGCGAGGTCCCGGTCCGCCGCCGCCGTAATCGTGGACGCCGGGATCGTGGTCAAGCGGAAGGGGTAGCGCCGGCGTCGCTGGTGGAGCAGGCGCTCGCCGCGGGTGACTACGCTCAAGCCCTCCAGCTCGATTGGATCGGGGTTCAAGCGGAGGAAGAGTCCGTTGCCGTCCGCCACCGTCACGGAGCCTTCGAGCGTGTGGTATCCGAGCTGTTCGACCAGAATCTCCCATGTGCCTTCGGGAAAATCCGTGAAAGCGAAGCGGCCGCTCACGTTCGTGAAGACGAAGCGCCGCAACTCGGGAACCTTGATCACGGCGGCGACCACGGGTGCTCCGTTGACCGCGTCGACGATCTGTCCGGACAGGGTGAAGGTGGCCGGATCCTGCGCGATCAGCGTGTCCGCACCCGCCCAGGCCGCGAGGCACGCAACAAAAAATGATGCGCGCCGTCCGCGCCTGGACCCTGTGTTCACCATACCAGCGGCACCAGGCTGATGCGCGTGTTGTCGAGGCGCTCGATGAACCCCCGGGTGTAGACTCTTAGCATCGCCATTCTCGGTATCCATTCCATCGAGTGGATTTCCAGGTTGCTCATGGCGGCGAATTCCACCATCCCGCCGAGCAGGGGACCTTCGTCCAGGAAGATGCTGATCGGCGTCGGCGTGCCCTTCACCACGACGCATCCGGGGGTCATCCACTCGTCGGCCTCGCCCGAGCAACCGGTAATCGGTGCAGCCGCATTGAACCTGAATACCGCCGTCGGATCCGGATTGATCGCGTTGGCGATGGTCTCGGTGGGAATCCTGACGACGCGGAATGGAACGCCCCGTCGCCGCCCATCCAGCAACCGTTCCGAGCGCGTCCGCACGCGCAGGCCCTCCAGCTCGATCGGATCGGGGTTCAGGCGCAGAACGAGCCCGTTGCCTTCGGCCACCGTCACCGAGCCGTCGAGGGTGTGGTATCCGAGCTGCTCAACAACGATGTCCCAGGTGCCCTCGGGGAAGTCGGTGAACGCGAACCGGCCGTTGACGTCGGTGAAGGCGAAGCGGCGCAGGTCGGGGACCTTGATCACCGCGGCGATGACGGGTGTTTCATTGACCGCGTCGATGATCTGGCCGGTCAGCGTGAAGGCGGCCGCATCCTGCGCCGACAGGCGCGGAGGGCCGAGGAAGGTCAGGCCGAGGAGGATCCCGGCAGCACCAAACGCTGCGGCTTGCCCGTGCCTGCTAACCCGCACGTTCATCGAAGGCCTCCCCGTCAGGGATTTGCCGTGCGCAACCGCGACCCGCCGCCTCCTACCCCGCACCTCCCGGCCCCGTTCCCGTCGGCACCTGCACGTACCGGCCCCGGCGGTAGATCGTGCGGGATTCGGGGGGACACAGCGAAGGTGTCGACGACACGGCCACCCTCCTCTCCCGCGTCATTCGATCGAGGTAGGCCTGGGTATACGCCTTGATCGCGGCTCCGAATTCGTAGACCTCCACCATGGCGAAATCGGCCGGCTTGTACTGGTCGAAGATCCCGATCCGCACGGCGCGGTCGTCCACGTACAGTCCCACGGTGACCGGCACACCGTAGATCGTCGCGCGCGGACAGCCGTAGCTGGAATAGCCCTGGAAATGAAAGCCCTCGCGCCGTGCCACCAGGTCCCAGACGTCCTCGTGCTGGCTGTTCCAGAGCGCTTCTCCCGCAAGCTCGTAGGACCGTGCCCCCGAGGCGTTTCGCCTGCGCCGCAACCGCGTCTTGTAGGTCAGCCCGCCCGCCCTGATCTCTTCCAGCGCGACCGGATCCGGGTTCAGGTGCAGATTGAGCCCGTTGCCCTCCGCGACCGTGACCGATCCGGTCAGGGTATGGTAACCGAGTTGCTCGACGACGATGTCCCACGTCCCCTCGGGGAAGTCGGCGAGCCGGAACCGGCCGTTCACGTCGGAGGTGGCCACCTTGCGGAGCGCCGGGACCTTCACCAGCGCGGCGATGACCGGTGCGCCGTTCATCGCGTCGACGATCTGTCCGGCAAGGGTGAAGGTCACGGCTTCCGTACCGCCTGCCGTCTCCTGGGCCACCGCGCGCCCGGACGGCACAATCGCGCACAGGGCGCCCGCCACCACCGCACCGATCGCCGCCACCACCACGCCCGCCAACGGCCCCGCCGCACGCCGACCTGTTCCCGCCGTCACGGAGTCCCCACCGTCATCAAGTCCGTAGCGCGGTACCCACTACATGGTCCCGATCGCCGCCCGGATCTGCCGGACCGCCGCGTCCACGCGCATCTCCATGCCGACCCGGCCGTACTCCGACGAGGCCCGCGTCGGATCGCCCGACACGCCGCTGTTCTCGAAACCGCCGCCGGGCGCCAGCTGGTCCTGGCGGATGTGCCGCGGCTCCACGTACAGCAGGATCGACGTGTCCGAGATGCCGGCGTGGCGCCCGATCGTCTCCTCGGTCTCGCCCTGCTCCATGAGCCAGTCGCGGAAGCCGTTGTTCGCGTAGTAGTCCCCGATGAAGTGCACGGTTGCGCCGTCGCCGCCCCACTCGTCGTTCAGCTGGGCCGCGACCGCCTCCATCCCCCTCTGGTTCCCGCCGCTGTCGCCGATGAACACGATGTCGGTGAAGCCGTGGGCGCGGAAACTGCGAGCAGCGTACTCTACCAGCTTCATGAAGAACTCGTTCGGGAGAGTGATCGTCCCGGCGTACCGCATGTGTCCCGAGGGCGGATCCACCTCTCCCTCCGGCACGTAGGTCACGGCTGGCGCGACCAGGGCGTTGCCGAGCTCGCGCGCGATCCGGTCGCTGGCCTCGTCGATGATGTAGCGGTGCTTGCCCATCACCATGTGCGGGCCGTTCTGCTCGGTGCCGGCGGTGGGCAGGATGACCGTCGTCTTGCCGGCGGCGATGGCGTCCCGGATCTCGGTCCAGGTCATCTCCTCGATGAAGACGGTGTTGACCGGCTCCGCCTGGGCGGCGGCGTCAGCGTCAGCGGCCGAACTCCCGCCGCCGACCGGCGCGCCCTCCGCTCCTCCCTCCCCTTGGCAAGCCGCGAGTGCGAGCGCGGGCAGCAGCGCCCCCGCCAGGCCGCGCATCAATTCCCCGCTGCGAAGCAGTAGAAGAAGCCGTTGCCGCCGGTGCCCTGGAGGTTGTCCTGGCTGCAGCCGCGCGACGCGTGGGCCGAGTTCCACGATGTCGGGTTCTGGCCGCCACCGATGCGGTCGTGGTGACCGACCGCCGCACTGCCGTCCTCGGCGTTGCTCATCCAGTTGCCGCAGTTGTCGTAGTCCTCACCCGTGTAGGCGGTTCCGTCCATGTTGGATCCGGTCAGGATGTCGTGCATGTTGGGGTCGTCGCCCCGGCCGTTGACCATGTCGCCCATCTCCGTGAGGATCGACTCCTTGGTCAGGTTGGCGGCCTCCGAATGGAGCTCGTCTACGTCGTTGGCGATCAGCGCGCCGGCGTGGTTGTGCCAGGGCCCCATCCCGATCCGGTCGCGGGCGTTCACCACCGCGCCGCCGTCCTCGTCGATCGTGCTCAGATAGGCCATCCAGCCCATCCCCCCGGCGCCGACGGCCGAAGCGAGCGTCTCGCAGTGGGCGTCGGCCCCCTCGAGCCCCCCGAGGTTGGCCCCGTCCCCTGGCCCGGCGCTCGTGATGAAGAAGGTCATCGGGGCCTGTTCAGCCATTGCTTCGTCCTCGGCTTCGGCTTCCGGTGCGTCGCCCGGTGCGCACGCGCCGGCCATGAGCGCGCCTGCGAAGACGGTGCAGGTTGCGAGTGGGAAGGTCTTCATGATGTCACCGCTCCTTCTATTTGGTGTGTCAGTTCCTCGCAATGTCAGTTCCCCGTCGGCCAGGGAGCTCCCTGATGCATTGCGGTCACGGGCCCCATTCCCTTGTAGACGAACTTCTGGACGCGCTTCCCTTCGTAGGTTTCGGTGGTGTAGATGTTGCCCTGCGAGTCCGTCGCTATGCTGTGGACCGCGAAGAAGAGCCCGGGCTGCCGGCCTCCGTCGCCGAAGCTGGTCAGCACCTCGAGGCTCAGCCGGTCCATCACGTAGACCCTCATGTTCTTGCCGTCCGCCACGTACATGTACTTCTGCTCGGGGTCGCGCGAGAATGCGACATCCCACGTCGAGCCGTCGCCCAGCGTCCGCGGCGCGAGCTGCACCTCGTCCACGAACGTCCCGTCCCTCGTGAAGACCTGAATCCGGTTGTTGGGCCGGTCGCAGACGTACACGTGCCCGTCGAGCGACGGATCGGCGCAGTGCACCGGGGTCCGGAACTGCTGGATCAGCGGCGCATCCGGATCGTAGGGCGGCGTCCGCGTGTCGTCCGGCTCGTTGCCGTAGGCGCCCCAGTAGCGCTTGAAGGCCCCCGTCGACGCGTCCAGCACCGCTACCCGCCGCCCCCCGTAGCCGTCGGCCAGGTAGGCTTCGTTGGCTTCCGCGTCGAACGCCAGTTTGGCCACGCGGTTGAAGCGCGTCTCGCTGTTGCTGTCGGCCGGACCGGCCTCCGGCTCGCCGTACGAAGCCAGGAATTCGCCGGTGCGCGAGAACTTGAGGACGTGCGTGTCGTTCGGCCCGTTCCCGCCGATCCAGACGTTGTCCATGTGGTCCACCGTGATCCCGTGATTGGACGCGGGCCACACGTATTCGTCGGAGGGGCCTCCCCAGGAGTCGACGAGGTTGCCTTCCGGATCGAACACGAGCACCGGCGGGGCGGCCCGGCAGCACTCCCCGATCGGTGGATCCGCGTCGGCGCCGCCCTCGGTGCGTTCCGTGAGGTTGCCGCGGTGGACGATGAACACGTGATCGCGCGAATCCACGCCCACCCCGATGGCCGATCCCAGCACCATGTGGTCCGGCAACGGTTGGGGCCAGAACGGATCCACTTCGAACATCGGGGCATCGACTGCGCTCGCCGACGCATTCTCCATGCGGGTCAGGCCGAAGTACACGGCGACGATGGCCAGCGCGAGGACGGCGGCGAGAAGCTTGTTCCGCTTCATGGGGAACTCCCTTGGTGGGATGTAGCATTTGTCGACTTGGGGGCAAAGTACGGGCTGACCGGCTTGTCAGCCAAGGGCCGGGCGCGCAGCGTAGGTGCGGGACAGAATGGAGGGGACGGGACCCGTGAACGGTTTGGAGGGCGTTGGATGAGAGGGCGAAGACAGCGGAGCGGTGCGATGGTCGCGCTGGCGGCGGCGGCATGGGTGCCTGTCGGGCCTGCGGAAGGAGCAGGGTTTGCCGCGGCTCCGGCTCCCGAGCGTCACTCCCCTGTCGTCGCGGCCCCGGTCCCGCTTCCCCACGCGCGCCCCGCCGCGGCCCCTGCTCCGCTCCCCCACGAGATTCCCGCCGACGTGATCGTGCGGGCGTTCGTCAAAGCCGAAGGGGGGGCGCTTCGGCTTGTCCTGCGCGTGCCGCTCACCTCGATGCGCGACGTGGACTTCCCCGTGCGGGGTCCCGGCTACGTCGAAATCGACGAGGCCAGCCTCCTGTTGGACGACCTGGCCACGCTCTGGATCGCGGGCTATGTGACACTCTACGAGGAAGCGGCCCGGCTTCCGACGCCGCTCGTCACGGCCACTCGGATTTCGCTCCCCTCGGACCCCTCTTTCGCCGACTACGATCATGCCGTCGCGCACATGTCGGCCCCTCAGGTCTCGCCCGGCGTCGACCTGGTCCTGGAACAGGCCATGCTCGACGTGGTCCTGGAGACCCCCATCCGGTCCGCCGATTCACGCTTCTCGATCGATCCGGCCTGGGCCCACCTGGGGATTCGCACGACAACCGTGCTGCGCTTCGTCACGCCGGAGGGCGCGGAGCGGGTCTTTCAGTACACGGGCAGTCCCGGGCAGGTACGCCTCGATCCCAGGTGGCACCAGGCGCTGCTCCGCTTCGTCGCGCTCGGCTTCGCGCACATTCTGGACGGGATCGATCACCTCCTCTTCCTGCTCTGCCTGGTCGTTCCCTTGAGGCGCCTGTGGCCGCTCGTGTCCGTGGTCACGGCGTTCACGGTTGCGCATTCGATCACCCTGGGCGCTTCGGTGCTGGGGATTGCGCCCAACGCGCTATGGTTTCCCCCGCTGATCGAGATGCTGATCGCGGCCTCGATCGTGTTCATGGCTCTGGAGAACATCGTCGGCAGGACGCTCGAGCGGCGCTGGCTGTGGGCGTTCGGCTTCGGCCTCGTGCACGGCTTCGGCTTCTCGTTTCAGCTGCGGGAGTCGCTCCAGTTTGCGGGCTCACACCTCTACACGTCGCTGCTCGGTTTCAATGTGGGCGTGGAGCTCGGCCAGCTCTTTGCGCTGCTGTTCATGGTGCCTGCGCTCGCGCTGCTGTTCGCGAAGGTGGTGGCGCCGCGCATCGGGGGGATTGTGGTGTCGGCGCTGGTTGCCCACACCAGCTGGCACTGGATGACCGAGCGCTGGGGGGTATTTTCCGCCTACGACTTCCAGCGGCCGATAGTGGATGCGGTCTTCGGGGCGGCGATGCTGAGGTGGGTGCTGCTGTTGCTGATCGTGGTCGGCACAGCCTGGGGGATGGCCGAGGGGTATCGGCGGCTGGCGAAGCGGTTTGGGAACGCGAGCGGCGGCGATGCCGGTGCCGAGGGGATGGAAGCGGGGGACGGGTAGGGCCCTTCGTCGCGCCTTGCCGGCTCGGCAGGTGGCGCAGCAGGAATCAGACCCGCAGGCCGCGCAGGCGCAGCGAATTCACGACAACCGAGATCGACGATGCGGTCATCGCGAAGGCGGCGAACATGGGGCTGATGAGGATGCCGAAGAAGGGATAGAGCAATCCGGCCGCAACCGGCACACCGGAGGCGTTGTAGGCCAGGGCGAAGAACAGGTTCTGGCGAATGTTGCGCATGGTGGCGCGTGCCAGCCGGCGGGCGCGTACGATCCCGTCGAGGTTGCCCTTGACCAGGGTGATTCCGGCGCTCTGGATGGCCACGTCCGCGCCCGTTCCCATGGCGATCCCCACATCGGCCTGGGCGAGCGCGGGCGCGTCGTTGACCCCGTCGCCCGCCATGGCGACCCTTCGGCCCCCGGTCTGAAGATCCCTGATGATGCGGACCTTGTCCTCGGGCAGGAGGTCGGCGCGAACATCGTCGATGCCGACGCGGCCCGCCACCGCCCGTGCGGTGCGCTCGTTGTCGCCGGTCGCCATGATGACGCGAAAACCGAGCCGTTGCAGTGCCTTGATGGCGCCCGGCGTGGAGTCCTTCATCGGATCGGCGACGCTGACCAGTCCGGCGAGCTCTCCATCGAGGATGACGAACATCACGGTCTCGCCCTCTTCGCGCCGACGGTCGGCATCTTCCGTCAGCGCTTCGGCCTCGAGCCCGAGGTCCTGTACCAGCTTCAGGTTGCCGACCGCGACCGTCCTGCTCTCGACCGTTCCGCTGACCCCCTTGCCCGTGACCGATTCGAAGTCCGCCGCCTCAGCCACCCGAACGCCGCGTTCCTCGGCCCCCCGGACGATTGCCTCGGCCAGCGGGTGCTCAGACCCCTTCTCCAGACTTGCGGCCAGCTTCAGTACCGTGGCCTCCTCGTGACCGGTTGCGGGAAAGACGGCCACCAGCTGGGGCTCCCCCTTCGTCAGCGTGCCGGTCTTGTCGACGATGAGCGTGTCGACCTTTTCGAAACGCTCCAGAGCCTCCGCGTTCTCGATCAGCACCCCGGCCTGAGCGCCACGCCCCGTCGCCGTCATGATCGACATGGGGGTCGCGAGGCCCAGGGCGCAGGGGCACGCGATGATGAGAACCGCGACTGCCGCCAACAGCGCGTAGGCCAGTGCGGGCGGTGGGCCCAATAGTGACCAGGCACCGAACGAGCCGACCGAGACCAGAATCACAAGGGGCACGAAAAAACCCGCGACCTTGTCGGCGTATTGCTGGATCGGTGCCCGGCTCCGTTGGGCGTTCTCCACCATCTCGATGATCTGGCTCAGCACCGTGTCGGCACCGACACGCGCGGCCTCCATGATCAGGCTGCCGGTGCCGTTGATGGTGGCGCCCGTGAGCGGATCGCCCGGCGTCTTCTCCGCGGGTATCGGCTCGCCCGTGATCATGCTCTCGTCAACGAACGAACGGCCGTCGACCACCCGGCCATCGACCGGCACCTTGTCGCCCGGCCGCACCCGCAGGCGGTCCCCGGGTTGCACGTGGTCGAGCGGGATCTCCTCCTCCCGGCCGTCTTCGCGGATCACACGCGCAGTCTTGGCCGCCATGTCGAGCAGTGCGCGGATGGCTTTGCCGGTGCCTTGGCGGGCACGGAGTTCCATGATCTGACCCAGGAGCACCAGCGTCACGATCACCGCCGCCGCTTCGAAATAGACGCCGACACCGCCGTCCGCATCCCGAAAACCGTCCGGGAAGATGCCCGGTGCCAGCACGGCCACCACGCTGTACAGCCAGGCGGCCATCACCCCCATCGCGATCAGGGAGAACATGTTGAGGTTCATCGTTCGGAACGAGGTCCAGCCGCGCGCGAGGAACGGCAGACCGCTCCACAGCACCACCGGCGTGCCCAGAATCAGTTCGGTCCAGAGTGCCGCCCGTTCGCCGAGCGCTTCGCGCACCGCTCCGAACCCCAGAAACGGGCCCATCGCGAGAATCAGGACTGGTATCGTCAACACCGCGCCGACCCGAAGCCTCCGCGTGAAATCCGCCAGCTCGGGGTCCGGACCCTCCTTGGCCATCGCCGCGGATGCAAGCTCCAGACCCATTCCGCAAATCGGGCAGGAGCCTGGACGCGTCTGGCGAACCTGGGGATGCATCGGGCATGTGTACACGGCGCCCGTATAGTCGTCCGGAACGGTATCGTGCTGTCCACCCGCGTCCATACCGCCGTGTCCTTCATGGGCGTGGGGATGGTGGCTACCGACTCTGGCCGCGCGGTCCTTCTCGTCAGAGGCCGGATGCATCGTTCGATTGCTCTCCCATGATGGATTGGACGATCTGCGCGGTTGGAAGTTTGCCCCGGGACGGCATGTCCACAACGGGCAGTTGACGATGCGCCGGAGGTGCGGCCCCTACCGGATCCTTGCCGGCGGTGCCGGGTACTACGAAAGTTGACGTATATAGCGCGAGGACCGTTTTGAGGAGGAGACACGTGCACAAGGCCTGTTTCCTGAGTTTGGCGTGCATGTCCGGCGCTATCGATCTCGCTGCCCAGGAGATCATCCGACTCCCTGACGAGGATCGCTGGCTGGACGCCGACTTCGAGGAGGTGTACAGGATCGGGTCGCTGGCGGGCGAGGACTGGGAACAGTTCGGCAGCGTCCGCAAGGTGGGGTTCAATGAGGCGGGGCAGTTGTACGTGTTCGACGGCCAGGCGGACCGAATCGTCGTGGTGGGGTCGGCCGGCGAGTACCTTCGCGGATTCGGACGCCGCGGCGAGGGGCCGGGTGAGTTTCGCAACGCAGTGGCGGTCGCGGTGTTTCGTGACGGCCGCGTGGTGGTCGCGGACAGCGGCCACGGGGCCTATCAGGTCTTCGGCGCGGACGGGGTGTTCGAGCGGATGGTCCGCATGGGGTCCGGTGGTGGTGTCAGGATTGTGACCGACCTGTTGCCGGGGCCCATGAGCGAATCCGTCTTTTCTGCGATAGGGGGCCGAACGTTGTCCTTTTCGTGGTCCCGCGACAGTGGGCCGGACGACGCGCCTCCGCACGCGTCCCGTGCCATCGAGCGCCTGCTTCTCGCCGGAGATGTGGTCGAAAGGGACACGGTCGCGGAGGGCTGGCTGCCCCCGGCCGGAGAACCCCCGAGCATCGATGTCGGGGGAGCGCAGATGAGGTTCCCGATCGCACCGCAAACGGTGTTCGGGCCCCGCATGCTGCCGGGCGTGCTTCCAGACGGGGACGTGGTCTTCTCGGATTCCACGGCGTACGCGATCAAGGTGGCGCGCCCGGGAGAGGGCGTGTGGCGAATAATCGAGCGGCCGTTTTGGCCAATGCCCGCGACGGACGCTGTGACCGAAGCCGAGCAGCGTCGCCGTCTCCGGGTGCTGGCGGCCACGCCCGACGACGAGCTGCCCCAATCCAACTTCATTCCCAGATCCCCGGAGGAGATCCGCCGACGCGCTCGCGAGCGGATCGCGAATCTGGAGTTCTTCGACGAAGTCTCGGTCGTTCGCGACCTGAAGACCACGTGGAACGGACGAATCTGGGTACAGCGACACGGCGAGGAGCCGGGGGACGACGACGGTCCCATCGACGTACTGACGGCTGACGGGCGGTATCTCGGCAGCTTCGCGGTTGGCACGACGGAAATGCCGGCCGCCTTCGGACCGGAGGGATTGGCGGCGTTCGTCGAGGAGGACGAGTTCGACGTCAGGGTGGTGATTTTGAAGCGGTTGCCGGAGGGCTTGAACTAGGTGGCCCTCGTGGGGCGGGAAGGTCGACACCGCAAAATGCGTAAAATACGTATTTTACATACCCGAACTGACGCGGGATAGCCGCGGTTCCAGCAAATGGATGTAGGAACCGCCCGAGTCGGGCTCGTGGTATGAGACGACGTACCGCGACCCGTTCGCGAATCCGAGCAGCGCGTCGTCCCCGTGGTAGCGCGCCAGCGTACGTCCCGTGGCCGGATCGATCAGGTCGAGCCATCCGTCCAGGACCGTTTGCCACGGCGCTTCGGGGATCTGGCCGCCGGGGCTGATCCGCTCCGTCCATTCGGGGTCGGGCGTCTGCCACGCGATCCAGAGCCCGTTTTCGTCGAGCATGCTGCCGACGTTGAGGGACCTGGGCCACGTTTCCGTCGGTGGGTTGTGGCGCTCGAAGGGCTCGACGGTGCGGTCGAAGATGCGAGCGACCGTAGGCGTGGGCTCCAGGTCCCAGCGCACCAGCCGGTTGGCCTGCTGGCTGACGACCCACACGCTGCTGTCGTCACCGGTTACGAGGAAGCGTTGCGTCTGCGGCCCCTGATCCGGCGGTGGATCGGCGCCGAAGTGCGCGGTGCGGCCACCGAGGTCGAGGATGTGGAGCCGGTGCCCCACCGTGGCCGGTTCGGCGGCGGGCACGGCGAACGCAACGCTGCCCGCATCCAGGACAACCGACGACAACACCTGCCCCAGCGAGGGATCCATCCGCACCAACTCGAAATCCTGGTCGAGGACCATTCGCCCTCTGCGGAAGTCGAAGACGTGGATGAAGCGGGACCCCACATTGACATGGGCGATCGCATCGAATTCGATCGTTCGGTCCCCGGCTCCGCCCGTGCGGTTCGCGCCGCGCCCCACGATCCCGAGGAACTCGCCGTCCGGAGCGAAGACCGAGATCGCGGGGTAGGTCAGGTGCGTGATCAGGAACCGGCCGCGATGATCGACCGCGACGCGGGAGAAGGGGGTGATGACCGGGATGCCGGAGTCATCCCAGGTCCCGAGGGTGGCGACCGTGTCCAGGGTGATCACGCACTCGGCGCAGGAGACTTCGCCGGAGACGGGCGTGGGCTCCTGAGCCGACAGGGTGGTTGCTGCACACGCACCAAGGGCGACACAGAGCCCCAGGGCAACAAGGGGCCCCACGGCAACACGGAGCCCCACGACAATCGGGACGGCGTTCCGCCAGATGCAATGGTCCAATTCGCTGATTCAGCCTGGAGTCGGAAGGATCCGATGGTGTAGCAGAACGTAGCGCCGCCAAGCCCGACCGGCGACGCGTGGACGCCATCCCGCTTGCCCCCGTCTGTCTGCCCAAACACTATGGACGGGCTTCCCCGCGCGTCGGGAAGCGCCCGCGATCCGTTCCAAGGAGAAGTCCCCATGAATCGCACGTCCCGCATGTCCCACACTACCCGTCCACGGTCGTCACCAGTCGCCATGCTTGCCTTGTGCGTCCTCGCCTTTGTCCCGTCTGCCGGCTGCGCGCAGTCTGATCCAACCCGGGATCCCCGCTTCGAACAGGCCGTCGACCTCTTCGAGGCCTGGCTGGACGCCAAGATGGACTATGAGAAGCTCCCCGCAGTGTCCGTTGGCCTCGTACACGACCAGGATCTGGTCTGGGCAAAGGGCTACGGATACGCGCATCCGGACGCAGAGGTGCCGGCGACGCCATCGACGATGTACTCGATCTGTTCGATCTCGAAGCTGTTCACGTCGATCGGCGTCATGCAGCAGCGCGACGCGGGCAAGCTGCGTCTCGACGACCCGGTGTCGGCGGTTCTGCCGTGGTACGATCTCGAACAGGTCTATCCGGACGGCCCCGCCGTGAGCGTCGAGGGGATTCTCACCCATTCCTCCGGACTTCCGCGCGAATCCGCCCATCCGTATTGGACCGGTCCCGATTTCCCGTTCCCCACGCGGGAAGAGATCATCGAGGGCCTTGCGAAACAGGAGACGCTCTACCCCGGCGACCGCTACTTCCAGTATTCGAACCTGGGGATGGCGCTCGCGGGACAGATCGTCGAACAGGCCTCCGGGATGAGCTACGACGACTACATCCGGGCCCACATCCTGGATCCGCTGGGCATGGCGGACACCTACACGGACATTCCCGAGCAGCACAAGGGCGATCGCTTCGCGACGGGATACACCCGGCTGGGGCGAGACGGTCAGCGGCACAAGGCGACCTTCTTCCAATCGCATGGCATCGCGCCCGCGGCCGGGTTCGCTTCCACGGTTGAGGATTTGGCCCGGCTGGCTTCCTGGCAGTTCCGGCTGCTGGAGGACGGCGGGACCGAAGTCCTGGCCGTCAACACGCTGCGGGAGATGCACCGCGTACACTGGGTGGACCCCGACTTCGACACCATGTGGGGACTCGGCTTCGCGGTGGGCGAGCGCGATGACGAGCGCACGGTCGGGCACGGGGGCAGCTGTCCCGGTTTCAGGACGACTTTTCAGCTGAAACCCGCGAAGAAGCTGGCCGGGATCGCGATGATCAGCGCGCAGGGCGCCAGCCCCGACGACGTGTGGTCGAAGATGATGTCGACCGTGGGCGCGGCCCTCGAGTCGATCCAGGCGGACCCGGGCGGCGGGACGGCGCGTCCGGCTTCACTGACCGAGTACGAGGGGCTGTACGAGTCGAACTGGGGCGAGACGGTGATCCTGCGCTGGGACGACGGCATCGTGGCGGTCCGCGTGCCCAACAACGACCCGATGGAGGCGATGACGAAGCTGCGCAGAACCGCCGAAGACACCTACCAGCGGGTGCGCGACGACGGCGAACTGGGCGAGGCCTACGTGTTCCAGCGGGACGACTCGGGTGCGATCGAGAGCTTCACCGTCCACGGGAACTACTCGCGGAAGGTGCGTTAGGGGGCGGTAGGGTGGGCCCTCCGGCCCCTTGGCCTGTCAGCCCGCAGCCGCCCTCCGCTCCTGCACCGTTGACCGCAGCATGAGGATCGCTGCGTACAGTACGACCACGACCACGAGCCAGCGCATGGCGTTCAGCGGTAGCGACCTGACGATGAACGCTGCGATCAGCACGGCCGGAATGCCCCCGATCGCCAGCCCGAGGGCGGCCTTGAGCCCATAGCGTCCGGCCTTCAGGAACCGCAGCCCCGCCACGGGCATGAGGAAGGCGGACGCGCCCATCATGATGGGGAAGGCGACGGCCGGGTTCATGCCCATCAGGCTGATCACGATCATCGTGGGGGCGTACATGCCGATGCCGATGGTCATGAGCGAGCCGAGCACGAAGAGGCAAGCGAACGCGATGGCGAGGTTCGCGCCGGATAGCCCGGTGGCTTCGCCGCCCACCGCGGCGATCTCGAAGATGGCCAGCACGAAGGTCACCGCCGCGATGAGCAGCGCGATCCCCATGCCCACCTGGATCCGGTAGCGGGGGAGCTTGGCCACCACACCCGCGCCCAGCCACGCGCCCAGCACCGCGGCGACGAGGAGCGTGGCCAGCGTGACCGGGTCCACCGAGATGATCGCGATGAAGATGAAGGCCTGGATCACGACCGGCGGAGTGTGGCCGACCATCATCGTCCCCGGTATGTTCTCGTCGGGCACCACCTGCTTGAGCTTGAAGAGCGAGGTCGTGGGCGCGAACGACCCGATCCCGAGGGTGTCGAAGAAGTTGGTGACGAAGCCGACCGCGTTCTCGTAGAAGCTGGGGGGTCCGCTCCATCCGTCGCCGGTGCGGCCCGCTCGCGTCGCAGCGGTGGCCGACCGGTACCAGGCGAAGAGCAGGTAGGCGGTCAGCAGCGCCAGGGCCGTGAAGAGGAAGACGCGGGGGTCGAGGGAGTCGGGCACGGTACGCTCGATCTGGTGGTTGGGTGGCAAGACTCGCTTCGGTGCGAGAAGTCAGGCGGTAGGGTATGTTGGCGGACACCGGTGCGCCAGCCAGCCGATGCCTGTTCGGTGACCCATATCCAGGAGTGATTCTCATGAAACGCCGGGACTTCCTCGCAGCTTCCGCAGCTTCCGCCGCAGCCGCCGGTTCCGGCCTGCTGGCCTGCAATCCGTCGTCGACGACCGGCGACTCGGACGGCTCGGAAGCCTACCGGCCGCCCGACGCCGGCCACCTCGGAATCGCCCACGGAAGCGTATGGGGCCGGCGCGGCGTCACTGCCGCGGCCGACTACTACGCGTCCCTCGCCGGCACCACGATCATGATGCAGGGCGGCAACGCCGTCGACGCGCTCGTGGCTGCCGCCGCGACGCTCAACGTGTCCGAGCCCTACATGTCGGGGATCGGCGGCTTCGGCGGCTTCATGGTGATCTATCTGGCCGAGGAGAACCGGGTCGTCGGCCTCGACGCGATGGGCAAGTCCCCCGCCGCCTCTTCCCCCGGCACCATGACCCTCGACGACTTCGATGCCGGCTACAAGGCGCCGATCGTCCCGGGTGCACTCAAGGGTTGGGCGGCGGCGCTGGAGCGCTACGGCACCATGAGCCTGGGCGACGTCTTCGAGCCCGCGATCCAGCTCGCCGAAGACGGCTTCGTGATCTCGAAGTTCGACGAACTGCACACGAACGGCGCTGCCGAGAAGCTGGGCCGCTTCCCGTCGACCACGCGCGTGTTCTTTCCGCACGGCCGCCCGCCGCGCATGGGCGAGGTCATC
This sequence comes from Gemmatimonadota bacterium, assembly GCA_028874905.1. GTDB lineage: Bacteria > Gemmatimonadota > Gemmatimonadetes > Longimicrobiales > Gaopeijiaceae > Bin94. The sequence goes on from JAPPGZ010000043.1 coordinate 30,834, forward strand.
AGGCAGCCCGATCTGGCCGCCAGCATGCGGCATCTCGCCCGCGCAGGTGCCGACGACCTCTACAAGGGCGAACTGGCGGACCGGATCGTCGCTTTCCTGGCCGAGAACGGCGGGCACCTGACGAAGGCCGACCTCGAGTCGTACGAAGTCGAATGGCGCGATCCCATCACGACCACCTTCCAGGGCCACGATCTCTACGCGATGCCCCCGGGGTCATGCGGGATGTCGATGTTCCAGGCGCTCAACATCATGGACGGCTTCGACCTGGCGCAGATGGACCTGTACGGCAGCGAGTTCGCGCATCTGTGGCTGGAGGCTTGCAAGCTGGCCCTGGCCGACGACGACCGGTACAACACCGGCCGGGACAACGTCGACATTCCGGTGGACCGGATCATCTCCAGGGCGTACGCGGACGAGCAGCGCGCGAAGATCGACCCCGCGCGCGTCGCGTCGTTCTCGGGCGAACCGCTCCCGTTCTTCGGAACCACCAGCCTGTCGACCGCCGACCGCTGGGGGAATGCCGTAGCGTTCACGCAGTCGCTGGTGAGCATCTACGGCAGCGGCGTGGTCGCGGGCGAAACGGGAATCTTCCTCAACAACGGCCACACGTTCGGCTTCGTGCTGGAGGAGGGTCACGTCAACCACCTGGAGGGCGGCCAGCGGGCCAAGGGCGTGATGACGCCATGCGTGGTGATGAAGGACGGCCGGCTCGTCGCGGCGGTGGGGGCCGCCGGCGGCTACACGATTCCGCAGACCGTCGGGCAGACGATCACGAAGTTGGTGGTCGGCGGGATGGACATGCAGCTCGCGATCGCCTCTCCCCGCATGGCGATTAACCGGGGCGGGGGCCGGACGCCGATCCCGGAGGACTCTGTCACGTATCTCGAGCCGGGATTCCCGCCTGCCGTGTACGAGGAGCTGGCAGATCGGGGTCATCACCTGGTGGAGCCGGGCAACATGGGAGGGGTGCAGGGGGTGTATAGAGATGCGGAGACCGGGGCGCTGGCGGGTGGGTCGGATCCTCGCCGCGACGGTCACGCGATCGCGTGGTGATGGACGGGTCGGGGGGCGCGGCGGGGGCGCGGCACTTGGCAGCCGGGCGGCACCCGGGGGCGAGCCTCGCGGCGACCGTCCTGGTGCTGGCGGCGGCCCTCGGAGTCATGGCCGCGTGCGCCGACGGCGATGTCCCGGACGCTGACGAGGCCGCTCCGGGCCGGGCGGGCGCCGAGGGTCCGGTCAGCACGTTCACCCGCAACCAGGCGCTGCACATTCCCATGCGCGACGGCGTGAGGATCGCGGTCGACGTGTGGCTGCCCGACGGGACCCGGGAGGGCGCTCTCCTCCCTACCATGATCAGGGCGACGCGCTACTGGAGGGCCCGTGGTTTGGTCGACGCGCCGCTCGAGAGCGATTCGAACTTTGACGAGGCCGAGCGATGGAACGCGGCGGGGTACGCGCTGGTGCTCGTGGACGGTCGCGGCAGCGGGGCTTCGTTCGGCATTCGGCGCTTCGAGCTCGCCGAGGACGAGGTGCGGGACTACGGCGAGGTCGCGGACTGGATCGTGGCGCAACCGTGGTCGAACGGGCGGGTCGGAGCATACGGCGTGTCGTACGCGGGCAACACCGCCGAGATGCTGGCGGTCAACCGCCATCCGGCGGTGAAGGCGGTGGCGCCGCTCTTCAACGACTTCGACAACTTCGGCCACCTGGTGTTCCCGGGCGGCGTGCTCACGGTCGGATTCCTGGAGAGCTGGTCGAACCGGACGCGCATGCAGGACCTCAACGACATCTGCGGCCTGTCCGGCGTTGCGGGTGTGGAGTGCGATGAACTGCGCGGGCGGGTCATCGGCGTCAAGCCCGTCGACGCGGACGTGGACGGCGCGCTGCTCGTGGCGGCCGTGGCGGAACACGACGCGAACACGGTGCCCTTCGGAGCCGCCCTGGAGTACGAGTACCGCGACGATCCCTTCGGGCTCTACGGGGAGACCAACGTGGGACACCGGCGGAGCCCCTCGGGCCATCTGCCACAGATCGAGGAGTCGGGCGTGGCCATGTTCGTCCGCGCCGGGTGGCAGGACGCCGGGACGGTGAACGGCACGCTGGGCCGCTACAACACCATCTCCAACGCGCAGCAGGTCTTCCTCGGACCCTGGGACCACGGGGCGCGCAACGACGCCGATCCCTTCCGGCCGGATGATGCGCCGGTGGCACCGGGCGCGGATGAGCAGTTCGCCGGGCTCGTCGCCTTCTTCGACGAGCACCTCAAGGAAGGCGGGTCGGGCCGGACGCCCAACGAGATCAACTACTACACGCTCGGCGCTGACCGGTGGACCAGGACCGAAACCTGGCCTCCGGGGGGCTTCGAGGACGTGCCGTGGTATTTCGGGGCGGACGGCACGCTGAGCCGCGGGTCACCCGCCGACGCGGAGGGCGCAGACGACTACACCGTCGACTTCTCGGCGACCACGGGCACGCGGAACCGCTGGTACACCAACGGCGGCGGCGGCGATGTCGTGTACGGGGACCGGCGGTATGAAGATGCGAAGTTGCTGACCTACACGAGCGCATCGATGGCGGTCGACACCGAGATCACGGGCCACCCGGTGGTTACGCTATGGCTGTCGTCGACCGAGAGCGACGGCGCGTTCATCGTCCTCCTGGAGGATGTCGCGCCGGACGGCACGGTGACCTACATCACCGAGGGTCAGTTGCGCGCCGTGATGCGCGCCGTCACCGACGACCCGCCGCTCTACCGCAAGTACGGCCCACACCGTTCCGAGCTGCGTGCCGATGCCATGCCGCTGGTGCCGGGCAAGGTGGCCGAGATCAGCTTCGACCTGTGGGCGACGTCGGTGTTGATCCGCGAGGGCCACCGGATCCGGGTTGCCGTGGCCGGGGCCGATGCGGACACCTTTCTGCGCTACCCGCGTGACGGAAGCGTCCCGGCACTGTCGGTGATGCGGAACGCGACATACCCGTCGGCGATCGTTCTGCCGATGAAGGAGTTGCGGTAGGACTAGCGACGCCACGCGGTGGAATCGGGCACTCCTCGGCTGACGACGGCCTCCAGACCTGGTTCCGGCAGACGTAGAGACGTCGCCCGGACCGTGAGCGTCTGCCCGGGGGAATCGCGGAGGAACCCGCGCACGCGGCCGCTTCGTTCGTCGATCAGAAGCACGGACGCCCGGCCCGGGGACTGCGGGCCGGCTCCCCGGCCCGCGCCGCCCCCGGTGTCCGCCAGGCCCACTGGGTCCCCCCGTCCAACGGCGTCCGAACCCCCGGGGCCGATCAACACGATGCGGTCCAGCGAGTCCGCCCATGAGCTCTGCGCCGGGATCACAAACGCGAACGCCGATTCGCCGTCACCCAGTCCGGTCTCCGGCATCGCGAACGAGAACGAGAACAGGGTGTCCTCCCGGGCAGTCAGTCCGGCCAACCGGAACGGTCCCTCCTTCGGGGGCGGCGACGGCGGTGAGCGCACGAGAAACGCCGGCTCCAGGATCGGGACACTGTCGGCACTCTGGCCGCCCCACAGGAGCAGCCCCCGGGCGGCTGCGACCGCCGAGGCACGCGAGCCCGCGCGCCGCGGCTCCAGCGTCTCGCGGAAGTGGAGGGCCTTGTTGAAGCTGTAGTCGCTCACCCACTCGGGGCCGCAGTACGACATGAAGTCGGGTCTCGTCGGACTGATCAGGAGTCCCCGCTGGAAGTCGTAGCCCCACGATCCGATGGAACCGTTCACGTAGGGGTAGATCAGCTCGATGTTGGACGGGTCTCCGCACGGTGCGTGGCGCAGGGACATGTTGTGGCCCAGTTCGTGGGCGATCGTGGGGCCCCGGAGGCCCGACACGCTTCCCGGCCAGCCGACGTATCCGCGCCCGCCACCCCCGCTCATCACCCCCATGTAGTAGCCCGTCGCGCCGTCCATCGTGCGCGTGGCCCACGTTTCGCGCAGCAGTGCCGAACTGTTGGCGAACACCGGTTCGATCGAGGTCCACACGGGCTCGCGGGCAGTGACCGTGAACTCTTCCACGGGCAGCAGTTCGCGGGTCAGTTCGAAAAGGTCATCCTGCGCCCGCAGCAGCTTGACCCGGTCGGCCAGCGCCCGGTCGGGGTTCGTGTTGTAGAGGAACGGCACCAGGGTGAGATCGAGCGGCCTCATTTGCCGGACATCCAGCGCGGCACGCCCCTCCTCCGGCCATCGCCGCGGGACCCCGGTACCGGCCGGAAGCGCGCCCTCCGGGTCGATTTCCACTACCATCTCCAGCCCTGGCACCAGCACCGAACCCGGGATCAGCGCATTGGCCGACGCGTCGAGCGAACCCTCGTCGACAGCCGTCGGAAGGGACCGCGACGATCTCGGCACCGACACCGAGTGGACCTCCCGGCCATCGGCGAAGAACCTTGCCCGGACAGTCGGAAAGCTCGCGCTGACCCCGCTGTTGGCCACAACAAACACCCTGAGCAACGCCTGCTCGCCCGCCACCAGCTTCACGGGAACCGACGCCGACTGCGACGCCTGTGTCAGGTACGCATGTGTGCGCTCTTCGGCGCACAGCGGCGCCCATCCGGTTCCGATCGAAGCCACCCACGCCCGGAATTCGTCGTCCGGGGGCGCGCACAGTCCTGTCGCTCCAAGCTGAAGCTCGTCCAGCGCGAGCGCCGTCAGTTCGCGTGGCAACTCGCCCTCCAAATTGCGGTTGCGAGAGAGGATGAGGTGCTCCAGGGCCGCCAGTCGCCCCAGTTCGGGCGGAAGCGGGCCCTCGATCTGGTTGCTCAGCAGGTCAAGCAATTCCAGGCTGTTCAGGTTGCCCAATTCCGGCGGGATCGACCCGGTTAGCTGGTTTCGGCCCAGGTAAAGGTGGGTCAGGCTGGTCAGCTTGCCCAGTTCCGGCGGGATTTCACCCGTGAACCGGTTTGCCAGCAGCCCGAGTATGGTCAGGTTCTGCAGGCTGCCCAGTTCGGGGGGGATTTCGCCCGTGAATCCGTTGTAGTAGAGCTCCAGTCTTTGGAGGTTGGTCAAGCGGCCGAGCTCCGGCGGGATGGGGCCGGTGAGTTGGTTCGATCGCAGGATCAAGCGCGTGATGTTGGTCAGGTTGCCGAGTTCGGGGGGAATCCCGCCTTCGAGGTCGTTGTTGCCCAGATAGAGAAAGGACAGTGTCGAAAGGCTGCCGAGTTCCGGTGGGATCTCGCCGACCAACTCGTTCCCGGTCAAGTAGAGACCTTCGATCACCGGCAGCCGGCTCAGTTCCTTCGGAATCGGGCCGCCGAGTTCGTTGAAGGACAGCGCGAGCAGCCGCAACGACGGCATGTCCGCGAGCCACGTCGGGATTGTGCCGGTGAGATCGTTCGAGGACAGGAGCAGGGATTCCAGGCGTTCGAGACTGGAAAGCTCGTCAGGCAATTGACCGCTGAGCGCGTTGTCGAGGAGGTTGAGGGACCGCAGGGCCCGAAGGTCGCCGAGCTGCGGGGGGATCCTGCCCGAAAGGCCATTGTCGGAAAGGTCCAGGTAGGCGACCCGCCCGTTGTCGTTGACGCCGACGCCGTACCAACCCTCCGCCGGGGCGTCGGTCAGCCAGTTGTCCGAACGCGCCCAGTTCCGCCCGGAGGTGGCCTCGAAGAACGCGGTGAGGATGCGTTTGTCGAAGAGGGCGGCCGACTCCACGGTCAGCGAGGTAGCGGCCTCCAAGTCCCCCGCGCTGGCGGTGATTGAGGCGACCCCGGGGGCAAGCGCGGCGGCCAGGCCGGTGGCGTCCACGGCGACTACATCGGGGGTGGCCGAGGTCCAGGCGAAGGCGGGTGCCGCGGCAGCGGCGATGGCGTGGCCGTTGGCGTCGGCGGCCAGCGCGGTCAGTGCGATCGAGTCGCCCACGGCTACCGTGTCCACGGCTGGCACGACCTCGAGCGACTCGGCGACCTGTGCGATGTGTGCGGTGGTAGCGGCGGAGGCCGACGCGCGCGCGCCCGTGATATCGACCGTGCCATTGTCCACCGAGACGACCCGGCCCAGCGCATCGACGCTGGCGACCGTGGTGTCGGTGCTGGACCACGCGAAGGCGAGTCCCGCGATCTCGTTGCCCTCGGCGTCGAAGGCCGTCGCCGCCAGCGCGACCGTATCGCCGAGCGCCGCGAATTCGATCGATTGCGGCGTGATTGCCATGCTGACGGGCGTCGGCAACACGGTGACGGCCACCTCGGCCACCACCTCATCCGACACGGCGACGACCTGAGTTCGGCCCACGCCCGCTGCCGTCACCCTGCCAGATTCATCCACGGTGGCCACGGTCGTGTCCCTGGACTCCCACGCGACTTGAGCCGCTTGGACCGCGTGACCGTTGGCGTCCATGATAGCCGCCTCCAGGGGCAGCGTCTCGCCAACGACCAGAACCGACGAGTCGGGCGAGACTTCGACGGCCGCGACCTGCTGCTCGACCGTCAGGGCCGCCGTGCCCGACACCCCGCTGACCCTCGCGGTGATTGTGGCGGTGCCGTTCCCGGTCGCCCTGGCGACGCCTAAGGCATTCGCGGTCGCGACGAACAAGTCGCTTGAGATCCAGGTTATCGCCACGCCGGTCATCGGTTGGCCTTCCTGGTCGCGAACGTCCGCCGAGAAGCGGAGCGTGTCGTCGATCGCGGCAATCGTGGCCGACGCGGGGGTGACAACGACGGTCGTGGCAACGGGCACCGGACGTCGGGGCGGCGGCTCGGTCGTGTCGCCTCCGCACGCGGCCGCCATCGCCGTGGCGAGAACCAGCTGGAAGCGGCGGTGGCGGGATCGTCGGCTTGGCGTCATCATGCGCCAAAGGTGGAACGCCGACTCCGATGTTGGCAAACGAGGCCTGCCGCTTTGCCCGGCGCAGCCGCTGGTCGTTATGGTTGATCGTGGTGTGAGGCGGATGAGCACGGGGGCCGCACCGCTATGACCCCATGGGTGCGGACCTCGTCGCCCCGGGGAAGGGATCACCTGCGTCGTCCGACGTGGTCCACGCGAGGATCACGCCCTTGCAGTAGCCGGTCGGCAATTTCCCGAGACACCGAGAACCATTATGACCAATCGTAGCCTTCGCCTCTTCTGCATCGCGGCCGTCGTCCCGACATTGCTCGTGACGTCGAGTCCGGCTCCCGCCACCGCCCAGACCACCCTTGAGACCGCCATCTCGCACCTGCAATACCGCGAGATCGGCCCGGCGCTCATGGGCGGACGCATCGCCGACCTCGCCGTCGTCGAGTCGAAACCGCAGGTCTTCTACATCGCGACCGGTACCGGCGGGGTCTGGAAGACCGAGAACCACGGCACCTCATGGACGCCGCTCTTCGATGACCAGCCGACCAGCTCAATCGGCGACGTCACCCTCGACCAGTCCAACCCGAACCTCGTCTGGGTCGGCACCGGGGAGCCGCAGAACCGGCAGTCGTCCGGCTGGGGCAACGGCGTCTACAAGTCCACGGACGCCGGAAACACCTGGCGCCACATGGGGCTCGACGCCACGAAACACATCGGGCGCATCCTCATCCATCCGCGCAACCCGGACATCGTGTACGTGGCGGCCGTGGGCGACCTCTGGGGCCCGAACGAGGAGCGCGGTGTCTACCGCACGCACGACGGCGGCGAGACCTGGGAGAACGTCCTTCATATCGACGCGCACACCGGCGCGATCGACCTCGCGATGGACCCGGGCGACCCCAACACGATCTTCGCGGCGATGTACCAGCGGCAGCGCACCGGCTGGGGCTTCAACGGCGGCGGCCCCGGCAGCGGCCTGTACCGCACCTTCGACGGCGGCGACAGCTGGACGGAGCTGACCGCCGGTCTCCCCGGGGGCGACAAGGGGCGTATCGGCGTCGACATCTTCCGCCAGGACGGCAACGTTGTCTACGCGCTCGTCGAGGCGGACGCGCGCAGCCCCGATGCGGGCTTCTTTGGAGGCGGGGGCGGCGGCGAGTCCCAAAGCGGCCTCTACCGCTCCCTCGACCGCGGTGATTCCTGGGAGAAGATGTCGAACACCAACCCGCGCCCCATGTACTACTCCCAGGTCCGCATCGACCCGACCAACGTGGACCGCATCTACGTCCTCGGCGGCAACCTCATGGTCTCCGACGACGGCGGCCGCACCTTCCGGAGCGACGGCGCCGCACAGGTCCACGTCGACCACCACGCGCTCTGGATCAACCCCAACGACCCCGACCACCTCATCCTCGGCAGCGACGGCGGCGTGGTCGCGAGCTGGGACGGCACCGCCCACTGGCGCATGTTCGACAACCTCCCGCTGGGCCAGTTCTACGCCATCGGCTTCGACATGCGCGACCCGTACTACGTCTGCGGCGGCCTCCAGGACAACGACCCCTGGTGCGGGCCCTCGAACACGCGCTCGTTCCACGGGATCCGCCACCAGGACTGGTACGAAACCGCATACGGCGACGGCTTCTTCACCATCGTCGACCCCACCGACTCGACCATCGTCTTCTCCGAGTCCCAGAACGGGAACATGAACCGGTACGACCTCACCACCGGCGAGAAGACCCCGATGCGCCCCATCACCGGCCCGCGCGCCGATGGCGACACCGCCAAGACGTACCGCTTCAACTGGAACTCCCCGCTCCAGCTCTCGCCCCACGATCCGGCGACCGTCTACCTCGGCGCCAACTACCTCCTCCGTTCCCGCGACCGCGGCATGTCCTGGGAGGAGGTCGGCGGCCTCGACCTCACCAAACAGATCGACCGCGCCGAGCTCGAGATCATGGGCGTGCCCGGCTCCGAGCCCCAGATGTCGGTCAACGACGGCATCTCGACCTACGGCAACCTCACCGCGTTCGCCGAATCCCCGCTCGCCCCGGGCCTGCTTTACGTCGGCACCGACGATGGCAATGTCCAGATCAGCCGCGACGACGGCGCCACGTGGACCAACGTCGCCGACCGCATCCCGGACCTTCCCGAGCGCACCTACGTGAGCCGCCTCGAGCCTTCGCACCACGCCGAGGGCCGCGTCTACGCCAGCTTCGACGGGCACCGCAACGCCGACTACGCGGCCTACGTCCATGTCAGCGAGGACTACGGCGACAGCTGGCGCCGGATCACCAGCGGCCTGCCCGACGGCTGGTCGGTCAACGTCATCACCGAACACCACCGCGCGCCCGACCTGCTCTTCGCGGGCAACGAAATCGGCGTCTACGTCTCGGTTGACCGCGGCGAGCAGTGGGTCCAACTCAAGAACAACCTGCCCGTCGTTCCCGTCGACGACATCCTCATCCACCCCCGCGACAACGACCTGCTCGTCGGCACGCACGGCCGCTCCTTCTGGATCCTCGCCGACGTCAGCGCGCTCGAGCACCTTTCGGCCGAGACTCTCGCCGAAGCCGGCCGCATCTTCCCCCAGGCCCGCGAGACCATCATGTGGGCCCAGCGAGGCGACTGGCCCTTTACCGGCGCCACCTATTCGGCGCCGAATCCCCCGCGCGGCACCCTCATCCGCTACTACCTGCGCGATGCTCAGGCAACGCCGATGGTGGAGGAGGAGGGGGAAGAGGGCGACGGTTCCGGCGACGGCGACGATGCCGGCGCGGGAGACGGCGACATGGCCGACGGGGAGCCTGCGGAAACCGCCGGAGCCGCGGGCGGCGCAATGGCTGAGCGGGACGCCGATACCGACACGGAGAGCGCCACCTTTGCCCTCACGATCACCAATGCCGACGGTGCCCACGTCCGCACTCTGGAAGGGCCGTCGGACGCCGGCATCAACGAGGTCGTCTGGGACTGGCGTCACGACCCGCCCTACGAGCCGGAAGGCCCGCAGCAACCCGTCGGATTCGGTCAGCCCGGTACGCCCCGTGGCCCGATCGCAATGCCTGGCGTCTACACCTTGAGCATGACGGTCAGCGGGGAGACCTACTCGTCCACCGTCGAGATCCAGGCCGACCCGCGCCGCCCAATGACCCGGGCCGACCGCATGGCCCGCCAGGACGCGCTGATCAGCCTGCACACCCTCGCTCCATCGATCTACGAGGCCGGCCGCGCGATCGACCGCCTCGAGGAGCAGCTCGACGCCGCCGAGGAGCTGATCGAGGCCGCGGCCGAAGCCCCCGAGGGCCTCGCCGAAGAACTGGAGGCGATCCGCGAAGCACTCGAGGAGATCGACGACGACGTCGGCGAGGCGCGCCGCAACGCCGGCGTGGCCACCGCCATCCAGGGCTCGTCCACCCTGCCGACCGAGGACCAGATGTGGCAGGTCGACCGCGCCTGGGAGGGGATGGAGGAACTGCTCGGCCCGCTCAACGAGCTGATCACGTCGCGCGTGCCCGCGCTGAACACGCAACTCTACGCCGAGGGCGTGAGGCCGAAGCCGGGTGAGGCGGTGGTGATGCCAGAGCGGTAGGCGGAACACAAGAGGTTTGAATCACGGCAGGGAATCATCTAAAGTCATACAGGACTGCATGATCCGCCATGTCCTGCCGCCGGGTTGAATCTTGCTGGACCGTGCCAAATGACCGGGAAACCGCTACCGAATGGCGGGAAAGCCCTAGGAACGGCGAACCGACCTCTTCGGCATGGTCACCACCAAATCACATGGCCGCCGCGAGGCCGCCCTCACGCCGCCTTCGGGGCGCGCCGATGTCTTGCGGTCCGCCAGTGGACGAAGAGGTGAGTCGCGAGTCTCGGCAACTTCGTCCGTCGCATACGAGCGGATGAGGGCGGCACGTACGACCGGGCCATGGTAAACGCCGTTTCTGGTAAGTCTTTCGGCAAGTGGCCGAAGTTCATGTCCCCCACGCTTCCACAGCTATTGCCTAGGGTTGATCCGTGGCGGTGGTCGTCAAGCCGTCGAATGCCGGTCCCCAAGCACCTCCCCGAGAGCTCGACCGCATCTGAGCAGTTCGGCTTGTGCTGCTCGTCCGCCGAGCTTGACCTTCCGGCGCCGGAGTCGCTTGAGTTCCGCTCGACGCACTCCTTTCGCGTGCCCGATTACCGGCACGAGTTCCCAATCGGCACGGCCAGATACCCATCTCGACAGCCGTAGAGCCTCTACACCTCCTTGAAGTTGATCGACCGCATGTTCGCCGTTGAACCTCCCGCCCTTTAGTTCAATTGGCACGATACACGCCGAGGGTCCTTCGGCAACGAGCAGGTAGTCGCACCGTTTGCGGTCTTCTGAGATCCGCATTCTTTCGCAATCGAGATCGATGACCAAGCGGTCTCGCGGTACGCCGCCCAGCTTCAGTGAGCAATTCCCTTTTCTGCATTTCGTCGCGAAGCATGCCTCATGGACACTTTGCCGGACATGCCGCAGGATACCGTTCATTCTCCCCGGTCATCCGGAGAGCACCGGAAGATCCGCGCACTCTCGTTGTAAAGCGCCTCGCTCACGGCGTCATGGTCCGCTGGATAGAGGCCAGTCTCCGGGTCTAGTTCCAACCCATCCACGAAGGAGCCATCTCCCTCCCCTTTTGATCGGAACAACCACACGCCAACGTGGGCGGGTGGTATCGCCACATCCGGGTCCGCGATCCCAGCTCGCCTTTCTTGTGGCGTGCTGGATAGCCTGACGCGATTGGCCACCTGCTCAAGGAACCACTCACTATGCGTCGTCACGACAACTCTGAATCCGGAAAGCACCCACCGGATGACCTCCCGGGCCAGCACGGCCTGCATCCCGGGATGCAGGTGCGCCTCCGGCTCATCGATGATCAGCAGATCACCTGGACGCACTATGTGGCGTAAAAAGACCACGACAGAAGCCAACTCCGATACCATCGACGATGTTCGCATTAACGGCATGTCCTGCCGCCAGCCCGACGGACGAAACCTTACATGCGGGTATCGGGAATCCGAGACTGCCACCCGAACCTCACCCCCCAGAATGCTGTTCTCCAACCGCTTCGCGAGCTGGACGTTTAGCGGATTCAGGTCGCTCGCAGTCGCGGTCAAGCGATTGAGTTGGTCCAGGAAATCAGCCGACACGCCGGAAAGAAGGGCATCTGCCCCGTCGGTCCCCGAAGTGGCCCTGTGGAGCAGCGAACTCACCAAGATGTCCCGACTGTGGGACATGCCTGCCCGGTTGCCGGGCAGATAACGTGGTCTACCAGCAGTCAGAGGCCGCCAAATCCAACCCCGTACAGCGTCGGTCAGCTGATGAAGAAGACGGAGTGCGTAGCCGATCTGATCCCCTCCAACTGCGGGCGGCAGCGTGGGGTGCGAAGGCCACTCTTCCCCCAACTGCAAGACGCTTGGGTGCAGCGACCGCGTCTTTAGCGCGGCGTCGAGTTGGTCGATCGGCAGCGTGGGCGAGCCATGGACACGACCGACGGCCTGAACACCTTCGGCATTCATCTGTAAGTCGTAAACGAGCTTGCCACCTCCTCCTGGGCGCGGCAACTCAACATGGACACTGCTAGCCTGCACGTCCGACTGCCTAACGAGTTGGCGGACTCGATTCACGCCGAAGCATCGACGCAGCTCAACGTCCAAGCTTCGCTCAACTCCCGGTATCGACTCCAAGCATGATCGCACGTGCGATTCGATCTGTGGCGGGAAACCAAGGAGAGTTGCCGCTTCACCTTGGATCCCAGCAACCCTCTTGGCCCAGTCTCCGATTTCCCTCAAATCGGATACGTGTGGTGTACGGTCATCGCGATCCGCTAGGTCGCCGGCACCAACTAGATTCCTGAAGCTCTGATGGAGACAGTAGATCAGAGTCGCCAGATACGACTTGCCCGTGTTGCTCGGCCCGACAAAGACCGTCAACGGTTGGAGCGTCACGCCGGCTTTAGTGATTGGACCGAAGTCGGCTACCGTTAGCCCGTAGTCGCACTCCTGCGCGGTTCGGAGGCCAGAGACGCTCACGCCATGGTCTCCGAAGTCGCATCCGCCAAGATCTCCTGCCGCGCCTCGTCGAAGCGGGCCTGGCAGTAGTGCGCAGCGACGAGCAATCCTTCATCGCCGATTTCGCCACGGCGGTGGATCTCTTCGGCGGTGCGCAACTGCTGCGCGCGAATACCGTCGATCCGGTGGAGTAGTCTTGTCTTCTCGATACCCGGCATGCTGGAGCAGTGCTCCACTTGCTTCTGCCGCAGCAGCTTGCCTAGCTCTACCCCCGTATCCACTCCTTTCAACTGGTCGAGCCACTTCCGTACAAGATCCGGCGGGAACACGGCGCTTTGAAATGCGGCCGACATATCCCCAAGCCAATGCGCCAAGTCACGTTTCGCGTCCAAAAGCCTCAGCGCATGGTCGAGCGTCACCTCCATCGGATCGAACTCTTCGGGCACGGTGACGTGCTCTCGCCGGTGCGACACGAACGGCCCGAACCGCCCTTCAGTCTGCACCGTAACGACAGCTCCCGTCTCCGGGTGAGGCCCCAACTCGCGCAACGCAAACCGCCCGAGGAGCTCTAAGGCTTGTTGCAGACCCACATCGTCAGGCTCTAAGCCTTCCGGCAAGTCCACAATCTTGACCCTTGGTCCGCCGCGCCTTCGTTCGCCGAGTTGCACGAAGGGTCCGAAGTTACCATCCTTGACATACACATGCTGGCCGCTCTCTGGATCTCGGCCCAAAGGACGATCCTGCTCCATCCGTCTGTTGACAAGTTGACTCGCTTCTTGAAGTGTCAGTGAGTGTGGGTCCAAGCGCGATGGCACGCCGACTCGAACAATACTGCCTGACCCACCGGCCGGTATGGATCGACCCAATTGCAGGTAGGGGCCATACGGCCCAAACTTCAAGAAGATCGGTCGGTCGGACTTGGGGTCGATACCCCACGGCTGCTGACTCACCAGTTTGTCGTCAATCAGTTTGAGAGCCTGGTCCAAGGCGATGTCCCTTGGATCGGCGCGCATGCTACTCGACCGGTAGACGCTACCGGGTTCGGACGGTCCATTTAGCGTGACGACGCTCTCGACGGATCGCGGCATGCGGTAGATCGCTCTCTCCGGGTCGGATGGCCCGTACTCCACCCGATCCGGCAACTCGATTCGCAAGGCCCGCTTTGGGCGTGGGTCCGATCGCCGGCCCAACTGAATGAACACTCGGCCATTCGGTCCGACCTTGACGAAGACCGGATCGCCAGTTTGCGAATGGCGACCGAGGCGTCCCGAGTCTCGGGCCGAATCCACGATCTCGGCAATCGCGGTAGCTACGTCGGACGAACCGAGGACACCACGGTACAGCTTCTTCGTGACCTTGCCGATGTCTACCTCGTCACGACCGTGCTCAAGCCAGCGCTGAGCAAGTCGGAGCTTTGCTGCGTTGAAATCGCATTTGAGTTGATCCGCATAGCAAGAAAGGGCGGTGCGGTCAATCGCATCGAGTTCGTGAAGAGTCCTGAGAAAATCGGCTTGGAGCCGGTAGGCAGCACTGATCGTCGACACGACGTTGGCGGCGGCAAGGCGTGACGAGGCAATGAGTTCAAAGCACTCGTCGACAAGTGAGATCGTGTCTCCAAGGAGGTTCTTCGCTCCTTCTGATCGCTCTGCGGTAGCGTCATCGGCAGACGAAATCTCACCAATCTCGGGCGTCCCAATCGCTTGTTCAGCGGTACGCTCGGAGGAATCCTGCCCGATGCGAACCGTGAGCCTTCCGGTCACACTCACGCCCGGTCTGTGGTGCCCCTCTTTGATCGTCGCAATCAGATCGGCGACCCGGTACCCGTGTTGTTCGCACAGTTCCTTCACGGACGAGAAGGTAGGCAGAGCTGCCAACGATCCGCGAGGCGTGGGATCTCGCCATCCTCGGGGCAGGTCCCACTGCGATTCGCTCGGGCTGCTCACATCACACCTCTTCGCATGTAGTGTCCCGCGAAGGCCCGCCGGCGGTCGGGCTTCAGGACATCGCCGCACCATTCTGTCGCCCCAAAGCTACGCTTGAGTAGGGCCGTGGTCCAGCGCTGCACGGGCCTCATGCCCAGGAAATGGCGCACGATTCCGTTGGGTCAAGCGACAGTGCCTAGCCGCGATTCTAGGGCGGGTGAGCACGGCGATTCAGGCCGATACGGCCCACTGAATCGGAGCGTTGAGGCTGCGACGGGCGATTTCGTCTCCGTTCACCTGACCCCGGAAGAGCGCTCCATGGGGGGCGTTTCGACGAGCCGCTGGCGGCGGCGTCCGATGGCTCCGACACGTTCTGAAACAACCTGACACGTTCTGACACAATGAGGCGTTTCCGCCCGGTTGACTTCCCCGCGGGCTGTCCGTCAGCGTCCAAAGCATGGAGACGCCGAAGCACCAGTTCGACACGCGGGTCTGCACATCCCCGATGGACACCTCCGCACCGTCTTCCACGGCATTCGCGGTGAAGCTCCCGGTCCGAACCGTCCAGACGGTTCGGACCCCGGAAGCTCTCCACATGGGGCGTGATCGGCTTCCGCTGCTCTCGGCTCCAGGCTGGATTGAAACCCGTGGCGAATGAGACTCGTAAGATGCGGCCCTTCGGGACACCGAAGGGTGAAGGGCGGCACGCCCAAGCATCGAAGCGAAGAACCGGAGGAGTCGCAAGTAGTCAGGTTGATCCACCC
>JAPPGZ010000048.1 GCA_028874905.1 Gemmatimonadota bacterium
AAGTAGTTAGCTGATTTCCTGCCGTGATTCTGGCTGTCCCCAGTCCGCTGGTGCAACAGTACATCCGGCTGTGCATGGAGGAAGGGATCGAGATCGCCGGGATCGAGTTCGTGGAGGACGCGCGCGGCAATCGCTACACGTACGACATTAACGGCACGACCAACTACAACCAGGCGCTGGGCGCCACAATGGGCGTGGACGGGATGCGGACGGTCGCGCGGTACATGCGGCGGGTGGCTGTGGGGGAGCGGCGCGCGCAGCGGAGTCGTATGCGGCGAGCCACGTGTTGAGCGCGGCGGCTTGGGCGCGCTCCCCTAGCTCTCGCGGATGACCACGGGTAGCCGCTTCACGATGATTGTCGGGACGCCGAATTCGTCCGTCTCGACGAAAGCGACGAGGCCACCGGGGCCAAACGCGCCCGGCATGGGCGTCTCCTCAAGCGAGAACGTGCCCACATAGTCGCCTCTCGGCGTCAGGACGTCGATCCACCCGTCGGCGGGCTCCTCCCCGGCGCCGATCTCGTCATCCGACCCTCCGGAGGCGACGTCGATTTGCACGAGGGGGTCACTACCCCAGCGCTCCACCCAGATCGCCCCCTCCCAGGTCGTGCGAAGATCTCGGACAAGGGGCACGTCGGGCATGAAGCCCGCGTTCTCCACCATGGTGCGGATGCCGTCCACCATGCCCTCCATCATGGCCGATATCTGCGCCCGGATCGCCTCTGGAACATCGTCGCTCAGGCCCGAGGGGGTGAACTGCTCCTCGAGGGAGGATTCGAATCCTTCCAGCGCCCGCGCTCGGGCGCGTTCCTGAAGCTGTTCCGTAACGGGCCGGGGTTGCAGGGGCCGGCCCACGACGCGCGATGGGTCGCCCGCCGTCTGAATCTTGACGTCGTAGGCGGAGGAATCCGAATACGCCACTCCACCGCCGGGGACGACATCGAACACCATTTGGGGCGAGAAGTAGACGTACGCGTCACCGATCATGCCGAACATGTCCGAAGGATCGTCGGCCTCGATCGTAACCTGCCGCTCGGGGCGTGGTTCCCAACCCTCGGCGAACGGAACCGGAACCGCTTCTTCCCCCTCATCGAGCGCTATCCGGTATACGGTGCGGTCCCCCGACGAGACGGACGCTTCGCCCTGGCCGAAGCGCGCCGACGCACCTCGTGTCAGGAACAGCGCCGCTCCTTCCCGCGCGTGGCGCACCCGCTCGATGTTGGCCGTCTGCGGTGCATCCGAATCCGCGAAGCGGATCGCGCGTTCGAACGACCCGTCGGCTCCGAACAGGAGGTAGGCGCGGTGTCCGCCGTCGACAAGCACGGCCCCGCCGTCGCGCCGGGCCACCATGTGTTCGACCTGGCGAAGCTCGCCCGGCCCGTCGCCCATGCGCCCGAACTCGGCAGCCAGGGCACCGGTCCCGTCGACGGCCACGATCCGGGTGGAGGACCCGGTTTCGTCCCGAATGTAGAGACGGCCGCGCGCGTCGAAGTCCATGTCCTCGATCTCCGTAAACGCATCCCACCCCTCCGCCGCAATCCCGCCGATCCGGTACACCTCCTCGAAATCGGCCGGGAGCGGATTGTCCTCGCCCGCCGGCCGAGCGGACGAACCGCCAGTGTCGCCGCCACAGGCGGCCAGCAGGGTAATGAGTGCGGCGCAGCGGGATTTCATGAGTCAGCCTCCCGGGTTGGTGGAGTCCCAAGGTGTGGGCGGTGCGCAGGTTGCGCCAGCGGGACCGGGCGGGTGGTGCTTCTACGGGTTCCGGCATGGCCCGCGCTACGAGCGGAACGCCCGAGGGCTGCGAGCCTTCATCGACAACCCGTACGTCTCGGTGGTGCCGGTCGGAGCCACTACAGCCGACCGGTACTCGCGGATCGCGGGGTCGCTGCGCGTGAAGGGCCGCCCCATTCCCACGAACGACGTCTGGATCGCCGCCCACGCCATGGAGACGGGCGCCGACCTGGTATCGGCCGACCGCCACTTCGAGCATGTGGACCGGATCGCGTGGGTCAGGCTCAGGGCCAGGGGCAGGCGGGTCAGGCCACCGCTGTGAAGGTGCGAGTCGGCCAAATGAAGGAAACCGTGTTGGCCAAATGAAAACTACGAGCCGCCAACGGCGCGTCCTCATCTTTCGGGTCCGCTGGCGACTGGCATAGCTTGACACGCGAACGACGAGCAATCCGCAACGGTGGATAACCCACATGCACCGACGTGACTTCGTGAAGACGGCGGCGGGTGCCATGGCGGGCGCGATGCGCGGGCTGCACGAGCCCGCGACCGGCGTGGCCGCCACTCCCGCCGCGGCCGCCGCCCGCACCCCGGCCACCGGCACCGTTCCCACGCCCGCCACCGGCACCGCCCTCGTCTCCGACGCGCGCTACCTCGACCACGTCCTCATCCGCCCCAACGGCAGCCGCCCGCCCGAAGTCCCCGAGCGCCTGGTCAGAATCCGCGCCGAACTCGAGGCTCGCGGCCTGATCGAAGCCACCGTGCCGCTGTCCCCCGCCGCCGACCCGCTCGACCGTATCCGCGCCCACCACACCGGCGAGCATGTCGATTCCGTCCGCCAACTCGGCGTCACCGCCCGCGTCGCCGAACTCGCCGTCTCCGGGGCCCTCACCGCCGTGGACGCGGTCGTCGACGGCACCGTGCGCAACGCCTTCTGCGCGATCCGCCCACCCGGCCACCATGCGAACAACACCGGCGCCGAGGAAGGGTTCTGCTACTACAGCAACGCCGCGATCGCGGCCCGGTACGCGCAGCAAGTGCACGGCTACGAGAAGGTCCTGATCATCGACTGGGACTACCATCACGGCAATGCCACCCAGAACGCCTTCTACGACGACCCTACCGTCCTCTTCTTCTCGGCCCACGACTGGAATGCCTACCCTGGAACGGGCGACCCGTCGCTCACCGGCGATGGTGACGGCACGGGCCTCAACATCAACGTGCACCTGGACTGCGGCGCCACCGACGCGGACATGCTCCGCCACTGGGACAACGTGCTCTCGCCGGCCGTAGCCGCCTTCGACCCGGATTTCGTGGTGGTCTCGGCCGGCTTCGACAGCCGCCGGGACGACCTGCTGGGCTGCTTCGCCCTCACCGACGACGCCTTCCGTCGCATGACCCGGATCGCAATGGACTACGCAGACAGCTGTTGCGATGGCCGTCTGGTGTCCTTGTTGGAGGGCGGATACAACCTCGACGGGACGGCGCTCGCCGCGGCCGCACATGTGGAAACACTGCTGGAAACGAGAAACCCATGATCAACAACACGCGCACCCCGTGCTCCATCTTCGCTCTGGCCCTCACGCCCCTGGCGTGCGCCGCGCCAGCCGACGATCCGGCCGACGCCGCCGACCAGGGCGTCGAGATATCCCACACCGAAGTCGCCGATGGCGTGTACCTGTTCAACGCCGGCTCACACAATGCGTTCTTCGTGGACACGGACGGCGGCGTCGTGGCTTTCGACCCCATCTCGATAGAAGCGGCAGCGGGACTGGCGGTCGCCATTCGCTCGGCGGCCCCGGACAAGCCGCTCGCGGCCATCGTCTACAGCCACAGCGACGCCGACCACGCCACGGGAGCCCCCGTGCTGCGGCAAGCGTTCGGCGACGACGTGCCGATCATCGCGCAGGAGAACGCCTTCCCCATCATCACGGCGGGCGGCGACCCCGACCTGCCCCCGCCCGATCTCACGTTCGCGGACGAAATGACGCTGCGGTTCGGCGGCCGCGCGATCGAACTCCATTACCTGGGACCGAGCCACACGGACAACCTGCTCGTGGGGCTCGTCCCCGATGCGGGCGTTCTCTTCGCGGTCGACTTCGTCAGCAACGACCGTGTCGGCTACCGGGACCTCCCGGGGTGGCACTTCGACGACCTTTACGTGGCGCTCGACCGGCTCATGGAGATTCCCTTCGAGACCGTGGTCTTCGGCCACGGCGCGGTGGGCGACCGAGGGACCATCGAACGCCAGCTCGCCTACTACGCGGATCTGCGTGACGCCGTCCAGGCCGCGGTGGACCAGGGCCTGTCCGAAGAGGAGGCCATGGAGCAGGTGCACCTGGACGACTACGCGCACTGGGGCCAGTACGAAGCCTGGTTCCCTATGAACGTGGGGGCGGTGTACCGCTGGCTGGCGGGGGGCTGACGCCAGGCGCGCCCCATGCCGATGCGCGGTCGGCGAGCCGGCCTTCGCCCCGCCCTCAGGCCCGCACCAGATCCGCGTAGACGCACTCCCGGCCGTCGGCACCGCCGTCCGGATCCGCCGCCACCGGCCGCCGCACCACCGTACCGGGTCGCGCGGGCACGGGTGACGAGAACATCGGCCCGTCCAGTACGCAGGTGTGGAACTCGCCGTTTTCGCCCAGCGGGTCGACTTGCGGGGGCAGGTCCATTAGCAGTTCGCGGTCGAACCACCTGCCCGCGATTTCCGCCGGTGCCAGTTCGGGATTGACGGCGTTGACCACCGCACGCAGCCCCGAGTCGATCATGATGTGGGCAAGGCGCGTGGTGTCGGCGTCCCAGATGGGGAATACGGGTGTGAATCCCGTCCCTGCCAGCCGGTCTTCGCGGTAGGCGCGAACGTCTTCCAGAAAGAGGTCGCCGAACGCGAGATGGGACGCGGCCCGCGCTTCGGGAAGCTGTCGCACCCGTTGCAGGAAGGCGCGCATCGCGGCCTCGTAGGCGTCGTTCGAGCAGGGGTAGGGGATCTCGATTTCGTAGATGGGCAGTCCCAGGCGGCGCGCCTGTTGCTCGAGGACCCAGCGCGGCGTCCCGTGTACGGACACGCGGTCGAAGGCGGGGGTGACGGTGGTGAAGATCCCCCGCACATCCCAGGTCTCCGGTTGCTGGCGGAGCACCTGTAGCCCCCATGCGGAGTCCTTCCCGGACGACCATGAGACGAGGATGGGGGTGGGTGGCATGACGATGGCGGGCCCGCAGGCTGCGGTGTGCGGTGGCTCTCGGGGGGCCACCCATTCTACAATGTCCGTCGCCGCGGGGCCCGGCCTGCCCGGCCGAACCGCGCTCAGGTCCCTCTACTCGCGAGCATCCCATGAAACGACGCGACTTCGTGAAGACCGCCGCCGCGGGCGCTGCCGTGGGCAGCGTGCCCGTGCTGGCGACACCGGCGAGGGCCCGTGCCAGCGGCCCGGGCACGCGCCCCGCCTCGCCCGCCGCCCCCGCCATCCACACCCGAGCCACCCGGCCCGTTCTCGTCGCGGACGTGTCCTCGATCCGGTTCCGCAACGGCGGTCCCGAAAGCGCCATCGAGCGCGCATTCCGTGGCATCACCGTGGGGGAGGACATCCTGGACGCGTGCGTCGCCGGCGTGAACATCCCGGAACAGGACCCCGAGGAGCGCGGGATCGGGTACGGCGGCTTGCCCAACGCCGACGGTGTGGTCCAGCTCGACTCCTGCCTGATGCACGGGCCGCGCAAGTGGGCGGGTGGGGTGGCGGGACTCGAGGGCGTGAAGACCCCGTCGCTCGTCGCGAAGGCGGTCGCCGAACTGACCGACCACCATCTGATCGTGGGCCAGGGGGCGCAGGAGTTCGCGCGGGCACTCGGCTTCGAGATCCACGACGACCTCAACACGGAAGCCTCCCGCGCTCTCTGGCTGGAATGGCGCCGCCGCGTGGATCCCGGTCACTGGCTCGATCCGGAGGAGCGGCTGCGGGGAAGGGAACGCCCCGGCCAGGACGCACCCGCACGCATGCGCCGCTTCCACGACGCCGCCCTGGCGGCCGGTCTCTCCATGGTCGACGACGGCCTCATCGACCCGAACTCCTTCTGGGGCACGACAAGCCTCGAGGCCGTCTCTCCCGACGGCGACATCTGCGGCGTGACCACCACCAGCGGGCTCTCGTGGAAGATCCCGGGCAGGGCGGGGGACTCCCCGATCCTGGGCGCGGGCCAGTACGTCGACAACGATGTCGGCGCGGCGGGCTCGACCGGCCGCGGCGAGGCCAACCTGTACAACCTGAGTTGCGCCATGATCGTCGAGTTCATGCGTCAGGGGATGTCGCCCAGGGACGCCGGCATGGCCGTGCTGCGGCGCGTCCGCGACAACACGGTGGAAGCCCGTCTGCAAAACTCGCGCGGCCTGCCCGGCTTCGACCTGCGCTTCTTCATCGTGAACAAGGCGGGAGACTACGCGGGCGTTGCCATGTACGGATCGGCCGAATCGGCGTTCGCGGTGTGCGACGAAAACGGGGCCCGGGAGGAGCCGCTGGAAGGGCTGCTGGAAGGCTCGCCGCGGGACTGAGGGGGGGCGCAGCGCTGCGGGCAACGCCACGGGCCCCGCTCCCGAGGAGCCGTCGCCCTCGGTCAGCCGGCGTCGTCCTCCGAGTGGCGCCGCGCGATCCGCGCCAGCTTCGGGCCGATGGACGACATCACCGCCGCGAACAAAACCACTGCCCAGCCTGCCGACAGGATCAGGTGGGCTCCGACGAGCGCCCGGGCACCGACTGAAACCGGGGCGACGGTCGCGTAGTCCTGCCCGAGCGCGGTGAAGAACGCAAAGGATATCCAGTCGATGATCCCGGTGCCGGCCTCGGCGAACGCGCCCGGACTGAAGCGCTCCAGCATTCCGTAGAACCCGGCGAAGAGAACGATGATCGTCAGGTAGCCGACCGCAAAACCGCCGATCGGGACCCACATGACGCGCAGGTAGTCGATGAGGTGGCCATAGACCCGCAGCCGCGGCTCAAGCCAGGTGATCGTTAGGCGCCCGACCAGGAACGCGGCCGCCGGGACCACGAACGTGGAGAGCAAAACGGTCACAGCGAGCTGCCACATCCGAATCCCCGCGTCCAGCCGGCCGGTGGCCAGCATGAAGGCCACGAGCGCAACGGGCAGGGCCGCACCAAGGAGCAACAGAGCAGGAGGCCGGGTGTCGCGCCATCCGTCGTGCCGATGGGTGAGGAGGCCGGCGATCAGCGCCACTAGAGGCGCAAACCCGATTGGCATCACCGGCAACAGGGCCCTGTTCAGGTTCAACCCATCCGGATGAGAGAAGTTGCCCATCACAATCAGGGCGGGCAGGAGCCCAATGGAGAGGAGGATGGATGCAATGAATGTCTCCCGGCTCATTTCGCGATACCTGGAGAGGCGTGCACCGCGAACCCTGATCAAACCGACCGACAGGGCAAGAACCGGCGGGACCAGGAATCCCCAGGGGTTGCCGGGCAACAGGCCAGCGATCAGCGCCGATGCCATTCCGACAATTGAGCCGACCAGTATCCCGGTCCATGGTCCGCTGCCCGGGGTTCCGCGGAGACCCACGCCCACACCGACCGCGAGCCCGCAGCCCGCCCCCAAGAGCACATCGGTATGAATCCCGGTGATCGCGTAACCAAAGGGTACGACGACGACGGCGACGGCGACCGCAATCCGGACCGCCGGCCAGACCAACCGATCCTGCATTTCTGCTTACCTCCGGGGCGCAGGGTTGTGCGAAAGCTAGTGCGGTGGTCCGCGGAATGCTGGCCTGGAGTGGCGTTATAGTTTAGTTTACGCTCTAACCTAAACTAACAGCAACCAGTCGTTCAGGATGCCCGGACATCACATCCGTCTGATTTGGCGCCACGATCCCATTCTGTACGCGCCCGCGAAGTACCGGAGGGCGTGCGCGTACGACGCCTTCATTCCCGACCCACTCGCTGACCTTCCCTTTGCGCTCGACGCTGCCACGGCAGGCCTCGTATCGGATGCGGAGCGCGCGATCCACGCGCTGAACTCGGAGCGCTCCGATGTCCTCGCCCCTCTCGCCCGCCTGCTGCTCCGCACGGAGTCGATCTCTTCCTCCAGGGTCGAGGGGATTGCGGTCGGCGCACGGGCGATGGCACGTGCCGCATCGAGGGCGGAATCGGGTTTGCGGGTCGGTGCGACGGCCCTTGAGGTGTTGGACAACGTGAACGCCATGCGGGCCGCAATGGACGCGGCGTCGGCCCAAAGCCGGTTTACTACCGCGGACATTGTCGGGATACACCGGCTCGTCATGGCCCACGCGACCGGCCGCCACGTCGCGGGACAGGTGCGGACGGTCCAGAACTGGATCGGGGGAAACGACTACAACCCGTGTGGTGCCGACTTCGTGCCCCCTCCGCCAGAACGCGTTCATCCGCTGTTGGAGGACCTGACGGATGCGGTGAGCCGCGAGGACCTCCCACCCCTCGTGCAGGCAGCGCTGGTGCACGCGCAGTTCGAGAGCATCCATCCCTTCGAGGACGGCAATGGACGGACCGGTCGCGCACTTGTCCAGGTCGTGCTCCGCCGGCGTGGCATCGCGCCCCACTACGTTCCCCCCATCAGCGTGATCCTGGCTGCCGACAGGGACACCTACATTGCGGGGTTGGGCCGGTTCCGGTTTGGAGACCCGGTGCGCTGGGTCGCCGAGTTCGCGGAAGCCGCGGCGCGCGCCGCCGCACTTGCGTCCCGCTACCTCACCGCGGTGCGCGACCTGCAGGAGCAGTGGCGCCGTCGACTGGCGGCGGGCCCGAACCCCAGGACCGATGCCGCGGCCTGGGCGGTGATCGATGCGCTGCCGGCTCATCCGGTCATATCGGCGGCCGACGCCATAGCCGACACCGGGCGGGCCCCGTCGGCGGTGCACGCGGCCGTGCGGCAGCTTGTGGACGCGGGCGTGCTGATTCCGCTGTCCGGGTCGAAACGCAACCGTCTCTGGGAAGCCGCGGGGCTGCTTGAACTGGTGGAGGGGCTGGAAGCCGGGCGGCCGCCGGATCAGGCCGACATCGTCAGCACATCGTAGAGCGGAATGCGGGCGTCCCGCGTGACCAGCACCAGACCTTCGGACTGCGCCTGGACGATCAGCATCCTGTCGAACGGGTCACGGTGATGGTCTGGCAGGGCCGCGGTCCTTTCCGCCTGCTCAAAGGTCAGCGGCAGGTGCGTAAACCCCCTGTCCTCTACCACCATCGCCAGGTTGCCCGGTGCCGCCAGACGGCCTTTCGCTTTCTTGATCGCGATTTCCCAACCCGAGACCGCGCTGACGAAGACTTCGTTGTCGGGATCGGCGATGGCCTCGCGCGTCGATTTGTCGATCTGTTCCCAGTCGGACAGCCACCAGAGCAACGCGTGCGTGTCGAGCAGCAGCCGCATCGTCACTCATCCCCCGGATACAGCCTGGACCTCTCGAACGCGGCGATGATGTCGTCGTCGTCCGCGTCGAAGTCCGGGGCCAGCCGGATCCGGCCCTCGAAGCCACCGGGCTCCCGCCGATCAAGCCGCTCGCGGTACGGGGTCAGTCGCAACCAGGGGCGCCCCGACTTGCAGATCACGATCTCCTCGCCCTGCCATGCCAGCCGGGCCAGGCGGGAGAGCTGTGACTTGGCTTCGTGCATGTTGACTCTCATGGGAGCACGCTCCGATCCGTTTCGACACGAGGTTTTTGGGGGGAGGGAGGGAATTAGCTAGCCTAAGTCTAGCTAACTACAAGGCCTCCAGCAAGGCTCGGGTGACCGTCAGCGTGGTCGCCTTTACGGACCGCCTCCCAGGTCCACTACCTCGATATTCCGCCAGCGCACCTTTATCCCACCCCCGTCGTGGATCTGCAACGCAATCGAGCCCATGCCGGCACCGACGCCCTCATCCACCAGATCCACCATCCGGGTCCCATTCAGCCATGTCGTGACCCGATCGCCCACCGCGCGGACCCGCAATGTGTTCCAGTCGCCCATTTGGAGCGCCGCGTCGAGCGCGGGATCGGGCTGGATGAGCCATCCGCGGCCGTACGACTCGTAGATGCCGCCGGTGAAGAGGCCCGGGGGGGCGACCTCGGCCTGCCAGCCGCTGACGGTCGTGCCTTCGACGCTGGAGCGGAAGAAGACGCCGCTGTTGCCGTTGGCCTCCTGCTTGAAGTCGACGGAGAGGTCGAAGTCGCGGAAGGTGCGGTCGGTGGTGAGGTAGCCGTAGGCTGCGTCGGGGCCGCTTTCGCAGACCAACTCGCCGCCGTCGAGGTACCAGCGCTCGGTGCCGTGGACCTGCCAGCCGCCCAGGTCGGTGCCGTTGAAGAGCGAGACCGGTTCCAGCGGCAGGATCCTGATGTTGCGGTAGAAGACATTGCGGCCGTGGTCCTGCAGGCCGATCGGGCCGGAGGCCGCGCGGCCGTACTGCGGGAAGGGCGCGAACTTGCTGGCGGCGACGAGTGCCTCCCATTCGGGCGAACCGAGCA
Organism: Gemmatimonadota bacterium; assembly: GCA_028874905.1. Taxonomy (GTDB): domain Bacteria; phylum Gemmatimonadota; class Gemmatimonadetes; order Longimicrobiales; family Gaopeijiaceae; genus Bin94. Next base: position 10,201 of record JAPPGZ010000048.1, read on the forward strand.
CGTATTCGACCGTTTTGGTGCCGTTCAGCCAGTGCTCGACGTGGTTGTTGGCGACGCGGATGCGGGCGGTGTTCCACTGGCCGGGGCCGTGGAGGGTCTTCTCGCCGGCGGCGTGCAGGTCGTAGTTGTCGCCGGTGAGGTGCGTGTTCATGTCCATCGTGCCCATCTCGATGTACGCGGTGTCGTCGAGGACCTGGTACTCGGGCGCGTTGTGCCAGATCGCGGCGCCGGGCTCCTCGATCACGCGGTAGAGGACGCCGCTGTTGGCGACCTCGGAGAGCATGAACTCGAACTTGAGGTCGAAGTCGGTGAAGGACTCGGTCGTGACGATGTCGCCGCCGATGGGGACGTCGGGGTCGGTGGCGGTCGCGCCGACGACCAGGGTGCCGTCGATCACGGCCCAGCCGGTGTCGGGGAAGGCGTCGAGGTTGTAGCCGCGCCAGCCCGCGGTGGTCTCGCCGTCGAAGAGGAGGCGCCAGCCGGCGTCGCGCTCGGCCTCGGTGAGGGTGTTGGGTGGCGTGGTGGCGGGGTCTGCGTTGGGGTCGGCGGGGCCACCGGCCGGCTGGCTGTCGGAGCCGCCCGAGCAGGCCACGGCCATGAGCGCGGCGAGGCCCCACGGTACCCGGCGCCCGGCAGAAATATGTATTTTGTGTAAAATACGCATCAGATCAGCCTCATGTCGTCGGGATCCCAGCGAACGATCCGGTCTTCGAAGTAGCTGAGGTTGCAGGCCAGCGCCGGGGCGGCGGCGCGCATCCCGAAGGCCGCGTCCTCGAGCGCCGGGGGGCCGCCGCGGATCGCCTGGAAGAAGTTGAAAAAGTGGTCGACGTGGGCGCCGCGGTAGCCGCGCTCGACCTCGTATCGGGTCTCGGCAGGGGGCAGCATGCGAACCCGCGCGGGGAGGCCGCCCTCGTCCGCCGCCGCCTCGGCCATCTTCTCCTGCGAGAAGGCGTCCATGGGGTCGACCGCTACGTTCTTGCGAAGCACAACATCGGTCCACGTCACGTCCATGGCACCTTCGCTCCCGACCAGACGCAGGAACGTGCTGCCCGAAGTCCCGTCCACGAAGTTGACGCGGAGCGACAGGTTGAAGCCCGGATGCGTGTTGGTCTCCGGGTAGTCGAAGACGCCGAGGAGCACGTCCGGCACCTCGCGGCCGTCCTTCCAGTAGCGCAGCCCCCCGGCGGCCTGAATGCGCGTGGGCCCGCGCGAGCTGACGACGAAGTGCAGGCTGGAGAACAGGTGCACGAAGAGGTCGCCGGCGACCCCGGTCCCGTAGTCGCGGTAGTTGCGCCAGCGGAAGATGCGGAGCGGGTCGTAGGGCCGATCGGGGGCGGGCCCGAGGAAGCGTTTCCAGTCGACCGTGTCCTCGGAGGCGTCCGGCGGAATGGGATACTGCCATGCTCCGATGGGATCGTTGCGGGCCCAGAAGCCCTCGGCGTAGTTGAGCTGGCCGATGGCGCCGGCTTCGTACAGCTCCTTGGCCTTCTCGTTGCCGAGTGAGCTCATCCCCTGGCTGCCCACCTGGAAGACCTGGCCCGATTCCTCCTGGGCGCGGATCAGGTCGTGGCCCTCCGCGATGTTGTGCACCATCGGCTTCTCGCAGTACACGGACTTCCCGGCCCGCAGCGCGTCGACCGAGATCGGCTGGTGCAAATGGTCGGGCGTGCCCACGATGACGGCGTCGACGTCGTCGCGAGCGATCACTTCGCGGTAGTCGCGCGTGGTGAAAATGTCGTCGTGGCGCTCGCGGGCGGCGTCCAGGCGGCCGTCGAAGACGTCGCAGGCGGAAACGAGCTCGACCCCGGGGATGCGGAGCGCCGTGTCGACGTCGGCCATCCCCATGCCGCCGGCGCCGACCACGGCCAGGCCGATGCGGTCGGAGGGGGGGACCTGCCGCCCGGGCTTGCGGTGGGGCGAGGCAATGTCCGGTCGGGACAGGGTCCGGCGTTGCGCGCGTGTCTCACCCGATACCAGCGACGGCAGGCCGGCCGCCAGTGCCGAGGAGGCCGCGATGGACTTGACGAACTTCCGCCGGCTACTGGCGGCGGGTCGCTCGGGACTGGACTTTCTCTCTTGGTTCATGATGCGGCTGGGATGGGGGTGGGGGATGGCGGAGCACGTGTCCGGAAACGTAAGTGTCTGCTGATCAGGTCAGCAAAGGAGGCGGGAAGAAATGAAAACCATGGCCGCCATTCTGTCCCTGTTTGCGTTTGCGACCGTTGGCTTCGCGCACGCGCAGCCCGATCCCGTGCGGGTCGTCGTCGAGACCTCGATGGGCACCTTCGAACTGGATGTCGACGTCGACCGGGCTCCCGTGACGGCCAACAACTTCCTCCGCTACGTCGACGGCGGGCTTTACGACGGCGGCACCTTCTTCCGCACCGTCCACGGGGCGAACCAGCCCACCGACTCGATCCGCATCGCGGTGGTGCAAGGCGGGCGCAGTCCCGACGCGACCGTGGAGTCCTTCCCGCCGATCCCGCTGGAACGCACGAGCGAAACCGGCATCCTCCACACCGACGGTGCGGTCTCGATGGCGCGCGGCGGCCCCGACACCGCCACGCACAGCTTTTTCATCTGTATCGGGGACCAGCCGTCACTCGATTTCGGCGGCATGCGGAATCCGGACGGGCAGGGGTTCGCGGCGTTCGGGAGCGTGGTTACGGGGATGGAGGTGGTCCGCGCGATCCACAGGGCGCCGTACGAGGCGCAGCAGCTGACGCCGGCTGTGGAGATTATGAGGGTTTATCGGAAGATGAGTGGCGGGCCATAAACCGGGAAACCTCTTTGGGCAGGACGAGATCGTCGGCGATGGCGGCAATCTCCTCGGCGTCCTTCCAGGCTTGCTCCAGCCGCCACAGTTCGCCTTCCAGAGCCCGGCGTTCGTCCTCCTCGTGGACGGCCATCTCGAGGGCGAGCCGGGTAGGCTTCGGCATCCGGTGGATCCAACCAGGGACACCCTGCGAGTTTCGGTATGCGGACTGACCCAGGACATCGTCCATGAACGCTGCGGGATGCTTGCGAGACTCGATCTGCGACACCGCCCGCTTGACCTGTTCGGTTCCGCCGCCGCTGAAGTTGATCAACCGCAGGACCGCGTTCATGGCGCGCCGCGCGTCTTCGCCCTCGTACCATTCGCGCTTGTCTGCCAGGAAGCGCCCGCTGCCCGGCTTCAGGTGTTTTCCCAGGTGGGTCTCAACGCGAAACCCGACCTCGTCGTCGTTCGGAGCGACCCGGGTGGCCTCGCGGACCGCCTGGGTCAAGGTCCTCACCTTCCCGTCGGAATGGGCGAAACGGGCGGTCTGCTTCGAGTTGTTCCACACCTGGATAAGGCCTTGCGGAAGCATCCCGACAAACCCGGCGAAGAACCCTCCAAGTGCGATGCTCGATGTGAACGCAACACCGCCCGCCCAGGCGATGCCGACAGCCGACCAGGTGATGATGTGCTGCCTCCGCCTCCGCCCGAACTGGTCCCCGTACCGCCACGCCGCGAACTCGGGCCGCAGCGGCTTCCCGATTCGCACCAGTTCCAGCCCCTCGGGATGCCGTGCCAGCCCTATGTTCTCCGAGGAAGTGCGGAGTCCCGTGTCGCGGAAGAGCCTTTCGCACGTTTCCACCGCCTCCCAGCGCTCTTCCAGCGGAGTGAGGTTCCACCGCTCGCACCTGCGACACACCACCCATAGCCGCCCCTTCGCCGCGTCGAAGGCCAAGCGGCGGCCGACCGGGAACTCCTCGACGACCTCGTTCGTCTGAAGCGATTTGTTGCAGAACATGCAGGTGGTATACATGGCTATCGGGGGCTGCTCAACGCGAGGTCTGGGGCCACTCGCCGCGCCTCGACTAGGCAACAAGTTGATCGCACATGCCATCCCCCGGCTTAGCTTATGTGGATGACACCCTTCACGGAGTCATTGGAAGCCGGCTGCCCTCCCTAGTCAAGGAACACTACCGTGAGACACCTCATCGCTGTGATGCTCGCCAGTTTGCTCGCCCCGCCGGCCCTCGCGCAGAATCGAGCCTCTCCCGGCCCCTGGGAGGGTCACGCGGACGAAAAGACGGACGAAGTCTTCTACGGCTTTGCCGCCGTGGGCATGGCAACGGGGATTGTGGTCGCCTCGCGGGTATGCTCGGACGACAAGCGCCAACGCATCGGGCTGGGGCTCGAGTCCGGGGGGATCTGCCGCGAGGGCAAGCACTGGTCACGGCTGAACGGTGCGATTCTGGGCACAGGCGTGGGCGTCTTGACGTGGTGGCTGTTCCGCAAGGCGAAGCCGTTCGACTCGGTGTCGGTGGGCGAGTTTGTGACGTTCAAGATACCGCTGGGCTAGTCCCCGAGGCGTCCCAACTCCGGCAGCAGCAGCTTCCGTACCCCTACAGCCCCGGTGGCCCTCCCGGTCCCGGCGGCGGCTCGCCCAGCACGAAGTCCCGCCGGTAGTACAGCGTGCCGCGCTTCACGGTCAGCTCCACCGAGCGGAGGCTCTCCGCGCCGGCCAGCGGATCCTCGCGCAGGAACATGATGTTCCCGTGCTTGCCGGGTTCCAGCGTGCCGACCGTTTCCTCCAGGCCTAGGGCGACCGCACCGTGGTAGCTGGCCGCTTTCAGCACGTCCATCATGGGCATGCCGACTTCCTCATGCAGCAGTCGGATCTCCTCGTGGAGCGCTGGGAACGCTGAGTCGGGCGGGGTCATGCCGTCGGTGCCCGCCGCGATCATGACGCCGGCCTCGTAGGCCTTCCGCGTCAGTGCCATCGCATCCGCGGTCTCGCACCGCGGGCGCACGCCTCGGCGGCGGCGGTCGATCGGCGGAATGGGCCGGCGGTCCGGACGCGCGCGGGCACTGTCCCCGGCCGTGCGTGGCGGCGCGGCCCCAACGGTATCCACCGCCGCCATGCGCCGCTGGCCGATCTGGACCACGATGCGCAGGGTCGCGTCCAGGACCGTCCCGTTCCGCCGCATCGCCGCGAACACCGAATCGATCGCCGGGTCGTCGAGGCTCACGTCCACGAACCCGGAACGAAGCCCCTCCTGGCCTTCCCGGAATACATCGTCGGGGATCGCCGCGCTCCCGACGTCGCATACATGAGACATCGCGCGTACGCCCGCGCGCGCGATCTCCAGCGCCCGGGCGGGCCCGACATGCACATGCGCCCACACCGGGATCCCCTGTCTGCGGGCCTCGGCCGCAATCGCCGCGAGCAGGTTCCCGTCGATTGCCGCGTACGTCTTGATGCCGGTGGCCCAGGTTCCCCTGGCCAGCGTCACAGCCTCCACCAGGTCCGTCTCCTCGGTGATTGCCTGCATCCACGTCACCTCGCCCGGCGTCTCGCCCGCCGCCGACGACACGGTGCGCGGATCGGTGAAGAACTCGGGGCCGGCCATCAGCGCCGCGAAGCGCAGGTCGGGTGCATCGATCTCCTTCACGAGCGACGCCCGTTGCAGGTCCATGAGCGACCGCACGTCGCCCGCCATGTCCCGCGCCGTCGTGATGCCGCCGTACAGCTGCCGGTTGAGGATGAATTCGGCCCGGGCGCGGTTCGCCATCGTGGCCACGTGCGTATGCGACTCGATCAAGCCCGGGATCGCGAACCAGGCACTTGCATCCACCACTTCGGCCCCATCGCGCAGCTCGGCGCCCAGTTCGCCGACGGGCACGACCGCTACAATCTCTTCCCCCTCCAAAACGATGGCCATATCGGTCCGCGGAGGAGCGCCTGTGCCGTCGACCACGGTAGCGCCCGCGAAGATGATCCTGTCGGCTGCTTCGGCCTCCGCGCCCGGCACGTCCTGGGCATGCAGAAGCCCACTTGCCGCAATTGTAGCCAGCAGGCCGAAGAGGTTGCCCCGTGCACTCATGATGGCCGGTGCCCTTTCACAAGGAGTTGGCGAGTTGCCGGGACAATATACGACCGCCGCCGGCCACCCGCTTTTGCTCCGCGGAACAAATGGCGTACTTTTACGATTCCCCTTTTTTCAAGGAGTTTCCGCCAAGTGTCTTCATCAGCACATCTGGCGTTTGAGCGGGACATAGTCGAGCTGGAGGACCAGATCGCCCGGTTGCGGGAGATGGCATCCAAGCGCGGCCTGGACGTGGCCGACGAGGTCCGCGTCCTGACCGCCAAGCTCGAAGTGCTTCGTGACGAGACCTATCGCAGCCTGACCCCGATGGAGCAGGTGCAGGTGGCCCGCCATCCGCGGCGCCCGTACACCCTGGACTACATATCGGGCATCTTCACGGACTGGTTCGAGCTCAAGGGCGACCGGGGCTATCGCAACGACGAGGCGATCGTGGGCGGGTGGGCCCGGCTGAACGGACAGTCCATCATGGTGATCGGGCATCAGAAGGGCCGGGACATGAAGGCGAACCTGCGCCGCAACTTCGGGATGCCCCACCCGGAGGGATACCGCAAGGCGCTTCGCCTCATGCGCATGGCCGAGAAGTTCGGCCGTCCGGTGGTCACGATGATCGACACGCCGGGGGCCTATCCCGGCTTCGGCGCCGAAGAGCGCGGCCAGGCGGAAGCGATCGCCACGAACCTGCGCGAGATGGCCCGCCTGCGAGTCCCGACGATCTCGGTGGTGATCGGCGAGGGCGGCTCCGGCGGGGCGCTGGCCCTGGGGGTCACGGACCGCATCCTGGTGCTCGAGCATTCCATCTACTCGGTGATCTCGCCCGAGGGTTGCGCCGCCATCCTCTGGCGTTCCGCCGACGAGCGGGAGAAGGCCGCGCGGGCTCTGCGGCTCACGTCGTCCGACCTGTTGTCGCTGGGCGTGGCGGACGAGCTGATTCCCGAACCGCCGGGCGGAGCCCACGCCGATCCGGAGTCCACCATGGCCGCGCTTGCCGACGCCCTGAAGCGGCACCTCGACGAACTCGCCGCGATGACACCCGACGACATGGTGGCGCGGCGCTGGGCGAAGTACGAAACCCTGGGCGAATGGACCGAGGTGTAGTGGCCCGTGGACAAAGACTGCTAGCAGGATGTCCGGCTTCGCCGAGGTGAGCTTCAAGGGCACGCGCCGGGGCTACTTCCGGTTCGACGCGCTCGAGCTGTCGCCGGGGGATCCGGTGATCGTACAGTCGGACCGGGGAGAGGACCTGGGACGCGTGACCGCGCTTGGAAGCATTGCCGAGCGGAAGTGTTCGTCGTCGGGCGGCTGTGCCACGCCCACGCCATCGCTGCGCGTGATCCGCCGGGCGGCGGCCGAGGAGGTGGCACGTGCCCGGCACAAGGCCGACGACGAGCGGCGCGCCCGGCTGGAAACGCGCCAGCACGTCGCGCGCCACGGCCTCAAGATGAAGGTCACCGAGACCGAATGGCAGTTCGACCGCAAGAAGCTGATCATCTATTTCACCGCCGAGAAACGGGTGGACTTCCGCGCGCTTGTCCGCGACCTGGCGCGCGCCTTTCGCACCCGTATCGAGCTCAAGCAGATCGGCGTCCGGGACGAAGCCGCGCTGCTGGGCGGCGTGGGGCGGTGCGGGCGGGAACTGTGCTGCTCGACATGGCTCCCCGAACTGAGACCCGTGAGCCTGCAGCTCGCCAAGGATCAGAGCCTGTCGCTCAACCCGGCCCAGATTTCCGGTTGTTGCGGCCGTCTCATGTGCTGTCTGATGTATGAACACCAGAGTTACGTCGAGGCCCGCCGCCGTTTCCCCCGCGAGGGCAGGAAGATCCGCACGGGCCTCGGGCATGAGCGCGTGGTCAACGTGAACATCTTCACCGAGACGATCACGCTGCGGAGCGACGACGGTGAGCAGCGGGTCGTCACCGTCGCCGAACTGAAGGAAGAAATGGCGACCCGGCAGGGGAGATAGACTCGAATGAAGCGCATTGCCTTTCCGCTTGCACTGTGCGTGTCGGCCGCAGCCTGTGCCGACCCCGGTGTGACGGCCGATCCCGCGCAAGCGTTGGCGGCCGTGGCCGAGGACGTCTGGCAGCGGCAGCTCGAGGTTGACCTGCGGGCACGCGCGAGAGAAGGTCTGCCCCTGAACCGGCTGCCGATTCCCACGCTTGAGCGCGCCCAGGCCGACGCCGACTTCAGCCGTGCGGTTCTCGACCGCCTGGACGCGATCGATACCGACGCCCTCGGGGCCGACGACCGGATCACCTGGGAAGTGCTGCGCCGCGGTGCGGAGATGACGATCGAAGGTCTTGACCACTATTGGGTCATCACCAACGTGCTCACACCGTACTCTTCGCCGATCGGGGCCCTGCGCCAGCTCTTCGGGATGGTGCCGGTGGCCGATGACGCGGGCCGGGAGGCCTACCTCACGCTCCTTGCCCAGGTGCCCGAGGCGGTCACATTCGTCGAGTCCCATGCGCGCGGCCAGATGGAACGGGGTATCACCGTGCCCGAGCCCAACATGGATGCCGTGGTGGGGATCGTTCGTGCGAGTATCGCCCCGTTTTCCACCGGTCCCTTCGCGGTGGCGGAGGCGCGCCTCGGGGCTCAGGGCGGGGATCAGGGCGCGGGCGATGACGGCACGGCGGCCTTCGTCGCCGAAGCCGAGCGCATCGTCGCAGATGAGATCAACCCCGCGCTGGAGAGCCTCGCCGCCTTCCTCGGCGGCGAATACCGCGAAGCCGCCGCGCCCGAGGTCGGGCTGTCGCGCCAACCCGGGGGCGAAGCGGCCTACCGCTACCTGGTGCGTGCGCATACCACCATGGACATCACGCCGGAGGAGATCCACGAGATCGGCCTGCAGAACGTGGCCGATGTCGAGGAGCAGATGCTCGCTGTCCAGGCGCGCATCGGCTTCGAAGGGTCCATCGACGACTTCAGGCGCCACATACCGACCAACCCGGACTACTTCCCCAGGACGGTGGAAGAGGTGCGGGAACGCTTCGATTCGCCTTCCCGGCGGTTCTTCGAGCGCGCGGACGAGTTCTTCCTCACCAAGCCCGATGCGCCCTTCGGCGCCCGGCGCCTCGATCCGGCCCTGGAGGGCTCCCAGACCTTCGGGTACTACAACCCGCCCACGCCGAACGACCCGGTCGGCTACTACAACTTCAACGGCTCCAATCTCGACCAGCGCAGCTGGCTGACCTATGCCGGGATTTCACTTCACGAACTCTTCCCCGGCCACCACTTCCACATCACCCGCCAGTACGCCAACGACGCCCTCCCCGCGGTGCGGCGCAACGGCATGCACACGGCGTACACGGAAGGGTGGGGCATGTATTCGACCTTTCTGGGCATCGACTCGGGCTTCCTCGCCGACGATCCCCTGAGCGAGTACGGGGCCTACATGATGGAGGTCTTCGTCGCTACCCGGCTCGTCGTCGACACGGGCATGAACCTGCTTGGCTGGACCTTGGAAGAGGGCCGCCAGTACATGCGCGAGCACATCTTCGATTCCGAAACCCAGATCGCGTCCGAGTCCCTGCGCTATTCGACCGACATGTGGGGGCAGGCGCTCGGCTACCAGATGGGCAAACGCGCGATCCTCGGTTTGCGGCACAAGGCGGAAGCGGAGCTGGGAGACGACTTCGATTTGCGCCGCTTCCACGAAGCCGTGCTCGGACCGGGATCGCTCCCGATAACCGTCCTGGAGAGCCACATCGACCGCTTCATCGAGGCGGAGCGGCGCACGGCCGGCTCCTGAATGCCCATGTCACCAGCTATGCCCCTGAAGCCAATGCCCCGCACCCACGTGACGCGCACCCGCGCGCCCCGGGTCTGCACGCCCCGCCCGATCCGGCGCGCGACGGCGTTCCTGCCACCCTTGGCGCTCGCCCTTTTCCCGGTCTTCGTCTCTGCCCAGTCCGGGGCCGATGTGGCCAGCGCTTACCGCCGCGCCCACGAGGCGGAGATCGTGCGCGACTTCGCCGAGATGCTGACCTACCCGAACCGCGCGCAGGACATCGAGGACGTCACGCGCGCCGGGCTCTACATCCGCGATCGCGTGCGCGAAGCGGGCGCCGAATCGGAACTCCTGACCCTGGACGGCGTGGCGCCGCTCGTCTACGGCAGGCTGTCGGTACCGGGCGCGACGCGCACGCTGGGCATCTACGCGCACTACGACGGCCAGCCGGTCGACCCCGCCAACTGGACCCATCCGCCCTTCGAGCCCACCCTCTATTCGGCCTCGATGGAGGAGGACGGCGAGCCGATCCCGTTCCCGGCGCCCGGCGAGGCGGTCGACCCCGAATGGCGCCTCTACGCGCGCTCGGCTGGCGACGACAAGGCGCCGATCGCGGCGGTTATCGAGGTGCTGAAGGCGTTTCGCGAAGGCGGTGTGACGCCCACCTCGAACCTGGTCTTCTTCTTCGACGGCGAAGAGGAGGCGGGTTCGCGGAACCTGGACCGCTACATGGAAATGCAGAGCGAGGTGCTCGACGAGATCGACATCTGGCTCTTCTTCGACGGTCCCGCCCACCAGAGCGGACGGCCCCAGCTGACCTTCGGGGTGCGCGGCGCGATGGGCATGGAGGTCACGGTCTACGGGGCCACGCGCAACCTTCATTCGGGCCACTACGGGAACTGGACGCCCGACACTGGCAACATCCTGGCGCACCTGCTGGCGTCGATGAAGGACGAAGATGGCCGCGTCCTAGTCGAAGGCTGGTACGACACCGCCGACCCGATCGGCGACGAGGAACGGGCCGCGCTCGCGTCGATTCCCGATGTGGACCCGCTCCTCCGCGAGCAACTGGGACTCGCCTGGACCGAGGGTCAGCCCGAAACGATCGCCGAGCGGCTGCTCCTGCCCGCGCTGAACGTTCGCGGCATGACGAGCGGGAACACCGGCGCCCTTGCGCGGAACGTCATTCCGAACACGGCGGTAGCAGCGCTGGGCATCCGCCTGGTGAAGGGCAACGATGCCGACCACCTGCGCCAGCTGGTCGTCAACCACATCGAGGCGCAGGGATTCCACGTGGTGTCCGAGGACCCCGACATGGAGACGCGGCTGCGCTACCCCAGGATCGCCAAGGTGACGGGGGGCGGCGGCTATCCGGCGGCGCGCACGAGCATGGCCGACCCCTTCGTGCAACAGGTCATCGGGGCGGCCACGCGGGCCGCCGACCGGGCGTTCGGGCCGGGGTCGCTCGTGCTCGCGCCGGGAATGGGGGGCACGCTGCCGCTCTACCTCTTCACCGATGTGGCGGGCAGGCCGGCGATCGTGGTCCCGGTGGCCAATCACGACAACAACCAGCACGCCCCCGACGAGAATCTGCGCATCGGGAACCTGTGGTACGCGATCGACCTCTACGCGGCGCTGCTCACCATGCCCGGGGGCGTGTCGTGACGGCGGAGGAGGGGGTGGTGGGGGGAGAGGGCGCCCCGCACGTCGCGTTCGAAGGAGTCAGCAAGAGCTACGACGGCACCACCCTGGTCGTGAAGGACTTCAACCTCGAGGTGGCGAAGGGCGAATTCGTCACCCTGCTCGGCCCCTCGGGATCGGGCAAGACCACGATCCTGATGATGCTGGCGGGCTTTCAGTCCCCCACCACAGGACGTATTCGCATCGAGGGCGAGTCGGTCGAGGACCTGCCCCCGCGAACGCGCGGCATCGGGATGGTGTTCCAGAACTACGCGCTCTTTCCGCACATGACCGTTGGACAGAACCTCGCGTTCCCCCTCGAGGTCCGCGGCATGAGCGGGGAGGAGCGGCACGAGCGGGTCGTGCGGGCGCTGAAGCTGGTCCGCCTCGAAGGGATGGACGACCGGCGTCCAGGCCAGCTCTCGGGCGGGCAGCAGCAACGCGTCGCGATCGCCCGCGCACTGGTCTTCGAGCCGAGTCTTGTCCTGATGGACGAGCCTCTGGGCGCACTGGACCGGAGTCTGCGCGAGGAGATGCAGTACGAGATCCGCCGCATCCACCGCGAACTGGCGGTCACGATCGTGTACGTGACGCACGACCAGCAGGAGGCGATGGTCATGTCCGACCGGATCGCCGTGCTCAAGGATGGCGTAGTCGAACAGATCGCCCCACCGGAAGTGCTCTATGAGGAGCCGGAGCGTGCGTTCGTGGCACGGTTCATCGGCGAGAACAACCGACTGCACGGACGCGTGGTGTCGGTGGACGGTGCGCTGTGCGACGTGGATGCCGGGCGGGAGCACATTCGCGCGCTGCGGGTGGTGGACTGTGAGCCGGGTGACCGTGTAACCCTGTCGATCCGTCCGGAGCGGGTCTCGGTGAACCCCGAGCCGGGCACCTTCGGAAACCAGGTAGGGGCCACCGTTCGCGACCTGGCGTTTCTGGGCGACCACCTGCGGGTGCACATGGAAGCCTGTGGCCGCAAGGACTTCATCGCGAAGATCCCCAACATCGTGGGACACGGCGGGATTCTAGTGGGCGACACCGTCCGCGTCGGCTGGACGGTCACCGACTGCCGGGTCCTCGACTACGAAACCAAATCGGACCGAAAGGAAGAAGATGACGAGACCACCTGAGTATCGGGCTCGACACAGCGGCATGTCGGGCCTGGCCGCGCTCTTGACCATCGCATGCGCCGGCGCCTTCCAGCCGGCGTACGGGCAGTCACTCACGACCGTCTCCTGGGGAGGCTCCTACGGCCGCGCGGTGAACGAAGGCATCAACATCCCCTTCACGGCCGAGACCGGGATCAGGATCAATGTGGAGGACTACAACGGCGGACTCGCGCAGATTCGCGCGCAGGTCGACGTGGGGAACATTCACTGGGACGTCGTGGACCTCGAAATCGCGGACGCGGTGCGCGGATGCGACGAAGGGCTTCTGGAACTGATCGACATCGCCTCGATGCCGCCGGGCCCGGATGGCACGCCAGCCGAGGACGATTTCGTTGCGGATTCCCAGACCGACTGCGGGGTGGGCGCCGTCTACTGGTCGACGGTATACGCCTACAACTCGGAGAACATCCCGGGCGAGAAGCCCGCGACAATGGCGGACTTCTTCGACCTGGACAGGTTCCCCGGCCGGCGGGGCATGCGGCGAGTCCCCCAGGTGAACCTGGAATTCGCGCTGATCGCCGACGGTGTCCCGCTGGACGAGGTGTACTCGGTGCTCGACACGCCGGAGGGCCTGAATCGCGCCTTCCGCAAGCTGGACACGATCAAGGACGTGGTGATCTGGTGGGAGGCCGGAGCCCAGCCGCCACAGATGCTGGCGGACGGAGAGGTCGTGATGAGCACGGCCTACAACGGCCGCATCTTCAATGCGCAGGTGCTCGAGAACCAGCCGTTCGTGATCGTGTGGGACGGACAGTTGCTCGACGTCGGGCAAATCGGGATCGTGGCGGGCACGCCGAGGCTGGAGGCGGCGCTCCGTTACGTCGCCTTCGCCAGCCGTGCCGAGTCTCAGGCCGCCGTAGGGCGGCGCATTTCATACTCTCCGACGCGCCGGTCGGGAGCCCCTCTGGTCACCACCCACGTCGAGACGGGTGTGGAGATGGCGCCGCACATGCCCGCGAGTCCCGGCAACGTGGATCGTTCGCTGCGCTACGACTGGCAGTGGTGGGTGGACAACCAGGACGAGCTGAACGAGCGCTTCAGCGCGTGGCTGGCGCGCTGAGCGCAGTAAGCAAGGCTCAGAAGACGTAAAATGTATACTTTAGTTGACATAATGTAATGTTGTTATTACATGGTCCGACCACTTTACGCACCCCGGTTCATCGGGAGCGCGTGCGTGCGGTGGTCCTGGTGGTGCCGTTGCTGCTCTTTATCGGCGTCACCTTCCTCGCGCCCCTGGGAATGATGCTGCTTCGCAGCGTGCACGACCCCGTGGTCGCTGACGCGCTGCCCGAGACGCTGGGGATACTCGGCGAGTGGGACGGCGAGGGGCTCCCCCCCGAGGCCGCCTACGAGGCCATCGCGCGCGAACTGACTCGTGCCCGAGAGGAGCGAACCGTCGGTCAGGTCGCGGGGCGGGTCAACCGCGTCGAGAGCGGCATGCGCAGCCTGTTCACGCGGACCGCGCGCGGGCTGCAGGATGTGACCGAGGGGCCCTGGCGCGATGTCATGGTGGGGCTGGACGAGGCGTGGGGCCAGCCCGCGGTCTGGAACGCCGTCCGTGCCACGGGACAGCGCTTCACCGCACGCCATTACCTCAATGCGGTCGACATGCAGCGGCTGCCGGACGGATCGGTGACCCGTCAGCCGGAGGAGCGGCGCATCTACATGTCGCTGATGTGGCGTACGCTCTGGGTTAGCGGGGCGATCACGCTGCTCTGCCTCGTCCTTGGCTACCCGATCGCACATCTCATCGCGCACTCGCCGCCGCGCAGGGCCAACCTCCTGCTGCTGCTGGTCCTGGTCCCCTTCTGGACTTCGCTGCTGGTGCGCACGACCGCGTGGATCGTGCTGCTGCAAACGCAGGGCGTGCTCAACGACATCCTTGTCGCCATCGGACTTGTCGGCGACGATGGCCGGCTCACCATGATCTACAACATGACCGGCACGATCGTCGCGATGACGCATGTGCTGCTTCCCTTCATGGTCCTCCCGCTGTATTCGGTCATGCGGGCGATCCCCCCGCGGTACATGGACGCGGCCGCTTCACTCGGCGCCACTCCCGCGCAGGCATTTCGCCGGGTGTACTGGCCCCAGACGCTCCCCGGCGTGGGTGCGGGCTCGCTTCTCGTCTTCATTCTGGCGATCGGATACTACATCACCCCGGCGCTCGTCGGCGGTTCCAGCGGCCAGCTTATCTCCAACATGGTCGCCTACCACATGCAGACATCGCTCAACTGGGGGCTTGCCGGGGCGCTGGGCGGAATCATGCTGGCAGGGGTCTTCGTGCTGTACGTGCTCTACGACCGCCTCGTGGGCATCGAGCGCTTGAGCCTGAGCTGAGACCGCCGTGCCCGCCCTGACCTCCGCCGCTGGTTCGCGCCAGGTGCCGCTCGGCCGCTACGCCTACCTGGCGTTCTGCGCGCTGGTGTTCCTGTTTCTGGTCGCGCCGATCCTCGTGATCGTGCCGCTCAGCTTCAACGCCGAACCGTACTTCACCTTCACCGAGGGCATGCTGCGCTTCGAAGGGGAAGCGTACTCGCTGCGGTGGTACCGGGAGATCGTGGAGAACGAGGAGTGGCGCCGAAGCCTCGTGAACAGCCTGACCATCGGGATCTCGGCCACCGCGCTTGCCACCGTTCTGGGGACGCTCGCCGCACTGGGGCTCGCGAACGCGCACATGCCCGCGCGCCGGCTCGTCACCGGTCTGCTGATCTCGCCGATGGTGACCCCGGTGATCATCTCGGCGGCCGGAATGTTCTTCTTCTATTCGAGCATCGGCCTCGGGCAGACCCACCTGGGCCTGATCCTGGCGCACACCGCGCTCGGCATTCCCTTCGTGGTGATCACCGTGACCGCCACGCTGGCCAGCTTCGACAACAACCTCACCCGGGCGGCCGCGTCCCTGGGAGCGGGCCCCGTGCGCACGTTTCGCAAGGTGCAGTTGCCGCTGATCGCGCCGGGGGTGCTGTCGGGGGGGCTGTTCGCGTTCGCGACGTCCTTCGACGAGGTGGTCGTGGTGTTGTTCATGGCGGGCGTCGAGCAGCGCACCATCCCGCGTCAGATGTGGGCAGGCATCCGCGAACAGATCAGCCCCGCGATCCTGGCGGTGGCGACATTCCTGATCGGGTTTGCCGTGCTCCTGCTCTTCGCCGTGGAGTGGCTGAGACGGCGGAACGGGTCAGCGCCCGCGCGCCGTTAGCTGCGTCCGGCGCGCGCTGCGGCGTCCGCGCCCCCCCGCCAGCTCAGTTGTTCGGCGCGCCCGCCTCGATCCACGCACGGATCAGCGCGATCTCCTCTTCGGGAACCGGGTCGCCCGTCTCGGGCATGGTCCCGTCGGTGATCATGTCCAGCAGGAAGCTGTTGGCCGGATCTCCCGCCTCGATGACCGTCCCGAACTCGGACCCCATCATGACCCGCTCGTAGTTGAGCAGGTTCAGGCTGACCTCGGTGCGCACCTCGCCGTTTTCGTCCTCGGCACCGTGACACTCGGCGCACCGCTGGCGGAAGATGGGCAGGATGTCTTCGGCGAAGCTGACGGTATCCTGGCGCCCGCTCAGTGCGGCCACGTCGACCGCCGCCTGGCCCGCGCCCGGAGCTCGCATCGCCTCGGAGGACGCCAGCGGTCCGTCGAATCCGCGGGACCCCGCCGCCCCAAGGCTGATCAAAACCGCACCCGCCACCAGAATCGCGGACGCACCTCGTGCCGTGTTCACAATTCGTTCAGTTCTCATGGATGCTCCGAGGCGGTCAACCCAGCCCCTCGGCCTCCTTCATCAGACGCAGGTGCGTAGCCGCCTGCTCCAGGCCGCCTTCGCCCTCGCCCCAGGACACGCGCCCGTTCCCGTCGGCGTCGGTACCGGACAGGATCGCCTGGGTCATCGCGGCGATCTCCTCCGCGAGCGCCTTCGCAGCCGCCATGTCGGTGGCGGCGGCAACCTCGGCCGCCTTCTCGGCGATGCTCTCGGCCCACGCCGCGACGTTGCTGCAGCTCGTCCCGACATGGTTCGAATGCGCCTTGACCGCGTCCGAAGCGTCGTCGGACCCGCCGGCCATCCCGATGTGCTGGGCACAGCCGCTAGCCGCCCTCGCGAGCCCGTAGCCCTTGCCGGGGCCCCTCTCGGCAGTCGACGGATCGATCGCGTGCAGCACATGCGTAATGTGCCGCTGAATTCCGGCCAGATCGTCGGATCCTGCCGCCAGGCCCGCGTGCTGGGCGGCGACTTCCGCTTCGGCCTGGGCGGCCGCGAGCAGCCCGACATTGTCCGGGGTGCCGTTGAACATGTCGCCGACGTGGCCGATGTGACGGTGCGCTGCGCTTTGGGCTTCCGCGGTGTCGGGCGCAGCGGCCACGAGGACCGCGGCTGCCAGGGCTGCGCCGATCGCGACGTTCGCTTTCGCCATGTTGCTGCTCCTTGGGTCTAGAGTGTGACGATTCTCTTGGACAGGTCGTTTGCGGGCGAAAAAGGTACGCATCTTTGCCGGGCTGAACCAGATGGAGCATCGCTCCCGCCCGGTCGGGCGCGCCGCACTGGGCCTCTGTTGCCGCCCGGTCGCGAGCCGTAGACTTGGCCCAAGCCGGTCGCCGAGCCGGGCGCGCCACTCGAACACGGCCTGAATGCCATGTCCCCGCTCAAGCCGAAGACCCCGACTCTCCGCCTGTTCCCGTCGCTGGCGATCAGCGTCGCCGCGGCTCTCACCGTTGCCGGATGCGCCGCTCCCGAGCAGTCGGACGCTCCGGAGGCCGGAACGGACGCCGCCGCCGATCCCGCCGCTGCCATGTCCACCGCCACGCCCACCGCTGCCGACGCGTCTACCCTGGCCCACCTCCTCGCCGACGGCCAGGCGGTCTTCGGCGTCTTCTCCGGTCCCACGACCGCCGAGCAGGGCGCGCTCATGGGCCAGAACCGGGAGCTGGACTTCGTTTTCTACTCCCTGGAGTCGGGTCCATTCGACATTATGTCAACTAAAGTTTACATGTCGGGCGTGGCGGAGGGGTCGGGCACCGAGGCGCCGCACCCCCTGATTCTGCGCGTTCCGCCGATCAGCAACGGCGTCGACGCGGCCCGGGCCAACGTCGCCGAGGCGCTCGACGCGGGGGTGGCGGCGATCGTCTTCCCCCATGTGGAGTCGGCGGAAGACGCCGCAGTGGCCGTCTCCGTGCTGGGCGACGAACTCTGGCCGGCCAACCCGTCGGGCTCACTGCTCAGCATCCTTATCGTCGAGGATCGCAGCGGAGTCGAACGCGTCGACGAGATCGTCGCGACGCAGGGCGTGAGCGTTGTCTTCGCCGGTCCGGGCGACCTGCGCCGCTCCTACGAGGGCGACATGGAGGCGGTCGAGGCCGCGATCCAGACCGTGCTGGCCGCGTGCCAGGCCCACGGGGTGGCTTGCGGAATCACCGCCGGTGTCGACGACATCGCCGAACGGATTGAGCAGGGGTTCCGCATGTTCATCGTCACGGAGCCGGCGGCAGTCACGGTAGGGAGAGTGGCGGCGGGGCGGTAGCCTGGCGGGGCAGCCGGCCACCGCCATCCCTCGCCCGGCGGTATCCCAGACGTGTCGGCCCCGATCCTGGAGGAAGTAGGGCTAGCCCTCGGACTCCTGCAAGATCAGCGATACCACCTCCGCTTGCGCCTTCCGCCCGCATAGAGTCCCTTTGCGCCCACCAGCCTCCCACAAACCTGGAAACTCCCATGCGATACGCTTCCTCGACTCCCGCAGGCGCAACGGTCACGGCCAAATGGGCCGGTCGGGCGCTCATCGCGGCCGCGCTGGCCGCCATCGCCCTCGCTCCCCAATCCATCGTCGCCCAGGCCGACAATGCACAGCGCGCGCCGATCCCCTCCCCCGAGGAGTTTTTCGGCCACCAGATGGGCGCGGACCGCAAGCTCGCGCGGTGGGACAAGCTGGTCGAGTACTACGAGTTGATCGACGCCGCCAGCGACCGCGTGCAGGTCGTGCACATGGGCCCCACGACACTGGGCGAGCCCTTCCTCTCGATCTTCGTCTCGGCGCCCGAAAACCTTGCCCGCCTCGACGACTTCAAACGCATGAACGCGGTGCTGCAGGACCCGCGCGAGCACTCCGAGGCGGCCATCGACGACGCGATCGCCAACGGCAAGGTCGTCTTCGTGCAGTCGTATGCGCTGCACTCCACCGAGGTCGCGTGCAGCCAGACGCCCGCCGAGATCATGTACTTCTTCGCCACCCGCGACGACGACGAGATCCACGAGATCCTGGACAACACGATCTCGATCCTCATCCCCGCCTTCAATCCGGATGGCGTCGGCATCGTCAACGAGTGGTACGACCGCTGGGTCGGCACCGAATACGAGGGTGCGAGTCCGCCCGAGCTGTACCACCACTATATCGGGCACGACAACAACCGCGACGCCTTCATGCAGAACACCGTCGAGTCGCGCTACGGGGCCGAGATTCTGTTTCGCGAGTGGATCCCTCAGGCGTACATCGACCATCACCAGATGGGTCCGTACACGGCGCGCATCTACCTGCCGCCCTACGCCGAGCCGATCCGCCCCGCGGGCGACCCGCTCGTCTGGCGCGAGATGTCGTGGTACGGCGCGCACATGGCCTACCGCATGGAGGAAGCCGGCTTCCAGGGCACCGTCAACGCCGCGATCTACTCGGGATGGGGGCACTTCGGGTTCCACTGGATCACGCCGTTCCACAACATCGCGGGCATGCTCACGGAGTCGGCCAGTGCCCGCCTCGCGACGCCGCTCTACGTGCACCCGGACCAGCTGCAGGGGTCGCGGCAGCTCCCCGAGTACGAGGCCCAGACGACCTTCCCGAACCCGTGGCCGGGCGGTTGGTGGCGCGTGCGCGACATCGTGGAGCGGCAGATCGTCGCGACCTTCTCGCCGCTCGAGATCGCCGCCAAGAATCGCGAGACCGTGCTGCGCAACGCGTACAACAAGTCGAGCCGCCAGATTCAGCGCGGGATGGACGGCGACGTCAAGGCCTATGTGATCCCCGCCGCCCAGCACGACCCGCTGACCATGGCCAAAATGGTCGACAAGCTGCTCCTGCAGGGCATCACGGTCGAGCGCGCGCCGGCCGACTTCACCCACGAAGGCCGACTCTACAGCGAAGGCAGCTACGTGGTGTCGCTCGCCCAGCCGAAGCGCGGCGTCATCCGCTGGCTGCTGGGACAGACGTACTACCCGGACAACAGCTACACCCGTACCGCGTCCGGCGACCCGATCCGCCCGTACGACATGTCGGCCGACGTGATCGCGGAGTTCATGGGGGTAAGGGTCGACCCCGTCGGCACGGCGGTGGAGGCCGACCTGACGGTGGTTTCCGGTCCCATTGAGCCTGCGGGGACGGTCGCCTCGTCCGCCCCGCACGGATACCGGATCGATGGCACCCTGAACGACGCATTCAAGGCGGTCAACATGCTCTTCGCGGCGGGGGTCTCGGTGCGGCGGGTGACCGTGGACGGCGCGGACGCCATGCCCGGCGCGCAGGCCACACCCGGCAACGGTGCCACGCCGGCCGATGCCCCCACGCCCGGCGACTTCATCGTCGCGGCAGGGAACGCCCCCGACGCTCTCGCGGAGATCGCCGCCACCACCGGCGTCGACTTCGCCGCGCTCGCCAGCGACGCCTCCACCATCAGCGACCCACTCACCCGGCGGCGCATCGGCATGTACCAACGCTTCTACAGCGGCAACATGGACGAAGGCTGGACGCGCTGGCTCCTGGAGGACTTCGGCTTCGAGTACACGTCGCTCTTCGATGCCGAAATCCTGGCGGGGGACCTGCACGAGCGCTGGGACGTGATCATCCTGCCCAACGATTCACGCACAATGATGCTTGGGCCCACCGAGCGCGCCCCCGGCGGCAGGGGACCCGACCCGGCCGGCACGCCGCCCGACTACCGGAGCGGCTTCGGCGAAGCAGGCGTCGCGGCGCTGGACGCCTTCGTCCGCAGCGGCGGCACGCTCGTGACGTTCGCCCAGGCCGGCGACCTCGTCCTCCAGGGCTTCGACGTCCCGGTGCGCAACGCGGTGGCCGGCATGTGGGGCGACGAGTTCTGGGCCCCGGGGTCCACGCTCAAAGCGAAGGTCGACACGACGAGCCCTTACGGGTACGGAATGCCGGAGGACGCGCTCGCGACCTACCTCGCCGGTGGCCAGGTGTACGAGACGGTGCCCGGCGCCCGCAGCTCGGACGTGAGGCGCGTCGTCACCTACATCGACCGCGACATCCTGCAGAGCGGCTGGCTGCTTGGCGAGGAGGCCATCGCCAACAAGGCGGCGATGGTTTCGGTGGCCCACGGCGAGGGCACGATCGTCATGATCGGGTTCCGCGCCCAGCACCGCGCACAGACCCACGGGACGTTCAAGCTGGTCTTCAACGCGCTGGTTGGGGGGTAAGCGGCCGGGGACGGGCAGGCGGCTGAGGACGGCCGGTAGCCGCGGAAGGCTGGCGGCCCCGGCGTCCGCCCGACCCCTCACTGCCCCAGCAGAACCTCCCGCAGACGCTCCAGCCCTTCGCGCGTGTTGGCCGCCATCACCGAGCCCGGCGTCGTGTCGAGCCGCCCGCCCTCCACGCGCTCCGCCACGCCTCCCGCCTCGGTCACCAGCAGTACGCCCGCGCCGTAGTCCCACGGCGCCAGCCGCGCCTCCCAGAAGCCGTCGAGGATGCCGTTGGCGACGTAGGCCAGGTCGATCGCGGCCGCCCCCGTTCGCCGCACGCCCGAAGTGTGCCGCAGCGCCCGGTCCAACTCGGCGAGGTAGGTAGCGAGCACGTCGTGCGCCTTGAAGGGGAAGCCGGTGCCGAGCAGGTATCGGTCGGTGCGGGACGTGCGGCTGACCTGGATCCGCTTGCCGTTCTCGTACGCGCCGCGTCCGCGCGCGGCGAACCACGTCTTGCCGAGCGCTCGGGCGTCGACCGCCGCCGCAAGGGGGCCGTCAGCGTCCCAGACCGCCACCGACGCCGCGTGGTACGGGTGGCCGTGCAGGAAGTTGGTCGTGCCGTCGAGCGGATCCACGAGCCACAGGTACTCGGTGCCTTCCGCGCCGGGACGGCCGCCGCCTTCCTCTTCGGCGAGGATGTGATGACGCGGATGCCTCGCGGCGATGACCTCCAGCGCGGCCTCCTGCGCTTTCATGTCCACGTCGGAGACGAAGTCGCTGGACATCGTCTTCTCGTTCACCCATCGCGCGTTGCCGTCGCTGATGGCTGCCTCGTGCACCGATGCCGCCACCTGCGCCGCCTCCCGCGCGGTCGCCAGCAGAACGTCCGATCTTTCTCGCATGATTGAATCCAAAAGAGTCGCAGTCCGGCCACAGGGTCGTACTCCGGGCCCCGCTACGCTAACTTAGCTCCGGCCAGTAACGACCGCGGTGCCCCCGTGCCGCGCGTCACGCAACCATCCGCCTCCCAGACCCGCAACAGCCGCTCCGCCCGTCCGCATGCCCCCTCGCAAACGCGTCTACTCCGGCATCCAGCCGACTGCCGTCATGACCATCGGCAACTATTTCGGGGCCGTGCAGAACTGGGTGAGGCTGCAGGACGAGTGCGACTGCGTCTACTGCGTCGTCGATCTCCACGCCATGACGGGCAGTTACGACGCGGAGGAACTGCGGCATTCGTCGCGCGAGATGTTCGTAAGTCTGCTGGCCGCCGGCATCGACCCGGAGCGGACGACGGTCTACATCCAGTCGACCGTGCCGGAGCAGACCGAGCTTTGCTGGATGCTGGCCACGCTCACATCCCTGGGCGACCTCTCGCGCATGACCCAGTTCAAGGAGAAGTCCGGCCTCCTCAAGGGCGAACTGGCCGAGGATTCGGGAACCTTCATTTCCGCAGGGCTGCTCTTCTACCCGGTGCTCCAGGCGGCGGACATCCTGGCGTATCGATCCGACTGCGTCCCGGTCGGCCAGGACCAGTCACAGCATCTGGAGCTCAGCCGGGGGATCGCCCGTAGATTCAACTCGCGCTTCGGGTACCTGTTTCCCGAGCCCGAGACCCTGCATACGCCGGTCACCAAGGTCCTTTCCACCGCCGATCCAACCCGCAAGATGAGCAAGAGCCTGGGACCACGGCACTACATCGGGCTCTTCGAGGAGGAAGACTCGATTCGCAGGAAGATCCGCTCGGCCGTGACCGACTCGGGAGTGCCGGCGACGGGCGGTGCGGCAGACGAGGAAGACGCCGATGACCGGCGCGCCAGCCCGGGGATCGAGAACCTCCTGACCATGTTGACGGCGTGCGGCCACGCGGCCGATGCCGAGCAGATGCGTGCGAACTACTTCACAGGTACCTTGCGTTACGTCGACCTGAAGGGGCGGACGGCCGAAGCCCTGGTCACGCTCACGAGCGAGATGCGCGAGCGCCGGGCCGACATCCTGCGGCGCGAGACCGATCTGGACGGGCGGATCATGGAGATGGCGGGGCAGGCGCGCGCCATGGCAGGGGAGACACTGGCGCTCGCGAGAGAGAAGCTCGGCGTATTCCAACCATAAGGAGCGGTACCATAGACATCAGCGGAGTGATGATCCCGACAACCACGCCCTTCCATCCGGTCACGGGCGAGGTCGACCTGGCGGGCCTGAGGGCGAACATCGAAAAGTGGGCGACCACCGGCGTCAGCGGACTCGTCGTCGGAGGCTCGACCGGTGAGGCCGTCTTCCTTGACGAGCAGGAGCGCGACCGGTGCTGGGCCGTGGCCGGCGATACCGTACCCGACGACTTGACGCTCGTCGCGGGAACCGGTGCCGAATCGTTGCGCACGACCCTGCGGCTGACCGCCATGGCCGTGGCCCGGGGATTCAATGCGGTGCTCGTCCAGCCCCCCGCATTCTACAAGGGGGCGATGAGCGACGAAGTGGTCCGGGACCACTACGTGGCCGTGGCCGACGCCGCCGAAGTCCCGGTCATCGTGTACCAGGTGCCGACGCGGTTCAGCACGCTGGATTTCCCCACCGGGCTGATCGCCGAGCTCTCCGAGCACGAGAACATCATCGGCATCAAGGATTCGCGCGGATCGCTGGAAAAGGTGGGCGAGCTGGTCACACAGACCAACCGCGGATTCCAGGTGCTGGTCGGCAGCGGGAGCCTGCTCTACGCGTCTCTCGAGATTGGCGCGGTCGGCGGCATCCTGGGCGTGGCCAACCTGGCGCCGGCCGAAAGCGCGGACATTCACACGCTGTTCGCAGACGGCGACCGGGCGGGTGCCGGCGCCCTCCAGGAGCGTGTCGGGCCACTTCACAATGCGGTGGTCGCAGGCATGGGCGTCGCGGGCGTCAAGTACGGACTCGACGTGCTCGGCTACCACGGCGGCGCACCGCGGGCGCCCCTCAAGCCGTTGGCGGAACGCCGCCGGGACGCGGTCATCGAGCACCTCGACAAGGCCGGCGTGCTGACCGTCGGCGCGACTTCCTGACCGGCGGTTTCAGTGGCTTCAGTCCACGGGAGTGCGCTCGACGGATCCTGCACGGTCGTTGTGGGCTGCCAATGGGGCGACGAGGGCAAGGGGAAGATCGTCGACGTCCTCGCCGGCGACGTGGACGTCATCGCGCGCTATCAGGGAGGCGCCAACGCCGGACACACGGTGCACGTCGGGGACCAGCACATCGTGTTGCATCAGGTTCCTTCGGGCGTACTGCACCCACGGAAGCGGTGTCTGCTAGGCAACGGCGTCGTGCTGGATGTGGCCCAGTTCTTCGGCGAACTCGATGATCTTGCCGAACGCGGGATCGACCCGGGTGGGCGCATTGGGATCAGCACCCGCGCCCACATCGTCTTCCCCTACCACAAGGCGCTCGATCTGGCGGCGGAGGACGCCGCGCGCGACAAGATCGGAACCACCGGCCGGGGCATCGGGCCCGCTTACGAGGCCAAGACGGGGCGCCGCGGATTGCGTGTCGCCGATCTGCTCGAGCGCGGGAGCGTGGTCGACAAGGTGATTCGCGGGGTCGAGTGGGCGCGGGCGCGGCTGCGGGAACTGCGGGCAGATCCCGATCTGGCCGGCACCGTTGAGGAGGCGCTCAAGCTTTCGCATCGCCTGCCCGCGGTGGCCACGGATGTGGGGGACGAGATCGCGCGCGCGCTGAAGGAGGGCAAGCGCGTCCTCCTCGAGGGCGCGCAGGGCACGGCGCTGGATGTGGACCACGGCAGCTACCCCTACGTGACGTCGTCCAACACCACGGCCGGGGCCGCCGCTGTGGGCACGGGCATCGGCCCGACGGCGATCGACTCCGTCGTCGGCGTGGTCAAGGCCTACACGACCCGGGTCGGAAACGGTCCGTTGCCGACGGCCTTCGACGACGAGATGGACAAGGTCGTGCGCGAGCTGGGTGCCGAGTTCGGCGCGACGACGGGCCGGCCGCGCCGCTGCGGCTGGTTCGACGCGGTGCTGGCCTCCTACTCGGCGCGCGTGAATGGACTGACCGGAATCGCGGTCACGAAGCTGGACGTGCTGGACACGCTGCCCGAGTTGAAGATCGCGACCGGTTACCGGATCGAGGGCCTGGTGCAGTCACTTTTCCCGGCCGGGGTGCGGGAACTGGAGGGCGCCGAACCCGTCTACGAGACCCTGCCGGGCTGGCAAACGCCGACGACCGGCGCACGCGCGATGAGCGACCTTCCCGCCAACGCGCGCGCCTATCTGCAACGGATCGAGGACCTGGTGGAGACCCCGGTCGTGATGGTGTCGGTCGGGACGCGGCGAAGCCAGGTGATTTGTCGGCAGTGAGTCGTCCAGCTATTCTTAAGGGCTGTACCGCCTCCCACGGCGGATTTGATGTTTGAAGACCTGAGCAGGAAACTGGACGGGGTTCTGGGGCGCTTCCGCCAGCGCGGAGTGCTGACGGAGCCGATGATCCGCGACGGCCTCCGGGAGGTGCGGCTTGCCCTCCTCGAAGCCGACGTCAACTTCAGGGTCACGCGGGACTTCCTGAAGCGGGTTCAGGAGAAGGCCCTTGGCGAACGGGTGCTCAAATCGGTTTCGCCCGGACAGCAGATCGTCAAGATCGTGAACGACGAACTGGCCGCCCTGATCGGAAGCGAAGGCGAGACCGCGATCACGTGGTCACCAGCCCCTCCGACCGTCATCATGCTGGTGGGGCTCCAGGGCTCCGGAAAAACCTCTACGGCGGCAAAGCTGGCCAGGAGGCTTGCTCGGCAGGGACGGTCGCCTCTGCTCGCGGCGTGCGACCTGTACCGGCCCGCCGCGGTCGATCAGCTGAGGGTGCTCGGCAGGCAGGTGGGGGTGCCGGTGCACTTCCAGGACGGCGCCGTCGATCCGGTGGCCGTGGCGGGTGATGCCCATGAGCGGGCGCGTCGCACCAAGGCTGGCGTCCTGATCGTCGATACGGCCGGGCGGCTCCAGATCGACCAGCTCCTGATGGATGAACTGGCACGGTTGAAGGACACGCTGAAGCCGCGCGAGATCCTCCTCGTCGCGGACGCGATGACCGGGCAGGAGGCTGTCCGGATCGCCGGAGGCTTCGACCGGGTGCTCGACCTGACCGGTTTCGTGCTGGCCAAGATGGACGGCGACGCGCGCGGTGGAGCGGCACTGTCGATTCGGAGCGTGACCGGCAAGCCGCTCAAGTTCGTCGGCACCGGCGAGGGGATGGATGCGCTCGATGCGGTGGACCCGCAGCGGATCGCGGGCCGTATCCTTCAGCGGGGCGACGTTGTCGGACTGGTGGAACGGGCGCAGGCGGTCGTCGACGCCGGCGAGGCCGAGGCCCTGCAGGACAAGGTGCTCGGGAAGGGGCGCTTCACCCTGGAGGACTTCCTCGTCGCGATGCGGCAGGTGCAGAAGATGGGGCCGTTGGACCAGTTGCTGAAGCTGGTCCCAGGGGTGCCCCGCTCGCTCTCGGCGAACGACGTGGACCCGAAGAAAATGAAGCACATCGAGGCGATCATCCTGTCGATGACGCCCGAGGAGCGTCGCCGCCCGGAGATCCTCAACGGGTCGCGCAGAAAACGGATCGCCCGCGGAAGCGGCCGGCCCGTGTCGGAGGTGAACCGGCTCATGAAGCGGTTCGCCGAAATGGAAGAAGTGATGAAGAGAATGAAGGGGCTGATGCCCCAGATGTAGTCCCAGAAAACCCGGCAGGGAAAAATGTCAGTGAAGATTCGCCTCAGGCGGATGGGAAAAAAGAAGCAGCCTCACTACCGCATCGTTGTCGCCGACAGCCGTTCCCCCAGGGACGGCAGGTTCGTCGAGAACCTGGGGTACTACAATCCGATCCCGGATCCCGCCCGTCTTGTCGTCGACCTGGATAGAGTCGACTTCTGGATCGGTCAGGGGGCCATTCTGAGCCGGACGGTCGGAAACCTGGTAACGAAGGCCAGGGCCGGTGGGGATGACAGTGTCGCTCTGGGAGACCGTGGCACCGAAGCGGTGGCCGCCGAGAACGGAAAGGCTGCCGAGGCGGACGCACGACCCGAGCCCGCGGCCGATGCCGGGGTGCCGCCCGAAGCCGAAGCGGCGTCCGAGCCCGCGGCCACCGAGGCCGATGAGGGTCCTGCGCCCGAAGCCGAGGCGGCTTCCGAAGCTGCCGCCACCGCGGAAGCCGAAGCCACGCCCGAGTCTGCTCCCGAAGCCGAAGCCGACGCCGAGCCTGCTCCCGATGCTGAAGCCGACGTGGCGCCTGAAGCCGAGGCGGATGCTCCCGCCGAAGCCACAGCCGAAGCCGAGCCCTCGGAGGGCGAAACCGCGTAGTCGGCCGTGGCAAGCGGCGACAACCCTCCCTTCCTGGTCGTGGGCCACCTCAACAAGGCCCACGGTACTCGCGGCGAGTTGTTCATCTGGCCGTTGACGGACTATCCGGAGACGCACTTCGCTCCCGGTGTGGTCCACTTTCCCGGGGACGACGAAGGACGAACACCCGCGGCCGACCTCGAGTCGCTCACCATCGAGTCCGTCCGGCCCTATCGGAAGGGCTTCCTCGCCCGATTCCGGGGGATCGACGATCGGACTGCCGCGGAACAACTGCGGGGCCGGTATCTTCTCCGGCCGTTCGAAGCCATGGACGAGTTGGCGGAGGGCGAGATCTTCTACCATGAGCTTCTGGGGTGCACCGTCGTCACACGCGACGGATCGGTGCTCGGCAGCATCAGAGAGGTGTATGCGCTGAAGCCGGCCGACCTGCTCGAGGTGGCGAGCCCAGACGGCGACATCATGCTGCCGCTGATACGCGAGATGGTCGTCGAGTTCGATCGCGAGGAAGGGAAGGTCGTCGTCGATCCACCCGAAGGGCTGCTTTCCTGATGCGCGTCAACGTCGTAACCGTCTTTCCGGGGTTCTTCACGACGCCGCTCCAGACCAGCATTCCCGGTCGGGCCGCAGGGTCGGGGCTGGTGTCATACCGCGTGGTGGACCTGAGGGACTACACCCACGACGTGCATCGTACCGTCGACGACCAGCCCTACGGCGGCGGTGCGGGCATGGTGATGAAGCCCGAGCCGTTCTTCGAAGCGATTGACGATCTCGGCCCGGCCGGCCCCGTCGTGCTGCTGTCCGCTCGCGGGCGGCGGTTCCGCCACGACGACGCGGTCCGGCTGTCGCTCGAGCCCGAGGTCACATTCCTGTGCGGGCACTACAAGGACGTGGACCAGCGAGTCGCCGAGCACCTGGCGACGGAAGAGCTGTCGGTGGGGGATTTCGTGGTTTCAGGCGGCGAGGTTGCGGCGCTGGCCATGATCGACGCGGTCGTACGCCTGCTGCCCGGAGCCCTCGGCGACCACGAGTCCGCGTCCTCGGATTCGTTTTACGACGGCGACGCGATATCCGCTCCCTCCTACACGAGGCCTGCCGAATACCGGGGCATGGAGGTGCCGGAAATCCTGCGCAGCGGCGACCACCGGCGCATCGAGGAGTGGCGGGCGGCCGAGTCCGAGAGGCTTACGCGCAAGCGGTCATAGCTGCCGCACGTGCACGCAGCCGGACGCAGGCCCTCAGCGCTCCTTGGCGCTGGTCGCCTCGAGCTGCTTCACGACCGCTTCTCGTAGGCGCCGCTTTTCTTCGGCGAATTCCTTGACCGCCTCCAGGCGCTGCCGCACCGCGTCCACCTGTTCCCTTGCTGCCTCGGCGCGCTCAGCCGCCGTGGTGACCCGATCGGCGGCCTCGCCGAGTTCGAGGGTCAATCGGTCCGCTGTCAGCGTCGTCAGCGGTGCAACCACGGTCAGGTGCCTGCAGCGGCGAGTGGCTTCGTGCAAGGCTCGCGGCACTTGAAATCCCGTGTGCAAACGCCATTTGGCAGGCTTGCTCTTCACAGCGTCGCCGTCGACGGTCACCGCGTACATCACCGACCAGTGAGCCTCGTGCGGCGCGCAACTCATCGCGGAATCCCGCGTTTCCCCGGCATTCGCGCGCGTAAATGCGAGCGTCGCGGCGACGGCGAGTGCCGTGCTCCCCACGATCACCCCTGTCGCCATCAAATCAGTACCCGTCCTACGCATTGTCCTCTCCCCCCTTGCGGTGATCGTGTGTCGGTGCGCTTGAGACACGCGCAACGCTCCCGAGGGTTGCCGGTGGGTTGGCAGCGGGTTGCGTGCGGCCGGCTCGGGGAAGCGCGTCCCCGTTCGGGCTCCGTTGCCGCTGGACAAGGCCGAGGGTTCCAAAAAATCGCAGCTGTTTCTACCTTTCAAGGCTACCATTCGGAGCGGTGCACAACGGCAACGTTACAGTTAGGAGGCCGGCCATGGCGGACATCCTCCACCAACTCGATACGGAACAGACGAGGACCGACCTGCCCGACTTCGCGCCCGGTGACACGATCAAGGTCCTCTACCGGGTGCGCGAGGGACAGAAGGAGCGCATCCAGGTCTTCGAAGGCGTATGCCTGGTACGCCGGGGTTCCGGCATGGGCGAGACCTTCACAGTCCGCAAGCTGTCGGGCGGCATCGGTGTCGAACGCGTGTTTCCGGTTCATGCGCCGACCGTGGGTGGCGTCGAGGTCGTTCGGCGTGGACGTGTGCGCCGGGCGAAGCTCTACTATCTGCGCGGTCTGCGTGGGAAAGCCGCCCGGATCAAGGAGAGACGTACTCACCGGCCCAATTAGTGCGCCGGGGTCGTGGCATCCCGCTCCGGCATTCTTGACTACGAGCGGGACCTGTGGGCGCGCGGCGTCGCGCGGGTTGCCGGAGTCGATGAGGTCGGGCGTGGACCACTGGCGGGACCGGTCGTTGCGGCCGCAGTCATCCTGGCCGAAGATGTGGCGATCGACGGCGCGACGGACTCGAAGGTGCTGACGCCGGAGCGCCGAACGGAGCTCGCCACGGAAATCGAGGCCCGGGCGGCAGCCATCGCGCTCGGTGCGGCGTCGGTGCGCGAGATCGACCGGCTGAACATCCTGCGCGCCACCACCCGAGCGATGACACGCGCCCTCGCGCGCCTTCCGTTCGCGCCGGACCATGTGGTGGTGGATGGTTTGCCGGTTCGTGATCTGGGCTGGGAGCACGAAGCGGTGGTCGGGGGTGACGCGCGGGTCCACTCCATCGCGTGTGCGTCGATCGTCGCCAAGGTCTGCCGCGACCGCCTCATGACCCTGCTGTCGGCTCGCTATCCGGACTACGGATGGGAGCACAACATGGGCTACGCGACCCGCCGCCACAGATTGGCCCTGCGGGAGTCGGGGCTGACACCGCACCACCGCACGACCTTCGGCCTGCTGCAGCTGGAGTTGCCGTTCGCCGATCTGGCGGACGGATAGGCGGTGTCGGACGGCCGGGGTCGCGGCCGACGCAGAGTGTCCCGTCAGCCCCGGTCCTGCGTTAGTTTTTCGGCGAGCCGGTAGCTCAGTTGGTAGAGCAACGGACTTTTAATCCGTAGGTCCTGGGTTCGATCCCCAGCCGGCTCATTGAGGGGATCGCCAATGCTGATACGCCGGCTCGCGCTTCACCTCCACCCCTGATCCGCCGGCTCGTCCGGATCCGAGCGCAGGAACCGGATCAGCTCCGCGTGAAACTCGTCCGGGATCTCGAAATGGGGCGAGTGGCCTGCGCCCGGGAAGAGCACCAGCTCGGCGTTCTGCAGCTGCTCGGCTACGGTGCGCGCGGCGGCGGGGTAGTCGCGCACCAGCCGGTCCTCGGAGCCGCCGATCACCAGCGCCTTGGTCCCGATGTATTGCCATTCGTGCGCGACCGGGTCCTCGAACAGGATCCGCCGCTGGGAAGCCCGCACCCGGGCCATGCGCGGCCAGTCGCCGCCCAGGGTGAGTCCGTACTGGTACATGACCCAGGGCAGGTACTCCTCCCGCCAGCCGTTGGGGTAGTAGCGCCGGTGTCCGGCCAGGACCGAGCGGTAGGTGGTGCCCTCCAGGACGGAGCGGTAGGTGTCCTCCGGGTCGGTCCACTGCCTTCCCGGCCGTGTGTCGGTCAGGCCGATCTGATTTACCATGACCACGTGCGACGTGACGTCCGGATACGTCGACGCGAAGCGGGTCGCCACCATTCCGCCCATGGAGTGCCCGACGATGGCCACGCGCTGGATGCCGAGCTCGTCGACCAACGCCTTCGTGTTCCTTGCCGGGATGTGCAGGTTGTAGTGGATCAGGGGCTTGGAGGAGCGACCGTAGCCGAGGCGGTCGACGGCGATCACCCGAAAGCCGGCGTCCGCCAGCGCGCTGATGGTCGGGGCGAAGGCGGCCGCGAAGAAGTTCATCCCGTGAAAGAGGACCACCGTACGCCCGTTCGCTTTCCCCGTTGGCCTGACGTCCATGTACGCCATGCGGTGG
Source organism: Gemmatimonadota bacterium (assembly GCA_028874905.1). Taxonomy (GTDB): domain Bacteria; phylum Gemmatimonadota; class Gemmatimonadetes; order Longimicrobiales; family Gaopeijiaceae; genus Bin94. The sequence continues at coordinate 41,367 of JAPPGZ010000048.1, forward strand.
TCGCGCCCCATCAGGCGCACGTTCAGGTAGTTGACGGGATACGGATACGGGACGTTGGAGTAGTCGATGGCCGTCGGTTCCCAGCCGGGAGGAGGGTCGTTGGGCGGTTCCCGCTGGGCCGCCGCATTCGCGGGGCCGAGGGCCAGGGGGAGGACGGCGAGGCCGAGCGCCAGAGCGGCGAGACCGACGGTGCGGCGGAGGAAAGACGTCACGGGCATCGAGGCTTGACCTTTCTGAACGGTCGGGAATGCGGGTTGGTCCGACGTTCTCGTAAACTGCGCTGTTGCGGGTCGCCGCGTCACGCCTCGCGCCGGTTTGCCCACGGCCTGCGGATCGTCTAACCTGCTCCCGGTTACCCGTCGTTCCTCCCCCCCGCCCCCAAGGAGTGCCCCATGCCGATTGCAGCCTCCTCCACCTCCACCGCCCCCCGACCCCGCCCGGCCCCCGTCATCGCCCGGCCTTGGCCCGGGTCCATTGCGGCCGCCCTCTCCGCCCTGCTCGTCCTCGCGGCCCCCGCCTGCGCGCAGACCACCACCACATTCGGCGATGATCCCGGCCTCGCCCACCTCGCCGCCGAAGTCGCGCGGCTTGCCGAGCACGCGGAGGGCACGGTGGGCGTCGCAGCCTACCACCTCGAAACGGGGCGTGGGATCACGCTGAACGGCGACGAACGCTTCCCGATGGCGAGCACCTACAAGGTCCCCATCGCGGTGCAGATCCTTACGATGGTCGACAACGGCGAACTGTCGCTTCACGACCTCGTCGAAGTCGACCAGAAGGACGTCTACCTGACCGCCAGCGCAATCAGCGACCTGATCGACGACCCCGGTCTGCAGATCTCGATCCACAATCTGCTCGAGATGATGCTGCAGATCAGCGACAACATCGCCACCGACCTGCTCATGCGGGAGGCGGGCGGGGCCGCTGCGGTGACGGAGCGGATGGCCGCGGTCGGGACCGACGGGATCCGGGTCGACCGTCCGACCTGGGCCCTGATCGCCAACTGGCTCGGCGATGCGGACATATCGGAGGACAACCAGCCCACGCCCGACGACTATCGCAGGCTGCTGGAATCGGAGCGCACCGAAGCGTCGTTGGCGGCCCTCAACGACGCTTTCAACGCCGACCCGCGGGACACGTCGACCCCCGCCGCGATGTCTTCGCTGCTTCAGAAGATCTGGAACCGGGAGATCCTGTCCGAGGAGAGCTCGGCGCTGCTGATCGACATCATGTACCGCTGCCAGACCGGTGAGGCACGGCTCAAGGGCTCGCTGCCGCCGGGTACCGAGGTCGCGCACAAGACGGGCACGATCGGGCAGACGACGAACGACGTGGGGATCATCGATCTGCCGGGCGACGCGGGCCACGTGGTGACGGTCGTGTACATTAAGGAATCGGAGGTCGAGAGCGTGGCCGACCGGGAGCCCGTGATCGCGCAGATCGCGCGCGCGGTGCACGACTACTTCGTGTTCAACCGTGGGTAGGGGCCCCATCGCGGCGGTGGGCGCCGTCGCGCTGCTCACCGTCGCACTCCTCGCCCTCCCGCGCCCAGCCGCTGCCCAGCCCGTCCCCCTCCAGGGCCTGGACGACTACGTCACCGCGGCCATGGAGGCCTGGAACGTCCCGGGCCTGGCGCTGGCCGTGATCGCGGACGGCGAGGTCGTGCACGCGCGCGGCTACGGCGTTCGCGACGTCAGCACCGGCACGCCCGTCGACGAGCACACGCTCTTCGCGGTGGGTTCGACGTCGAAGGCGTTCACCTCGGCCGCGCTCGGCCTGCTGGTCGACGAGGGCCGCGTCAGCTGGGACGACCGCGTCATCGACCACATCCCGTGGTTCGCCATGGACGATGCGTACGCCACCCGGGAACTCACGGTCCGGGATCTGCTCACGCACCGCAGCGGCCTCGCGCGTGGCGACGCGGTGTGGTCGCGCTGGCCGCACGATCGCCACGAGATTATCCGCCGTGTCCGCTTCCTCGAGCCGACGCGCAGCTTCCGCGGGGCCTGGCAGTACCAGAACCTGATGTTCCTCACCGCGGGCGAGGTGGTGCGGGTCGCCTCGGGCAAGACCTGGGACGACTTCGTGGACGACCGCATCTTCACGCCTCTGGGGATGGACCGCAGCGTCACCTCGGTGACCGAGCTCGACCGGCTCGACAACGTCGCGACGCCCCACGTGCACGTCGACGGGGTCGCCACACCGGTCGCGCACAAGAACATCGACAACGTGGGCCCGGCGGGGTCCATCTACTCCAGCGTGGCGCAGATGGCCCGGTGGGTGGGCCTGCACCTGGCCGACGGCGTCCATGCCGGAGAGCGTCTGTTCAGCGATAGCGTCATGGCGGAAATGCACCGCCCGCAGATGCTCATCCAGGCCGACGCGCCCGAGAACAGCCTTCATCCGCGCGACGCCCCCATGAACTTCAACACCTACGGGCTGGCCTGGTGGATCCTCGACTACCGCGGCCGCAAAGTGGTCGACCACGGCGGCGGCATCGACGGCATGCGCGCCCACGTCGCGTTCATGCCCGAGGAGGGCCTCGGCATGGTGGCGCTTTCCAATGCCCGTCCCAACAACCTGATCGTGGCGCTCATGTACCGCGTTTTCGATCACTTCTTGTCGGGGGCAGAGGGCGGCGGTGGCGATTTCGCCGGCGCGGGCGACGCAATGGCTGATTGGAGCGCCCTCATGCTTGCGGAATACCGCGAATCCGCCGCGGCCCAGGCCGACGCGCGCAGTCGCCGGGCAGCCGACCGGGCCGCCGCCACGGAGCCCTCGCGGCCACTTGCCGAGTACGCCGGGACCTACGGCCACGAGTACTACGGGGCCGTCGACATCACCCACGAGAATGGCGCGCTGCACTTCAGCATGGGTGGCAAGACTACGGGACGAATGGAGCACTGGCACTACGACGTGTTCCGCGCGGTGCCCGACAACCCGGCCAACGCCGAGATGTTCATCACCTTCACCGTGAGCCCGGACGGCGTCGTGCGCGTACTCGGGGTGGAAGGCCTGGGGACTTTTGGGCGGCTTTAGATCCAGGTACGAGGAGACGGGCACGGCGTCCCCATCTGGACATGCCGGTGTCCCGGGATTTGCCGCGGAAACGCGAGGGCCTGCCGTGCCCCGCGTCCGCCACC
>JAPPGZ010000090.1 GCA_028874905.1 Gemmatimonadota bacterium
ACCAGGATGGGTCCATCGGTTGCGCAACCGGTGATCCGGGGACTGAGCGGGGATCGTGTACTGATGCTCGAGGACGGGACTGCGGTTGCGGATGCCTCCAACTCGGGCGCGGACCACACCACCGCACTCGATCCGTCGTCGGCGCGGCGGATCGAGGTCGTGAGGGGTCCGGGTGCGCTGCTCTACGGGGGCAACGCGCTGGGCGGGGTCATCAATGTCATCCGCGACGAGATTCCGACGGCCGTGCCGCACCACCTGACGGGCGCGGCGACACTGCAGACGCAGACCGCGACCGGCTCGCTGGCCGGCAGCGCGACAGCCGTGTTCGCCGTCGCGGAACGCCTGCCGTTGCGTGTGGAGGTGGCGGCGCGGACGGCCGGAGATTTGAAGACCCCTGTCGGCACCCTTCTCAACACCGACGGCGAGCTGTGGAGCGGCGGTGCGGGGACAGCCTACGTGTCCGATTGGGGTCGCCTGGGGACGTCCTTCCGCGGCTACCGCAACTACTACGGCATCCCGGGTGGTTTCGTGGGTGGGCACGAAGAGGGCGTGCGGATCGAAATGGAGCGAGTCTCATCGAAGTTCCGGACCGTGGTCGACGAGCGGCCGGTCGGGCCCTTCCACAACCTCCGCTTCGACGCGACTCACAGCTGGTACACCCACCGCGAGATCGAAGCGTCGGACATTCTGGGTACGCTCTTCGAGCAACAGAGCGCGAGTGCGGACGTGCTGGGTCGGCACAGGAGGTGGGGACCGTTTACGGCGGGTGCGATAGGCGGCCGTGCGTCATGGGAGGATTTCGGATACGGGGGATCCCTGTACACGCCGGACACGCGTCGGCTCCGGGCGGCACTGTACCTGCTCGAGGAGATCGACCTGGGCCCCTTCCAGATCGAGTCGGGGCTACGCTACGACTGGACCCTGGCCGATCCGGCGGAGGATCGGATTTCGGACATCGGTGAGATCCGTGACCGCAGATTCCACTCGATGTCGGGGTCGCTGGGTGTCCTCTACAAGTCCGCCTCGGGGCTGGTGCTCGGTGCAAGCGCTGTCCGGGCGTTTCGGACACCCGACATCACCGAACTCTATTCGGAAGGGCCGCATCTGGCAGCCTACGTCTTTGAAGTCGGAAACCCGTCCCTGGAGGGCGAAGTCGGGAGGGGGCTCGACGTCTTCCTCCGCTTCGAGTCCGACCGGCTGAGGGCAGAGGTGACGGGCTTCTACAACGACATCAGGAACCACATATACGGGGAGGACACGGGCCGCCTTAGTCGCGTGCTGCTCCCCATCTATCAGTTCCGGGGCAGCGACGCCGTCTTCAGCGGCTTCGAGCTCGGCGTGGATGTTGACGCCGGGCGGGGGCTGGCACTGGAGGGAGTGGCCTCATTGGTGAAAGGCAGTCTCAAGGGGACTGGTCAGCCCTTGCCTCTCATTCCTCCGCTCAAGGGCCATGTGGCCCTGAAATACGAGAGGCCGTCGTGGTATGTCCGGGCGGAGGCCGAGATGGCGGACCGGCAAGACCGGGTTGGCGAATTCGAGACTCCGACGCGTGGGTACACCGTGTTCAACGCGGCAACAGGGGTGCGGTTTACGTTCGGCGGGCGTCTGAATGTCCTGACCGTGAGCCTTGTCAACGCGGCGAATGCCGAGTACCGCAACCACCTCTCCCGGGTTAAGGAGATCATGCCCGAGGCCGCGCGGGGTCTGAACGTCATCTATCGGGTGGTGTTCTGAGGCGGCAACTAACGTCCGCCCACCACCTCATACACCACGACATTCTGCACGTCCATTTCGTCCCTGAGCACCCCCAGCACGAGCCCTCCGGTCACATCGAGGATTCGGAACCTGGGCGGAGCCTCAACCTGCCCCAGCCACTCCCCGTCCGGGGAAATGACGGTGTACGGCGACCCTTCTTCCGGGTAGGCCGGCCGGTAGGAGGGCAGCCACACGTTTCCGTCGGCGTCGGCGAAGGGGGTGCCGAAGAGCGGAATCGGCTGGCCGATCATGGCGCGATACCGGGCCATGTCTCCCTGAATGATCTCCTCCAGCCGGGCCTCGGATACTCCGTAGTTCATCCAGCCGATCTGCCGGTTGTAGGCCTCGACGGGCTCCAGGAGTTCCTCGGTTAAGAGGTTGGGCCCGGGCCGCCAGCGCACGATCTGATCCACGGTGCCGTCCGGCAGGCGCCAGGTGATCTCGGGCCTGTCGGACCTGGTGTAGACGAACCGCCCCGCGGCGGCCGTGACCTCGCCAACGGGCTGGATGATCGGATTTGCCGCACCCCGCGTTTCTCCCCGGACGTGGTCGTACGACGCGACCGTGTCCAGCGCGCCGGTTTCGGTATCGAACAGGGTCATGTGCCCGGCGAGCCACTCCTCCTCTATGTCAAACCAGGAACGGTAGGCGTATCGGTTCCAGAGCAGCAGCTCGCCGGTTGAACCGATCCCCGCCATACCGAAGTGGGCTGCCCGGGGCAGGCTCACGATGCGCGCCACGGAATCGCCTACAAAGAGAGTGAGCCGGGACTGGCGACGGTCGGGCACAAGGACGCTGTCCTGGCTCAGGACGAACAACGAGTAGGGCTCGATGACTTCGCCCGGCCCCTCTCCGACCCTGGCGAGCACCTCGTGCGTCGTGCCGCCCGGACTCAGGACGACCACCTCGCTGTACCAGTCGGCAATGACCGCGCTTCCATCCGGGAAGAGCCGGCCGGCGTCGACAAACTGGAAGGCGTAGTCGCCCGGACCGCCGCCGTGGCGGTAGCGGGGTTCCGCGGCCAGCCGGAAAGGTGCGACGGTGGCCGGCGTGCCCTCGTACGTGACAATCCGCACGCCCGCGCTGTCCGCGATTTGCACCGGGACGTCGCCGGGTGTTGCGGTGTTGCCCCCGCAGGCGAAGAGCGAGCCCAAGAGTGTGATTGCCGCCAGGAGCGCCGGGATGACCTGGGGGCGCGTGCGTAAGCCCGTCACCCGCGCGACCCCCCGTCCAACCCGTAAACCACCACATTCTGCACGTCCATTTCGTCCCTGAGTACCCCCAGCACGAGCCCACCCGTCACATCCAGGATTCGGAATCCGGGCGGAGCCTCAACGTGCCCCAGCCACTCCCCGTCGGGGGAAATGACGGTGTAGGGCGACCCCTCTTTAGGGTACGCCGGCCGGTAGGAGGGCAGCCACACGTTTCCGTCGGCGTCGGCAAAGGGGGTACCGAAGAGCGGAATCGGCTGTCCGATCATGGCGCGATACCGGGCCATGTCTCTCTGAACGACCTCCTCGAGCCGGGCCTCGGACATTCCATAGTTCATCTTGCCGATCATTCGGTTATAGGCCTCGCCGCGCTCCAGGTGTTCCTCGGTCAGCAGGTTGGGCCCGGGCCGCCAGCGCACGATCTGGGTTACGGTTCCGTCAGGCAGACGCCAGGTGATCTCGGGCCTGTCCGACCTCGTTTGGAGGAACCGCCCCGCGGCGGCCGTGACCTCGCCGATGGGCCGGATGATCGGCCTCGGCTGCCCCGATCGCTGTCGCGGGTAGTGGTCATACGACGCGACCGTGTCGAGGGCGCCGGTTTCAGTATCGAACAGGGTCATGTGCCCGGCGAGCCACTCCTCCTCTATATCGACCCAGGAACGGTAGGTGTATCGGTTCCAGAGGAGCAGCTCACCGGATGAACCGATCCCCGCCACACCGAATTGGTGTCCTCGAGGGAGGCTCGCGATGCGCGCGACCGAACCGCCCACAAAGAGAGTGAGCCGAGACAGACGATCGTCGGGCACAAGGACGCTGTCCTGGCCCAGGACGAACAACGAGTAGGCGGAAATGACTTCGCCCGGTCCCTCTCCACGGCTGGCGAGCACATCGTGCGTCATCCCGTCCGGACTCAAGACGACCACTTCGCCGGACCAATCAGCAACGACCGCGCTTCCATCCGGGAAGAGCCGGCCGGCGTCGGCGAACTGGAAAATGTAGTCGCCCGGGCCGCCGCCATGGCGGTAGATCGGCTCTGCCGCAATGGCGAAGGGCGGCTCGACCTCGGGCACGCCCGCATACTGCACGATCCGCACGCCGGCGCTGTCCGTGATCTGGACCGGGACATCGCCCGGCGCCGCGGTATCGCCCCCGCACGCCGCGACGGCAACCGTGATGGTCGCCCACCCTGTAGCACTTCTCACGTCACCTCCCGCTCAGGAAAACGTTTCAGCTGAAACGTGCTCTCCAGGTCATATTCTTCCAGGAATCCGTCCAACAAACGACGCACTCCAGACGCGACCGCTAACTTGGGATCCCAATTCCCAGACACTATCCGACCCTCGGAAGGTTCGCTAGACGCATGACGACTTCGGCTACGCCCATGACGACTTCGGCAACCCGGCGTCCAGCCAACCGCCGGCTGTCGGCTTACCTGGCGTGCGCGGTCACGGTAACCGCCGCCGTCAACGCCTGCAGCCCCTCCCCGCCCGCGGACGCCTTCCTGACCCGTGCCGAGCGCACCGACTACCGCGAAACCAGCTCCTACGCCGACGTCGTGGACTTCCTCGAGC
>JAPPGZ010000068.1 GCA_028874905.1 Gemmatimonadota bacterium
CCGCCGACCTCCTGCTTGTAAGGCAGGCGCTCTGAACCGACTGAGCTAAGCGCCCGGAGCACTGGAAACCTACACGAAACCCCCGGCTGCAACGATAACAGCCGGGGGTTCAGGTTGGTGGTACGGGAAGTTGGTGGTACGGGAAATCAGCCGTGGCCGAAACGGCGCCGCTCGAGGCTCATCCGTGCTCACCGGCGCCAAGTTCGACGTGAACGCTGTACCAATCGAAGCTATGGCCCCTCGCATCCAGGGTGACGGGCTTCGTCTCCTGGGCGTTGAGGGCCACTCGCGGGGTGGGCCCGAGTTCCGTCCCGTTGGACAGGTGGATCTCGACGCGCACGTCGGTGACCGTCGCACTTGTCGTGTTTCTCACCGTGCCCTCGAAACTCTGCGTCGCGGAGTTGTAGCTGATGACCAGCGTGACCCCGCTGCGCGTCTCCGTTGCGGTTTCCATGATGTCCCACCGGGTCCCCGACTCTCCCGCCTCCGTCATGGATTGGCAGGCGGCGAACCCGAGCATCAGGGTGAGTCCGAGCCAGTTGGAGCGTCTCATTCTGGTTCTCCTTGCCGAAGTAGTTGTCGATTACTCGGGTAGTTACTACTCCGGTAGTCATCGAAGGTTCCGGCATCCCGGAGGCCCGTGCTCCGCTAGGCGCCACTCCTATCCGCCCGGGGCCGCTTCCATCCGCTAGGCGCCGCTCCCGATCGCCAGCGGGTCGGTGCCGTATTCGTTGTCGCCCTCGTCCCCGGGCGTGAAAAGCAGCTTCAGGCCGAAAAAGATGTTGTAGAGAGGGATCGCCATAAACAGGCAGTGCAGTCCCGGCCTTCCCATATCGTGAAGGCGCTTGACCGTGATGGCGATGGCCGCCCAGGTCGCCCCGAGTGTGATTCCGGCCATCGGCAGCTTGAAGATGGGGGCCAGCGCGTCGGGAGCCCAGACGAGTGCAGCGCCCGCCCCGGCGATGACCAGGTCGTCGAGCATGATATGCCAGAAATACCACGCGCGGTTGACTCTTCCCTTGGTGGTGAACAGCTCCAGGAACGCGTCCATTCAGAGAATCCTCCGATTGGGTTGCCCTCCGGGCGGGGGCGGTCGCAGCTTCGTCCTCATGTATGAGAATACGTACGACGACCGCAAGGACATCACGGCAATGGGCATCACGGGACTGGCCAAGGGACTCCTTGAGGCCCAGGGCGCGGGGAGCTTCGTCGAGCCTCCCTCGGTGACCCACTGCCTTCGGCTCGAGGACGCCTACCAGGTCGGCGCCGAGATCGCGCGCACACGACTGAGGAGCGGTTGGCGGCAGGCGGGATGGAAGGTGGGACTGACCAACCGGGAGATCTGGCACCGATGGGGGCTGGATCGCCCCATCATCGCCCCGGTCTACCGTGAGACGATCTTTCGCGTGCCCGGAGAGCCGCAGGGGACGGCGCCCGCGGCCGGCCCTCCGCAACTTGCCGTTCCGATGGGCACCCGGGCCGCGGCTCGCCTCGAGGTCGAGGTCGTATTCGGGTTCGCGGACGTACTCGATGCCGGGACGGTCGCCGGCCCCCGGATCGACCCGATCTGGATCGCGCTGGGCGTCGAACTGGTGGACTGTCACTACAGCGGCTGGAGGTTCGACCCCGCCGATGGAGTCGCGGACTTCGGCCTCCACGCCGGGTTGATCGTCGGTCCGCCGGTTCCGCTGCGCGCGGACGGGGACGAGACGGTGGATTTCGCGGATTCGCTGGCGGATTTCGCGCGCTCGCTGCCGGATATGGCGGTGTCGCTCTCCGGGGACGGCGAGGCGCTGGCCCAGGGCCGGGGCGACGCGGTCCTCGGGAGCCCCTTCCATGTGCTGGCCGAACTGCATCGCTCGCTGGGACCCGCGATTGCCGCGTACCCCGCGCCGCCGGCACATTCGCAGACGGAAGGCCACGACTACATTGTCTCGACGGGAACGCTCACTCCACTGGTGAAGGCGCGAATTGGGACCACGTACGAGGTCGAGGCCGATCAGCTCCCTTCGTTTTCCTTCGTGCTGGTCTGACGTGGCTGCCCGTCCGTTCGCCGGCACGGCGGCCGCGCTGGTCCTGGTCGCCCTTGGAACCCTCGCATGTCAGACCGGGACCCGCCCCTCCGCTTCCGTGCCCGAGCCGGCCCCGCGCGGGCAGCCGGCCGCCCAGTCCGCGGTGCCCCAGGCCGTCCGCTCCAAGGCCGACGAGCCCAACACCACCGACGGGATCTACACGGTTCAGCAAGCCGAGCGCGGAATCGGGGTCTACAACCGCATCTGCTCCGAATGCCACATGCCGGAGGACTGGACCGACGCGGCCTTCCTCGAGCGCTGGGAGGAGGCCTCCGTCTTCCGGCTGTGGTACTGGATCTACGAGCGGATGCCCCACGGCAACCCGGGCAGCCTGACCCGCGAGCAGGTCACCGACGCCCTCACCTACATCTTCCAGCTCAACGGGATGCCGCCGGGCGACACGGAACTGGCGGACGACGACGACACCATCGACGACTACTGGATCATCTGGAAAAAGCCATGAAACGACGCCTCCCGCGGTCGCCCGCCCGCCTCCTGCTCGCCCGCTGCCTGCTCGCGACAACGCTGGCGGCAGCCCTCGCGCAAGCCGCCCCCGCCCCCGCCGCCGCCCAGTCCTCCAGCCTCGTCTCGCCCAACGGCGACGTCGACTGGAACCGCTTCTACACGGCTGCGGAAACCAACCAGATCCTGCGCGAGTTCGCGGCCCTGTACCCCGGGCTGACCGAGCTGCACCAGATCGGGGAGAGCTTTTACGGCCAGCCCCTCATGCTGATCACGATCACCAACGAGGCGACGGGCCCGGCGGCAGAGAAGCCCGCGCTGTACGTCGACGGCGGCATCCACGCGGGCGAGCTCACCGCCTCGGCGGTCGCGACCCACCTCATCGGCCACCTCCTGAACGGCTACGGCAACGACCCTCGCATCACCGCGCTGCTCGACACGCGCGCCTTCTACGTGCGGCCCAAGTTCAACCCCGACGGCTCCGACCTCGCGCTGATCGACGACCAGTTCCTGCGCAGCACCCCCCACCCTTTCGACGACGACGAGGACGGCACCGCGGACGAGGATCCCCCCGAGGACCTCGACGGCGACGGCTGGATCACGCAGATCCGCGTCCCCGACCCCGACGGCATCTGGGCGGCGGACCCGGACGACGACCGGATCATGGTGCGCGACCCGGAGATGCAGCGTGCGGGCCTGCGCTTCTCGACCATGCGCGAGGGCGTCGACAGCGACGGCGACGGGACGATCAACGAGGACGGGCTCGGCGGGCTCGACATGAACCGCAACTTCCCGCGCAACTGGGAGCGCGTGCACAGGCAGCCGGGCGCGGGGGACTACCCGCTGTCCGAGCCCGAGACCCGCGCCGCCGCGGAGTTCATCAACGCACACCGCAACATCACGGGGATCTTTCACGGGCACACGTCCGGCGGCTTCGTCTACCGGCTGCCGTCGGCGTCGGCGCCTTCGCTGTTCCCGCAGATCGACCTGTCGCTGATCGTGCACCTGGGGGAGGAGTACACCCGCTCGACCGGCCGTCCGGTGGTGCCCAGCGCCACGCACCCCACCGAGCACCGCTACGGCACGCTGATCTCGTGGGGGTACTGGGACCACGGCGTCATCGGGTGGGTGCCCGAGTTCTCGCCTGGGCCCGAGGCGTGGGTGACCGACTACGACGGCGATGGCGAGATCAGCGAGGCCGAGCAGCACCGCTTCAACGACGAGGAGCTCGGCGGCCGGTATTTCTCGGACTGGACGCCGTACGACCACCCGCAGCTGGGCGCGGTCGAGATCGGTGGCTGGCACGCCAAGTTCTGGGGGCAGAATCCGCCGCCGGAGTTCCTGGAGGAAGAGACCGCGCAGCAGATGCACTGGATCCTCTACCTGGCGGAGCAGGGTCCGCTGATCGAGGTGAGCGACCCGGTGGTGACGGCAGTGGGCGACGGGACCTTCCGCGTCGCGGTGACCGTGACCAACACGGGCTTCCTGCCGACCAGCCTCACCGACCGGGGCGCGGTGGGGCGAGAGCGTGCGGACGGCACCATCGACCGCCAGGTGGTGAGGGCGCCGGCCGTGACGCTGACGCACCCCGGGCTCGAGATCGTGGAGGGGCGCGCGCGCGCGGTGATTCCGCACCTTGCCGGGTCGAACCCGTTCCTGGAGGCCGCGACCGAGCGGTCGCACACGGTGACGTGGGTGGTGCGCGTGGTGGGCGGAGAGCGAGCCGTCAGGGTTACGGCGGAGTCGGACAAGGGTGGCACCGTGCGGTCCGGCTGGGTGGTGGTCCGATGAGGGCGGTGAGGAGGGGGTGGATGAAGGGCGGCGGTCGCCCCGCGGGGGGGCGGCGGGGGAGGATGAAGGGCGATGGTCGCCGCGCGGGACGGCGGGCGCGCGGGGCGGGGCGGCGTGGGCGCGGCGGCGGGCGGCGACGGCCCCGAGTCCACACCTACAGTATCGCCCTCGCCAACCTACGAAC
>JAPPGZ010000041.1 GCA_028874905.1 Gemmatimonadota bacterium
TGAACCCCTGGCTCTTCAGGCTGTTGGCCACATCCTCGAGCACCATGCGGAACGTTTCCTGGCGCACGCTCAGGGTGCCCGGATAGCGGATGTTCTCCGGGTCCCCCTCGGGCACGTACTTCATCACCGGCGCGCACAGCGCGTTGCCGAGCTCGCGCGCGATCGCGTCGCACATCGCCTCGAGCACGTAGTTGTGCTTGCCGCCCGCCATGTAGGGCCCGTTCTGCTCGACGCCCCCGGTCGCGATGATGCCGATCGTCTTCCCGGACGCGATCTCGTCGCGCGCTTCCATCCAGGTCAGCTCGTCGATCCAGATCGAGTTGATGCCCTCGATGGGTCGCGCGGCGGTCCTCATTTCCTCCATGCGGCGCTGCCGGTCGGCCTGCTGCTCGGGAGTCAGGTTGCGGCGGGCCTGCGCTTCGGCCGGGGTGGCCTGGAGTAACGTGAGCACCAGTATTCCGAGGAACCACTTCGCCGGTTTCATTTCGTCCGCTCCTTTCAGATGACTCCGTCCTGGCCATCCCCGCAGCCGGGGATCCGGGTATTGTGCGCCGGAAGTCGGCAGGGGTCAAACGGCGTGCTGTCGCCTTGACACCTTGCGCCACCGAAGGCAGCTTGCTGCATCAGGTCGGAGTTCCCTCCGGCGGCATCCGGATGTACCCAGCCGGCATAGCTGTGAAGCCGATTTCTCCTCGATTGCGGGACCTTCGCCGCTTCGGCGTCCTCTCCCTCTCGCTGCTTCAGTTCGCTCTGTTCGCCGGTCTTCCGGCGGCGGATGCGGTGCTCGAAGTCAGAGGGCTGAGCACCATTGTGCACATTGAAGGGGAGAACAGCGAGCACAGCGACACCGGTCACAGCCACCTGCTGTGCCAGTTGGCGCGCACGTTGTCGTCAGGGGTTGCTCCGCTGATTCTGGCCGACCTCCCGCTGGTATTCGAAGCCAGCCCGGACACGCCGACCGCGACTACCTGGCAAAACCGCCCGACTCCGCCCGGCGGCAGCGGTCCGAGGGCTCCTCCCCCGGCATGACCCTTTCCGGGGTGGTTGTCCCGGTTTACCCCGTCCGCTCACTACGCGGCAACAACCCTTCCCGCAATTCGCGCTAACCGCTGAAGCATTTCGGCGAGTCGCACCGCATGGCCCGGCGCAGCAACGAGAGGCACGGCAGTGCGGCTCGAAGCAGGCTGTCCATGACACCGAGGCGACTTGCCGGTTCGATTCCGGCAGTTCTGGCAATGGCACTGGGAGCCGTCGGCTCATCCGCGCAGGTCGAGCACGAGGGCGAGATCGAGGGCATAGTACGCGATGCCGACTCGAATCAGCCTCTCGCCGGCGCCCTGGTATCCATCGATGCGGCTGCAGGCATGGCAGTGTCGCACGGCGACGGCACGTTCCACGTGCCGGTGCCGGGACCGCGCATATACACCGTGAGGGTCGAACGTCTGGGCTATCGCACGCTTTCGCTCGAGGTGGATGCGTCGCGCGCGGAGATCGTGGTGGTGGATATGGAAGCCAATCCCATCCCCCTGCCGCGGGTTGTGGTCACAGGGTCGCTGGTGGCGCGCGCGGCCAATGAGGTGTTGCGCCCGACCAGCGTATTCGCGGGAGAAGACCTGCAGCGCCGCCTGGCCGGAACCCTTGCGGAAACGCTGTCCTCCGAGCCGGGACTTGCGGTGAGCACCATGGGGCCGGCATCCGCGCATCCGGTGATCCGGGGCCTGAGCGGAGACCGAATCCTCATGCTCGAGGATGGTGAGCGGGTGAATGACCAGTTTGCGAGCGGTCCCGACCACGCCACGGCCGTCGACCCGTCGTCCGCGCGTCGGATCGAGGTCATCCGCGGTCCGGGAGCCATCCTCTACGGAAGCAACGCCCTGGGGGGCATCATCAACGTCGTGCGCGACGACGTGCCTTCCTCCGTGCCCCACCATTTCACGGGCGCGTTCACCCTTCAGGGACAGAGCGTCAGCAACGCGGCCGGCGGAAGCCTGAACGCCACCTACGGCCTGACCGACCACATTCCCGTGCGGCTGGAGGTGGCGCGTCGCACCAGCGGCGACCTGAAGACTCCGGTCGGGGTGCTCAACAACACCAGCACCGATGCCTGGGAGCTCTCGGGCGGAACGTCATGGGTGGACGACTGGGGCCACGCCGGCGCCACCTTCCGCTACTACGGCAACGACTACGGCATCCCCGGAGGATTCGTCGGGGGTCACAGAGCCGGGGTTCGCATCGAAATGGAGCGGACCGCTACCCGGCTCCGGAGCCTGATCAGGCCCCTGGGCGTCTTCGAGACGATCGAGATCGACGCGGGGTACACCTGGTATCGGCACAAGGAGCTCGAACCCCCCAATATTCTGGGGACGCTCTATGAGCGACAGACCGTGAGCGGCGAGATCCTGGGCCGCCACGCAGACTGGGGACCGTTCTCCTCGGGAGGAGTGGGGGCGAGGGCTTCCTGGGAAGACTTCGGGTTCGGAGGCGGCCTGTACACCCCGAACTCCACGCACACATCCTTCGCCGTATTCGCGCTGGAGGAACTCGATCTGAATCCGGTACGCCTGGAAGCCGGCCTTCGCTACGACTGGGCGCGCGTACGGCCCGAACAGGAAGATCGCTCCTCCGATATCGGCCACATCCGCGCCCGATCCTTCGGCGCGGCATCCGGATCGCTGGGGGCGCTTGCACGGCTGACGCGGCACCTCACGGTGGGCACCTCCTTCGCGCGGGCCTTCCGTACCCCGAGCGTCAACGAGCTCTTCTCGGAAGGGCCCCACCTGGCGGCCTACGCGTTCGAAGTGGGGAATCCGTCGCTCGACACCGAGCGCGGCGCCGGCGTCGACGCATTCGTGCGCCTCACGGGAGATCGGCTCAACGCCGAGATGACGGTGTTCCGCAACGCCATTTCGGGGTACGTCTTCCCGCTCGAGACGGGAGAGCTGAGCCGGGTGCGGCTGCCCATCTTCCAGTTCCACGGGGAAGACGCCGTGCTCGCCGGCTTCGAGAGCGCGTTTGAATGGGCGGCGGTCGGTGACCTTACCGTGGAAGCGGTAGCCTCGTACGTTCGCGGCAGGATTGAAGCAACCGGCGAACCGCTTCCGTTGATCCCACCGCTGCAGGGACGATTCGCGGTCGGCTACGCACCGCGCGCCTGGTTCGTCGAGGCCGAAACCCGGGTTGCGGCTCGCCAGGATCGGACGGGCCCCTTTGAGAGCGCAACCGATGGATATGCTGTTTTCGATCTCTCCGCCGGAATCCGGGTCACGGTCAGGGGGCGGCTGAACGTGATCACCGCGCGGGGAGAGAACCTTGGCAACACCGAATACAGGAACCACCTGTCGCGCGTGAAGGAGATCATGCCCGAGGCGGGCAGATCCGTCAGCGTGGCATATCGAGTCGTCTTCTAGGAGCGACGCCCCGCCGGTTGCGGAGACGCTTCGCGCCGGGGACGACGGACATCAACCCAGATGAGGAAAGAGAGATGAGACATTCGAGACTGAAACTGCCGTTCGCCCTGCTGAGCGCGGGCATCCTGGCCCTCTCGGCGTGCGAGAGCGCAACCGAACCCGAAGAAGACCACGCCGAGGAAGTCGAGGGCGTGAACCTGATACTGAGCGGCCAGACGATCGCGTCCTACGACGGGCACGACGGCGAGTGGACGGGTGAACTCGAGGTCGAACCGGGCGAGGAAACCGCCCACATTACCGTGCAGTTCGTGGACCACGACGGCATGGCGGTGCACCTGGATGACGACTTCTACCTGGAAGTGGAAGTAGAGGACGAGTCCATCGCCGAATTCGAGCAGGACACCCCCGGGGAGTTCGGGGGACACCTGCACGGGGGGGCCGAGGGCGACACCGAGATCGTCTTCAAGCTGATGCACGGCTCGGTCGGGTCGGGCCACGCGGACTTCGTGACCGAACCGCTCCACATCCACGTGCACGAGGAGGATCACTAGGAGCACACAACAGCTGCGGTTCGAGGATTGACGTGCAGCCCTCCCCGGGACGGTTCCGGGGAGGGTTCGCCGTTGTTCGCCACGCGGGATCCGCCGGTACGCGCCGGGTCCCTGCCCGTTCTCCCCGGAAGGATCGGCGCGGGCGTATCCTGCCGGCATCAGGCGGAAAGCCCCTGCGCGCGCTAGAATGACGGGGCATCCCAACCCGTCCTGAACCCCGGAACGACCCATGCGCGCATCCAGACCCGACCGCTCACGTTGCCCGCAATCCTGCCTTCCGCGTAGCGGAGCCGACCCGGCTGCCGCGTTCCTGGCGGGCGTGCTGCTGCTCAGCTCGGCGGCCTGCGGCCAGGGCGCGTCCACGGGCGCAGTCACGCCCGACCGCATCCTGCACAACGGCCAGGTCGTCACCGTCGACGACGACTTCTCGA
>JAPPGZ010000107.1 GCA_028874905.1 Gemmatimonadota bacterium
GGTGGAGTCGAACCACCACCCCCGGTTCCAAAGACCGGTGTCCTGCCATTAGACCACGGGCCACTCCATCGCCGCCTGCGTCGAGGCGGAGCGATCGTGTCACCCGTAAGTTACATCGTGTAAACGGTGATTTACATTCCCCGCGGGGTCTCGCGGTCCGCTCGGGGCATGGCCATCAACGTCGGTGCCGTGAAGGACGCGACGACGCCAGGGGTCATTTCCGCCTGGCGGGCCGCGTTGCGCGCACGCCCGGGACTGGTGAAAACTCCGAAGATCGCCGACCCGCTCCCCGTCATGCGTGCGATCAACGCGCCCTCCCCCTCCAGAAGCGCCCGCACTTCGGCGAAGACGGGGAAGCGCGCAAACGCACCGGCCTCGAAATCGTTGGCCTGGAGAGCGGCGATGGCCTCCCATGTGCCCTCGGCGAGACCCTGCAGGCGCCTCGGAGGAGCCGGAAGGGTCAGGTTGCGAGCGACGTCCCGGTAGGCGGCGGCCGTGGCGATCCGGTCCTCCGGTATGATGACGGCCAGCGTGGCGGGCGGCGGTGGCGGGCAGGTCAGCAGGCGGTCTCCCCTGCCCCATGCGATTGCGGCCGGCGAGCCCGCGCAGAAGAACGGCACGTCCGCTCCGATCGCGCCTCCGATTTCGAGGAGCCGATCGGACTGGAGCGGCTGGCCGTACAGGGCGTTGAGCGCCACAAGAGTCCCGGCCGCGTCGGTGGACGCCCCGCCGAGACCCGTGCCTGCGGGGATCGACTTGGTCAGGACGAGTGTGACCGCCGGTGCAATCCGCGTGGCGCCGAAGAACGCGCGGGCCGCCCTCATGACCGTGTTGTCGTCCCGTCCTCGCAGTTCGGACACAAGGTCGCCGAGTCCGGGCGCCGTCTCTCCCGGCACGATGTCCAGCGCGATGCCGGGATCTCCCGCCCGCACCTCGATGCGATCGTACAGGCCGACCGCCTGGAACAGCGTCTCGATCTGGTGGTACCCGGTGTCCTCTCTGGCCAGGACACGCAGGAAGAGGTTCACCTTCGCCGGACAGGGGATCGAAACGCGGATCCGGGCACCCTCCTCCCCGGGCTCGTGCCGCCTCACCGGGGCGCTCCCTCGACCGTGGGGGCGTCCGGCGAGGCTCTGTCCACGGAAGCGCCATCCGGGTCCTGCCGCCGCCGGGCGAAGTCCTTGAACGTGATGCCGATACGGCGGGCGTACCAGAGCCCTGCAATGGTGACGGGGAAGAAGTTGACGAAATGCCATCCGACCGCGAAGCCGATCGCGGCCTCTTCCGCCACGGAGTAGACCTGGACAAGCGCGACCGTCGCCCCGAGCTGAAAGGTCCCGAGGTATCCGGGCGGGGCGGGCACCGCCACCGCAACGGCAATGGCCGCGTTCGTAAACAGGGCGGCGGCGAAGGGCAGGTCGATGCCGAAGGCCGCGAACCCAATCCAGAACGAGAGCGACTGGATGACCCACACGGCGAAGCTCCACAGCAGCGCCGGGACGATATGGCGCACCCCCCGCATCGAAGCCAATCCGGCCACAACTCCCTGGAAGACCGCGTCAAAGACGGTCGCCAGGCGGTGCGGGAGGACGCGCGCGGCAAGAGCGCTGCAGAGTCCCGCGCTACGCGTCGGAAACGCGACGATCGTGAGGGTGGCTGTCAGAACCAGACCGAGGATCAGAGTGAGTCCCTGTATCCCGGCGACGAGCAGCTCGGGCAGCGATTCCGCGGGGAACGTGGCGCTTAGGACGGCGATGACCAGCAGAGCGAACACGGCCACGCCGTCGAGGAGCCGTTCGACCACGAGGGTGGCAAATGCGGTTGCCGTCGACACCGGCTCCAGCCGGCTGTACGCGTACGCCCGTCCGAGTTCTCCAACCCGCCCGGAAGGCAGCAGGTTGTTCGCCATGAAGCCCACGCAGACGGCCGCGAAACGCGACCGGTATGGGCTCCCGGGCTGCGCGGGAGCGAGCAGGAAGCGCCAGCGCGCCGCGCGGGCCGCGAAGCCCGCCATGGCCACCACACAGGTCGTGAGGAGGTAGAACGGATTGGCGGCGCGGATCGTGGCCCACACCTCGCCGAGGTCGGCGTCGCGAAACAGCCACCACAGCAGGGCCGCGACAACGGCCACTCCCAGCAGCGTCTTCCAGTTCGGGCGCATGAGCCGGAGGGCTAGCGTCGCATCCCGGAGATTCGCGGGTGGTCCGAATGGCCGGGAATCATCAGGGACACGACGCTAGAATCCCTTTGGCGGAACCCATGCTCCGGGATTCGACACGCGTCCGCGCGCTCCAAGGACGATCGCCTTCATCTCCCGGACGGCGCGCTCGAGTCCCACCAGCACCGCTCTGGAAACCACGCTGTGGCCGATGTTCAGCTCTTCGATATGCGCCAGGGCGGCAACCGGTACGACGTTCTCGTAGGTGAGGCCGTGCCCGGCGTGAACCGCCAGCCCGAGACCGTGGCCATGCTCGGCCGCCGTGGCCAGGCGGGCGAGTTCCGCCGCCATGCCGGCGTCGCTGCTCGCGTTGGCGTACTCTCCGGTGTGAAGTTCGACCGCGTGCGCTCCCAGCCTGGCCGAGTGTTCCAGAGCGTCGGGCTCCGGATCGATGAAGAGCGATGTGCGCGTCCCGGCGGCTTCGAGGCGCCGCAGCGCGACGGCCACGCCTTCTCGTACCGGGGCGGACGCCAGGTTGAGACCGCCCTCCGTGGTCACCTCTTCCCTCTTTTCGGGCACCAGCGTGGCCTGCATCGGACCAAGTGCCACCGCGATGTCAACCACCGGATCGGCGGCCGCGAGTTCGAAGTTTATTCCGGTCCGGACGGTTTCGGCCAGAAGTCGCACGTCGCGATCGTTGATGTGGCGCCGGTCCTCGCGCAGGTGGATCGTGATCCCGTCGGCTCCACCCAGTTCGGCGAGGACGGCGGCGCGCACGGGATCGGGCTCGTCCGTCCGGCGTGCCTGACGGACCGTGGCGACGTGGTCGATGTTGATATAGAGCCTCATTGCGGCTTTCCTCCGTGCGATTGATGTGCCTTCACCCGCACCCCGTTGCGTGACCGGAGCCGGCCGATGAGCGCGGGCGGGGCGTTCGCGACGACCCGGACCACGCACCCGTCCTGACTGCGCGATAGCACTTCACCCTCCTGATACAGCGCGGCCAGGGCCCTGCCCTCCCCGGCGGGCATCTCCACGTCCACCGTCTGCATTCGTGCCCGGATCCTGTCCCGCAACTCACGGCGGAGCGGTTCCAGGGTGGCGGGCCTGACCGCGGACGCGAGCAGCGCGCGCCGGCTGTTGGGAGCAGTGACTCGTCTGCGCAGAGCCAGCAGATCGTCGCTCCCGAGCAGATCTATCTTGTTGAACACCACGATGCGTGGACGCTGGCGCAGGTCCAGCTCTTCCAGAACAGCACGTACAACCCGCCTCTGGCCGTTCATGTGGGGATGCGAAGCGTCGATGACGTGGAGCAGTACGTCCGCCTCGGCCGCTTCCTCCAGGGTCGACCGGAAGGACGCGATCAGGTGATGTGGGAGCTTGCGTATGAACCCGACCGTATCGGTGACCAGAACCTCGTGCCCGTCCCCGACATCGACGAGGCGCGTGGATGCGTCGAGTGTGGCAAAGAGCCTGTCCTCGACCCGTTGCTCCGAACCGGACAGTGCCTGCAGCAAGGAGGATTTTCCGGCGTTCGTGTACCCGACCAGCGCGGCCCGGAAGCTCCCCTCCCTCCGCTTGCGGCGTACCGCCTCCGCGCGCGCCACCCCGCGCAACTTGCGGCGAAGCTCGGCGATCCTGGTACCGATCAGCCTGCGGTCGGTCTCCAGTTGCGTCTCGCCGGGACCGCGCAGTCCGATCCCACCGCGGATGCGGGAGAGGTGGATCCACATCCGGCGGAGCCGGGGCAGGAGGTATTGCAACTGGGCCAGCTCCACCTGCATGCGCGCTTCGTGTGTCCTGGCCCGGGTCGCGAAGATGTCGAGTATGAGCTCGGCGCGGTCCATGACCCGGACACCGCACAACTCCTCCAGATTCTTGCCCTGGGCGGGCGTCAGTTCATCGTCGAAGATGATCAGATTGGCGTCCTGCTCGCGAACCAGCTCCGACAGCTCGGCGGCCTTGCCCCGGCCGAGGTAGTAGCGTGCTCCCGGTGCCCGGCGGCGCTGTACGAGCTGGCCGACGATCACGCCGCCGGCGGTATCCGTCAGTTTCCCCAGTTCCGCGAGATGCTCCCTCGCGTTCTGCGCGCGGTCGGAGTCTCCAGGCGTCCCCACCAGGATCGCGCGGTCGACGGGCGTCCGCATGTCCAGCAGTTGGGTCGGAATCGGTCGCTATCTCCTCTGTTTCCGCCATTCGGAAAGCCGCCTGTTCATTTCGGCTTCCCAACCCTTGTCGCCGGGGGTGTAGAACTGCTCGCCCATCAACCCGTCCGGCAGGTACTGCTGACGAGAAACGCCCCCCGGCTGTTCCGGATCGTAAAGATACCCCTCTCCGTAGCCAAGGTCCTTCATGAGCCTTGTGGGGGCGTTGCGGAGGTGCATCGGCACGGCCTCGCCCGGCGTCTCCCGGGCACGCGACAGCGCTCGGCCCCATCCCTTGTAGAGGCGGTTCGACTTCGGACTGCCGGCCAGGTACACCGCGGCCTGGGCCAGGGCCAGCTCCCCTTCGGGTGAGCCCAGAAACCTGTACGCGTCGCGGCAGGCCACAGCCACGGCAAGCGCCGACGGATTGGCGAGACCGATGTCCTCGCTGGCCATGCGCACAAGGCGTCGCGTGATGTACATGGGATCCTCGCCGGCGTCGAGCATCCGTCCCAGCCAGTAGAGCGCGGCGTCCGGATCCCCGCCACGCACCGACTTGTGAAGGGCCGAGATGTGGTCGTAGTGCTGGTCTCCGGACTTGTCGTATACCGCGAAGCGGTGCTGCATGGCGGTTTCGACGGCCTCGATGGACAGCGTGCCCCCCGCTCCACACACCGCCGCCGCTCGCTCGAGGATGCCCAGCGCGCGCCGTGCGTCGCCATCCGCGACTTCGGCGATGCGCCGGACGACCTCCCGGGACGCCACGAGGCTGGCCACGCCGAGCCCCCGCTCCCGGTCGTTCAGGGCGTCGTGAAGAACCTGCGCGAGTTCGTCCGTTGACAGCGGGGCGAGCACCACGACCGGCGCCCGGGAGAGGAGGGGCCGCACGACTTCGAAACTCGGATTCTCGGTCGTGGCGCCGATCAGGGTGACGACGCCCGCTTCGACCACCGGGAGGAAAGCGTCCTGCTGCCCTTTGTTGAACCGGTGGATCTCGTCGCAAAAGAGGATTGTGGCGCGGCCGCTTGCCGAGCGTCGGGCACGCGCCTCGGCAATGATCTTGCGTACCCGCGCCACGCCCTCGGTCACCGCGCTGAAGGAAACGAAGGCGGCGTCTGCGGACGCCGCGACCAGTCTTGCCAGTGTCGTCTTGCCAGAACCCGGCGGCCCCCAGAGGATGAAGCTGCCGATCTGACCGCTGTCGATCATCGTCCGTATCGACCCTCCTGGCCCGACGACCTCCTCCTGGCCGCGGAACTCGGACAGCGTGCGTGGCCGCATGCGCGAAGCCAGCGGCGCGGACCGGCCCACATCCGCCCGACCGGCCTCGTCCGCCACCCCACCCGTCAGGCGGCCGGGGGCGGCGGCCTCCGGAAACAGATCGAACGTCTTGCCCATCAGGTGCCTCCGACCGGCTCCATGCGTTCCGCCATCTCGATCAGCTTCGCGCGATCGTTCGGCACGGAGTCCTCCCATACCGCTTCCAGCAGCTGGCGCAACGCTCTACCGATGCCGGGACCCGGCTGCCAGCCCAGCGCAACGAGGTCCCGTCCGGCGACCGCCAGCTCCTGAATCGACAGCGGGATCCCCTGGTCGACATCGTGCTCGATGGCCGCCACGGTTTGTTCGACCGCCGCCCCCTGGCCCACGCCGGTCCGCGCCGCGGCGCGCCACACCCGGAACACGTGGCGCATCACCACTTTACCCTTCTTCGCCGTCCATCGCCTGCGAGCCGCCGCGTCATGTACCACTCCCTTTGGCGGCCGCAGCCCTCCGCTGAACGCCGATTGGATCTGCTCCACCTCGCTGTTCGAAAAGCGGAGGCGAACAAGCAGGCTTGACACCGCCGACAGGGAGGCGATGAAGCCGAGGCCATGGAGCAACAACATCGTCAGCCGTGCGGCTGGGTCATGCCTCGGCACGGCATCCACGGCGGCCAGGGCATCGTCGGCAAACGGCCGTCCGATCTCGGGGAAAACGTACGCCATGGCCCCGCTACGCTGATACAGGTCCAGCGCCCGCGAGGGACGCGGTCCACCCAGGACCTTCATCAATTCCTCACGTATGCGTTCCACCGAGAGTTTCGGTATCCCGGGTGCGGCTTCAACCATTCCTGCCCACGTCTCGGGCTCGACTTCGAATCCCAGCGCTCCGGCAAAGCGCAGCCCCCGGAGCACACGCAGATAGTCCTCGCGAAAGCGCTCGGACGGGGTGCCCACCGCCCGCAGAATGCCTCTAGCAAGATCTCTCTGTCCACCGTGGGGGTCGCACAGCCTGTGCTTTCCGGGGTGCCAGGCCATGGCGTTGACGGTGAAGTCCCGGCGAGCGAGGTCATCCTGGAGCCTTTCCGCAAACGCTACGACCGCCTTGCGCCCGTAGGTGATCACGTCGTGCCGGAAAGTGGTGACCTCGTACATGACACCGTCCCTGCCGAAGACCCCGACGGTCCCGTATTCCACGCCCAGCGGCACCGTGCGGGCGAAGAGACGCCGCACCTGTGCCGGGTGCGCACGGGTCGCCAGGTCCCAGTCCTCACGTTCTCCCGGGCTGCCACGGACCGCGTCCCGGACGGCGCCTCCCACCGTCCACGTCTCGAACCCGGCCGTCTCCAGGTGTTCGACCATTTCGCAAACGGCGCGCGGAACTTCGATTCGCATGCTCATTCGTCCAGCAGATTCGCGGGAATAAGCGGTGCAGGCCGGCCTCCGCTCGACACGTCCGGAGTCCGGAAACTCACCCGACGAGCACCGCTCCTCCGTTGACGTTCAGAATCTCGCCTGTAATGTGGCGCGCCAGCGGCGAGCACAGAAGCACGATCGGCCCGGCCACGTCCTCTGCCGTTGCAACTCTGCCGATCGGGATGTCCGCCTCGATTCTGGCCCGGTCCTCGCTGCCCAGCGCGTCCTGCGACATCTCGGTGTCGACCCAGCCGGGCGCTACCGAATTGACCGTGATACCCCTGCCTCCGACCTCCACGCAGAGCCCTTTCACCATGGAGATCATCGCGCCCTTCGTGGCGGCGTAGTCGGCGTGGTAGGCCTCGCCGCGCTGCCCGGCGGTCGAGCTCACCAGGATGACGCGCCCGTCATCGTTCATTCGGCGCAAGGCCTCTCGTGTCGTAAAGAAGATCGAATCCAGGTTGACAGCGATTGTGCGTCGCCAGCGCGCATCCTCCATATCCGACAGCGGCACGTCCGCGACCGGCCAGATGCCAGCGTTGCCGATGAAGATGTCAAGGCTGCCGAACTCCCGGTCCACCCGGCCGAAGAGACGATCCACGGCAGCGCGGTCGGCGAGGTCACCGCCTTCCGCCCAGCTGCTGACGCTCATGGCCCTGGCCTCCTCTACCACCCTGCCCGCTTCGGCGCTGCGGCTGTGGTATGAGATGCCGACGTCGGCACCCGCGCGCGCAAGCAGACGTACAGCCGCGGCCCCCACTCCCCGTGAGCCGCCGGTCACCAGCGCCCGCTTCCCCCTCAATTCCAGCTCAAGTGCGTTCAAGGGCTCAACCGTCCTTCGGAGTTCAACGGGTTCCCGGTGTGTTCGTCCACATCGCCGAAGAGAGACTCTTCCACGTAGCGGCAAACGATGTGTCCGATTGCAAGGTGCACCTCCTGTGCCCGGGAAACTCGCTCCGTCGGCAGGAGCACGGCAATATCGACCAGGGAATTCAACTGGCCACCGCTGCCTGCCAGGAGGCCGACGATTGCCATGCCCCTTCGCTCCGCCTGCGAGGCGGCCCTGATCAGGTTGGCCGAATCTCCGGACGTGGAGTGAATGACGAGAAGATCACCGGGTCTGCCCAACGCGGCGACCTGACGCGCGAATACCTCGTCATACCCCCGGTCGTTGGCGCATGCGGTCAGAACGGACGTGTCGGTCGTCAAAGCGAGCGCCGGCAGCGCCGGCCTTGACCACGCCAGTCGCACCACGTATTCCGCTGCGAGATGCTGGGCGTCTGCCGCCGACCCCCCGTTGCCACAGAACATCAGCTTGTTTCCGCCGGCGACCGTGGCCAGCGCGCGAGTGGCGTATTCCGTGATTTCCGGGCGCAGCGTTTCCGCTACGAGAGCTGCGACCGTCGCGAGTTCCGATAACCCGGAACGTATGCCCACTCTACCCATCGACCCTGCCTCCCATTTGATGCTTGAACGGCTCCGGAATCCGTAACGGCGGGACCGCATGCGGGAACTCTCCCCGGAACAGCCGCGCCGGATTCTCCTGCCCCAGCAACCGCAGTTGTTCTTCGCAATCCCACTGCTGCAGCACCTCGACCCCCCGGTCCATGTAGAAGGTGTACTCCGGGCGGCCGTGGAAATCGGAAGACAGGTAGTCGAGCATGCCCTCGGTCAACATTCTCATGATCCGAGTCCTCGCCCCGTGTCCGTACTGTCCGGAAAGGGACCCGTAGTTCCCCTGCAGCCGAGCGCCAGCCTCCTTCCAGGCATGCGCGGCACTTAGTCCTCTGCCGAGTCCCCGGTAGCGCTCCGGGTGAGCGACTACCGGAACCCAACCCGAGGCGACCAGCTTCCCCAGGATTCCCGGACCGTTGCGGGGTGCGCGGAAGCCCGGCCACTCCACCAGCACGAAGCGTGTGCCGCCCAGACGAGTCCTGCGATCGGACAGATCGGGATCCGGTATGTCCAGACGTACCTCGAATCCACGGCGGAAGTCCAACTGCGGGAAGGCCTCGCGTGCGGCGTCCCGTATGCTTCGCCAGCGCTCGTCGTAAAACGCCATCAGGTCGCCCAGACGAGGTGAATCGAGCGAGGAAGCCAGGAAATGCGGGGTCGTTATGATCCGGATGACCCCCGCCGCGACCATTCGCTCCACGGAATGCAGGGCGTCGGCTACGTTGCGAGACCCGTCGTCGACCCCCGGGACGAGATGGTTGTGAAAGTCCGAGTAGCCCCCTGTCATCTCCCATCCCCGGCGCCCCAGGCGCGCACCACCCGCTCGGTCACATCACGCAAAGTCCCAAGATCTTCGTCTTCCAGCACCGCCCAGAGACAAGCGTAAGTGATGTACGCGTCGGCCGCCAGCAGCGCGTATGCAGCCGTACGGCCGTCATCATCGCCACACGCCGACAGCGCCTCTTCGGCCGCGTCGACAAGGGCAGCCCGCGACGCCGGGGCATCGGCCGGCAAACCGAAACGGAACGTGTCCGGCACCGGTCGCTCCCGCTGCGAAATCCACTCCGCGATGGTCATGGAGCCGCTTACCCAACCAGTTCGCCAAGCACCTTCGCACCATGACGGACAGCGTCCGCGATTCCGTCCGGATCAGCTACGCCGGCCTGGGCCATGTGCGGCCGTCCACCGCCGCTCCCTCCCACCGCGGCCGCGACCTCGCGCACAACGCGGTCCGCCCGTGCCCCGCCCGCAATCGCCAGGTCACTTGCGAACGCGAACAGGGACAGTTTGCCCTTCGGCATCTGCGCGACCACAACCGCGACCCCGGCTCCCTCCGACGCCCGGAACGCGTCGCCCCACTTCCGCACGTCGTCCGGGCCCCGTACGCTGAGGCGCACGCTGCGATAGGTCAGGCGGCGCCCGTCGACCTCGAATTCGGACTCGGCCAGCACGTCGGCACCACCCGCGCCACGGCTGCGAAGGTCGTCCACCAGCCGTTCCAGCATCCGCTTGTCCTTCAGGAGTTCCCCGACGCGCCGCTCCACGTTGTCCGGAATCGACTTCACCGAGACAGCCAACGCTTCGATGCGATCCCTGTAGCGGTCCAGATATTCGAACGCCTTACGGCCCGTCAGGGCCTCGATCCGCCTGACGCCTCCGCCCACTCCGGTTTCCGACCTGATCTTGAAGAGCCCGATTTCGCCGGTGCGCGCGACGTGCGTCCCTCCGCACAACTCCATACTCACCCCCGGCACTTCGACCACGCGCACCTTGTCGGCGTACTTCTCGCCGAAGAGCGCCATCGCCCCGGCCTTGACCGCTTCGTCGTACGGGCGAACCGAGGTGTCGACGGGGTGATTGAGCCAGACGCCTTCGTTCACGATCGCCTCGACCGCTTCGATGTGCGCCTGCGTCATGGGCGCCGTATGGGAGAAGTCGAACCTGAGCCGGTCGGGCGCAACGAGCGAGCCGCGCTGCACGACATGTTCACCCAGGACGGACCGCAGGGCAGCGTGGAGGAGGTGGGTGGCGGTGTGGTTGCGTTCGGTGTCGCGGCGCGCGCGGGTATCCACCAGCGCAGTGACGGGAGAGCCGAGTACCGAGTCACCGGAAAAGTCACCCGCGGGCCGACCGCGGATGAGCACGTGGCCGCCGTCGCGGACGATCTCTTCCACGCCCATGCTCCATCCGTCGGCGACTACCCGGCCGCGGTCGGAGACCTGGCCGCCAGCTTCCAGGTAGAAGGGGCGGTCTCGCAGGATGAGACTCAGCCGTCCGTCCCCGGAGCAGTAGTCGATTACCTCGGTGGTGGCGCTAAGCGTATCGTAGCCTACGAATTGCGGAGCCGGCGACCCCTTGGGCATGCGCCATGGCGGTGACGGGCAAGGCGTGGATACAGCCGCGGCCGATTCATCACGGCTACCCGCCATCGCAGTCGCCACGCCGGCACCCGCCCTCTCCCTCGATCTCCGCCGTTGCGCGTCCAGCGCGTCCTCGAATCCGTCCATGTCGAGAGCGTAACCGCGCTCGTCCGCCACAATGCGGGTCAGATCGGCCGGAAACCCGAACGTGTCATACAGCCGGAATACCTCGGCGCCCGGAATCACCGGGCGGGGCGAGGTGCCGGCGGGCATGCTCGGCGCCACCTGGGCCAGCCTGTCCATGCCCCCCTCGATGGTGTCCAGGAAGCGCTCCTCTTCCGCACGTGCCATTGCCAGAATGCCGTCGCGCCGGGCCGCAAGCTCGGGATAGGCCCCGTCCATCCCGTCGATAACGACCCGGGCCACAGCGGCAAGTGTGGGCTCGCGCCTGCCCAGAAGCCATGCGTGCCGTACCCCGCGCCGCAGGATCCGCCTCAATACGTATCCGCGACCGTCGTTCGACGGAAAGACGCCGTCGGCGAGGAGGAACGCGACCGCCCGGGCGTGATCGGCGAGAACACGGAACGAGACCCCCTCTTCGGTGTCCTTCCCGTACGGGCGCCCCACCACCGAAGCCACCTCGTCGAGCAGCGGCAGGAACAGGTCCGTGTGGTAGTTGCTCCCGACACCCTGCATGACCGCCGCCAGTCGCTCCAGCCCGAGTCCGGTATCGATGCTCGGGGCCGGAAGGGGATGCTGGACCCCGGCCTCGTCGCGGTCGAACTGCATGAAGACGAGGTTCCACAGTTCCAGGAACTCGCCCGCCTCTCCACGCGCCTCGAATTCCGCCTTCGGCAGCACGGATCCTCGCTCTTCCCGGGGGCGCATATCGTAGTGCACCTCGGAGCATGGACCGCAGGGACCCGTATCGGCCATCTGCCAGAAGTTGTCCTTGTCTCCCAGCCCATAGATGCGTTCGGGCGGGATCCCGGCCACTTCGGCCCAGAGCCCGGCGGCCTCATCGTCGGTGTAGTGGACGGTGACGAAGAGACGGTCGACTTCAAGTCCCATCTCGACCGTCAGGAAGTCCCAGGCGTACCGTATGGCCTCACGCTTGAAATAGTCGCCGAAGGAGAAATTGCCCAGCATCTCGAAGAAGGTGTGGTGTCGTGCCGTCCGCCCGACCTCTTCGAGATCGTTGTGCTTGCCCCCGGCGCGCACACACTTCTGGGAGGTGACGGCCCGCGCAAACGGCTGTTCCTCGGTCCCCAGAAACGCGCCCTTGAACTGGACCATTCCCGCGTTCGTAAAAAGCAGCGTGGGGTCGTTGGCGGGCACCAGCGATGAACTGGGACGAACCTCGTGACCATGGTCCCGGAAGAACTCAAGGAACCTGCTTCGGATTTCTGGGGATTTCATCGGATGGGCAGACGGCGGAATTGTCGCCGGTCGGTGGGTTTACTCGGCGGGGCTCGCCGAGTGTCACTGCGGCGGGTTGACCGTAAAGTTAGCCCAACCGCCACTCTACCGCCCAAGGCCATCCAATCGCGGGCCTGACCGGAGCGCCCGGCCGCAGGCGCGCGGGGCGATCCGCCTCCCCACCAGGGCTCAGACCACCTTTACCGCAGGGCCCTCCTGTTCGCCGGCGCCCGCGCGCGTCCTCTCCTCCGCCTTTCCGATCCCCAATGCCACCAGCAGGCGCGACTCGATCTCCTCGGCAATGTCGGTATTCTCTTCGAGGAAGGTCCGGACATTTTCCTTCCCCTGCCCCAACCGCAGATCGCCATAGGAGAACCACGACCCGGACTTGTCGACGACTCCCCGCTCGACGCCGATGTCGATCAGAAGACCGGTGTGGCTGATTCCCTTTCCGTACAGAATGTCGAATTCGGCCTGCTTGAACGGCGGAGCGCATTTGTTCTTGACCACTTTGACTCGGGTGCGGTTACCGATGATTTCCGGCCCGTCTTTCAGGGCTCCGATGCGCCGGATATCCATGCGCAGGGAGGCATAGAACTTGAGAGCACGCCCTCCCGAGGTCGTTTCCGGACTTCCGAACATGACACCGATCTTCTCCCGGATCTGGTTGGTGAAGATGACGGCGGCGTTGGAACGGCTCACCGCGCCGGTCAGCTTCCTGAGAGCCTGGCTCATGAGGCGGGCCTGAAGCCCCACGTGTGAGTCTCCCATCTCCCCTTCGATCTCCGCTCTGGGAACCAGCGCGGCGACCGAGTCCACCACGATGACGTCGACGGCGTTGCTGCGGATGAGCACCTCCGCAATCTCCAATGCCTGC
Organism: Gemmatimonadota bacterium; assembly: GCA_028874905.1. Lineage (GTDB taxonomy): Bacteria > Gemmatimonadota > Gemmatimonadetes > Longimicrobiales > Gaopeijiaceae > Bin94. Next base: position 13,092 of record JAPPGZ010000107.1, read on the forward strand.
TCACCGGTATCGGGTTGCGACACCAGCAGGTTGTCGACATCGATCCCGAGTCTGCGGGCGTATTGGATGTCGAGCGCGTGCTCCGCGTCGATGAACGCGGCGATGCCCCCCTCGCGCTGTGCGTTGGCGATCACGTGGAGGCAGAGGGTCGTCTTGCCCGACGACTCGGGGCCGTAGATTTCGCTGATTCGTCCCTTGGGGACTCCCCCGACTCCGATTACGGCGTCCAGATTGATCGCGCCGGTCGATATGCTCTCGATCTGGAGACTGGCGCTGTCAGAACCCATGCGCATGATCGCCCCCCGGCCGTAGGATCGCTCAATCTGGGTGAGGGCGGTGTTCAGTGCTTTCTCGCGTCGTTGCTGTTCCTTACCGTTCCTGGGCGTTGTCGGTGTTCCGGATTTCGGGTTCCTGGTCATTTGCGACCTTTCGCTTGCCCCCAGGGGTCGTGAGGCCGGTCACGCCGTGCAGCCGCTTCCAGAGGACACGGCCGACGCTTTCGCAAACCGACGAATGCTAATACCGAAGATAAAACGAAATAGTTCCCGGTCAAGCTCTGCCAGAGGCGAGGCCGAAGGATCAACCCGGGCCCCCGCCGGGTATCTTCCGGTCGCCGCCTCTTCACGGTTCCTTTTCGGGAACTTGCTGCGTATCGGTGAAGGTATCCTTATCCATGGGCGATTACATGTCTGAACGAGCCAACTTTTCGCGCGACTGCGATCTGGTCGCCATTGGCGGCGGCACGGGAGGCCTGGTGACCGCGGCAGGCGCTGCCTATCTGGGCCTCAAGCCGGCCCTCGTGGAGAGGTCGGCACTCGGCGGAGACTGCCTCTGGACCGGGTGCGTGCCCTCGAAGGCACTGATCGCGTCCGCGCGCCTGGCCCGGAACATCGACCACGCCTCGACGCTGGGACTGCAATCCGATGGGGCACGGAGCGATTTCCGCACGGTCATGGAACGAATGAGGGCCGCGCGTGCAACTGTCGCCCGTCACGACGACCCTGAGAGATTCCGCAAGATGGGGGTGTCCGTCCATTTCGGAGCCGCGCGGTTTCTGGATGCGTCGACCGTGGAGGTCGAGGGCGTCGGCAGACTCCGGTCCAGGCGCTTCGTGATCGCCACAGGTGCGGTCCCGGCTATTCCTCCCATCCCCGGCCTGAAAGAAGCGGGCTACTGGACGTACGAGACCGTGTTCGATCAGAACGAGCTGCCCGGTTCGGTCGTGATTCTGGGGGGAGGTCCGATCGGACTCGAGTTCGCACAGGTGTTCGCCCGGCTGGGGTCCCGCGTGACCGTCCTCGAGATGGCCCCGACGATTCTCATCCGGGAGGATCCCGACGTTGCCGCGTTCATGCATCGTCTCCTGACGGCCGAGGGCATGGAAATCCGCGTCGGGACCGCCGCGACCGCGGTTCGCACCGAGGGCAACGCCGCGGTCGTGGAAACGAGCGACGGGACCTCCGTGACCGCGGACCGCGTGTTCGTAGCCACCGGACGCCGCCCCATGACGGACGGCCTGAACCTGGAGGCCGGCGCAATCCGCACGGATGGGGGAGCCGTGGTCGTCGACTCCCGGCTGCAGACCTCATCCGGTTCCGCGTGGGCGGTGGGCGACGTCACCGGCGCGCTCCAGTTCACGCATGTCGCGGAGCAGATGGCAAAGGTGGCGCTGCGCAACGCGGTCATTCCGGGCAGCACGAAGATCCGCTACGACAGTGTTCCGTGGGTAACGTACACCGATCCCGAGATCGCTCACGTGGGAATGTCCGAGGCCGAGGCGGAAGCGGAAGGCGGAACGACCTATCGATACGAGCTGGATGATCTCGACCGAGCCATCGTGGACGCATCGGCGGTGGGATTCGTCAAGGTGTCCGCCGATCGCCGGGGCAGAGTGCTGGGAGCCACCATCGTCGCTCACGGCGGCGGGGAACTGATCCTGCCACTGGTCATGGCCAGGCAACACGGGCTGACCCTTGGCCGGATCGCCAATACCATCTTCCCCTACCCCACAATGGTTGAAGGCGTAAAGCGGGCGGCGGGCGAGTATATGCGCTCCCGACTCGACACGCCATCGGGCCGACTCCTCAAGAGAATCATCCAATGGCTCAAATAGACGAAAGCCGCCGACATGGCGACGGCTCGGGCGAAGTCGCGGGCACCATACACACCCGGTCCGCGGCCGGGGAGTCCCGGGCCGCCGGACGCGCTGGCGCCCTCCTGAAGCTGGCGATCCTGGCGCTGCTGCTGATCGGGGGGTACGTAGCAGCCGCCCGGACGCCGCTGGGAGCCTATCTTACACGGGAGGGCATCGGAGAAGCGATTGAATTGCTGCGGGGCAATCCCTGGGCGCCGTTGATCTTCGTGGCGACATACGCGACGGCGACCGCGCTGGCGGTCCCGGGCACGATTCTAACGCTCGCTGGCGGCGCTCTGTTCGGGTTCTACTGGGGAACGCTTTTCAACTTCGTGGCAGCCAATATCGGCGCCAACGCGGCGTTTCTGCTCGCGCGCACGCTCGGAGGAGAAGGTGTGCGGCGCCTGATGGGCGACGACTCGGCGGCGCTCCAGAAGCTGGACCGGGTCGTCGGAAAACACGGGTTCCGCGGAGTGCTGACGCTTCGTCTCATCCCCCTCGTTCCCTTCAACGCCCTCAACTTCGGGTCAGGCCTCGTGCCTCTCAAGTGGCGCGCGTATGCGGTCGCGACGCTCGTGGGCATCCTTCCCGGCACCGCCGTCTACACGTTCTTTGCCGACTCCCTTCTCCAGGGCTCCCTGGAAGCATCGAGAGAGGCGCTGTACGGCGTCCTGTTCGCCGGCGGCCTTCTGCTTCTCCTGAGTTTTCTGCCCGCCATTCTGAAGCGCCTGGGAGTCAGGCTACCGGGTATGTCCACCATCCTCGTGCCCATGGTCGGTCTCTCTCTTGTCGCGCGACCGGCTAGCGCCCTCCAGGAGGCGGCTTCCCCACAACTCCCCGATCACTCGGCGCTAACACGTGTGCTCGCCGCAGTCGTGGAGGGGCCGTTGGTGGACTATTCGCGTCTGGCTGCCGACCCGGCCGGACTTGACCGCTATATCGCCGCGCTGGCCGCCACGGACCCCTCGGCCCTCGACGCCGCCAACGGGGACGACCAACTCGCTTTCTGGATCAACGCCTACAACGCCTGCATGCTCAAGCGAGTGATCGAGCACTATCCGATCCGGAAGGCTGGCGGCCTTCTGCGGCTGAAGAACGCCGCCGCCGGCCGGCCGGAGAACTCGGTGTGGCAGATCGACGACGTTTTCACCGGCGCACATTGCCCCGTGGCCGGAGCCGACCGCTCCCAGGACGAGATCGAACACGAAATCATCCGTCCCATGGGAGATCCCCGCATCCACCTCGCGATCAACTGCGCCGCGCTGAGCTGTCCGCCCCTCATCCCCCGGGCGTATCAAGGCGTTACGCTGGACCGGCAGCTGGACGAGAGGGTGATGGCATTCGTCCGCGAGCCAGCCCACTTTGAGGTGTCGGTCACTGACGGCACCGCTACCGTGCGCACCAACAGGGTTCTCGACTGGTTCAACGAAGACTTCGGGGGTCACGAGGGAATCCTGGCCTTCCTCGCAGAGTACCTGGATGGGGCCACCAAGGACGCGGTCGCTGATCCCGAGGCCAGACTGGTCTTCTTCGACTACGACTGGACCCTGAACGACAAGTCGCACTGATGCTTCCGCATCGGGCCGCGTAAGCCGTTGCGGGGACATCGCTAACGTGGAGCGCGACACAGCCGCCCTCGGCGTCGTCATTCCCGCACTGGACGAGGAGGAAGCGCTGCCTCCGCTTCTCCAGGATCTTGCCGGCCTCGCCATCGATCATCGAATTCTGGTCGTCGACGGCGGATCATGGGACGGGACCGTTACCGCGGCCAGAACCGGTGGAGCCGATGTCATGAGAAGCCGTTGTGGCCGGGCACAGCAAATGAACGCGGGAGCTGCCTTCCTCGGAACCCGGTGGCTACTGTTCCTGCATGCGGACTCCCGGCTCGACGAAACCGCCCTGGACTCCATCGCACGCCACGTCGAAAGGGACGCCCGCGAGGCCGCGCACTTCGGCCTGGCCATCGCGCACGAACATTTCTACTACAGGCTGATCGAAAGCGGACAGAGGCTTCGGGAACGCCTATACGGCCTCGTGTATGGGGACCAGGGACTGCTGATCAGGCGCGACCGCTTCGCCGAAGTCGGCGGCTACCCGGACGAGCCGATCATGGAGGATGTCATCCTCAACCGGCGATTGCGGCAAACGGGACAGTTCGTGCCCCTTGCCGGCAGGTTGGCGACCAGTTCGCGGCGCTACGAAGAGGAAGGCCGCATCAGGGCGTGGCTTCGCAACACGCGCACGATCATTCGCTTTCTCTCGGGAACGGACCCCTCCGTTCTTGCCCGCGGATACCGTCCACGGAGGATGAACAGCCCGGCCGGGCTCAACGCCACCCCGGACGCGGACCCGGACAGGACCATGCTCCTCGTCTTCGCGAAGGCGCCCCGGCCGGGGACGGTGAAGACGCGGCTGGCCCGCACCGTCGGGGAGAGGCGGGCGACTGCTCTGTACCGGCGCATGGGCCGGCTGATCGTAGCCAACGTGCGTCCTGCGCCGGCCCGGATGGTCGTTTGCTACGATCCGCCGGACGCCGAAGCGGAGATCCGGCACTGGCTCGGCCGGCCGGTTCACCGGTGCTGGCCCCAGGGAAGCGGCGACCTGGGAACCAGGATGTCGCGCATGGTGGAGCGAGCTTTCTTCGATGCGGATCGGGTCGTCGTCATCGGCACCGACACCCCCGCCGTAGACGCGGGCACGGTGGCGCGAGCCGTAGAAGCGCTCGAAACCGCCGACGTGGTCATCGGCCCCGCGCGGGACGGAGGGTACTACCTGATGGGACTGCGAAAGCCCGATCCGAACCTGTTTGCCGGGATTCGCTGGAGCACCGATTCCGTACTCGCGGAGACCAGGAAGCGGACCGACCGGCTTGGACTGTCGGTCACGTGGCTGGAGATGGAAGACGACGTCGACACCGCTGACGACCTGACCCCGGAAGTCGTGCGGTGGCTGGATTCGGGGAAGCACCAGACCACGCCTCACACATCACTTGGCTAGATATCCAGCTGGATTGGTCAGTTCTCGTAACGGGCCCACAGGCCTGGTCTTACGGGAACATACACGAAGTCGAACGGTGCCTCGGCCGCACGATCCGCAAAGAGCGGGACGCCATCGTATCGCCCTGCCCGCTCGATGTCATCGCAGTCCGCCCGCACCGCGGCTCCGCGTCGCCGGTAGTTGCGGCCGGCGAACTCGATGGCTTCTCCCTCCTCAAACCAGTCACGGCCCTCCGCATAGCCGCCCGCAAGGACCACCGTCGGTCCCACCGCGTCCAGGGACACGCGCCCGGGCCCGACCAGCGTATCCCCGGCCGCGGTGAGCCATACCTGGACGTTCTCTCCCGTAGACAGGCACAGGGTCGCCGGGGTGCCGGTGGGGGCGGGTGGTTCGACGGCGCGCTCGAGGACCACGGTGTCCGGGGGAGGAGCGGGAAGCGTGACCGTGTCGGCCGGAGCATCCGACCGGCGGCGGCACAGTCCGAGCGCGCCCGTGCAGACGGCAACGGAGCCTGCAACACCGAACTTCCTGGACCGGAATTCGGACGATCCGTCGTGATTCATGCCGAGTGAGAACGCGCCCAACTGGACGCCTCCGAAATCGAACCGCACGCCGGCGTTCACATCAAAGCCGTTGAACTCCGCCATGAGGCTCACACCGGCAGCCGTCCCGAGGTCAACGTGCAGCGCGGAGCCGGCAAACAGCCCGCCCGTAGTGGTCTCGCGATAGAAGTCGAGGTCGCCTCCCGCCGAGAAGAGTCCCCCTCCCCACCCCGCACTCAACGTCATGTCGTACCCGAAGGGCATCGCCTCGAGGCCGGGAAGCTCCGCCGTGGCCACGATGTACGGACTCAGGTTGCCACGAAACTTCCGCTGCCCCGGAGGATCCCGGACCACGCGTGCGTCCGGAAAGCCAAGCCTGTTGGGCTGGATTTCCCCGCGATCACGGCCGCCGAAGGAGGGCGACGTGACGTAGCGCGCGCCGACCGCGACGTGGAGGCGCCGCAGAGAACCCGGCAACAGCGACAGACGGCCGAAACCGCCGACCAGCCTCCCGCCATCGCGCGCGTCCGCGAGGTGCTGAAGCGTCGCCCCCGCCTCCAGCCGGTCGAAGAATCCGATCGCCACCGAGCCGTCCGACAGCCAGCTGGTCCCCTTCCCCCCGCCGCCGTGCCCTCCGTCCGGCCGACCGGATCCGCGAGTCCCGTGCCGCGCAAGCCCGAACCCCGAATAGGCCGCGGTGATCGTCAGGTGCGGCAGTACGGTCGCCACGGGGACATCAAGGAGCCCCGATCCGTATCGAAGCGTGGTCACGGTGCTGTTCGACTGGGCCGCTCCGGGCCGGACGAACAGGAGTAGCGCTACAAGGACCGGAACCGCTCGGCACCCGGCGCCGGAGTGCTCGCGCCGGTCCCTACGCGCCGCCATCGTCCGCCGGGCGCCCGGACTCGCCAGCCGCCAGGCGCTTCATCTTCCGCGCGATCATCCAGACCCACAGGGCGATCAGCACCCACGTGATCCCGTAGGCCAGAAGCACGTGGACGTAGGGACGCAGCGCACCACGCCCGGCATCCGAGGTCTGCGCGAACAGGGCCGCCGGAGTTGCCGCCGAGCACAGCAGCGCCGTACAGATTCGAGATATCATGCGATTCCTCCAGCGAGTGCGGCGTCCTCAACCCGCGCCTGCCGCCTGGCGGCAAGCTCGATCGAGTATCGGAGCGCGAAGAGCCCGAGAAAAACCATCGTGAAACCGGCCAGCGAAACCAGCAGGGTCGTCAGCATGTCGGGGTGCAGCGTGGGCCCCTCCGGCTTGATCACTACCGGCCCGGGATGCAGCGATCTGAACCAGGAGACGCTGACATGGATCAGCGGAATGTTCAGGGAGCCCACGATCGCGATCACCGCGGCGAAGCGCTTTCCCCGTCGCGGGTCGGCCACGGAGCCCCTTACAAGGAAGTACCCCAGGTAGGTGAACCACAACAGCAGCGTCAGCGTCAACCGCGGCTCCCAGGTCCAGTAGGTGCCCCAGGCGATTCGGCCCCACAGCGGACCGGAGATGAGCATGATGGCTCCGTAGATCAGTCCGCCTTCGGCCGCGGCGACCGCGGCGGCGTCGGCGCGTTCGTCCTCCAGCCAGAGATACGCGGCGCTTGCGAGCGCCACGATCCCGAACGCCAGAAAGGTCGTCCAGGCGGCCGGCACGTGCACGTAGAAGATCCGCTGGACCACACCCTGGGCCGCTTCCGTCGGGACCCAGAAGGCAACCATCCAGTGGACCAGCAGGATGGCGGCGATGCCTGCCCACACGAGCAACAGGCCCGCAGTTCGCACCCTTGTAGACTCCATTCGGCAACCCCTATTCGTCGGTCAACTGGTGAAAGAGGACGGCGCCGACCGTCACCGAGCCGATCGCAAACGCCCAAAGCAGGCGAACCAGACCCGAAATTTCATCCCAGGGCAACGCCATGAAAACCCGGGCCGAGGCCGTGGCCCCGAAGAACACCACGGGAGCGAGCAACGGGAAAGTAAGCACCGGCAGCAGCGAATCGCCCAGCGTGCTGTGCCGCGACATGCGCCCGAAAAAAGTCGCGGTCGCCGACAGCCCGATCGTGCCCGGCAGGAAGATTGCGGCGTGCGCGGCCAGAGAGCCGGAGGAGCGCACGCCGAGAAAGCTGGTGAGCGCGACGAAGGACAAAGCGGTGATCAGCCATGTCAACACGAGGTTCGCCACGGTCTTCCCCAGGAATACAGCGCGCCTGGAGACGGGTGTGAGAAGGACGTGGCGGAAGGCCCCGTCCTCTTCCTCCATGTCGAATATCCGCCCGGCCCCGGCCGTCGAGGCGAAGAGGACGGTGAGCCAGATGAGACTGGCAACCACCGCACGACCGGACACCTGGCTGTTGTCGAGCGCAAAGCCGAAAAGGAATCCGGCGAGGACAACGAAAGCGATCATGGAAAGCAACCGGCCCGCTGCCCGGAACTCGAGGCTCAGATCCTTGCGCGCGATCAGCCAGATCCAGCGCAGTTCCTGCATCACGGGCCACCCGCTCCCGCGGTGAAGCGATCCAGGATTTCGCCAGCCCCCTCCTCGATCGCCTCGCCGTCGAAGACCTTCCGGCCCCGTCGCAGCACGACGACCCGGTCGGCCAGCCGGAGGCCACGGCGCAGGTCATGTGTCACGAGAACGACGACCGTCCCCTCGTCGCGGCGAGTCGCCAGCGCCCTCTCCAGAGCTGCCGCGCCTTCCGGATCCAGACCCGTGAACGGCTCGTCGAGGAACAGGACCTCGGGGGCGTGCAGCAGCGATCTCGCCAGCGCGACCCTCTGGCGCTGGCCTCGCGAGAGCGCTTCGATGCGCCGTGTGGCCAATCCGCCAGCTCCGACCGCCTCGAGGGTCGCGGTCAGTGTCCGCCCGTTGCGCGCGACGCCGTGAAGCGTCGCAAAAAACCTGAGGTTCTCGGTCACCGTGAGCTTCTCGTACAGACCCGTCCGGTGCGACACCAGTCCAATCCGCGCCCGCCAGGCGGCGTCCGACCCCGACACCGGGCATCCGTCCAGCACCACCTCGCCGCTGTCGGGTCTGCGCTCCCCGCTCAGGACCTTGAGGAGCGTCGTCTTCCCCGCCCCGTTGGGCCCGACGATGGCCAGGATTTCACGGCCGGCCGCACGCACATCCACCCCGGCAAGCGCGCGCACCGCGCCGTAATTGCAAACGATGCCCCGTCCTTCGAGGGTCAAGAAACGGCTCCGTCGGAGGAGGTCCCGGCGGGAGCGGCCCCCGTGATCAGCCGCTTGCCGCAACGCCCGCAGTACCGTGCTCCGATGCTGTTGACATGCTCACATGAAACACACTGCATGCCACGGCGGATCGCCCGCCTGATCTGGGCAATCTCGTCTTCCAGTTGCCGTGAAATCCGCAACGCCTCGGTCCCGGGCCCCTCCCCCGCATCCTCGTCCCGTCCGAGGTGCATGAGTGCTTCGCGGGACAACTCGAGCTTCAGGGCGTCGTAGTCCTCCTCATCGAGCTTGCCCGTCGCCCGGTCGTACTCCAGGTCCCGAAGCGCCGTCAGCGCCACCCGCCGCCGAGCGGCGCCCTCGTCGAAGTCGTCGTCACCGCCATAGCGCATTGCTCTCCGCCCCGAGAAAACGGGTTCAAGGATGAACAGCGCCACGCCGGCGGCGAGGAGCACTCCGCCGACCAGGGCCGTCACGGCGCCTTCGCCATCCGGAGGCTCAGCCGGCTGCCGCCGCCGGCAGTGGTCCGGGGCGCGATCTGCGCCGGACGGCAGCCGGGGCGGAGACCCTTGCGGCCGGCCAGAGTCCGATCAGGGCGCCGACGGTCACGAGCAGCCCGCCATACCAGATCCAGGGTACGAGCGGCAGCGCCTTGGCCTCGAAGGTGACGCGCTCCGAACCGCTCTCAAGGTCCACCTCCTTGGGAATCACGTACAGGTCCTCGAACGCGGTGCTCGCGATCCCCACCTCGGTGGACTGCTGCTCCATGACGGGATAGAACCGCCGTTCCGGGCGCAGGATGCCGACTCGCTCTCCGTCCCGGTATACCGTCAGCAACGCCGTCCAGCGCCAGTCGTTCTCGCGCTCTCCCTCGGCAACGCGCGGACGCGAGTGCGAAAGGCTCTCGTAGACCAGACGATACTCGGTGCCCAGGGCCGAGCGAACGGTCATCGCTTCGCCCGGCGCGAGTTCCTGCTCCATCCGTACATCAAAGGCGGCGCCGGCCAGACCGGTGAAGACGATCACGACCCCGGCATGGACGGTGTAGCCGCCCCACCGCCGCCGGTTTCTCCTGACCAGGCTACCCAGCGCGTTCCACATCCCTTCGCCGGCGATCCGCGCCCGTGCCCGTGTGCCCTTCCAGAACTCGGTGATCACGATCGTCATCACGAAAACGGCGATCGTGAAGGTCGCCAGCGCCATGGAGTGCCGCACGCCGATCACGGCAAGGGCACCGAGCGCACCCGCCGCGGCGAGCACCGGCACCGTGAAGTTCCTCAGCAGGTTGCGTCGCGACGCGCGTCGCCAGGCGATCACCGGCCCGATGCCCATCAGCGCAAGCAGGATCAGTCCGATCGGGATGTTGACGCTGTTGAAGTAGGGCGGCCCGACGTTCCGCGTCTCGCCGAAGAATCCCTCGGTGATGAGCGGGAACAGGGTCCCCCAGGCGACGGCGAAGGTGACGCCCACCAGCAGGAAGTTGTTGAACAGAAAGGCCGACTCGCGCGAAAGGAACGACTGGATCTGGTTCTCGGACCTGAGCGACGCGAGCCGGTACACGATGAGCACGGCCGAAAGAGCCGCCATCCCCCCCATGAAGCCGAGGAAGATGTACGCGATCCGCAGGTTCTCGGCGAAGCTGTGGACCGACTCGATAAGCCCGGAGCGCGTGAGGAAGGTGGCGAATATCGTCAGGAGAAACGTGGTCACGACGAGACCCATGTTCCACACCTTCAGCATCCCGCGGTTCTCCTGGATCTGGATCGAGTGGAGAAACGCGGTGGCCGTGAGCCACGGAAGCAAGGAGGCGTTTTCGACCGGATCCCAGAACCAGTACCCGCCCCATCCCAGCTCCTCGTAGGCCCAGCGCATCCCGAAGATGATCCCGTTGGTCAGGAAGAACCAGCTGAGCAGGATCCAGCGCCGGGTGATGGCGATCCACCGGGAATCGAGGCGGTTGGTCAACAGCGCCGACACCGCAAAGGCAAAGGGGACCGCGAATGCCGTGAAGCCGAGGTACAGGGTCGGCGGATGAATGGTCATCCAGTAGTTCTGCAGCTGTGGATTCAGGCCCCGGCCGTTGACGGGCGTGAATCCCATGCGTTCGAACGGGTTGACGTCGGCGAACAGCAGCACGACCAGGAGAAACGAAAGCAGGCCGAGGAGCGTGCCGCTCACATAGGGCATGAATTCCCGGTTGCGCCGCCGGTTCTGGAACACCGCGATCGACGAGAAGACCGACAGCAACAACGTCCAGAAGACGAGCGAGCCCCGTTGTCCCGCCCACAGCCCGGCCACCTTGAAGTAGGTGTCCAGTTCGCGGTTCGAGTAGTTCGCGACGTAGCGGTACTCGTACTGGTTCCCGAGGAAGGCCGCGATGATGCCGGCCGAGACCACGAGGAGCAGGAGCGTGAGCATGTAGACGGTGCGCTCTCCGCTCAGGACCAGATCGCCGCGGCGGAACCGCCCGCCGACGAACGAGACGACGGTGCCCCACAGGGCAACCGGAAGAGCGATCCAGAGGGCGACCTCGCCCAGGACCGTCACGCCGCCAGCTCCTCCTCGGCAGCCTCGAACCGGCTCCCGCACTTCGTCAGGACGGTGTGCGCGCGGAAGACGCCGTCGGTTCCAAAGACGCCCTCCACGACCACCTCGGCCTGGTCGTTGAAGGTGTCCGGCAGAATATCCCCGTATCGGACGGCGAAGGCGACCTCCGGATTCTCCAGGTCCGCTACGAGGAACTCATGGGTCCCCGCACCACTCTGTCTGCGGGCCCAGGACCCCTCGACCACCTGCCCCCCAACCTTGATGCCGAGCTCGTGGAAGGCGGGATCGTCCTCCACGCGCTCGAGGAGTTCAACGGGCGTGAGGTAGTACACCATGCTGTCGCTGATCCCCGTCCACATCAGCCAGCCCACGATGGCGGCTACCCCGACCAGCCCGACGAGAAACCGTCCGTTCTTCATATCCAGTTCGCTCCAGCCCCTTACCGGGGCGACTCTTCCCCAGTGACTCCCGGCCCGACAACGACCGATGCATTCAATCTACGCAAGGCAAGCCCCTGCCCGAAATCCCCACACCGTGGCACGAGGCGCGCGACACTCGGTCCGGGGGCGTTCGCGACCGTCCTGGAAGCCGGTCACCGTTCAGCGTCCAGGGTTGCCAGAGTGCCTCGCACGGCCCGGTCCCAGCCCCCGATCAGGGCTTCGCGCTCGTTCTTCCCGAGGCGGGGAGCAAAGGTTCGCCCGGCGCCGAACGCGGCCGCAAAACTCTCCGGATCGGGCCACACGCCCGCGGCCAGCCCGGCCAGTCCCGCGGCTCCGAGCGCCGTCGTCTCCACCATGTCCGGACGGCGGACGGGGATCCCCAGGACGCCGGCCATGAACTCCATCAGCCAGTCGTTCCTGGCCGCCCCGCCGTCCACGCGGAGCGCGCGGGCCCGTATGCCGGCATCGCGCTCCATGGCGACCACGATGTCGCGGGTGCCGTATGCCATCGCCTCCAGGGCAGCCCGGACCAGATGGGCGCGCGTGCTGCCCCGGGTCAGTCCAGTAACGGATCCGCGCGCGTCGGGACGCCAGTGAGGGGCGCCCAGGCCCACGAACGCGGGGACGAGGTAGACGCCGTCATTCCCCGCGAGTGAGCGGGCCATTGCCTCGCTGGCGGCAGCGTCGTCCAGCAGTCCCAAACCGTCCCGGAGCCACTGGATCGCCGCCCCCGCCGCGAAGATCGAACCCTCCAGCGCGTAGGCGCGGCCACCCCGGGCATCGCAGGCGGCCGTCGTGAGGAGGCCGTGACTGGAAGAGACGCGCCGCCCTCCGGTGTTCAGCAGCAGAAACGCCCCGGTGCCGTAGGTGCACTTGCCGATTCCGGCTTCCCAGCAGCCCTGTCCGTAGAGCGCCGCCTGCTGGTCGCCGGCGATTCCTCCGATCGGCGCCTCCAGGCCGAAGGCGCCGCCATCGGTGACCCCGAAGTCTCCGGAACTCGGGCGGACATCCGGCAGGATCTGTCGGGGCACGCCCAGGAGTCCCAGGAGCTCTTCGTTCCAGTCCCCGTCGACGAGGTCGAAGAGGAGGGTGCGCGAGGCATTGGTGGGGTCGGTCGCGTGGACGGCTCCGCCGGTCATCCGGGCCACCAGCCAGGAGTCGATCGTCCCCACGGCCAGTTCGCCCGCCCGGGCGCGCGCTTCCAGCTCCGGATGCCGGTCGAAGATCCACCGCAGCTTGGTGCCGGAGAAATACGGGTCCAGGAGCAGCCCGGTCCTTCGCCGAACCATCCCTTCGTGGCCCGCCTCCTTCAATTCGCGGCAGAACGGGGCGGTGCGGCGATCCTGCCACACGATCGCCCGGTGCAGCGGTCTCAGAGTCTCCGGATCCCACACGACGACGGTCTCGCGCTGGTTCGTCACCCCCACGGCGGCAATCTCCGTGCGCGCGGCGACTACGGCCTCCCTGGCCACGCGCGCCGTGACACGCCAGATCTCCTCCGCGTCGTGCTCCACCCAGCCCGGGCGCGGGAAGTGCTGCGTGAACTCGGAGTACGCCTTCCCCAACACGGCACCGTCCGCCCCGATCACCAGCGCCGCGGACCCGGTGGTACCCTGGTCCAGCGCGAGCACCGCGGTGCCGCTCATCTCCCCTCGCCCTCCGGGGGCGGTAGCGCCGCCAGCCCGTCCGGCAGGTATTCGAAGCCGACCGAAGGGACCAGATCGACAAAGGCCGCCACCGACAATCCCACCACGGCGTAATAGTCGCCTTCGATGCGTTCGACCAGCGAGGCGCCCCGGCCCTGGATGCCATATGCTCCCGCCTTGTCGAGCGGCTCCCCGGTGGCCACGTAGGCTTCGATCACCTCTCGGCTGAGCGGGCGCACGATCACACGCGCGGCGGCCACGTTCGACACGATCCGGCGGTCAGCCGCCAGGGCCAGGCCGCTGTACACCCGGTGCTCGCTCCCCGACAGCGACGACAGCATTCTCACCGCCTCGGCCCCATCCCGCGGCTTCTCCAGGACGCGCCCGTCCATCGCCACGACCGTATCGCCCCCGATCACCAGCGTATCGGGACTGGCAGCCATGACACGACGCACCTTCGCGCGGGAAAGGCGCTCCACGTAGCGGCGCGGCGGCTCTCCCGGCCTGCGCCGCTCCTCGACGTCCGCAGGCACCACCGAGAAGGAGAGGCCCAGCATTCTGAGCACGGCCGCGCGCCGCGGCGACGCGGAGGCGAGCACGACATCAGGCACGCGCACCGCTCCGTTTCGCGGCACCGGGGTGCGGCAGGCCCATCGTGTCTCCCATCATTGTCGCATCATCGTTCTATCATCGTTCCATCATCAACGTGACCGGCCCGTCGTTGACGAGCGTCACCTTCATTGCCGCGCAGAAGCGGCCGGTCTGCACGGGGCGTGGTACAGCGCGGTCCAGTGCCTCCACGAAGGCCTCGTAGAGCGGCACTGCAGCTTCGGGCCGTGCCGCCTTCACGAAGGAGGGCCGCCGGCCCTTGCGCGCGTCACCATACAGTGTGAACTGGCTCACGACGAGCACGTCGCCCCCGATGTCGAGGACCGAACGGTTCATCCGCCCCTCGGCGTCCGCGAAGATGCGCAGGTTGGCGATCTTGTCGGCCATCCACGACACGGTGTCGGAACCATCTCCGTCGGTGAAGCCGGCGAGAACCACGAGACCGGGCCCGATCGCGCCCACGACCGCGCCATCGATCTCCACCGCGGCTTCAGCCACACGCTGCAGGACGACCCTCATTCGACCGTCACCGACTTGGCGAGGTTGCGGGGCTGATCGACGTCGCACCCGCGCATCACGGCAATATGGTAGGCGAGGAGCTGCAGCGGCACGGTGGCGAGCACGGGCATCAGGGGCGGGATCGTCGCCGGAATCACGATCCGCTCGTGCGCGAGATCGGTCACCTCATCGTCCTCGTCATTTACGACCGCGATGATCCGCCCGTGGCGCGCACGCACCTCCTGGATGTTGGACAGGGTCTTGGAGTACACGGCGTCACGCGGCGCGAGCACCACGACGGGCATGTTCTCGTCGATCAGCGCGATCGGTCCGTGCTTCATCTCGGCAGCCGGGTAACCCTCTGCATGAATGTAGCTTACCTCCTTCAACTTCAAGGCGCCCTCGAGGGCGACCGGAAACTGGTAGCCCCGGCCCAGATACAGAAAATTGGGGGCGGTGTGGTATCTGTGCGACAGCTCCTCGATCCGGTCGCCCAGCTTCAGCACCTCCTCGACCAGCGCCGGCAGCTCGCTGAGCGCCCGCACGATCTCGCGTCCCTCCACGACCGACATGCCGCGCGCACGCGCCATGTGCAGGGTGAAGAGCGCCAGCGCCACGATTTGACTGGAGAAGGACTTGGTGGACGCCACGCCGATTTCGGGGCCCGCGTGCAGGTACACGCCGAAGTCGGTTTCGGCCGCGATGCTGGATCCCACGACGTTGACGACCCCCATGGTGCGGCAGCCCCGTCTTCCCGCCTCCCGCAGCGCCGCAAGGGTGTCGGCCGTCTCTCCGGACTGGCTGATCCCCATGACCAGCGTGCTCCGGTCAAGCACGGTGTTCCGGTAGCGGAATTCCGAAGCGTACTCCACCGTGACCGGGATCCGGGCCATTTCTTCGAGCATGTAGCCGCCGATCAACCCGGCATGCCAGCTCGTGCCGCAGGCCGTGATCACGATTCGGCTCACGCCGCTCAGGTCCCGGGCCGCCATGGCCAGGCCGCCCAGCTTCGATGTGCCCTCCCGTTCCAGGAGCCGGCCCCGGATCACGTCGCGCAGCGAGGAGGGCTGTTCCCGGATCTCCTTGTACATGTAGTGGTCGTACCCACCCTTGCTGATCGAGTCCGCTCCCCAGCCGACGATCTGTGCCCCTCTCGTCACCGCCCGCCGCGCGGGATCGAAGGCCCGGTAGCCGTCACGGGCGAGCACCGCCGAATCGCCGTCGCGCAGCCGTACGACCTTCTGCGTATGCGCGACGATCGCGGCCGCGTCGGAGGTGACGAAGTACTCGCCCGCCGCGCCGACGCCGAGAAGGACCGGGCTGCCGTTGCGCGCGACGACGATCTTCCCGGGGTCACGAGAGCTGACTACCGCGATCCCGTAGGTCCCCTCGACGTGCGATACGGCGTTCGCGACCGCATCCTCCAGCCGGCCGGTGTCGCGAAACGCCAGGTCGATGAGGTGGACGAGTACCTCCGTGTCGGTCTGGCTGCGAAAAACGTACCCCAGGTCGCGCAGCCGCGGACGCAGGCGGCCCGCGCTCTCGATGATCCCGTTGTGGACGAGCGCGATGTCCCGCGCCGGCGACAGCTGGGGGTGCGCATTGGCCTCGCTGGGAGGACCGTGGGTGGCCCAGCGCGTGTGCGCGATACCGCAGCTGCCGGGCGGGGGCCGGCCATCCAGCGCGTCCTCCAGTTCGCTGATCTTGCCGGGCCGCTTCGTCACCCGGAGTCCGTCATCCGCGTCGAGCACGGCAATCCCGGCCGAGTCGTACCCGCGGTACTCCAGCCGCCTGAGGCCCTCCATGAGAATGGGACCCGCCGGCCTGGGTCCCACGTAACCGATGATCCCGCACATCTCAGGCGCGCGCCGCGCTGCTCGCCGTGGCCGCCAGCGTCCGCTTCGCCCGGTCCACCAGGTCACGGGCGGACGCACCCTCGGGAGCCTCGGCGATCAGACGCACGACCGGTTCCGTGCCCGACGGCCGGACGTGCAGCCAGCTTGCCTCCCGCATCCACTCCAGGCGCAGTCCGTCGCTGTCCTCCCTGTCACCACCCGCCGGCAGTTCGCGCTCGAGAGCCGCGTAGGCATCGTCAAGGAGGGCCCGCGGGAACGCGACCTTCTCCTTGACGATCCGGTAGGAAGGCAGCCGGCCGACCCGATCCGACAGGGTCGCTCCCGGCAGATCGACCAGGTATTGGAGGAGCAGGGCCGCCCCCACAGGCGCATCGCGGGTGTGGTGCAGCGCGGGCAGGATCACGCCCCCGTTGCCCTCCCCGCCCACGACCGCCCCTTCGTCGATCATGCGCACGACGACGTTGATCTCGCCGACCGGGGCGCGCACCACGCGGCACCCATGCACCCGCGCCACGTCGTCCAGTATCCGGCTGGTCGAGAGGTTGGTCACGGCACATCCGCCACCGCGTCCCAGGACGACATCGGCGGCCAGCGCCAGCGTCATATCCTCGCCCAGCGGCACGCCCCTCTCGTCCACCAGCGAAAGCCGGTCCGCATCGGGATCCACCGCGAACCCGATCTCCGCTCCGCTCGTGCGCACCAGCTCCGCCAGGTCGCCCAGATTGGCGGGCGTGGGCTCGGGATCGCGGGGAAAGAGGCCGTTCGGCTCGACGCCGATAGCCTCCACTCGGCATCCGAGACGGTCGAGCAGCGCGGGCATGATCACGCCCCCCGCTCCGTTGACGCAGTCGAGCGCAACGCGGATCCGTCGCGCGCGAATTGCGTCGACGTCGAGGAAGGCCAACTCCATGATGCGCTCGACGTGACGCTCCACCGCACCCGGGTCGCGCGTCGCCTCGCCAAGCTCATCCCAGAGCGCCCGGATGGGGTCCCATCGTCGAACCATGGCCTGAAAGCGGTCCATTCGCTCCGGCGGCAGGAACGTGCCACCCCGCACCGCGAACTTCAGCGCGTTCCACTCTGCGGGATTGTGACTTGCCGTGACGGCGATTCCCCCCGCCGCGTCCGCGTCGCGCACCGCGAGCATCAGCGTGGGCGTCGGAACGATCCCTAGTTCGATCACATCGCATCCGGCCGAAAGAAGGCCCGCCACGACAGCGCGCTCCAGCATCGGTCCCGAAGTCCTGGAATCGCGGCCCACGACGACTTTCCCCCGGTCGCCGCCCTCCCGCAGAAACGTCCCGTACGCCGCCCCGAGACCGGTCACCAGCTCGGGTGTGAGGGGCGCGCCCACCACCCCCCGGAAGCCGGACACGCTGATCATGAGATCGGAAGGAAGCTGGATCGGCATAAGGCACGGCTGGAGGGTTGAGGGAGCCGGGCGCTCGGCGGCCCGGAGCGAAGCCTGAAGCAAAGCTAGCAGTCCTTGGATGGGAACCCACCCGCATGCGAGCCCGAGCCGCGTCCGGGCCGGAGTCCCAACGGGGCCACGTGATGCTAGATTGGGACGAGAATCCGCCGCCTGAGCCTCTCGCCGCCCACTTGTCAAGGAGTTCCAGTTGTCCGATCCGACGGTCCGCTTCGGCACGCGCTGCGTTCACGCGGGGCAATCGCCGGAGTCCGTCACCGGTGCGATCACCACTCCGGTCTTCCAGACATCCACCTACGTTCAGGACGGGCTCGGTCGACACCGGGGCTACGAATACGCGCGGCTGCAGAATCCGACCCGGGAAGCCGCCGAGGCCAACATCGCCGACCTGGAGGGCGCGCAGCACGGGATATCCTTCTCGAGCGGGCTCGCCGCGATCGAGTGTCTCGTCAAGACGGTCGCCGCAGGCGGCCACGTCGTGAGCGAGGAGAACACCTACGGCGGCACTACCCGAATGTTCACACAGGTCCTTGACCGGCTCGGGATCGAGGTCACCCTCGTCGACACCCGCGATTTGGCGGCGGTGCGCGCGGCAATGCGTTCCGATACGCGACTGATCCACCTGGAGACACCGTCGAATCCCCTCATGCGGATCGCCGACATCGAGGCCCTCGCCAGCGCGGCCAGGGTCGGGGGTGCACTCTTGTGCGTTGACAACACGTTTGCGTCGCCCTTCAACCAGACCCCGATGGCGCTGGGCGCGGACGTCGTCGTTCATTCGACCACCAAGTACCTGAACGGCCACTCCGACGTGCTCGGCGGGGTTGTCGTACTCGACGACGACGCGCTCGCCGACGAACTCTTCTTCGTACGGAAGTCCACCGGACCGGTTCCCGGCCCCTTCGACTCCTGGCTGACCCTGCGCGGCACCAAGACACTGCACCTCCGCATGCGGCGCCACAACGAAAACGGCATGCGGATTGCCGAATTCCTTCAGTCTCATCCGCTGGTGCGCCGCGCACACTATCCGGGACTGGCGTCACACCCCCAGTACGAACTGGCGAGCCGGCAGATGACAGGCTTCTCGGGGATGGTTTCGGCCGAACTAGCCAAGGCCGACGCCCGGCGAATGGCCGAGGGCACGAGGATATTCCGCCTCGCCGAGAGTCTGGGCGGCGTCGAGTCGATGATCTGCATCCCTTCGCTCATGACCCATGCTTCCGTGCCGGAGGAAGTGCGGCTGCGAATGGGGATCACCGATGGCCTGGTCCGCGTGTCCGCAGGAATCGAAGACGCGGCCGACCTCGTAGAGGACATCGAACAGGCGCTTTCACGCAAGGACGGGACATGACCGACGACTACAACTACACGCACGGCGACGCCTCGGGTGGCGATTCCCGCTCGAGACGCATCCTGACCGACATTTCCTCACGGACCTGGGAGCACAGCGCAGACCGTGCCGCGCTCGCCGCGCTGCGCAAGCTTCCCATGTTCGACCAGGTCCTGCGCGCGCTGTTCGGCATCTTCGGGGAAAAGCCGATCCGCCTGGCCTTCCAGGCGAACGCGGTGCGCGTCGGCCCCAACCAGTTTCCGCGGATCTGGATGCTCTATTGCGACATGTGCGAGACCCTCGACGCGCCAGAGCGGTACCCGCTCTTCGTCTCGCAGAATCCGGTGGTAAACGCCGGCGCCTACGGGATGAAGGAGCCGTTCATCATCCTCAACTCGGGGACGCTGGAGCTCCTCACCGATCGCCAGGTGTCGTACGTGCTCGGCCACGAACTGGGCCACGTCATGAGCGACCACGTTCTCTACAGGACGATGACGCAGCTCCTCATCCAGCTGGCCGGGCTCGGCTTCCCCATCGTCGGCCTGGCCGCCCGCGCGATCCTCGTGGGGCTCCTGGAGTGGTCGCGCAAGAGCGAGCTGTCGGCCGACCGCGCGGGACTGCTCGCGATTCAGGATCCGGACGTGGTCATGACCGGGATGCTGAAGATGGCGGGGGGTGGGGCCGACGACGAGACTTCCCTGCCCGAGTTCATTCAGCAGGCCGAGGAGTACCGCGAGTCGGGCGACCTCGCCGACCAGGTCTTCAAGGTGTTGAACCTCCTGGGTCAGACGCATCCCTTCTGGGTCCTTCGTCTCTCGGAATTGCGCAGCTGGATCGAAGAGGGTGAATACGACAGGGTTCTGCGAGGCGAATACCAGCGCCGTGGCGAGCCCGATCCCGCGTACCGCGAGGACGTCGCGGAGGCAGCCAACGCCTACAAGGAAGGCGCCAGGGATCTGCTGGACCAGGTGGCCGGCGCTGCCAGACGCGTGGGAGGCAGCTTCATGGATTCCTTCAGAAAATGACCCGGTAGCGAAATGCGTATCCTCATCGTCGGCAACGGTGGCCGTGAACACGCGCTGCTCTGGAAGCTGCGGCACGACGCTCCGGCGGCCACCTTTTTTGCAACCCGTCCCAACGGAGGGATGGCGGACGAGTGTACGGCAGTCGACATCGCTCCCACCGACGTCGTGGCCCTGGCGGGCTGGGCCGCGTCGCGCCGCATCGACCTTGCGGTGATCGGCCCGGAAGGGCCACTCGCGGCCGGAATGGCCGACCGCATGCGCCAGTCCGGCGTCCCGGTGTTCGGCCCGTCGGCGGCAGCGGCCCGGATCGAGTCCAGCAAGGCGTACGCCAAGGACCTGATGGCCGCAGCGGACGTGCCCACCGCAGTCTATGAGGTTCACACGGACCCGGTGGCGGCCGCTGCGTACATCGAGGCCTGTGGCGCCCCGGTGGTCGTCAAGGCGTCGGGGCTCGCCGCGGGAAAGGGCGCTGTGGTTTGCGAAACCGTTCCCGAGGCGGTGCGCGCCGCGCGGAGCATGCTGGCCGGAGCCTTCGGCAACGCGGTTAGCAAGGTGGTCGTCGAGGAATACATGGAAGGGGAGGAGCTGTCGGTGTTCTGCCTGGCTCACGGCGAGGAGTTCGTTCCCCTGCTCTCCTCCCAGGACCACAAGCGCATCGGCGAGGGCGACCGCGGTCCGAATACCGGAGGGATGGGCGCATACGCACCGGTGGGGTTCGTCACCGACGCCCTGTTGACCGAGGTGGGCGAGCGCATCGTCACACCGGTGCTTCGGGCGATGGCCGAATCCGGCTGCCCGTTCAGCGGGCTCCTCTATGCGGGGTTGATGATCACCGCGGACGGACCCAGGGTGGTCGAATTCAACTGCCGGTTCGGCGACCCGGAAACGCAGGCTGTGTTGCCGCTCCTGGATTCTTCGCTCCTGGAGCCCATGATGGCGGTCGCGGAGGGCGGCGAACTCGACGAGCACGAGCCCGTCTTCCGCGACGGCGCGGCGGTTACGACCGTGCTGGCGGCCGCGGGCTACCCTGGCGCCTATCCGAAGGGAGCGCCGATCTCGCTCCCGGCGCTGCCCGCGGGCGTGGAGGTCTTCCACGCCGGCACCCGGCTGGACGGCGGCAGACTCGTTACCTCGGGTGGGCGCGTACTGGCGGTCACCGCGACCGCCGGGGATTTCGACAGCGCGCGCCGGCGCAGCCGTGAGGCCGCAGAGGCGATCACGTTCGAAGGACGGCAATTCCGCCGTGACATCGGGTGGAGGGAGGCCGGACGCCGCGAGTGAGGCGATGGTCGACCACTGCCCGGGAAACGACAACCAGACAACGACCAGGGAACGGGGACGGAAGAATGATCATTACGACGACTCCCACGCTGGAGGGGCATCGCGTACGGGACTACCTCGGGATCGTAACGGGCGAGGCCATCATCGGCGCGAACATATTCAAGGACATCCTGGCCAGCGTCCGGGATATCGTGGGCGGACGATCGGCATCCTATGAGAACGCGCTTCGCGAGGCCCGCGAGGAGGCCCTCCGGGAGATGGCGGAGGAGGCCCGGGCCCGCGGCGCCGGTGCGGTCGTCGGCGTGGACCTGGACTATGAGGTGCTGGGGTCGCAGAACGGCATGCTCATGGTGTCCTCGAGCGGGACTGCCGTCGTGCTGGAGTGATGCCTTGCCGGAACTTCCCGAGGCCGAGACCATCGCGCGCGGGCTGGATGCGGTCCTGCCGGGCCGTGTGATCGCCAGCGTGACTGTTCTGCGGGACGATGTCGTGAAAGGTCCGCCCGGCGCCTTTGCGGCCGCGCTTCCGGGGCGGCAGTTTCGGGATGTGGGACGACGGGGGAAGAACGTGGTCTTCACCTTCGACGACGAGAGCCGTTTGGTGATCAACCTGGGAATGACCGGCCGGATCCTGTCCGGACCTGGACCGGATCCGGCGCGCCTCACGACGCACCCCGCGGTGCATTTTCACCTGGCCGACGGTGGCTGTATGACCTACGACGACATACGCCGCTTCGGCCTCCTCACCTTCATTCCAGGTGCGGCGTGGCGGGACTGGTCCCGGCGGCTCGGGCCCGAGCCGCTCGCGCGCTCGTTCACCGCCAGGCTGCTGCGGAGAACGCTCTCGCGGTGCCGCGCCCCCGTCCGCTCGCTACTCCTCGACCAGAGGAAGATCGCCGGCGTCGGCAATATCTATGCGGTCGAGGCCCTTTGGTTCGCGCGCATCCACCCCGCCACGCCAGCGAACGAGATCGGGCAAGAGGCTGCCGCACGCCTCCATCGTTCCGTGCGCAAAGTGTTGCGACGCGCGATCCGTGCCGGCGGAACCACCTTGCGCAACTACCGCAACGCGGAGGGGGACGTCGGCAGGTTCGGCCGCGCGCTCCACGCGTACGGTCGAGCAGACGAGCCCTGCGTCCGCTGCCGCACTCCAATCGAGCGCATTGTCTTCGGCGGCCGCTCCGCCTTCTTCTGCCCACGGTGCCAGGCTGCCCCGCCATGATGCGCAGGCCCGTCGTCCTCTCGCTGGCCGCTTTGTCCGGCCTCCAACTGGCGCCGACCCCACCGGCCGCGGCTCAGGAGTTGCCTGCCGGCGCGACACCGGGTGAAGCGCTACCCGTGGCTCAGCACACGCTGGACAACGGGATGACATTCCTCATCCTGCCGCGCCGGCAGTCTCCGACCGTGTCCCTGGTGGTTCACTATCCGGTCGGATCGGTCAACGAACATCTGGGCAACACAGGCATCGCACATGTGCTCGAGCACATGCTCTTCAAGGGCAGCGAGGAGATCGGCACGCGGGACCGAGACGGTGAATCGCCGCTCATGGACGCGGCGGATGCGGTCCGGGACTCCTTGATCGCCAAGCTTGTCGGGCACGAATCCGACTCCGCCGAGGTCCGGCGGCTGCGTGGCCTGGCGGTCGCCATCGAGTCCCAGGCACATGCGCTCACGATCCCGAACGAATTCGATCGAATCCTGACGGCCCACGGCGCGAGGGGGCTCAATGCAACTACCGCGCACGAGGCGACGCGGTATTTCGTCGAACTGCCGGCGAATCGTCTGGAGCTGTGGTTCGTCCTGGAGGCCGATCGAATGGCGAACCCCGTCATGCGCGGTTTCTCCACCGAGCTGGATGTCGTGCGCGAGGAAAGGCGATTGCGGCTGGAGACGAGCCCGGGCGGGATCCTCGAGACCTCGCTGCTTGCCACGGCGTTTCAGGTCCACCCCTACGGCGTCCCGGTAATCGGTCACTCCGCGGATCTCGAGTCCCTTACGCGCCGGCAGGCCCTTGAGTACTTCCGCGCCTATTACGGTGCGCGCAACGCTGTTGCGGCCATCGTCGGCGACGTGGATCCCGGCCAGGTCGTCGAGTGGGCCGAGCAGTACTTCGGCCGTGTGCCGCCCGGAGTTCCAGCCGCCCCGGTGACCGCCCGCGAGCCGGAACAGGCCGGTGAACGGAGGATCACGGTCGAGTTCGACGCCGAACCCCGCATCATGATCGGCTGGCGGGGCGTGTCCGGACTTCACGACGATGCCCCGGCCCTGTCGATGCTCGCATCGGTACTCACTGCCGGAAGGACCACGCGCCTGTACCAGCGCCTCATCGCCCGGGACCAGTCCGCGCTGCATGTGTCCGCCTATCAGGGACCCGGCTTCGCCCACCCCCGTCTGTTCGTCGTGAGCGCAGTGCCGAGATCGCCGCACACGCCGGCCGAGCTGGAGTCGGCCATCTACGAGGAGATCGAGGCGATCAAGCGGGAGCCGCCGGATGCCGCGGCCCTGCTCCGCATCAGGAACCAGATCAACGCGGGGGAGTTTCGCCGCCTCTCGTCGAATCTCGAACTCGCCATGCAGATCGCCGCCTCGCAGGCCTCCTTCGGTGACTGGCGGGAGACGTTCCGTCTGTCGCGGCGCATCTCCGACGTCACCCCCGGAGACGTGCAGCGGGTCGCGGTCCGGTATCTCACGCCGCGAGGCCGGACGGTCGCGACGATGGTGCGAAAGGGTTCTTCATGAACGGGGGTATCCGGGACGCTTCGGTTCAAGCCGCTGCGCTGGCCGTTGCGGCATCGGCCGTCGCGGTGGTCCTTGCAGGCAGCGTCCGCCCGGCTTCCGCGCAGGAGTCGGTCCGGGAACGGATCGCCGCCCTGGAATTCCCGGAGTTGCGGTTCAATCCGGTCCAGCCGCGCAAGGAGACGGTCAGGGGTGTCCCGGTCTACTTCGCCGAAGACCGGGAACTCCCACTCGTGACCATCTATGCCACCTTCCGAGGCGGAGTGCGGCGATTCACACGGGACTACTTCGCCGCCGCGACCGCCGTACCGGCGCTGATGCGCACGGGCGGCACCAGGGACCTGCCTCCCGATTCCGTGGATGCCCGGATCGAGTTGCTGGCCCTGGCGACCAGTTTCGGACAGGGCGGCGGCGGCTCCTCGTCGTGGATCAACACCCTGACCGGCCAGCTCGACGAAGCTGTGTCGCTCTGGGCCGACATGCTGCGCTGGCCACGCTTCGACTCGACCCAGGTCGAAGTCTGGCGCGGCGCGGAACTCGAGCGGGTGCGGCGCCGTCGCGACGATCCGGCTTCGCTTGCGTTCAGCCGCTTCAACCGCATCATGTACGGAGACCATCCCGTGGGCTGGGAGATGAGTCTTTCGGACCTCGAACCGGACGACCTCAGCGAGGAGAGGCTGCGGTACGTTCACGAGGCGGTCATCTGCCCCGGCAACATGGTGCTGGGAGTCGCCGGAGACATCAACTGGAGCCGCGCGTCGCGGCTCTTGGAGGGAGTCCTGAGCGATTGGCCGCCGTGCTCCGGGAATCTCCTGGAAGATCCACAGCCGGATATCCGGACCGCACCGGGCGTCTTTGTGATCCAGAAGGAGATCGAGCAGAGCGTTGTCGTGCTGGCCCACTCGTCTTCGTTGCGCCAGGGTGATACCGGCGAGTACTTCGCGTCCCGGATCGCGAATTCCATTCTGGGGGCGTCGGGGCTTTCCAGCCGGCTCGCTACGGAACTGCGAACCCGGCAGGGACTCACCTACGGCGCCTCGTCGATCTGGACGACCTCGCGGAGGGATGACGGACTGGTGGGGGCACTCACGCGGACCAGGCCCCAGCGCACGCTCGCCGCGGCGCGCCTGCTGCTGGCCGCCCTCGACTCCGTGCGAACCACGGCACCGGACGTCGACGAAGTGGAGCACGCCGTGGGCGAGATCGTCAACGGGTTCGTATTCAACTTCCGCACGCCCCTTCAGGTGGTGGCGCGCGGCATGACCTACGAGAGCCTGGGGCTTCCCGAGGACTGGCTTGAGCGCTACCTCGACGGTATACGCGACGTGACCGCCGATGATGTGCTGGAGGTGTTCCGGACGGAGGTGGACCCGGCCCGAATGACCATCCTGCTGGTCGGAGACACGACCCGCTTCGACGGCTCGCCTTCGGAACTGGGCACGGTTACGGTACTCTCCGAGGGACCGCAGGACTCTCGGGACCCGCCTTCGACGCCACGTGAATGGCCGCAATCCCCCCACTGACGAGATTCCAGTCGACCGAGGTGAAACCGGCGTTTCGAAGGTGCGCCGCCAACGCGCGGGGACCGGGAAAGTCCCGAACGGACCTGGGCAGGTAGGTATACGCCCACGGATGGCCCGAGACCAGCCGTCCGACCAGGGGGAGGATTCGATTGAAATAGAACAGGTATGCCGCGCGCAGGAGCTTCCCCGGAGGCACTGTAAACTCCAGTACCACGAGGCGCCCACCGGGCTTTAGCACGCGATGAAGCTCACGAAATCCGGCCTCCAGATCGGACAGATTGCGCACACCGAACCCGACGGTCGCCCCCGCGAACGTCGCCGCGGCAAACGGGAGCTTCTGCGTATCGCCGCAAACAGGCGCCACCGGGTCGCCGTGGATCTTGGGCAGGCCACGGGCCAACATGGGAAGCGCGAAATCGGCTCCTACCACACGGCCCGCAAACCCGTGCCGCTCCGCCAGTTCCAACGCGAGATCAAAAGTGCCGGAACATGCGTCCAGATAGGTTCCTTGCGGGACGAGTTCCCACCCGAGCGCCTGTACGGCCCGCTGGCGCCATCTCCGGTCGATGTTCAGGCTCAGAACATGATTCAGGAGATCGTAGCGCGGTGCGATCTCGCTGAAAAGCGTTCGAACCTGTACGGCACGTGCATCACCGGCTGCCGGGTCCGCATCCCGCGAAGCGGCCAAGGCATCACCTCCCTGATGATGGAAACGTGGACAAAGGGGGCCGAAACGTAGAACCCCGGCTTGAGACGAATCCACCCGTCGCGCGCCGACTGACGGGAATTCGTCCCTGAAACGTAGTCCGTTCTCGAATCGACCGGGGATCGTCGCGGCGGCCCCGCGAACATGTGCTTCCTTCAAGGAACGGCCCACGGCCTGACCCATAGTCCTTGCAAGATCCCGCGCCCGATGACAAGACCCTGGCCGCCCTGGCCGCGAACGGACGCCAGAGTGCGTACCGGGAGCTGCTGAAGCGCTACGAACGACCGGTCTTCTCGCTCGTTTACCGTATGGTCCGTGACCGCAGCCTGGCCGAGGACCTTTCCCAGGAAGCCTTCATCCGGGCCTTCAACGCGATCGGGAGCTACAACCCCAAGTACAAGTTCTCCAGTTGGGTCTTCAAGATCGCCAACAACGTCACCATCGACCACCTGCGCAAGAAGCGGCTCGATACCATCTCGCTGCAGGGGTCTCCTCACGCCCTCACGGAGGAGGCACAGGCGCAGACTACACCGATCGTGGAGTCGCCGGACGAACGCCCGGATGCCTACGTGGAGAACATGGAACTCGGAAGCCAGATCGAAGCCGCGATCGGCAAGCTGCGGCCGGAGTACCGCGCCGTGACGCTGCTGCGGCATGTGGAAGGATATTCCTACAAGGAGATCGCGGAAATCATGGGATTGCCTCTGGGAACGGTGAAGACCTACATCCACAGAGCCCGTCTCGAGTTGAAGGAGTCGTTGGCCCACGTGGTCGATCCGGGCTAGCCGGAACCGCAACGGGTGGCGCACGTAGTGAAACCAGCGGAATTTGGGGACCGTAGTGCAGGCATTCCCGGAGGGCATGCAAAAGTGACGAAGATCGATCGCAGAGTGAGGGGCCTGGACCCGGAGACGAGAAGGATATTCTCGTACCTGGACGGCGAATTGCGCCCCGGCGACGTCGTCGAGTTCGAACGGGAGGTCGCAGGCAACCCGGGGCTCAAGGCGGAAGTTCGCGCCTTTCGCTCCGTGCTTGCGGCCCTTGATCAACTCGCCGTGTTCGCGCCCTCGCCGGATTTCAGGGTGCGCGTGCTCGTCGCGCTGTACGCGGGAAGATCCTGGCGTGCCCGAGCGCGGGCGTGGATCGGTGGAGGTTCGTTTGCCATCGTGCCGAATGCGCTCGCCAGCCTTCTGGACGAGAGTCTGCCGGCGCGCCAGGCCAGGGCCCTTTCCGCATTCGTGGCGGGTGATCCCGAGGCGGCCGGTGCCCTTGCCGAATGGAAGCGGCTGCACGACAGGCTGGACCGCCTGCCTGCCTTTGCGCCGGCCGCGGGGTTTCGCGACCGGGTCATGGCCCGGGTGGAGGTGGCGCCCGCTCCGTCCGTCCGGCACAGCAGGTTTGCAGAGCTGGTGAAGCGGGCCTGGTCCCGCCCCGCGGACCGCCTCGCGGCCGCGTCCGGCATCGCCTTCGGGCCGACCACGGCCGTCCTGGCGACCGCATACATGCTTTTTTCCAACAACCCCCTTGTTACAGCGTCGAACATCGCAAGCTTCCTCTGGACCAAGACCGCCGACGCCCTTTCGGGTCTCCTCAATAGCGGCTTCGGGAACGCCGTGGGCAGCGTGTTCGGACTCCTCGACGGCGTGGCGCCACCGGGACCGGCCCTGGCCGTCAGTGTTCTTCTCTTCGCCTGTCTCACGCTGGTTTCGGCGTGGGTCCTCTACAGGAACATCGTCAAGGTTCCGGTTTCGGAGCGTCGTTATGTACCGATTTGACCGAATGAACTGGTTGCTCGCTGCGGTCGCCGGCGGCGGAGGCATGCTCGCCGCCGCCGATGCCACGGGTCAGGAGCGGCAGGTTGTCTCCAACCATTTGGGAGTCTCCAGTTCGGAGGCATCTCTGGAGCTCGAGTTCTCCGATGGCGCCACGTTCTCGATTTCCTTCGAGAACGGTCGCGTCACGGCCGACGGCGAGGTCCTCGGCACCTACCAGTCCGGGGGCGCGGCCGAGCAGGAATGGCGCAGCCTGCTCTCGGACGTCCTCTCCCTGTCGAACGGCCCGTTGGCCGAAGCACTCGGGCGGTGGGAGCCGGGTCAGGATCTCACCGGAGGCGAGGCGGACCTCCTGCGCGCGATTGACGGAGTCCTGGAAGAAGCGGTGGCGGGGGTCGGCGGGGACATGAGCCGTTCCGCGGCGGGGCAAAGAATGGGGGACCTCCTGGAGGCCGTAGCGCACAGCGAGAACGTCGAGGCGCTTGGAACGGCCCTGGAGGACGTCGATCTCGAATCGCTGGGGATCTGGCTGCATCAGGACTACACGGTGCGCGAGGGCACTTCGCACTCGGGATCCGTGCTGGTGGTGGGAGGCGATCTGGATGTTCGCGGGAGCGTTGATGGCGACGTGATCGTGCTCGACGGCACCATCACGCTGTGGGAGGATGGGGAGGTCGATGGCGACGTCCATCTGATCCAGTCGGATCTGGAGCGGCGTGGCGGTGAAGTTGACGGTGATGTGGTGGATGTGACTCGGCAGCTGCGGCGGGCGGAGAATCAGTTCCGTGAGGAGATCATGGCCGAGGTCACCCGGGAGTTGAGACGCACCCGGGAAGCAGGGCGCGGGGGCGGATTTTCGAGGGTCGGCCGTGCCGTGGGCGATATCGTCGAGACCGGGATCACCTTCGTCATTCTCGGCCTGTTGACCCTGCTCCTCACGCGTTTCTCGGCAGATCGCGTGGACGTGGTCACGCGGGCGGTCGGACGCCAGCCGGCGCGCAGTGCCGTGGTCGGGTTTGCGGGCGGCTTCCTGATCCTCCCGGTCTACGTCCTCGGGATCGTGGTGTTGGCGATCTCGGTGGTCGGCCTGCCCGTGCTGCTGGCCTGGGTACCGCTCTTCCCGCTGGCGGTGGTCATCGCGGGATTCATGGGATACGTGGGGGTCGGCCAACAGGTGGGGAGATGGGTGCTGGAGCACGACTTCCCGTGGCTCGACTGGGTCGACGGCAACCATCCCACCCATCTCCGCCTCCTCGGGCTGGCAACGCTTCTTGTTCCCTTCGTGGTCGGCAACGCCCTTCAGGTGCTGCCGCTTGTGGGCTGGACCGGCTCGCTCGTCATCGGGATCGGCAGCATCGCGAGTGTAGCCGCCACACTGACCGGACTGGGTGCGGTCATCGTGACGCGCGGCGGCCGCCGTCCCGTCGATTACGGATTCGAGGAACGCGCATACGATCCGGTCGATTGGCACGAGGCCGAGGACGATGATGCGCCCGGCGAATCCGAGGAGGGCGTCGACGACGGGACGACCGCCACGGAGGACGACGGATCATGATCCGGCCAATACTGTCCCTGGCCGCGGTTGTCGTGCTCGCCGCACCCATGTCGCTCGCAGCCCAGAGTTGGAAGACCTTCACATCCTCCAGGCTTGTGACGAACGAGGATCGCCTCAGCGTCTCGGTCGGCTACGGAGCCGGCGTTCTCAAGCTTGGCAGGGGCGATGCGGGCTCCCTGTACAGAGCGTTGTTCCGCTTCGACGAAGAATCGGCGGACCCGATTGCCGAGTACGGCGATCAGCACCTCGAGGTGGGAATCTCGGTCCACGACCACCGCGGCCGGAGTTTTCGCGGCAGGTCCGATGGACCCTCCCTCGACCTGCAACTGGGACCGGACGTTCCGGCGGACATTGAGCTGGATTTCGGCGCGGGACGCGCGGATGTGGACCTGACGGGCATCCCCGTATCGCGGCTCGAACTGAATACGGGCGCCTCGGAATCGGTTCTCAGAATACGGGAGTTGAATCCGGAACCGATGGAGGAGGCCATTATCGCCGTGGGGGCGGCCGATCTTCGCGTAAGCGGCCTCGGCAACTTCAACACGAGCGAGATCGAGATAGACGCCGGCCTGGGTTCGGTGGTGCTGGAGCTGGATGGACGTTGGGCGGAAGACGCCATGCTGTCGGTCGAGATGGGGTTGGGCGCGCTGGAGATCCGCGTGCCGGAATCGCTGGGCATTCGCGTTCGTCGCCAGAGCCGCTTCCTTTCCACGTTCGACGCGGAGCGACTGGTCAGGAGAGGAAACGTATACCAGTCGGTGAATTGGGACACGGCCGATCGTCGGGTGGAGATCGAGATTTCCGCCGCGCTCGGCAGTGTTGACATCGTGTGGATCGACTGACTCGCGACCGCGGAGGTGACAACCGCCGCGAAACAAGTCAGTATTATTGTTAGGCTTGGCAACTTTCCCGTCCCGTGGGAGCGACTGATCATCCAGTCGCCCTGAAAGGACAGGTTACGCAGGGGAAGGCATGATCGGAACGCTGTTGACATTCCTGGCCATGGGCATCGTCAGCATTGTGGTGGTGTGGATCGTCCTCTCGGTGATCGGCGCCCTCCTGGGCCTCACCGCAGGGATCGCCGGGTTCCTCCTCTGGAAGGTGGTCCCGGTCATGTTTGTGGGCTGGTTCGTGCTGAAGGTGCTCGCCCGGGTGCGCAGGGGCCCCGGGGCCCTTTCGGCGGCCGACCGCCAATGGCTGGAGGGCGAATAGACCCTCGCCCGGGTCTCGCCGGTACAGCCTCAAGGCCGTAGGGGCGTTCCCGGTACGCGACCCGTTCCCGGAACGCGACCCTAGCGGCGCGGTGGCAGGCTGTCGAGCGTCTGCAGGAGGCTCGTGCCGATCTCCGCGAGCGATGCTGCGGCGGGAGAGTCGGGCGCGGACAACACGGTCGGTTGCCCTTCGTCCCCCGCCCTCCTCACAGCGATGTCGAGCGGCACCCTTCCCAGGAACGGGATCGACAGTTCCCGGGCAAGTTCCTCGCCGCCACCCCGTCCGAACAGGTCCACTACCTCGTCGGATCCCGGGATCTGGAAGCCGCACATGTTCTCCACGACTCCGAGCACCCGGGTATTGACCCGCTCGAACATCTTGATCCCGCGCCGCACGTCTCCCGTAGCCACTTTCTGGGGCGTCGTGACCATCACCGCGCCATCGAGGTCCACAGTCTGCACCAGGGACAACTGAGCGTCCCCGGTGCCGGGCGGCATGTCCACGACCATGAGGTCCAGATCGCCCCACGCCACCTGCTCCATGAACTGTTTCAGGATGCCGGCGATAAGTGGACCCCGCATGATCGCGGGCTGGGCGCGGTCAAGCAGAAAGCCGAGGCTCATGAGCCGGACGCCGTGGCACTCAAGTGGCACGATCATCTCCGAGCCCTTGGCGCCGGACACCGGGGGGCGCCGCTGCTCTCCGAACATGAGCGGTATGTTCGGCCCGTAGATATCCGCATCCAGCAGACCGGTGGTCAACCCCCGCGCGGCCGCGTGCGCGGCCAGGTTCGTGGCGACCATGGACTTGCCGACCCCGCCCTTTCCGGAACTGATCGCGATGATTCGCCTGACGCCGGACAGGATCCCGGGCTTCGGCACAGGAGGCGGAACCGAGCCCGGCTGCAGTCCCTGCGGCCGCCGCCGGACATCCGGTTTGCGGTCCGGCGTTTGGCGGTCCGGCTCCCCCTGAGCGTCCGACGTCGTCTGGGGCAGCTGGACATCCACCTTCACGGCCGTTACGCCTTCGACAGCCGCCGCAGCGGCCCTGGCCCGGCGAACCAGCACCCCGGGATCACCTCGCCGCAACGAGAACACGAATCGGGCCTTGCCCTGCGAATCCACATCCACGGCGCTGACCTGGCCCCCGTCGACCACGTTCTGGCCCGTCACCGGATTGACGATGCCCGTCAGCGCCTTCGTCACAGCGGCCGCGAGTGCGCCCTGGCTCATGTGCGGCTCAAATGGCATCTACCGTCAGCACCTCGGGCACGGACGCCCTGAGCCGCTGTTCGATCCCCTCCTTGAGGGTGAACATGGATATCGGACACGCTTCGCAGGCACCCATCAGGCGGACCTCGACCCTCCCCCGATCGGCATCCCAAGCCACCAGTTCCACGTCGCCCCCGTCCAAGCGGATGGCGGGACGAATCGTCTCGAGGACCTCTTCGATCCGCTCTATGGTAGCCATTCTCCGTCCAGGTCACAGGCACGGGTCCGAAGCGGTCCCGAGGATGGTGGCTGTGACGCCCACGGAAACTACCGAACGCGTTTCCCGGTCGTCAATGCCGGTTGCGCGCGCGGCCCGCTTTCGTGAAATTGCCTGCGATTCCGGGTGTTGACGAGCACCCGGAAAACCGCGTTCGAAACAGACCCTTGGCCGGTCCAACCGCGGCGGTCGCACCGACCGTTGCGGGAGGCGGAGGCCGCTCCACGACTAGCCTCCCCCAAGGGTTCGAGCGCTCCCGCCAACCATCAATCTCGATCAGCCCATGTCCGGAACGTTCCGCGTGCCCGCCCCCGTCAACGAACCCATCCTTTCCTATGCGCCCGGCACCCCGGAGAGGGCGGAGTTGAAGGCCGCCCTCGCCAGGATCGGCGGCCAACAGGTCGAAATCCCGGTCATCATCGGCGGAGAAGCCGTCCGGACCGGAAAAACCCACGAAATCCGCTCGCCGCACGACCATGACCTCCTCCTGGGCGTCTGGCACGAGGCGGGCCCGGCGGAAGCGCGGAAAGCGATCGCCAACACGGTCGAGGCACGCCGCGAATGGGCGTCGTGGCCCTGGGAGGACCGCGCCGCCGTGTTCCTGAAGGCGGCGGACCTGCTCGCGGAGACGTGGAGGTCCACGCTCAACGCCGCGACGATGCTCGGGCAGAGCAAGAACGCCTTCCAATCGGAGATCGACGCGGCCTGCGAGATCGTGGACTTCTACCGGTTCGGGGCCCACTTCGCGGACCGCATCTTCGAACAGCAGCCGATCTCGGACAGGGGCGTCTGGAACCGTATGGAATACCGGCCTCTGGAAGGCTTCGTCTACGCGGTCAGCCCGTTCAACTTCACCGCAATCGGGGCCAACCTGGCCGGAACTCCCGCGATGGTGGGATGCGGTGTTCTGTGGAAGCCCTCCAAGCACGCGGTCCTGTCCGGCTACTACACGTACAAGCTGCTGGAAGAGGCCGGACTTCCCCCCGGAGTGATCAACTTCGTGCCGGGCAATCCCGTCGGCATCACCGAGGCCGCCATGAACCACCCGGACTTCGCCGGGTTGCACTTCACGGGATCGACCGCGGTATTTCAGTCCCTGTGGACGACCGTCGGCAGGAACATCGCGACCTACCGCTCCTACCCCCGGCTGGTCGGCGAAACCGGCGGCAAGGACTTCATCGTCGCTCACCCGTCGGCCGACCACGCCGCGCTCCGCACCGCGATCATCCGGGGCTCCTTCGAGTACCAGGGTCAGAAGTGTTCCGCAGCCTCCAGGGCGTACATCCCGCGGTCGGTGTGGAAGGCGATACGCGACGATCTGGTTGACGAGACCAACGAACTGAGGATGGGGGTCCCAACGGATTTCCGGAACTTCATCAACGCGGTGATCGACCCGGGCGCCTTCAGCTCCATCACGGGCTACATCGACCGGGCCGCGGCGAGTTCCGACGCGGATGTGATCGCCGGCGGCGAGTACTCGGACGCCGAGGGCTTCTTCATTCGGCCGACGCTCATCGAAGCCAGGCGACCCGACCACGAGACGATGTGCGACGAGATCTTCGGCCCGGTCATGTCGATTTACGTGTACCCCGACAGCGAGTGGTCCGAGACGCTCGACGCCGTCGACAGGACCTCGCCGTACGCGCTGACAGGCGCGGTTTTCTCGCAGGACCGGACCGGCGTGCGCGACGCGCTGGACCGCCTGCGGAACGCCGCCGGGAACTTCTACATCAACGACAAGCCCACCGGGGCCGTGGTGGGACAGCAGCCCTTCGGCGGAGGCCGGGCGTCTGGAACGAACGACAAGGCGGGTTCGGCGTTCAACATCATGCGCTGGCTCACCCCCAGGACGATCAAGGAGACCATGGTCCCCCCGACGAGCGTCGCCTACCCGTTCATGGAGGAGGCGTAGTCAGGCCGTCACGGCAGCTGCCGGACGGGTTGCGGCGGCAATCGCCCGGCTGAAGTCGGCCTTGAGGTCGGCGATGTCCTCGAGCCCCACCGAGATTCGCACGAATCCGTCCGGGATGCCGAGTTCGTCCCGCTCCGACGGGCTCAGGTCCACATGGGAGGTGTGCCGGGGTTGGGAGACCAGGGTCTCCACCCCACCCAGTGAGGGAGCGGGCGCGGCGAGACGCAGGGCCGCCGAGAAGCGGTCGGCCGCCGCGCCGCCTCCGTCGAGCACAATGGATACCATGCCCCCATAGCCGTTGAGCATCCGTGTCGCAAGGGTGTGGTCGGGGTGGTCCGGCAAGCCGGGATGGATCACCTCGCTGACTCCCGGCACGCCCGAGAACCACTCGGCAAGCACGAGGGCGGTGCGATTGTGCCGCTCCATTCTGGCAGGCAGCGTACGGATGCCGCGCTCCAGGAGCCACGCCGTCTGCGGATCGATCGAGCCGCCGTACAGCTTCATCATCTTGGCGACCCGCCGGATCAGTTCCCCGCTTCCGGCAACGACTCCGGCGATCAGATCCGAGTGGCCGCCGAGGTACTTGGTGGCAGAGTGGATCACGGCATCCACGCCGTGCTCCGCGGCGCGGATGTTCATGGGCGTGGCGAAGGTCATATCGGCGGCCAGGATCGCGCCCACGCTTCGCGCGGCGCGGCGGGCGGGCTCGATGTCGAAGACGCGGAGCGTGGGGTTCGTCGGCAGCTCGATCAGCACTACGCGGGTGGCCGGGGTGACCGCCTCGCTCCACGCGCCAGGGTCGCCGGGCTCCACGAACGTCGTCGTGATGCCGCGCCGCGGGAACTCCTTCGAGAGGAGCGCCCAGGTGGCGCCGTAGAGGTGGCGGCTTGCGACGATGTGGTCCCCCTGCCCCGCGGCGGCGAGGAGGGTCATGGAGATGGCCGCCATCCCGCTGGCCAGTGCCAGTGCGTCTTCCGTCCCTTCCAGAGCCGCGATCCTGGCGGCCACGGACAGCTGGTTGGGGTTGTTCCCGTAGCGGCTGTACAACAGATCGATGCCATCGTCGGGACCGGCCCAGTGAAAGGTCGAGCTGCGCACGATCGGGGCCACGACCGGGGCACCCGGCCGGGGTTCGGGCTGACCCGCGTGCACCGCCTGCGTAGCCGGAGCGAGCGCTCCGTTCCCTGTGCCGTCATTCTTCATTGCCTGCCTCCCTGATTCGTCTGGAGTGTTCGCGCCAAAGCGCTCAGAGCGGCCGCTCCCCCATTGCCGCTCCAGTAGGCCAGCCGTCGTCTGGCCAATCTCCGCAACAAGGGCTCCCCGAACTCGCCGAGCGCCCCGGCCAGATCGTGAGGGCCGATCCGTTCGCACCGCTCGAGCGTGTTCCAGGCTCTGTGTTCCTCGGGGGTCGCCGGACCGAGCAACTGAAAGCCGTCACCGACATCGCAGACCGCGGCCAGGCCATGCCGTTCAAGGACCTCCTCGACCGCGTGGCGGTGCATTTCGTCCACGGCCCGGAACAGGAAGAAGATGTTCCCCGGGCGGTCAGGTCCCTGGAACCGAAGGAGCAGCTTGGCCACGACTTCGTCCGCGCAACTGAAGTCGAGGATCCGGACCCGCGTGAAGTCGATCAGCATGACATGGGGGGACGGAGCCGTCTGCGCGGGAAACGGAGCCGTCCGGGCCGGAGACGGGGTCGTCTGGGCCAGGCGCTGTTCGATCGCCTCCCGGACAGCTTGTCCGGTCGGGCGCGTCACCAGGTTATGCCCGCGCGAAGCAACCGCACTGGTGACGATCGCGGCCACGTCGATTGCGACAGGCTTGGCAGATCCGTCTCCTCGGCAACTGCGCTCCGGCCGTTCAGTCATCGATTCGCTCGGGCAGAACGATGTTGATCTGCGCTCCCGGGAATCCGGGCAGGCCGTCCACTACCGGGGGACTCGGATGCCAGGCGGGGCTGTCCGCGATACGGGCCGTGCCGCTGCGAATCGAGACGAGGCCCTGCCAGCGGGCGACCTGTTTTCGTATCTGCTGGATGCCCTGTCCCCGCCCCGTGTCCGGAAAACGGGTGAGGCCCATGAGAAACGCGGCTTCCAGGGCCGTGACATCTCCCCAACGATCGCCAAATCGCTCCGCGTGCTCTTCCGCCAACGATTCGCGGAAGCCCCTTCCGACGTCGGAAACCCCGATGACCAGAACCTGCCGGCCGAGCCGACGGGTCCAGTTGTAGCGCTGCGCCGCGACCCAGCCCGGACCTTCGGCGTGCTCCACTATGTTCTGGCACACCTCGGACAGGATCACCGAGAACTGGACGACTGCGGCTGCCGGATAGTGGAGGGTCCTGGAAAGGATGGCACCCGCCCGGGATTGAACCCGGTCGACCACCTCGTGCACGTCGGAGTTGGTCGCAACCGAGGTGATCTCAAGCAGCACGTCCGATGCACGGGAGGGAGTACGTCCGGCCCGCCGTGGAGATGCGTGGAACACCTGCGCGGCGGCGTCTGGGAACCCCATCCGGTCCAGATAGCCCACAACATCGCCTCCGGCGGGCAACGACAGACGGGCAGCCGCACCGTTGGCGGATGCGACCTGTCCGGCGCAGAGAAGCGACAACATCCCGTTCGGGTCGATCCAGCGCAGCCGGCGCGCGTCGAAGAGCACCGGTTCCGCGCCGCCGGCGGTGGCTTCCGCGAAGACCGCGTCGACGTTTCGGTAGTCGAGCGAGGAGGGGATCTCCACGACCCGCATGTCAGTGCGAACTCCAGGGCGGGCAGGGGCCGACTCCAGCCAGATGCTGCCGTGTCTCGTCGGCGCCCCGGCAGCGCAGTTTGCATCGGGCGAGAGCGTGGGCGTGCGCAATCGCGGTGCGCCGGTCGGCCCGGGCGAGAATCCCCGAGAAGAAGGCGGCTCCCCAGACGTCGCCGCATCCCGTGGGGTCGCCGGACGCCGGGCCGGGCGAGGTCGGGACCTCCCACACGGCGGGGGCCTGGCCCCGCCTGGCCGCGATCATCTTTGCGCCCTCGCTTCCGCGCGTCACCACGATCACGCGCGCGCGCCGCTCGAAGGCCGGTGCGGCCGCGCGCACCGGGCGGGCTGCGTCGCGGGAAAACATGGCGAATTCATCTTCGTTCATCTGCACGATATCGAAACAACCGGCCCATTCCTCGGAGGACCGAAGATAACGGGGCACGCGCCGGCCGTCGCTCTCGACACTCAGGAACAACGAGTGGAGATCGGCGTGGGAAGGTCCGGCGAGTTCGTCCCGGATGCGCTTCGCCCCTGCCAGCGTCAACTCCATCCCGGAGATGAAGTTGACGTAAAGGGCGTCGAGGTCCGACAGGAACTCCCCCACTTCGTGGACGGCCCAGCCCGGGACGCCGCCAGTCAGGACCTCCAGACGATCGGAGTCGTTGGCGTAGATCAGCTCGACCCGGTTGTTCGGTTCCGGCACCATGCGCAGAAAACGCGCGTCGCCGACCCGGGTGAAGGAGCGAATGAACGAGATTCCCCGTGCATGAAGGTCGGCACCGATCTTGACGATCGGAACAATCCTCCAGCCGTCGGGAAGGGCGGCTTCGAAGGCCGCAAGCGCATACCCGATACCCCCCCATGCGCGCACCGGACCGGTACCGGCCGGATGGATGATCGTGTCGCGGACCAGCGTGCCCAGAACCCCAAGCCGCTTCATCACGGGCAGCCATGATGGGCGCGCCTGAAGACCCCCGCGGCCCCGATGACCCCGGCGCTCTCGCCCAGCTCGCCCCGAAGGATCCGGCAGACGCGCATGTGG
The DNA here is from genome assembly GCA_028874905.1 of Gemmatimonadota bacterium. Classification (GTDB taxonomy): domain Bacteria; phylum Gemmatimonadota; class Gemmatimonadetes; order Longimicrobiales; family Gaopeijiaceae; genus Bin94. The sequence goes on from JAPPGZ010000107.1 coordinate 51,311, forward strand.
GCGCCGAAGACACGGCGTCCGACCTCGCGCCGAATGGGCCCGAGCAGACGCTCCCCCGCATTCGCGACGCCTCCTCCGATGACGACCGCCTCGGGGTTGACGAGATGGATCACGTTGGCAACCGCGGTCGCGAGGATACCCGCCGTGTCCCGCAAGACCTCCCCGGCATACCGGTCCCCGGCCGCGGCGGCCTGCGAGACGATCTCGGCCGTGACCCCGTCAAGGTCGCCATCCACCAGCGACGCGAGAATACAATCGCTGCCAGCCGGGATCGCCTCGACCGCCCTCGCCGCGATCGCCGGTCCGGACGCGTACGCTTCGACACACCCCCGAGAACCGCACGCGCAGCGCCTGCCGCGGACGTCGACCGACATGTGGCCTACCTCGCCGGCGCCACCGGAAGCGCCGTGCTGGATCTCGCCGTCGATCACGATTCCCCCGCCGATCCCTGTGCCGAGCGTAATACCCACGAGGCGCCTGCAGCCTCGTCCCGCGCCCATCCACCACTCGCCGTAGGTGAAGCAGTTCGCGTCGTTGTCCAGGGTCGCCGGCAGTCCACAGGCCTCGGCGACGAGGTCTCGCAAGGGATAGTCCCGCCACCCGAGATTGGGTGTCTCCGCTACCACACCCGACTCCGGGTCCAGCGGGCCGGGTGCGCCGAGACCGATCCCGGCGATATTGTCCCGCCCCGCTTCGGCCACCGATTCACGAATCATCGCGACGATGCGTTCCAGCACCTGACCCGAGCCGCTCGCCGGCCGCGTGCTGCGGCGCCGGACGGCCACGGGCGGTGCGCCGCCCTCGAGGGGAACTCTCCCAACGCGCAGGTTGGTGCCGCCGATGTCCACCCCCACGATCCATCGCGTCCGCCCCACCGTCACGACCGGTCGTCGTCCAGTTGCAGGACGGCCATGAACGCCTCCTGCGGGATCTCCACCGAGCCGACCTGCTTCATCCGTCTCTTGCCCTCGCGCTGACGCTCCAGGAGCTTGCGCTTGCGCGTGATGTCGCCGCCGTAGCACTTGGCCGTCACGTTCTTGCGAACCGCCTTGACGGTTTGCCGGGCGATGACCTGGCCTCCGATCGCGGCCTGCAGGGCCACCTCGAACTGCTGCCTCGGGATCAGGTCCTTGAGCTTCCGGACCAGCAGGTTGCCGTGGCGGTACGCATTGTCGCGGTGGAGGATGACCGAAAAGGCGTCGACCGGCTCACGGTTGACCAGAATGTCGAGCTTGACCAGATCCCCCGCCCGGTACTCCTGGAACTCGTAGTCCAGGGCCGCGTAGCCCTTCGTCCCTCCCTTCAGACGCCCGTAGAAGTCGAGCACGATCTCGGCCAGGGGAAGCTCGAAGTCCATTTCCACCCGCCGGGGATCCAGATAGCTCATCCCCTTGAACAGGCCCCTGCGCTCGTGGCACAGCTTCTGCACGTTGCCGATGAAGTCCGAGGGAGTGACGATGTGGGCGCGCACCACCGGCTCCGCGACCGAATCCACAAGCGCGCGGTCCGGGAGGTCCGTGGGGTTCTCGATCGACAGCACGGATCCGTCCGCCATCGACACACGGTACTTCACGTTCGGCACCGTTGTGACCAGCTTGACTCCGAATTCGCGGTCCAGTCGCTCCTGCACGATCTCCAGGTGAAGCAGCCCGAGGAACCCGCACCGGAAGCCGAAGCCCAACGCCCGCGAGGTCTCGGGCTCGAACTGCAGCGAGGCGTCGTTGAGCTGAAGGCGGCGAAGTGATTCCCGGAGCTCCTCGTAGTCGTCGGCATCGGACGGATAGAGGCCCGCGAACACCATCGGCTTGGCCTCCTGGTAACCCGGAAGCAGTTCCCCGGCGGGGTTTGCGGCGTCGAGCACCGTATCTCCCACGCGCGTGTCCGCCACCGCCTTGATCGCCGCGACGAGGTACCCGACCTCTCCGGGCCCGAGCGACTGCGCCGGAATGCGACCCAGGCGCAGGTGGCCCACCTCCGTCACCTCGTAGCACGAGTCGACGGCCCCGAACGTGATGGACGTGCCGGCGCGCAGCGTTCCGTCGAAGACCCGGATGGTGGGCACGGCGCCCAGGTACTGGTCGTAGTACGAATCGAAGATCAGCGCCCTGAGGGGGGCGGCGGGGTCACCGCCGGGCGCGGGCACCCTCTCGACGACCGCTTCCAGCACGTCCTCGATGCCCGACCCCTCCTTCGCCGAAACCGCGAGCACCAGGTCCGGGTCGATCCCCATCAGCTCGGCCACCTCCCCGCGCCGGCGCTCCGGCTCCGCCCCCGGAAGGTCGATCTTGTTGAGAACCGGCACGATCTCGAGGTCGGCGTCCAGGGCCAGGAAGAGGTTGGACAGGGTCTGCGCCTGTACGCCCTGGGTCGCATCCACGACCAGGATCGCTCCCTCGCACGCCGCCAGCGAACGCGACACCTCGTAGGTGAAGTCCACGTGGCCGGGCGTGTCGATCAGGTTGAACTGCAGCTCCCGGCCGTCCTTCGCACGGTACGACATGCGCACGGCGTGGAGCTTTATGGTGATGCCGCGTTCCCGTTCGAGCTCGTTTGAGTCCAGCACCTGCTCCCGCATCTGACGTCTGTCGAGCGTGGCGGTCGCCTCCAGGAGCCTGTCCGCCAGCGTGGACTTGCCGTGATCGATGTGGGCGATGATGCAGAAATTGCGGATGAGGTCGGTTTTCACCGATCGCGACGCCGGGATGATGGGGTGCGGTGCCGCTCGAGCGCCATATGGCCGGTTGGCGGGGCTCCGAGCGCGAACTTTCGAAGGTAACCGGGCCGATTTTGGACGGTCAATCTTGGGAGCCGAAAGGCTGTGCGAGGCCGGGCACTGCCCGCCGGGCCATCGGGGCGAGGGGGTATGCTTCGTTTCCTGCAATAACGACAGAATCGGTCATCTTTGCGACAAAACCGGGACAAAATCGGACAATCCATGTTGCGCCCGGGGGGCCGCGCCGTTTTCATTAGGAGAGGGTGGTCCGGCGGCTACCAGCCGCGTACTCGAACCGAGGTTTGTCATGGTGCATTTCCCCGGCCGGTCGAGAGTTTCCCGGCAGCCTGTCGCTCTTCTTTTTTGCCTTGCCCTTTGCGGTGCTGCCACGAACACCATTTCCGCCCAGGCAACCGGATCCATTACCGGGATCGTTACCGATGCCGCGAGCGGACAGCCGGTCGCAGGGGCGCAGGTTTCCATTCCGGCGCTGGGCACGGGAGTGCTGTCGTTGGGGGACGGACGATTCGCCCTCGTCGGCCTGCCGCCCGGCACGCATGAGGCGCAGGCCGAGTTGATCGGCCACCTCACCACCTCCGAGAGCGTCGTCGTGCCGGAGGGCGGAGCCGTGTTCGTCGAACTGCGGATGCAGCCGACCGTCCTCCAGCTGCAAGGGGTGGTCGTTACCGGGACAGCCTTCGAGGAGTCGCCCGTCGACCTGCCGTACTCCGTCGCGGTCTCCGGTCGCCGCTCCCTGGCCGAGCAGGGATCGCCGCAGGCGGTCGACTTCTTCCGGAACCTGGGGGCCAGCGCGGGTGTTCTCGGTGATCGTCAGGGCTGGTACACGACCAGGCCGACCGCGGCGGTGCCGGAAACGGTGGCCAGCGTGAATCTCCGTGGCATAGGACCTTCGCGCACGCTCGTCCTGCTCAACGGCAGGCGCCAGGTGTACGTTCCGATGCGCCTGCTGGGAGGCCGGTTCGTGGACGTCAACGCCTTCCCGTCGATCGCCCTCGACCGCATCGAGGTGGTGAAGGAGGGCGCCTCGGCGATTTACGGCTCGGACGCGGTCGCCGGCGTGGCCAACTTCCTTACCCGTGGGGACTTCGAGGGATTCGAGGTGTCGGCATCGCACGAGTACCTTCCCGACGCGGGCGACACCAACGCGGGCGCGATTTGGGGGTCGCGGCTTGGCGAGAGCGCCCACGCGGTCGTGTCGGCCGAGGTCGCGCTTACACAGGAGCTGACCCCCCAGGAGCGGGACTGGGCACTGCGCCCGTTCACATCCGGGGGCGGAGCCTGGTCATATACCGGCAATCCCGGCGCGTTTCTCTTCCCCAAACTGACCGGTGACGAGACGAAGGAGGAATTCGTCGCGGCCTTGGCGGATGCGCAGTTCGGCGGCTGGGGCGGCGTCTTCATCGACCCGCAGTGCACGGCCTTCGGGGGCCATCTCGAGGGGGAAACCTGCCGCTTCCGCTACCAGCCCTGGGACAACCTGATCCAGGCGTCCCGCCATGTTCGGCTCTTCGGCGAACTGAACGGCGAACTGGGTGATCAGTCGAGCTACCACGTCGAGGCCTTGTGGGCCGAGGCCGCCACCCCGGACTGGGTGACGACACCGTCGTTTCCTCCGATCTCGCCGTACAACGGAGCGCAGGTCATCACTCCGGGGAATCCGGGAAGGCGGGCATTCTGCCAGAGCCACGGGCAGGCGGCAGGATTCGGGGGCCAGGAGGCCTGTCTCGCGAACGACTGGTACTTCTACGGACGCCTGGTGGGCAACAGCGGTCCCGGTCGTGCCCTCGATCGCAAGTCCCGTACCGGACGGATCGCCGGTTCGCTGGAGCGTCACATCGAGTCTCTGGGCGGGAACGAGGCCTCTCTCGAGCTTTCCGCCTCGTTTTCACGCACCGCCGGCAACGTCAACCTCCCGGCCGAGTACGCCTACCGGAAGTTCCTCGCGTTCCGCGGCTTCGGAGGCCCGGCCTGCGGGGTCGACGTGGTACTCGATCCGTCCAGCCCCTCGGGCATGGCCCTGGGCGCGCTGAACGGCGCCGTGGCCGGCCAGGGGAACTGCATGTACTACAACCCCTTCAGCAACGCCCACCAGTACTCCGCCCAACCGGGAGCGCGCTACCTCGATCAGGCGAACCCGGACTACATGCCCGGGCTCGAGAACAGTCCGGCCCTGATCGACTGGATCAACGAAGAGGTCGATCTGGACAACACCGCCAACCTGCTGGTCGCGGATGCCATCCTCAAGGGCGCCCTGGTGGAAGACGTGGCCCAGTATGCCGTCGGGTACCAGTTTCGCTGGTTCGACGTCGAGGCGGAACCGAATTCACCGGGCAACCTCGAGCTCAATCCCTGTCCCGTGCCCGGCGACCGGACCTGTCTGGAGAAGGCCGGTGCCTTCACGTTCACGACCGGTCACTACCCCTACCACGCGAACCAGACCGTCCACCGCTTCTTCGTCGAATCGCAACTGGGGCTCGGGTCGAGGGTAGACGCCCAGGTGGCCGCCAACTACGAGTTCCACGGGTCCGTGACCAGCTTCGACCCGAAGCTGGCGTTGCGCGTTGACCTGGCCGAGCCGCTGGCGCTGCGCGCGTCGTTGCAGACGACCTTCCGCACGCCTTCCGTCGACGACCTCAACGAGGACCGCGCCACCTCGCTGGAGTACGTGGCCGAGGCGGGCATCTACAAGGCGCTGGACGCCTTCGGAAACCCGGACCTGACGCCGGAACGGGCGTTCACCTACAACGTGGGGTTCACGCTCGAGTTCCCGCGCATGCGCGCCTCGCTGGACTACTGGGATTACGACTTCCGTGATGTCATCGACATCATTCCCGCCCCCGGCGTCACACGCCTGTACGATCTTGGCGGCGCTTCACGCGCTGCCGTGCAGCAGTTCGTGAGCTGTCCGGACGGACCGGGCACCGGCACGTGCCCAACCAGCGCTATCGAGCGGATCGCCGTGCGCACCATCAACTGGCCGGGCATCGAGCTGTCAGGGCTCGACTGGCATGTCAGCACCCGCCTGCCCGTCTCCGAGGGCATCGTCTCCCTCGGGATGGACGGCACCTTCACACGGAGATTCTTCGTCCGGGCCCTGGATCTGAATAGCGTGGAGGTCTTTCCGGCCCAGGACGCCGCCGGCAAGCTGAACTGGAACAATCCCATCGCGCCGCCACTGCCCCAGTGGAAGAGCCGGTTCTCCGCAGGCTATCACTTTGGAGACTACAGCGTGGTCAACTATGTCAACACGGTCTCCGGGTATGCGAACGAGGTCTTCCCCGACACCGAATTTGCCGAAATCGACCGGTTCGTCACCTGGGATCTCAGCGTGCTGCGGCGGGCCTCCAGCAGGGCCGACGTAGCCTTGTCCGCTCTGAACCTCCTCGACGCGCCGCCTCCTCTGGTCAACTGGGAGCAGTCCTACGACGGATTCACCCACAGTCCCAAGGGGCGGCGGATCAAGCTCTCGCTGACCTATCGCATGGGCGGCTGATCCCCGGGCGCCCTCTCCCCTCGGCCAGCCACTTCCGCATGCCGTGGCGCCAGTCCACATTCAATGGACCATGGCCACCAACGAGACGACCACTCCGCACCGGGACCGGCGCACGGACCTGCTCGATCCGGCAACCCTGGCGCAGCTCGGCGGGATCGACATCATCGCGCGGCAGGTGGTACAAGGGTTTCTGCTGGGCCTGCATCGTTCGCCCAATCGGGGCTTCTCCGCGGAATTCGCTGAACTGAGGCAGTACCAGCCGGGCGACGACCTGCGGACGCTCGACTGGCGAATGTTTGCCCGTTCGGACCGCTTCTACGTCAAACAGTACGAGGAAGAGACGAACCTGAGGGCCTATATGCTGCTCGACATCAGCGAGTCGATGGCCTGGTCCTCGCAGACCCGCCTTCCCTCGAAGCTCTGGTACGCGAAACATCTGGCGGCTGCATTGTCGCTCATCCTGATCCGGCAGGGGGATATCGTCGGATTGATCGCGTTCCACGAGAGGATCGTGCGGCAGACACAGGCCCGCGGGGGCAAGGTGCACTGGCGGCTTCTGCTTCAGCACCTGCACGCACTGCAGGGCGGAGGACGCACCGATTCGGAGTCGGCGTTGAAGAGCGTGGCCATGCGGCTCAAGCGGAAGGGCCTCGTGATCCTGATCTCCGATCTCCTGGTCGATCCGGAAGGGACCGCCAAGGCGCTGATCTACCTGCAGCACACGGGACACGAGGTGCTGGTCTTCCACCTGATCGACCCGGGGGAACGCGACCTGCCGACGACCGGCGAGACCCGCTTCGTGGATCCGGAGACGGGTGATTCGCTCCAGGTGTCGGTAGCAGACATGCGGCGCCAATACAGGAACGCCGTGGAGGAAGCCGTGGCCGAGTGGACCGCCGCCCTGACGAGTCGCGGGATCGCGTACTCGACGATCGGCACTGACGAACCCCTTTCGCGGGCGCTCCGGCTCTATCTGTGGAAGCGCCAGCGTCTTCCCTGACGTGGGCTTCCTCAACCCCCTGTTCCTCCTGGCCGGCGTCGCGGTGCTCGTGCCCGTGATTCTGCATCTTTTCTACCGGCAGGAAAGCAAGACGTTCACCTTCCCCGCCATTCGCTACCTGCTCCGGACCGAAAAGGACCACGCCCGCCAGATCCGTACCCAGCAGCTGCTGCTTCTGCTGCTCCGCGTGGCTGCGGTCGTGCTTCTGGTCATTCTGGGAGCACGAATCCACATGCCGGGTCCCGGGGGGAGCCACGATCCGACCGCCCTGGCGCTGGTGCTGGACAACTCGCTCAGCGCGACGATCATCGAGAACGGGCGCCGCCGGCTCGACACCCTGAAGGCCGTCGCGCGCATGAGCGTCGAGGCTGCCAGCTACGACGACGTCATCTGGGTGGTCCGGGCCGGCAGTCCCTGGGAGGTTGCGGTGCCCGTGGGATTGACCCAGGCCGCCCTGGCCATAGAGGAGACGGGCCCCAGCCACGGACGTGGCGACCTGAGTCACGCGATCGCGCGTGCTCGCGCGCTGGTCGCCCAGAGCGATCTGCCGCGACGGGAGGTGCACGTCTTTACGGATCTCCAGGCGACCGCGTTTTCCGAGCCCGCAGGCGGAGAGGCCGACATCCCGGTCATCGTCTTCGCCGCGCCATCCGGCCAGCTGGAAAACCGCGCTATCGACAGGGTATCCATCGGTGGTGGACTCCCTCCGCTTCAGGGGAGGCGGGCCGAGGCCGCGGTCTCGATTTCGGAAGGATCGGCGGACGACACTGTGGGGGTGCGTCTCTACGTGGGCGGTCAGGTGCGTGCCGCCGCAAGAGCTCCCTCGGGCGCTACGGTGCGCCTGCCCATGGGCCCGTTCCCTTCCGGTCGCGTCGACGGCTACGCCGAGATCGATCCGGACCCGCTCACCGGCGACGACCGCCACTTCTTCTCCTTCATGGTTCGGGACCCTACCCCGGTTGCCACCGTCGGTCCCACACCCTTCTTTCTCGCGCAGGCGCTCGCGGTCCTGGCGGAGAGTGAGCGCATCTCGCTCGGGGGCGTGGGTCGCGCGGCTACGCTCATCAACCTCGGTGGGGAGGGACTGCAGGGGCGCGCTCCCTCCCAAAGCGTCCTCGTGGTGCCGCTCTCCGATCCGGCCAGACTTCCCGCGCTGAATCGCCGCCTGGCCGAGGCGGGCATTCCCTATCGCTACCAGCCGGGGCCCGAAGAGGGCGCCCGCATTGCACAGAGCGATCTCCCGCTGGATCTGGAGGGGCTCGACATCCGCCGGTTCTACCGGGTGGTATCCGCCGAATCGGCGGACAACTCCAGCGGGTCCGTTACGGCCACGGACCGCGGTGGTGGCACGAACCCGGTCAGCGCCGGCGATGGATCCGTGGCCATGCTATCAACCGGTGACCCATGGCTGTTGACCGGAGTCGCCCCGACCGGTCCCTACATTCTGCTCGCGTCACCCCTGGACGAGCAGTCGACCAGCCTTCCTGTCTCCGCGGCCATGATTCCTTTGCTCGAGTGGGTGATCGAACGCCGGTTCGGGGATGCGGCGGGTGTTTCCGGCGTCACCGCGGGAACGAGCTTCCGGCCTTCGCCTCTTGCCAGCGCGGTGCGTGGGCCGGACGGCACCGTGAAGCCGGTCGACGGGGATCAGCCATTCCTCGAAACCGCGGCGGCAGGCATCTATCAGGTGCTGGCCGGCGACAGCGTGCTGGAGTCCATTCCGGTCAATCCGCCGGCGGTGGAGGGGCAGCTCGCGCCCGCTTCGCGCGGTGAGGTCAGGCGCGCCGTCCGTGGAGTGCGCGACATCGTCGACGACGCTTCGGCGTGGTCGCGGCACATCTTCAGGGCAGGACGGGGGCCCGAGCCCTGGCGCCCTCTCCTGGCGATCGTCCTGGCATTGCTCGTACTGGAGACAGTCGTCGCGGCGTCGCGAGCACTCCGCACCCGGCGACCCGGTGCATAGCCGCGGCCCCACCCCGGCCTCACATCCCGCCACGGCCGCGCTCGCGTGTACCCCGGCACTGCGGGAACTGCTGCGAAGCATCCCCACGGCCGGGGGCTCCATAAGCGTGGGAGGCGCGGCCGGCTCCCTGCCCGTCACCGCCGTCGCGACACTGGCCGACCACCTTCCCACCCGGCTCTGGATCCTCACGGCATCCTCTCCGGACAAGGCCGGCGAGTACCTCGGCGATCTGGAAGCCCTGGCGGGCCCGGGAACGGCGGTGCCGTATCCGCAAGGCGAAGAACTTGCGCCCGGCGGTGACCGCAACGACGAGGTCGAGGGCCAAAGGGTCGAAGCGGTCGAGGCTCTGCTTGCGGGCCAGGCGCGGGTGATGGTCACGACCCACCGTGCACTTCAGGAACTCGTCCCGATACCGGACGACGTTGCCGAGTTGCGCTTCACGGTCGCAACCGGCGGCCGCTTGCGGCGTGATGCGCTGATCGAGGCTCTGGAAGCACGCGGATTCGAACGGTCCCCCATGGTGGAGGCGGCGGGTAGCTACACCGTGCGCGGCGGCCTGATCGATGTCTTCTCCTACGGCGCGGCCGGCCCCGTCCGGATCGAATTCCTCGGCGACGAAATCGAGTCCATACGCCACTTCGGCGTATTGGACCAACGGTCAACGGAGACTGTGGCGCGAGCCGACATCCTGCCCGTGAGGTTCGGCGCCACGATCGATATCGCGCGACGGACGGACTGCTCCCTGCTGGATCGTCTGCCGCGGGATGCGGTTCTGGTACGGATCGGCGACGACACGGTGCATGAGGAAGCCATGGCGGCCTGGAAGCGCGCGGACACCCGCTATCGCGATGCCCTCCGCTACGGCAACCCGGCCACGGACCCGGCAACCGTCCTCCTGTCGCCCGAAGCCCTCGCGGAGCGCGTCGCCCGATACGGCCGGGTCACCTTCGTGGAGGAGCATGTGGGAAGCGTCGTCTTCCAGGCGCGCAGGCCGCCCGCGATCGAACGCCACATCGGCCGCTTGCGATCCTTCCTGTCCAACGCAGCCGCGGCAGGAGAAGAGACCTTCATCCTCTGTGACAACGACGGCCAGGCGAGCCGACTCGACGACCTGCTCGCGGACCGCCGGGGCACGCCGCCCCCGAACTGTCACCTGGTCGTGGGCTCCCTGACCCAGGGCTATCTCATAGCGGATTCTGCGCCTTCTGTCAATATACTCACGGATCACGAGATTTTTCGGCGCGGCCGGAAACTGCGACGGCGACGGCGCTTCCGCGGCTCCGCGTCGCTGGAGAGCCTGGCCCAGCTCGCCCCCGGCGACCACGTCGTCCACATGGAACACGGCATCGGGCGCTTCCGGGGCCTGGAACGGATCGAGATCGGGGGTGAATCGATCGAGGCGCTCGTCATAGGCTATTCGGGCGGCGAGGTCCTGCGGGTCCCCGTCTACCGGCTCGACGAGGTGGAACGCTGGGTGGGGACCCATCCGGAAGACAAGCCGGCGGGCCTGCACCGGATCGGCGGCAAGCGCTGGAGGCGGCTCAAACGGAAGACCGAAGCAGCGATCCACCAGATGACCGCCGAGTTGCTGGAACTCTACGCTGCGCGCCGCGCCCGCCCGGGCTACGCCTTTTCCCCGGACACCCGCTGGCAGCGCGAGATGGAGGCGGCGTTCGTGTACGAGGACACGCCCGACCAGCGCACCGCCGTCGAGGACATCAAGAGGGACATGGAGTCGTCAGGGGTGATGGACCGCCTCGTTTGCGGCGACGCCGGCTACGGCAAGACGGAGGTCGCCATCCGAGCGGCCTTCAAGGCGGTCCAGGATGGAAAGCAGGTTGCAGTGCTGGCCCCCACCACGGTGCTCGTCGCGCAGCACGCCAGGACCTTCGGCGACCGGCTCGCCGACTATCCGGTGGTCGTTCGTTCCCTTTCCCGGTTCGACCCTCCGCGCCGGCAGCGTGAGGTTGCGGCGGGTCTGTTGGACGGAACGGTCGATATCGTGATCGGTACGCATCGTCTCCTCTCGGGTGATATCGCGTTTCGTGACCTGGGCCTCGTGGTCATCGACGAGGAGCAGCGGCTCGGCGTACGTCAGAAGGAGCGCCTCAAGAAGCTTCGCACCACCGTGGATGCGCTCACCCTGACCGCGACGCCGATCCCCCGGACCCTTTACCTGTCGCTGGCAGGCATTCGCGATCTGTCGCTCATCCGGACCCCGCCCAGAGACCGCATGGCCATCCTCACCCATGTCATCTCCTGGAGCGACCACCTGGTCGCCGAAGCCTGCCAGCGGGAACTCGATCGGGGAGGACAGGTGTTCTTCCTCCACAACCGGGTCGAGACGATCGACACGGCGGCCGAACGCGTGCGCCGTCTCGTGGGCGATGCGACCGTCGACGTGGCCCACGGCCAGATGGGTACCGGTCCTCTGGACCGCGCCATGACCCGCTTCGTGGAGGGACGAACCCAGGTTCTGGTCTGTTCCTCGATCATCGAGAACGGGCTGGACGTGGCCAACGCCAACACATTGATCGTTGCCGGCGCGCACCGCTTCGGGCTCTCGCAGCTCTATCAGATCCGCGGGCGCGTCGGGCGCTGGGACCGCCGGGCGTACTGCTACCTGGTAGTGCCCGACAACATCACGGAGGAGGCGGAAAAGCGCCTGCGGGTGCTCGAACACTTCACCGAACTCGGGAGCGGCTACCAGATTGCCCTGCGTGACCTCGAGGTCCGCGGTGCGGGCAACCTGCTCGGAGAGCACCAGTCCGGATTCGCGCACGCGGTCGGGCTGGACACCTACATGCGTCTCATGGAAGACGCCGTGCGCCGGGTGCGCGAAGGAGACCGGGGCGTCCGCCATCCACGCCCCGAGATTGCGATGTCGGACAGCGCGTACCTGCCGGATGACTATATTCAGGATCAGCATCAGAAACTCCACCTTTACCGCCGTCTCGCGAAGGTATCCGGACCGAGCGATGTCGAGGCCCTCGCCGATGAGATCACGGACCGGTTTGGACGGCCACCTCCGGCGGTAAGGCGGTTGCTGGACCAATCGCTATTGGGACTCGCCGGCCGTAGCGCCGGGGTCGATCGGATTCTGGTACGGGGGAGCACGGCGCGCGTCAACTTCCGCCCCGAAGTCATCCCGCGCATTTCCGCTCTGGAGGGGACACTGAAAGGTGAAGCCGTGGCGCTGGAGGTTCGCAGAATCACTCCGCTCTCGATAACCTTCACCTGCGAGGAAGCCGACAGGCTTGCCCCTGTGCTGGTACGCGCCCTGGCGACGCTCGGAGGAGGCACGAATGGAGACAAATAATGTAATGCATAGCGCATTGTCAAGATTTCTGCTGTTGACGCTGACGCTCGCGGGCTGTAACCCCGGATCACTTGCCGAAGCGGATGGAAGCGTACTCCGTGTCGAAGACGCCGCGGTCCTGATTGCCAACAACAGCCGCGTCCTGCCGGATTCGCAGATCGTGCGGGTGGTCGCCGAACTCTGGGTGGATTACACCCTCCTGGCCTCGCGCCTCATGGAGGACTCGACCCTTCAGTCTCTGGACGTCGGTCTGGTGACGGAGGCGCCGCTGGACGAGTTGATGATCACCCGCCTCAGGGACGAGGTGGTGGGGGTCGATACGATCGTTGGCGAAGAGGAGTTGATGGCCCGGTTCGCGGCGGATATGCCCGGGGCCCGAGCCACGGCGTCGCAGATCCTGCTCCTCGTCCCCCGTAGCGCGACGACCCTCCAGCGCGATAGCGTCCGCGCCCTGGCAACCGGCCTGAGGTCCCAGCTGGAGGGCGGTGCGGACTTTGCGGGGCTGGCTTCACGCTACAGCGACGATCCAGGGAGCGGCGGCAGGGGCGGAAGCATGGGGACCTTCGGGCGGGGGGAGATGCTTGGGGCGGTCGACTCGGCGGTTTTCAGCCTGCGCCCCGGCGAGACTGCCGGACCGGTCGAGTCCTCCCTCGGCTATCACCTTCTGCGGCTCGACGCCCTTGAGGTCCCGGAGCTCTCGGAGGTGGGAGCGGAATTCCGCCGGCAGATCCAGCTTGAACGTCTGGCCCGGGCCGAGGCTGAATACGTCACCGAGCTCGACTCCACGTCCGGACTGACCCTCGCGGACGGAGCCGTGGAACTGGCCCGCGCGCTGGCGACAACAGCTCCATCGCGTCTGTCACAGGGCGCCGCCGGTCGACCGCTGGTTACGTGGGACGCGGGTTCCTATTCGGCGGGGGACTTCCTGTCGCTTGTGCGCCTTTCGGGGGAGGGGTTTGGCGAGGGTGTGGCTTCTGCGTCGGATCAGGAGATGGAAGCCGTGCTTCGACGTCTCGGGCAGGAGGAACTGCTCCTGGAGCACGCCCGGGCGCTCGGATTCGCGCCGACGGCGGCCGAGATCGATTCGGTGTCGGCAGAGGCGCGCGCCGCAATCCGGGAACGGGCCGCACTGATCGGGCTCGCACCACAGGGGACGCAAACCGACTCCGCCTCCGTCCCGCCCCAAGCGGGACAGGCCCCTGCGGCGCACCAGGTGGAGGCGGCGCTGGTCCGCGTCGTGTCCGGCGAGAGCGAGATCATTCCACTGGGCGGCGTTACATTGCTACTCAGGGACCAGGGTTCCTGGCGTATCAACGCTTCAGCCGTGACGGCAACGCTGGAACGGATCGATCAACTCAGATAGGTGTCGGCCCCCGTGGCGCACCTCGGATGTGCAGGATGATCATGAAACAGACCACTCCCCTCCCCGCCCGGATGGCCCCTTTTGCAGCCATCGTCGTGCTTCTGGCGGCCGTGCCCGGGACCGGAGCCCAGACGGCAGGCGATGACCTGGTCGATGAAGTGGTCGCGATCGTCGGTGATTCGGTGATCCTTCTGTCGCAGGTCGTTCAGCAGGAGAACCAGTGGCGGGCACGGGGCATGCCTGTTCCGGAGGAGGGCACACGGGATCGGGAGGAGTTCCGGCAGGCGAGGCTGGAGGATCTCGTACAGCAGCTCCTGGTGCTGCAGGCGGCGGCCCAGGACACGCTGCTGGCGGTCGAGGACGAGCGGGTCGAGGATGGGCTGCAGGAGCGCATGGCTCAGACAGAGGCCAACTTCGGCAGCCGAGCTGCGATGGAGCAGGCACTGGAACTCGAGGGACTCACGATCCAGAGCTACAGGGAGATGGTGCGGGAACAGCTCGCCCAGGAACAACTCGTGCAACTCTACATGGCCCGCCATGGCGATCAGGGCGCCGTCGAAGTCACGGAAGACGAGATGCGCGCGTTTTTCGAGGAGGGGCAGGCGACTCTGGAAGAGCGTCCCGCCACGGTGACGTTCAAGCAGGTGATGCTCAGCGTCGCTCCTTCCGATTCTTCCCGACAAGCCGCGCGCGACACGCTCGAGGGCCTGCTGGAGCGGGCCCGCGCGGGCGATGACTTCGCCGCACTCGCGACCGAGTACTCGCAGGATCCCGGCTCGGCGACCGCGGGCGGAGATCTGGGCTGGTTTCGCCGGGGCGACATGGTCGACGAGTTTGAAGAGGCCGCTTTCACGCTTCTGGAGGGCGGCATCAGCGAAGTGGTCGAAACGATCCACGGCTTCCACATCATCCTGCTGGAACGCATGCGCGTCGCCGAGCGGAAGGCCCGGCACATTCTGATCCGGCCGGAGACGGGTCCGCAGGACAATTCCCAGACGCGCCGGGTAGCCGAGGAAGTCTCGGCGCGTGCCGCAACGGAGGACTTCCAGGCGCTGATCGACGAATACCACGACTCCAGCCTGCCCGATTCCGCCACCGTGCCGCAGAGGCAGATTGCTCAGATTCTGCCAGCCGCCTACCTGGCCGCCCTGACGGGTCGGGAGGAGGGCGAAGTCGTGGGTCCCATCCAGTTCCGCTACCTCGAACAGGAGCGGTTCGCCGTCCTGAAGATCGTCGAACTGAGGGAAGCGGGCGAGTTCACCTACGAGGACCTCGAGCCCCAGATCCGGGCCACGCTGATGCGGCAGAAGCGCATCGAGGCGCTGATGCAGAGCCTGCGCGCAAAGACCTACGTCGAGTTCGTAAACTGAACAGCCTGGCCATCACCCTGGGCGACCCCCGGGGCATCGGGCCGGAGGTGACCGCAAAAGCCCTGGCCGCCACCGACTTGAACGACGTCGCGGTGCGCGTCGCCGGACCGGTCGAGTGCGCGGCCGACTTCCGCGAGGTGTGCCGGTACGACGCGCTGGAAGGAGGGGAGGCGGGTCTGGCGCCGGGGCGTGCGGCCGGGCTCGCGATCGAGCGGGCCGTGAGCTGGGCGCTCGCCGGCGACGTGGACGCCGTGGTGACCGCCCCCGTCCACAAGCCGGCACTCGAGGAAGCGGGATACCATCCGGGCCACACCGAGATGCTGATGGCCCTGTCCGATGTGCCGCGCGTAGGGATGCTGATGTGCGACGAGGCGCCGGACGGCGAAAGTCCGCGGCCGGCGAAGCGCGTGCTTCTCGCAACGACGCACATTCCGTTGGCGAGGGTTCCGAACGCGGTCACGGCCGATCTGCTTGTTTCCCAAACCCGTCTGCTCGCAGCGGCGCTTCACACCGACTGGCGCATGCCGGCGCCGCGAATCGCGCTTTGCGCCCTGAACCCGCACGCCTCCGACGAGGGACTGTTCGGCACCGAGGAGCGGGACGTGTACGGGCCGGCTCTGGCGTCCCTGGCGGACGGCCCCTGGTCGATCACCGGGCCGGTACCCGCCGACACTGTCTTCGGCCGTGCGTTTGCGGGCGAATTCGATGCCGTGGTCGCCCCGTATCATGACGTGGGTATGGCCGCGTTCAAGACGGCAGCATTCGGACAGGGTGTCAATGTCACGATCGGCCTGCCTTTCGTGCGCACATCCCCGGACCACGGCACCGCGTTCGACATCGCGGGAAGGGGCGTAGCGGATCCTTCCTCCATGGTGGAGGCCATCCGGCTCGCGATCAGGCTCGCCCGGGGCCGCCGGGGACTGGCCTGACCGGCGCCGCAGGGCGTTTTTGCACGCTTTTGCCCCGTCAACCGTTATTAAGGGAGCAGTAGTCGATTGGCAGGGCCCGTTCCGTGGACCACTGGACCGAAAAATCAGAGAGGACGCCGTTGACCTCGGCGAAAGGCAACACTGCGGCGACTGTGTTGGCGACCCTCGCGGTCGTCCAACTCTCGCTATTGGCGGACGGTCCGGAGACGGGGAAGGCCGGGTTCGTCGCGATTGGCGATGATCTTTCGGGTGTACGGGTTGGCGACGGGGGCGAGGCAAGCAGCCCGCTCATTGATTTCCAGCTGGTGCTGGTCTTCGATCCCGAGTGTGCCCATTCGCGCCGCGTTGCCCCCAAGTGGGCAGGATTCCTGAAGGATGCCGACAGGCCCGGAAGCGTTGTCGCGGTCGCCCCGGGATCGCTCGCAGCGGCCGCCCGGCATGCGGAGGCCTACGGCTGGCAGGTCCCGGTAGCGACCCCGGACCGCTTTCGGCCGGGAAGCCGGGATCACGCGCTGGTCAGCCGTACACCGTGGGTCTTTGCGCTGCAAGACGGTCGCGTGGTCGCACAGGGCCACGGAGATGAGTTGACCGAAGTCGTCGCGGCCCTGTCGTCCTCAACCGGTGCCTCACGCGCGGCGCGGCCACGACTCGCGACGGCCAACCTGCCGTGAAGTCCCGGCTCCTGTTGTGCGGCATGGCCTGCGCGGTCACGAGCGCCTGCGCGAGCTCGGACACCGCGATCGAGTTTCGCGAGGTACCGGCCGACGCGCTCACGACGCCTTTTCCCGGTGTGGAATTCACGGCCATCCGGGACATCGTGGCCGCGCCGGGCGCGGTCTGGGTCCTCGACACCTCTCCACCGTTCCTCACGCGGATCGAGCCACGCGGTGGTGGCACCGTTCGTGGTGGCGACCGCGGTGAAGGTCCGGAGGATCTCCTCTTCCCCATCGCCCTTCAGATCGACCCGGACAGCGGTCTGGCACACGTGTGGGATCTCGGCGCCAGGGCACACAAGGTCTTCGACGCGACCATATCGCTGGTCCGGTCGGATCGCCTGCGGGGAGCGGACTGGGCGCGCCGCACGGATTTCACCGACGTCTCCTACGCGGACCCCTACCGTGTCCGTCTGGATGGACGGGGCACGGTCGTCGTGGACACGCCCGCCAATCTCGACGTCACGGCCGACTTCCGGCGAGCGTCTCTCGTACGGGCCGATCTCGCGCTGGAGACCCGCCGGGAAGTCGTCGCCTTCTCGGACTACATGCGGTCGACACGGGAAGACCCCGGAGAATTCGTGCCCGTCCCCCTGTGGGACGCTTGCGGAAGCGACCTGGTGCTCTGGCGTCCCGCCTCGCACGACCTGGTCTGGCTGGACGCCGATGGATCGATCGCAGCCCACGTCCCGATCCCGGGACACCCTTCCCCGATCCGGGAGGCGGACATCGTAGTCTATCTGGAGAGGATGATCCGCCTCGAACTGGGGCCGAACTACGCCGCGGCCGGGATCGACCTGGAGGTCATGGCCCGAGACGTGCGAGCGCAATTCTCGGATGAATTGCCGTTCGTGACCTCGGTCCGGTGCCAGGCGGGAGGCGCGGCATGGCTCCGTCTGTTCGACAACCGGACCGATCCCCTGGGACACGGCCGCCGCTGGCTGCGAGTGACCAGCGCAGGATCTGTCGACGCGCTCGAATTCCCCCCCTCGTTCGAGCCTCTGACCGCCACGTCGCGGGAAGTGCTCGGCTCCTTTGAATCCTCCGACGCGTTACAGCGGCTCGCCGAATGGACATGGTGAGGCCGTACCGCGTCGCGTCACCTTTCAGGGAGGCGTGACCCATGCGCAGGCTGGTCATAGCGGGTCTGGTCGTTCTGAACGTTCTGCTGGCGGCCGCCCTGTTCGCGACGCCCGCCCGTACCATCGTCACCCGCTTCACGCGTGCCGACTGCTGCTGGGGCGAGGGCACCAAGGCGTATTGCTGCCGTGAATGCTGCTGGCTGGTCAAGAACTGTGACCGTGATCGCGAATGCCAGCCCGACCCATGACCGGGTGGTTTGAACGCCCTACGGCTGCAGCGAGCATGGCCGGGATGGCCCATGCGCTGAAGGCGACAATCGTCTGGACCCTGGGCCTGGTGGCCGCGATCGTCGTGTTCGTCACCGTGGCGGTAGACCAGCCGCAACCATGGTCGGGCTGGACGTGGTTCGCGTACGTGGCGGGCCAGCTGGGCTTCGTCCTGCCCTTCGCCGCATTTGCAGGAGGGGTCGCGATTTGGGGCCGTAACACGGCCGTCGGAAGCACCGCAATTGCAGTCCTGGCCGGGCTGCTCATCGGGCTGGCGAGCTACGCGTCGTCCGAGGTCGTCAACCCGCTCGCGGAATACGCCGCCCTGGCGGACCAGCCCGACGTAGCCGATATGAGACCCTTCGGGCCGAGCACCCCGGCGGGCAAGCTCCGTCAGCTCCGCTTTGTCGACGCGAACCCTCCGGGACAATACAGGGTGGGCCACGAGACACGGACGCCACCCAACCGTGTCCGGCTCCTGCTGCATGTTCCGGCGGCATTTGTGGTATTCTCGATCCTCAACTGTTTGCTGGGGCTCTACGCATCGCGGTTGACGGCGACGCTGCGGGATGCGAGCCGCCGAAACGGATGCCTCGCGATCGGCCTTGCCGGCGGCCTCGGGTTCTTTGTCGCGGCCTATGCCGCCAGCCACCCGAACCGCGATTGGGTCGCGGTCTCCGGTGTGGCGGCCGCCTGGATTCCCCTGGCAGTACCGCTCCTCGAAGCCATGGTGCTCGGAGTGATGATCCGCTACCGCGAGGACGTCTCCGTCTTCGACGGCTTGAACAGCAGGAATGGGCCCCATCCGCGAGGAACCTGAAGCATGACTTGTCCTGATGTGTTTCGCATCACCGACGACGATGTGGGCACCGAGGTCGACGCGGATGGGCGCGAACACCTCGGGACATGCCCCGCGTGCCATCTCGATCTCCTCGTGATCCGGTCGGCCAGAGAGGCATTCGAGCCGGAGCCGGAGATCCGGCCGGACCTCGACCACCTCAATGAGCTCGTCATGCGCAGGATTGCGGAACGGCGGATCCAGCGGGCAATCGTTCGTCCCGCCGACGTGTGGGTGACCGCCCTGCTAGGGGCCCTGACAGCGGCCGCCGCGATCCTGACGACAGGCGGGCACCTGCAGCCGGGGGCCACCACCCTCGAGTTGACGCTGGCCGCCGCGGGCGCGGGCGCGGTGGCCGCCTGGGCACACCGGCTGGCCGGCAGAAGGGAGCACACGCTGGCGCTTCAGGCGGCACGGACCTGAGCCGGAACGGCTTCGCGGATCCGCCCGCCCAGTCCATGACTCATCCCCGAGACGGAGACGCGAAGCGCACGTCGTTCGATGCCGTGCAGTTCGCGGCCGGTGGCGACTACGCCCGCCGCGTCGTGCGCGAACACGGTCCGCTGGTGTGGGCCGTATGCAAGGGCTACGCGCGCGACCGGGACCACCTGGACGATCTGTACCAGGAGACCTGGCTGAAGGTGTACGCGACAGCGGGATCGTTTCGGGCAACCGGGACCTTTCGGGGCTGGCTCTCCCGGCTGGCCCGAAGCGTTTGCGTCAGCGACTATCGAGCCCGGAGGGCCGCCGCCCGGAGCATTGACCGCTACGCCGGCGAGGTGGGCGCCTCCGACGTGGCCGGGCCGGGCCGTCCGGATCCACTCGAGCAGACCGAGAAGCAACTCGTCCAGCACGTCATTCGCGAGGCGATCGACGACCTCCCCGCGCGCGAGCGGCAGGCGTTGACCCTCAGGTTGATCGACGAGAGGAGCCCTGCCGAGGTGGCTCGCCTGATGCGCGTCCGACCGGCGACCGTGCGCTCCCACATTCGCCACGCCCTGCAACGGCTCAGGAAGCGCATTGAGGATCCGCAGGACCCGTTGCACGTCCTCTTGCACGTGCGGCTCGACGGCTGACAAGCGACCTGCGGGGCTCCGCGCCTTGTGAAGGACACGGGCTCAATCGATACTTCGGTTGCAATGCCGCCGACCACCCAGCAACCGCCGGTCCCGCCCCTGTTCCGCGGACACGAAGCGCTCCGGGCATCACTGCGCCGCGCCCTCGACCGCAACGCCCTGCCCGCCACGGTGCTGATCCATGGGATGCCGGGTTGCGGCAAACAATCCCTCGCACTCTGGCTGGCTCGTGCCCGGCTGTGTGCCGCAGAGGCCGCGCGCCCGTGTGATCGCTGTGGAAGCTGTCGGCTGGCCCTGCGCCTCGAGCACCCGGACATTCACTGGTACTTTCCGCTTCCGCGCCCGAAGCGCGTTCACGGGCCCGGCAAGCTGGCGGAGGCCCTGGAGACTGCGCGTCACGAACGCCTCGCGGAGTTTCGAATGCAGCCACTGCGTGCCGAGGGAGGCACAGAGGTCAAGGGCATCTATCTGGCCGCGGTTCTCACGCTCCGCAGCCAGGCTCACCGGCGGCCGGCAATGAGCGACGAGCAGTTCTTCGTCGTGGGGGACGCGGAGCATCTTGTCCCTCAGGAGGCCAGCCCCGAAGCGGCCAACGCGCTCCTCAAGCTCCTGGAGGAGCCGCCCGATGGCACCCGGTTCATCCTGACGTCCGGAAAGCCGGGCAGCCTGCTGGAAACCGTTCGTTCCCGTGCGCTCCCAATCCATCTCCCGCCGCTTCCCACGAACGACGTTGCCTGCTTCCTGGAAGAGGAATGCGGGGCCGACCGGAATGCAGCGCGGCACGCGGCTGCGCTAGCGCAGGGGTCGATCGGCACGGCCCTCGGCTTTCTGGACCGCGACGGTTTTCAGGCGGATCAGCGCAGCGGCGCACTGAAGCTGCTCCGGATCGTGACGGGCGGGAAGCGTGCGGAGATCTTCAAGACGGCGCTGGAATACGGGCCCGCGGGGGCCAGAGGCCTCCTCGACCTGCTGGCCGCGCTGCAGCTGTGGATCCGTGACCTCGGGGCAGCCGGTCTCGGTCAGGACCACCGAGTGATCAACGCCGACGAGTTGCCGTACCTGCGCGATACCGCCGGGCGTCTGAAGCTGACGCCGGCGCGGATCGCCCGAGCGGTCGATCAGGTGGAGCGGGCCCGGATGCTCGCGCTCGGGAACGTGAACCCGCAACTCTTCGTCGGTACACTTCTCCTGGAACTGGAAAAAACACTAAACAAAATGGTTTAGTAATGTCGGATTCGAGCCGCACAGACAGCAGTCGGCCGCCCACCTCCGTACAGGCCAAGGGCGACCCGGACGCCTCAACCACACGCGAGACGCTGACCCACCTTGACCCGGACGGTGAGGCAACGATGGTCGACGTAACGGAAAAGGCATCCACGGCCCGCCAGGCCGTCGCGCAAGGCCTGCTCAGGTGCTCGCCACGCGCTTTCCGGCTTCTCACGGAAGGCGGCAATCCAAAAGGAGATGTCGAACACGTCGCCCGTCTCGCGGGCATCATGGCGGGCAAGCGCGCGGGCGAACTGATTCCGCTGTGCCACGTGCTGCCTGCGGCCAGCATCGCCGTAGAGATCGAACCGGATCCGTCACTGCCCGGTCTGAGGGTCACGGCGAGCGCCAGCATCAAGGGACGGACGGGGGTTGAGATGGAGGCCTTGACTGCCGTCTCCGTGACCTTGCTGACCGCATACGACATGCTCAAGTCCGTCGACCGCGGCATGACCATCGAGTCGATCGAATTGGTGCGCAAGTCGGGCGGAAGTTCCGGATCCTGGCAGCGCAGCCAGGACTAGAGCAGCCCGTGGACTGCTAGGTCCGAGGAATCACCAGCACGGCCCCGATCTGAAGCAACCTGGGCTCCACTTCCGGATTGGCCGCCCGGAGCGCACGCAACGAGACGCGATAGTTGCGCGCGATGCCCGAAAGCGTTTCGCCCGGATTCACCCGGTGGTGCGTGAACGTCACCCGATCGCGTTCCGGAATCGCGGCAAAGCGGGCTTCGAAACTCGTTCCGGAGCCCCGCGGGACGCGCACGGCGGTCGCCGTCCCCGCCGGCGTGAGTCCAAGCACCAGGTGCGGGTTCAGCAACCTCAACTCCTCTTCGCCGGCCCCTGCCGCCCCCGCAATCACATCGATCGAGGCGGCGCCCGTCACGGTCACCACATCGAATGACTGGGGCGGTTCCCTGGGGTGGTCGGCCAGGCCAAACGCGGTCGGATCCCGGGCCAGGCGCACGGCCGCCAGGTACTTGGGGATGAAGTCGCGCGTCTCGTACGGGAGCCTGTGCCGAATCCGGTGAAACAGCTCATCGCTTCGCCGGGAGTCCGGTCCGTGTTCCGCCAGGATGCGCTCAAGCCGTCCCGGCCCTCCGTTGTACGCCGCGAGGGCGAGGAACCACGATCCGAACTGCTCGTGCAGGCCGGCCAGATAGTCCAGGGCCTTGGGGGTCGCCACGTATGGGTCGTAGCGCTGATCCACCAGCGGGCCCACCTCGATCCCGAGCCAGCGCGCAGTGGCGGGCATGAACTGCCAAAGCCCTGCCGCCCCGGCCGGCGAGTCGGCCCTGGGGTAGTAGCCGGCCTCGATGATGGGCAGGTACCGCAGCGAGGGCGGCAAACCCCGGACGGCCAACTCGGCGTCGATGTAGTCCTCGTACCTCCCCATGCGTACGAGCGCCCGCACGAAACCGTCGGCCGCACGCGTCTGCCAGTAGTCCAGCCACCAGTCGACGCGTTCCACGATCCCCTCCTCGTCCGCCCAGGGCGAAGTGAGGATCGGGTCGGACAACCTGTCACCGAACTCACGAGGGGGACGCACACGCGGCAGGGGGCGCGCCGGAATGTCAGGTGACCGGGCTTCCACGCCCATGGGTGGTGGAGAATGCGGACCCGGGGCGGGGGGCGGCGGGATTCCCGCACACGCCGCCGCCAGCACACACAGCAGAGCCGGGACACCCGGTCCCGAGGTCAGGAACCCGGCGGCTCGCTGAGCGGCGCGGTCAGTGACTGTAGTTCGGCGCCTCACGAGTGATCGTGACGTCGTGGGGATGAGACTCCCGAAGACCACCAGCCGTGATTCGGACGAAACGGGCATCGGCCCGCAACTCCGTGAGGGAGGCGGCTCCGCAGTAGCCCATGCCGCTTCTGAGGCCACCGGCGAGCTGGAAGACGGTGTCCGACACCGGCCCCTTGTACGCCACCCGCGCTTCGATTCCTTCCGGAACGAGCTTCCGGACGTCCCGGCTGTCCTGGAAGTACCGGTCGCCCGACCCCTCCTCCATCGCGGACAGGGACCCCATCCCTCGCACCGTCTTGAAACGGCGCCCTTCGAGCAGGAACGCTTCTCCCGGCGACTCCTCCGTGCCCGCGAGAATCGACCCCATCATCACGCTGTGGGCGCCAGCGGCCAGCGCCTTGACGATGTCGCCCGAGTAGCGCACGCCTCCGTCAGCGATCACGGGCACCCGTCCCGCCGCGCCGTCGACGGCGTCCATCACCGCAGTCAGCTGCGGAAGACCAACGCCGGTCACGACCCGGGTCGTGCAGATGGAGCCCGGACCGACGCCGACCTTGACGGCATCCGCACCCCGTTCGACCAGCGCCGCCGCGCCCTCGGCGGTTCCCACGTTGCCCGCCACCAGATCCTGGTCCGGAAAGGCGCCCCGCACCCGCGCGACCGCGTCCAGGACGCCTTCGGCGTGGCCATGCGCGGTGTCGATCACCAGGAAATCCACCCCGGATTCCACCAGCGCTCGCGCCCGCGCCATGTCCTCCGCACCGGCCCCGACGGCCGCCCCGACCCGAAGGCGGCCGTGCTCGTCCTTGCACGCGTTCGGAAACTGCCGGCGCTTGAAGATGTCCTTGACCGTGATCAGGCCCTTGAGCTTCCCTTCCGTGTTCACCACGGGCAGCTTCTCGATGCGATGGCGGTGGAGGATCTCCTGGGCCGCGTCGAGGTTCGTCCCCACGGGGGCCGTCACCAGGCCTTCAGACGTCATCAGAGCGGCGACCGGGCGGTCCAGGTCGCTCTCGAACTGGAGGTCCCGGTTGGTAATGATGCCCACCAGCCGGCCGTCCGGCTCCACGATCGGGACGCCGCTGATGGAAAAGCGCGCCATGAGCCGGTGCGCCTCGCGCAGCGACGCGTCGGGGCCCAGCGTGATCGGGTTGAGGATCATGCCGCTTTCGGAGCGCTTCACGCGATCCACCTCCCGCGCCTGCCGCTCGATGGGCATGTTCTTGTGGATGACCCCGACGCCCCCTTCACGCGCGACCGCGATCGCCATCCGGGCCTCGGTGACGGTATCCATCGCGGCCGATACCAGCGGGACCTGCAGGGAGATGCGGCTGGTGAGGCGGGTCGCGATGTCTGTGTCCTTCGGGTGGACCCGGGAATGACCCGGCACGAGGAGGACATCGTCGAACGTAAGGGCTTCCTTGATCACCGTGCCGCGCCACGGGATCGTGCGTTCGCTGCCGCTGTCCATCAGCAAAGCTAGGAGCCCGGCAAACGGCTAGTCAACGGGCGTGCGACTCATCCGGCTCCGGCCCGGGATCCGCGTCGTCCGTCGACGCGGCTGCGACTTCCGAGTCCTCGTCGCCGGTCGAATCGGCCGCCCGCTCCCGGTCTTCCGCGTCCGCCGCCCCGCCCGCGAGTTCGTCCATGAGCTGCCGGCCCGCCCTGGCGACACCGCTCAGGGCACGGTCGGCCGCGGCAACCACCTGAAATGCTTCGCGCAGGTTCGAGGGGTTGAAGGAAGAGTTGCGAAGCCGGTCCTCGATGCCCTCCGCGAGCCGCTGCAGTCCGCTCGGTCCACTCTCCACGTCGCCGGAATCGTACCGCGACTCGAGGAACTCGATGTAGTCCAGCACCTGATAGACCTGTGCCTCGGGGAGGCTCTCGATCTTCCGTACGACCCGGGCTCTGAGGAC
This sequence comes from Gemmatimonadota bacterium, assembly GCA_028874905.1. Taxonomy (GTDB): domain Bacteria; phylum Gemmatimonadota; class Gemmatimonadetes; order Longimicrobiales; family Gaopeijiaceae; genus Bin94. The sequence continues at coordinate 76,386 of JAPPGZ010000107.1, forward strand.
ATCGTGCATCTTCTAAGAAGCCGCCGACGGATCATTAACGCAAGCCGGGGTTATCTTCGAGCACATCCCGTACGTGCCGGGCGTCAATCGGTCGCTCCGCGGGCGCCCGATGGCCCACAAACGCCTTCCACATGTCAGATACGACCGACTACCGCTTCCTGCCGTTGCGCAGCGTCCCTCTCGGCGGGGAATGCGAGGCTCGATATGACCGCTGGCTAGCGTCGCTGGACGAGGAACTCTCCGACCCCGGCACCGACCGGTACGACTTCTGCCGGAGGGTCCTGGAGGAGATCTACTTTCCCGGCGGACTCGACACGGCCAGCCCGATTCTCCGCGATCAGCTGGACCCGCGCAACGTTACGCTGGAGCCCGAGTACTACATCGACACCGACCTCGAGCGGTACGATCGGGTCAAGCCGCTGATCTGGCTCTGGGAGATGTTCGACAAGAGCCTGCTGGGGGAAAACGTGCACTTGGGCGTGAAGTTACGCCGCATGCTCGCCAAGCGGATCTTCGCACGGTGCGGGCGGAACTTCAAGGCTTTCCACTTCGTGAAGTTATCCTTCGGCTACGGGATCGAGGTCGGAGACGATGTGGTCGTGCATCGGCACGTCCTCCTCGACGACCGCGGTGGTATCCGGATCGGGAGCCGGGTGTCGATTTCAGACTATGCGAACGTGTACTCGCACAGTCACCACATCTGCGAGCCGCGCGACGTGCGCACCCCTCGAACCGTGATCGGTGACGGCGTGCGCATCGCCTATCACGCCACCGTGCTCGCCGGAACGCACCTGGCGCCCAATTCGATGGTGGGCGCCGGGGCGCTCGTCACCAGGAATACGGAGCCCGACACGGTGCATGTCGGCATCCCCGCCAAGCCGGTGACGCGGAAGCCGAAGCGAAAGCGCCGGCCGCCCACGCCGGATCCGCTCGGCGAGCCGTAGCCGCCCGGGCGTCGGCAAGCGCCTGCTTCGCCGCTATTCCTCCTTCGCCTCGTAGCGCTCCTTCAGGCCCTGTACCACTGCGGGATCCGCCAGGGTCGTCGTATCGCCCAGCGCACGGCCGGCCGCGATGTCGCCGAGGAGCCTCCGCATGATCTTGCCGGACCGCGTCTTGGGGAGATCGGCGGTGAACAGGATGTCCTCCGGCCGGGCGATCGGTCCTATGGCGCTGGCCACGTGGGCGCGCAATTCCGCAGCCAGGGCATCGCTCGCCTCGAACTTCTGCATCAGGGTCACGAACGCGGAGATCGCCTGGCCCTTCACCGCGTGCTGCTTGCCCACGACCGCGGCCTCCGCCACCGCGGGGTGCTCGACCAGCGCGCTCTCCACCTCCATGGTGCCGATCCGGTGGCCGGCAACGTTCAGGACATCGTCGACCCGTCCGAGGATCCACAGGTAGCCGTCCTCATCCACCTTGGCGCCGTCTCCCGGGAAATACACGCCGTCCCACTTGGACCAGTAGGTCTCCCGGTAGCGTTCGTCGTCGCCCCAGATCGTCCTGAGCATCGACGGCCATGGCCGGGTAACCGCCAGGTATCCCGCGTCGACGCGTTCGCCAGCGTCGTTCAGCAGCGTGGCCTGAATGCCCGGAAAGGGTCGGCACGCGCTTCCGGGACGGGTGTGGGTGACGCCGGGCAGCGGGGTGATCATGATCCCGCCGGTCTCCGTCTGCCACCAGGTGTCGACGATGGGACAGCGCTCGCCGCCGATCACCCGGTGGTACCACATCCACGCCTCCGGGTTGATCGGCTCTCCCACCGTCCCCAGGAGACGCAGGCGTTCGAGGTTGTAGGTTGCCGGCCACGCTTCGCCCCATTGCATGAAGGCCCGGATCGCCGTTGGGGCGGTGTAGAAGACGGTGACGCCGTACGAATCGCACATCTTCCAGAAACGGCCCTTGTCGGGCCAGTCGGGGGCGCCCTCGTACATGACCACCGTCGCCCCGGCGGCCAGAGGCCCGTAGACGATGTAGCTGTGCCCCGTCACCCAGCCGACATCGGCCGTGCACCAGTAGATGTCGTCTTCCTTGAGATCGAACACCGTCCGCGTCGTCGCATGCACCTGGGTGAGGTAGCCACCGGTCGTGTGGACCACCCCCTTGGGCTTCCCGGTGGTGCCCGACGTGTAGAGGATGTAGAGGAGATCCTCCGAGTCCATGACCTCGGGTTCGCACGCGGCGTCGACACCGGCGGCGAGGTCGTGATACCAGTGATCGCGGCCGGCGGTCATCGAGGCGTCAAGGCGGGGGTCCGTCCCGCCGCGCGCGACGACCAGCACGTGCTCGATACAGGGGCAGCGCGCCACGGCCCGGTCCGCGTTGGCCTTGAGCGGCACGACGGATCCGCGCCGGTATCCTCCGTCCGCGGTGACAAGCACCCTTGCCTCGGCGTCGTTGATCCGATCCGCGAGCGAGTCCGGGCTGAATCCGCCGAAGACCACCGAGTGGGCCGCCCCGATCCTCGCGCAGGCGAGCATGGCAAAGGCGGCTTCCGGGATCATGGGAAGGTAGATCGCAACGCGGTCGCCCTTCTTCACTCCCAACCCCTTGAGCACGTTGGCAAAAACTGCCACTTCCGCGGCGAGTTCCGCGTAGGTGAACGTGCGTTGGTCCCCCGGCTCACCCTCCCACACCAGTGCCCGCTTGTCACGTCTCGGGCCGTCGAGGTGGCGATCAACACAGTTGTGGCAGACGTTCAGCCTTCCACCGACAAACCAGCGCGCGTGCGGCGGATTCCACTCCAGCACCGTGTCCCACTTGCGGAACCAGTCGAGTTCCCCGGCCCAGCCTGCCCAGAAATCCTCGTATGCCTCCGCTTCATCGTAGATGGAGTCGTCGGGCACCACCGCCGCCGCGGCGAATTCCGGGGGCGGGGCGAAGAGTCGCTTTTCGGTGAGCAGCGCGTCGAGAGCGGCGCGGTCCTGTTTCATTCACGGAGTATGGAAGCCGGCCTGCGAACCGGCAACCGTTGACACTGCGCCACCGGCCACACATGCTAGTCAGAGCGCTCGAACCGGTTCCACCGAGGAGGCAGCAAGGTGTCCCAGGTCAGTTCATCCGTGTCCGCGGATCGCCTCAGGGAGACTTTGGAGGCGCACGGGCATCGTTTCACGGAACAGAGAGGAGCCGTCTACCGGTTTCTCTCCGGCACCGACACGCATCCGACCGCCGAGGATGTCTTCAACGGCGTTCGGGAGCTGGTCCCCGCGATTTCGCTCGCGACCGTCTACAAGAACCTGGAGACCCTGGTCGGGTGCGGAATGGCCCTGAAGCTGACGTATTCGGACGGCTCCGCCAGGTACGACGGACGAACGGATCCCCACCATCACGCACGATGCACGCATTGCGGCACCGTGCGGGACGTTCCCGGGAGCCTTCCACGCGACCTGGTTGCCGGTCCGGACGCCTGCGCCGACTTCCACGTCACGGGATACCGGCTGGAGTTGACAGGATACTGCGCGGATTGCGCCTGAGTCCCGATCAGGAAGCCGAGGCGGCCACCCCCGCCCGGCCGAGGGCCGAGCGCAGACGACGCCGCAATTCCACGCTCGACATCGTCGCCAGCGTCCGCTCCGCCGTCCGGGTCGAGTTCCAGCGGACATCGGTCAATGCCACCGGCTCGCCGCTCCCCCCGGACCGTTCCATGACGAGATAGAAGGCTCCCTTGTAGTCTCCACCCTCGGCCCGGGCTACGGACGCTACCCAGGTGTCGGCGCTGTCGTCAACGAACTGTCGCACGCAAATCCTCGCTGAACGGGTCGGCATGACAGATCAATATAACGCCGGCCCTAGTCGGCGTCGCCGGACCCGAGCTTGCCCCTGTGCCTTACCTCGGGAAACTCGTAGTACAGCACCCCGTCGTCCGTGATTTCCGAGCGCACCCGAAACCCGTCGTCCATCGCGATCATGATCTTCTCGGCGGCGGGAATGGTGAGGTCCAGTTCCGCCGCCACGTCGGTGACCGTAAGAACCCCCTCACGCCGGGTCGCCAGCATCAACACCTTGCGGTTGAGGGCGTTCAGCACCGATTCGCGTCGTTGCTGGAGTGCCTTCCAACCCCATAGGAACAGGCCGGAGCCGGCCATGCCGATCGCTGATCCGATGACGACGGGCTCGAAGACGCTCGTGGAGATGCCGGCGGTGATCATGATGGTTGCCAGCACAGCCAACGATCCGCCGAATACGCGCCGGCCGATTCCGCTGGGCGGAAGCGGCGCCTCCCGCGTAGGCGCGGTCGACGTGGATCGGGTCTTGACGGGCGCGAGCGCCTCCGTCGAGAATCCTTCGCCCGGCTCCCGGCTGTGTTCCCAACCCAGCCCACAATTGGGACAAACGCGGCGGCGGCGGCGAAGGGCGTAATAGACGACGCCCCCCACGCCGTAGGTGAACACGCTGAGGCCGACCAGCAATCCGATGTGGCTGGCCTTGCGGAAGTAGGATATGCCGTCACCCCGGTGGGCGCACCGGGGACACTGGCGGACATGGCGTTGCGACACGGGAACTCTCGAAGCGACCGCGGCGCCGCAGGTCGGGCACCGCCCCTCCCCAGCCCGAAGGGTCTCGCCGCAGGTCGAACACCGCATCAGATACATGATCCTTTCGCCGGGGCGGATACGGGCAACCATTCTGCGCCCACGGAACACCCCTTCCATACGAAACCCCAACCGACAGGATTCATTCCGGCCGGCAGCGGTCGGTACACGCCGATGAATCAGATTACATTCACTGCAGTTTCGCGTAAACCACGATACAGACCCGAATCGATGACCCTATCCGGTATCTCCCGTACCGCAGCGCTTCTCACCCTTTTTGCGCTTTTTGCAGACGACCCGGTCCGGGGCCAGTCCATACCTTCGCCCTACCGCTACATCGAGCACGGCCAGGAGGCGTCCGCACTGTGGGGCACGCTCTACCTCTCCACGGGATCGCTCGATCTGGGACCGAAGACGGCGTCCTTCCTGGGCGGCCGCTACGTGGTCGAGGCCAGCGGCCCGCTGTTCATCGAGGGCATGCTCACCTACCTGCCGACGGTGCGGGACGTGATCGATCCGCGGAGGGCCGAAGGGGACCGCTCGATCGGCGAGACGGACGTTCACCTGTTCATGCTGGACGCGCGGCTGGGGTTCAGCCTGACCGGGCGGCGAACCTGGAACAGAATCAGCCCCCACCTGTTCGTGGGCGGCGGCATCGCCTACGACGCCGCGGGCCTGAGCGGGCTGGAGGAGATCCTGCTCCCGGAGGACGTCTTTGATTTCGGCACCGCTTTCACGGCCAGCGCAGGCACCGGAATCAAGCTGGCCATCTCGTCCAGACTCATGCTGCGGGCCGACGGCAGCCTGAAGCTGTGGCAGCTGACAACCCCTTCCGGCTTTGACGACGGCACCAAGGATTTGGGCTCGATCGAGCAGAGCGAATGGGCCAGCGGATACGGTGTCTCGGTCAGCTTGGCGCTACGCTTCTGACGGAACGCCGAATGGGTGAATTCGAGAGCCTCGCGGCCGATTGGCTGTCCTACGAGGAGGCCCTCTCACACGTCTTGAACAAAGCCTCTCCGATGCCGACTGCCCGCGTGCGGGCCTCGGACGCTTGCGGGCGATCCCTGGCCGAGCCCATCCGGGCCCGCGCTGATCTTCCCGCCTGGCCCAACAGCGCGATGGACGGCTTCGCGGTGCGGAGCGAGGACCTGGCCGCCCCCTCCGGCACCCCGATCACCATGCCCGTGGCGGGAGCATCCTATCCCGGTTCCGTGCCTTTGGAGGATGTCCCGCGCGGCGCCGTGGTACGCATCATGACGGGTGGAGCCGTTCCGGTGGGGTTCGACACGGTGATACGGGTCGAGCACACCGACGGCGAGGCGTCCCCGGGAGGGGTGGTCGTTCACCGCACCGATGACCTGGGCAAGCACGTGCGCGCCGCGGGCAAGGACATGACCGTCGGCGAAGAGACCGTTCCGGCGGGAACAATCGTGCATTCGGGTTCCTTGCCGGTGATCCTCGCAAGCGGGCACGACCCGGTGGCCGTGTACCGGAGACCTCGCGTCGGGGTGCTCTCGAGCGGAGACGAGTTGGTGGGCCCGGATCGCTTCGACCGCGTGGTGGCAGGCCGCGCCGTGCCCGACACGAACCGGGCGATGATCGCCGCCGGTGTCCGCGAGGCCGGAGGCGTTCCGGTCGATCTGGGCGTCGTCGACGACGATCCCGAGTCGCTGGGCAACAGTCTTGATTCGCTCCCGGACCTTGATGTGCTGGTGACGACCGGGGGCGCCTCGATGGGCGAGAGGGACCTCCTCAAGCGAATCCTGCTCGACATGCCGTTTCGCCTCGACTTCTGGCGAGCCCGGGTGCGGCCGGGCAGTCCCATCTCGTTCGGACACCTGGGGAGCGAAGGCCGCAATCTCCCGGTTTTCGGACTGCCCGGGAATCCGGCATCGGCATTCGTGACCTTTCATGTCTTCGTCGTTCCCTACCTGCGGGCTTGCCTGGCATCTCCCCGCCCGGGAGGGACCACGGTGGTCGTGCGAACGGAAGCGCCTCTTGCCTCTCCGGAACGGCTGACGCAGTTCTACCGTGTGAAGCTGCAAGGACCGGCCTCTGGCCAGGAGTCCCGGTGGGCCCGTTGCTCGCTTACCGGGCCGCAAGGAAGCGGACTCGTCCGTTCGCTTCGGGACGCGGACGGTCTCGCGGTCCTGCCCGAGGGCATCACGCGGATCAGGAAGAACGATCCGGTCTCGGTGATGTTGCTGCCCGGTCCCCGATGAAACGTTGCTTCATTGCGCTCCTGGCCCTTTTCGCCATCTCGTGCCAGACGCCGCAGTGGCCGGTCGAAGGCCGGCTGAGTTCCCCGTATGGCATGCGTATGGAAGGCGTCCGAGGCGATCTGCATCGCGGCGTGGACATCGCAGCGCCTCACGGAACTCCGGTTCGGCCTGTCCTGTCCGGCAGGGTCCGCTTCGCGGGCACGATGAGCGGCTACGGTCAGGTGATCTGGATCGACCATCCGGATGACGTGATTACGGTATACGCCCACCTCTCCGAAATCTCCGTCCAGGCGGGACAGGAGGTGTCCAAGGGAACGGTGATCGGGCTGACGGGGCAGTCGGGGAACGCGCGCGGCCCGCACCTTCACCTGGAGATCTGGCGGTGGGGCCGCGAAGTGGACCCGGTCGCGATGCTCGGCCGTCCCACGGGAAGCTGAAAGGTGTAACGTGGCGGCCGGGGTCGTGCCTCGGAGGACGGTTAGCTAGACTAAGCTAAGCTAAGGTAGACCAGGTCAGCCTTCGTACAGTTCGCGAATCGCCTCGGCCAGGCGCGGAACGACTTCGAAGGCGTCACCCACGATGCCGTAGTCGGCGACGCCGAAGATCGGCGCGTCGGCGTCGCGGTTCACGGCCACGATCACTCCCGAGGTGCGCATCCCGGCGAGGTGCTGGATCGCCCCCGAGATCGCGACCGCGAAGTAGAGCTTGGGAGTGACGGTCTTCCCGGTCTGCCCCACCTGTTCGGAATGCGGCCGCCAGCCGGCATCGACCACCGCCCGCGACGCGCCCAGCGCGGCGGACTCGCCTAGCGCGTCCCTGAGGTCCTCGACCAGGTGCCAGTTCTCCGGACCCTTGAGACCGCGCCCGCCCGACACGACGATCGTGGCTTCACTCACATCGATGGATGCCCCGCTGGACGCCTCGAAGCCGACGACCCGGTAGCCGCGACTCCGATCCGAAGTATCCGCGACGGCGGTCTCCCGGGTCGCATCGCGCGGTGACTCGGCCGCGGAGAAGACGTTGGGCCGGACGGAAAGGAGCGCCGGGACGGCCATCGCCCGTACTTGTGCCAGCGCCTTGCCGGCGAAGACCGGGCGGGTGACGAGAATCCCACCCGCGTCGACCGTAACGTCGGTGACGTCCGTGAGCAGCGATGTTCCCAGCTTTGCGGCGACACGGGGTGCAAGGTCCTTGCCCGCCGCGGTCGCCGCAATGACAACGGCCGCATAGCCGCCTGCGCGGATCCGGCTCGCGAGCGCAGCGGCCCACGCATCGACCTGGCCGGGCCGGAGATCGTCGCCGACCAGCCGCACGATGCGCTCGGCGCCGTAAAGCGCGAGTTCGTCGGCAGACGCCCCTGTGACAGCGGCTTCAACCTGGCAGCCCAGTTCGTCCGCGATCCTGCGGGCGACCGCAACGGCTTCTCGCGAAACGCCCGCGAGCACCCCATGCTTCGACTCGGCTACCGCCAGCACGTCCGCCATCAGAGGACTCTCGCCTCCTCGCGCAGAAGCCGCACCAGTGCCGGGACGGCCTCGGGTCCCTCCCCCACGATTCGTCCTTCCGGGCGCTGGGGCGGATAGCACAGCGCCTCGACCGAAAGACCCGCTTCCACGACCGGGGCCGCCTTTTCCGTCAGCGGTTTGCGCTTCGCCATCATGATCCCGCGCAGGGATGCATAGCGCGGTTCGTACCGGCCCTTGGTGACCGTGGCCACGGCGGGGAGGTCTATCTCCACGACTTCCTGTCCCCCCTCCACCGACCGGCGACAGGTCGCCACCCCGTCGGCAATGTCGATCGCCGTGACCGAGGTCGCACACGGCCGCTTCAGCAGTTCGGCCACCATGGGACCCACCTGCTGCTGATCGTCGTCCACCGCCTTGATCCCGAAGAGCACCAGCCCCGCTTCGCTGTCTTTCAGTGCGGAGGCAAGCACACGTGCGGTCGCCCAGCCGTCCATCGAGGGATTGCCCGTCAAGAGCACCGCACCATGGGCACCGAGCGCGAGGCCCGCGCGGAGCGACTCGGTCGTGGCCGCGTCGCCGTAGCTGAGCAGGGTGACTTCGCCGGCACCGGCCTGCTCGGCCAGTTGCAGCGCGGCCTCGACCGCGAATTCATCGTACGGACTGAGTACGTATTTCACACCGTCGCCCGAGATGTCCTTCCCGTCGTCCGTGATCCGGATACGGGTTTCCGTGTCGGGAACCCGCTTGACGCAGACGGTGATATTCACGTTTCCTCGCTACAGAAACGCCCCCACGAGCGCAAAACACACCGTGGCCACGGCACCGCCGGCGAGCGCATAGGGAAGTTGAGTACGCACATGGTCGACATGGTCCGTCGCCGCGGCCATCGAAGAGATGATCGTGGTGTCGGAGATCGGCGAGCAGTGATCCCCGAAGATCCCTCCGGAGAGCGCGGCCGCCAGGAACGGCGCCAGGTCCAATCCAAGGCCGCCGGCGGCCGGGACGATGATGGGGATCATGATCGCGAAGGTTCCCCAGCTCGATCCGATCGAAAACGCGATCGCGGACGCGACCACGAAGACCAGCGGGAGGAAAACACCGGGCGACAGAGTCCCCTGCACCACGGAAGCAACGTAATCGCCCGTGCCCAGCGTTCTGGTCACGCTGCCCAGCGCCAGCGCCAGGAGAAGGATCACCGCGAGCGGCACCAGGCCGCCGGCTCCGCGCAGCGCGATGCGGGTCAGTTCATCGAGGGAATACGCCTTCTGGAACAGCAACAGAATCCACGCCACCGTCAGCGCGGCCAGGGAGGCCCACAGCACCGATGTTGAACCGTTGCCGGCCGCGAAGTCTCCGTTGCCGGTGATCCACAGCCCGACCGGCATCATCGCGACCAGCACAACGATCGGCACGACCATGTTGAGCGCGCGGGGTGCGATCGGCGGCTCCACGTTCTGCCCGAGGACCTCCTCATCCATCATCGGGGTGGCTCCGGGCCAGAGGACCTCGCCCTTCGCCGCCCGGGCCTCCGCACGCTTCATCGGCCCCCAGTCCATTCCGAGGAGCACCACACCCAGCGCGAGGGCCACGGCGGCGAACGAGTAGAAGTTGAACATGATCGACCGCAGGAACACGGACAGCGTCTCGGTCTGCGGCACGCCCGCTTCGGCGAGCAGGCGCAGGTTGGTCGCGCCCCACGCGTTCAGCGGTATGAGGATGCAGATCGGGGCGCTGGTGGAATCGATCAGGTACGCGAGCTTTTCGCGTGAATTGCGGTAGCGGTCGAAGAGCGGCCGGGCCACGGATCCGGCCACCAGCACTGTAATGTTCGACTCGATGAAGATGATCACGCCGATCACCCAGGCCAGCAACTGGGCCCGGCGGCCGCTGGTAACCCAGCGTTTGCGTTCGAGCCAACCGACGAAGCCTGCAACGCCACCCGACGACCCCACAGTCGAAATCAGGGCACCCATCACAAGCGTAAACATGATGACCTGCGCGTTCCCGGGGTCTCCCAGCACACCGACGGTGGACTGCACGGCATCCATGAGGCCCGCGCCGAAGTCCCAGCCGGCAAGGATCGACCACGCCAGCCAGAGTCCCCCCGCGAGCGACAGGTAGACCTGCCGGGTACCGATCGCCAAGCCGATCGCAAGAAGGGGCGGCAGCACCGTAATCCAGGTTGGATCGTTCATGCCCCTAAACTACCATCTCGGCGTCTTGACCGCCGGATGTCCCCGGACAAAGAACCTCAGGGGCCAGTCCGCGGCCCGGGATACCCCGATGCGACCTGAACTGCCGATGTCGGCGTCCGCGACAGCCAGTCCCTTCGTGAGTTCGATGGGTGGCCGGGCGAGGTCGTGGTAGTTGTGCCGCAGCGTGATGCCAAGCGCCTGCGCGAGCCGCCCGGGGCCATTGCACAGGTCGCTGGCCCGTCCGCGCCGCTCGGCCATCACGTCCAGACCCGTGGAGGGCTCGAGAGCACGCACGAGAACCGCAGCCGGGTCTCCCGCCTCGCCGGTCACCACGTTGATACAGTGATGTATCCCATAGGAGACGTACACGTAGAGTGTGCCGAGTCCCGCAAACATCGCGTCGTTTCGCGGCGTGCGTCCCTTCGAGGCGTGTGCGTGCGAGGCTGGATCGGTCAGTCCGAGATAGGCCTCGGTTTCCACAATCAGGCCGCCGACCTCCACGCCATCCACCGTCGAGGTCAGGGTACAGCCCAGCAACCGGCGGGCCGCCGCGACGGTGTCGCCCGCAAGATACCTCCAGTCCGTCTGACGGAGGCATGATGCGGGGGCGTCAGCGCGGGTCGCCCGCGCCTTCACGGGAACGGCGGCCGCGGCGGAAAAACCCCATCAGACCGGACCGCGCCGGCTTCGCGTCACCGGAGGCGGCCTTCTCGCGATCAGCCATTGCCACAGCCCGATCCGAACCGCCGGACGGCGCGTCGGACGATCCCCGTGCCGCGCGTCTGGACGAACCGGATGACGAAGAGGTGCCCGACCGGGTCATGGAAGCCTGCGCGGTCGAGGCCCCCGTCGTCCCGCCGGGCTTCCGGGCCGACGTCGGGGAGGCATTTGCCGACTGTCCGGACTCATCGGCCGCCCTTGACCGCGCCAGGGCGGCACTTCTCCGCTTATAGTCGACCTCCCAGGCGGCCATGACGCTGTTGGCGCGAGCACGAACCGCTTTCCTTACGCGGTCGGGCTGGCCGTGCAGGACCGAGAAGACCTCGGCGCCGAACGCTTCGACCAGCCGCTCGGCCGTCTTGATCCCTACGCCCTTGTACCGGTTGGCGAGGTAGCTCTTGATGGATCCCTCCGTCACCGGAAGCCCCAGGGCCTTCGGGTCAAAGGGCATGGCGACCGAGTCAAGCCGAGGCTCCACCAGAGCAATGCCGTAGCTCCCGTCCCTGGCGCGGTCGAGCCTCACGGCCCCTTGCTTCTCCGCATAGCGCAGGAATTTGCTGAACTTGCCGAAGCCATACGCCGCTTCGGAGAAGGTTCTGTCGATTGCCAGCATTCGGCGCTTCACGTCAGAGTCGCGCACCCGCCCCTGGTGCTTGCCGCCCACCTCCACCACGGCCCGCTTCAGCAGGTCCAGCGAAGGGGCCGGGTCCTTTGCGGCGCGGCCCGGCTGGGTCGCGGATGGCTCCCGCGCCGCCTGGGCCCGACTTCCTCCACGCGGGTCCGTGCCTCGGCCTGCCCTACCGGCCTGCCGTCGCGCTGTAGACGACCGCCTCGTGCGCTTCCGGTTCCCCTCCCCGTTCCCGGCCGTTTCACTCGATTGCTCAACCGGACCCTTCTTCGCCGCGGCGTCGGCGCGGGGGGCGATATGGTACTGCCCGTTCTCCGCCCGCTCGATATTGAGCAGGCCCCTGTTCGCCGCTTCCACAAGGAATTTCGAGAACTTCTTGTAGCCAAGATTCCGTTCGTCAAACGAAGGCGACATCTCCATGATGACCTGCTTGAGCCGGTCGGAGCGCATCACGTCACCACGAGAAACCATCTGCGCGACCGCCTCTTCCACGCACTGCCAGGCGTCGGGCGCCCCGGTCGTGTGCTCGGAAGTGCGGCTCAGGCCCGTGAGCGCGGTATACGAGTAGTATTCGTCGCAGTTCTGAACCAGGATGTCCGAACTGGATTCCTGAATCCCTATCCCGATCACGTACTTCCCGTACTCCTTCAGCTTGAGGACCAGGCTGGAGAAGTCGGAATCGCCGGTCAGCAGGATGAAGGTGCCGATCTCGGGCCGGATGAAGACCAGTTCTATGCCGTCGATCGCCATCCGGATGTCGGTCGCGTTCTTCTTCGAGCTGCCGTAGGCGGGCGCAAAGATGAGGTCGATCGAGGCTTCCGAAAGCGGGACGATGTACTGGGGATACCGGCGCCAGTCCGCATAGGCCCGCTGGACCGTCACCTTGCCCTTGATGATGTCCGAGTCAAGGAGATTCTTCAGTTCCTTGGCCAAGTCACTGCGCATGCCCATCGTGACGTTGTCGAAGTCGATGAGCAACGCTGCATTCGGAGCCTCCCGGGGGACCTGTCGACCCGGGTCGGCATGAGCGGTCTTCATATACGGATTCCGCATCCTCAGTCTGCCGTCAAGCGTGGTTTCGCGTTCGCCTTCGGCCGGCCGGTCCGTGCAGAGGACACCTGGCGGGCCAGTTCCTGCCGCCATATGCTGCCCGAGGCAGTACGCGGAAAGTCGTCCATGAAACTAACAAAGTCCGGCACCTTGTACGCCGAGAGCGTCGCCGCGCTCCACTCCCTGACTTCGTTTTCCGAAACCACACCGCCCTCGACGCGGACCACACACGCGCAGATCGCCTCCCCCAGGATCTCGTCCGATACCCCGACTACAACTGCTCGTGCAATGGCGGGATGGGCCATCAGGCGATCCTCAAGTTCCTTGGGAAACACATTGAACCCGCCGCGGATCATCACGTCTTCCCTGCGGCCGATCAGGTGGAGACAGCCCTCATCGTCCAGCATGCCCAGGTCGCCGGTCTTCAGGAACCCTTCCCCGTCGAACGACGCGGCCGTCTCTTGCGGCTGGCGGTGATACCCGCACATTACGCCGGGCCCCTGCACACGGATTTCCCCGACGCTTTCGCCTGGGAGCGGCGTCCCGTCGTCCTCGGTGACGCGTACGGTCGTGCCCTCCAGGGGCCGCCCTACCGTAAACCACCGCGTCGCAGCTGCTTCCTGGTGGCGCCCGATGGCGAGGGTGGACCCCGCCTCGGTCAGCGAATACGCGATGATCAATGGCACCCCAAAGAACTCCTCCACGCGGCGCGCAAGCGACTCGCGCACCGGTGCCCCGGCGGCGATGCACAGCCTGAGGGATTCCGGCACCCGCGAGGGATCCTCGATATCCCCAAGTGCCGCAGCAAAGAGCGTGGGGACCGCGCTGACGATCGTTGCGCCATGGCGTTTCCCCAATGCAAGCGTCTCGGTCGGATCGCACCCGTCCTGCAGAATCAGGCTGGCTCCCTCGAGGGCCGTACCCAGGAGCCCGGGGCCCAGACCGAAAGCGTGGTGCAGTGCGCCGACTCCGGCCACCACGTCACCGGCGCTCATCCCTGTGGCCGCTGCCGTGCCGGCGGCCGCGTACAGCAGGTTTGCGTGCGACAGTTCCACACCCTTCGGCTTGCCCGTTGTTCCGAAGGTGTACACGATCGCAAACGGCGTCCGCGGGTCGACATCCGGCTCCGTGAAGTCACGTCCCCGCCCCGGCGACACGAGGTCTTCCCACTGGAAGATCCGGTCGTCGTACCACAGGTCCTCCTCTCCCACGGTGACCAGATGCCGGAGTCCCGGCAGCTCGTTGAGCAAGTCCTCGAATAGCTGCAGGTAGTCGATCCCGTACGCATCCTCTGCGGAAACGGCGCAAACCGCGCCCGAATGCCGCAGCATGTAACGGAGATCCGGCAGCGTCAGCCCTGGATCCAGGGGGACGACTCGAGCCCCCAGCTTGGCCGCGGCAAACACCGCGACCGCGAATTCGGGCCATGCCGGCAGCACCAGAGCTACACGGTCACCCTTGCCGATTCCCAGGTTCTTCAACGAGGCTGCGAGAGACAACGCCTGGGCCTCGACTTCCCCGTACGACCACGTCACGTCACCGAAATGCAGGAACGGCGACCCCGGGGCATCGGCTGCGCGCCGCGCCAGGACCGCAGAGACCGTTGGATGCGGCGATCCTTCAAGCAAGGCTATGGACCCTCCCCCCACCGGCACCGGGACAGTGCGGCCCGTAAACGCTCGCCACACGCGGCAGCCCGGTCAAATGCCGCGTGATCGAAGCGGACTTGCGGCTCAATGCCACCTCTCCATCATCTTCACAAACTCCTGCAGCTCCACCGGGATGGTGACCTCGCTCCCTCTTGCCACACGACCGAGCTCCTCCAGCCGAACCAGGTGCATGACGCCCGACCGGTTCTTCTTGTCTCTCGTCATCCGGTCGGCAAGCCGTTGCGGCTGCTTCAGCCCGTCGTGGGAGTCGGGCAGTCCGAAGGCGCGCACAAGACGCCGGATGCGGTCGGCCGTGCCCTTGGCCGTGACGGACAGTTCCTCTCCGATTCTTGCTTCCACCGCCATCCCTACGGCCACCGCGTGGCCATGTGACAGCCTGTAGCCCGACTCGGCTTCGAGCGCGTGGCCCACGGTATGCCCAAAGTTGAGTATTTGGCGGCGCCCCGCCTCGAATTCGTCAGCCGACACGACCCCGGCCTTGATCTCAACCGAGCGGACCACCGCGCGCTCCACGTCCTCTCCGCGGCCATCGAGCAGCGATGCGGCCCGGCTCTCCAACCACTGCCCGTAGTCCGCATCCACGATGACACCGTGCTTGACCGCCTCGGCAAACCCCTCCGCTCTGGCGCCGCGCCCGAGCGTGACCAGGAAATCGGGATCTGCCAGGACCACTTCGGGCGCGTGGAACGCTCCCACGAGGTTCTTGCCCAGCGGGTGGTCCACACCGGTCTTGCCCCCGACGGACGCATCGATCATGGCCAGGGTTGTGGTGGGAACCTGAACGAGGGGGACTCCGCGCATATACGTCGCAGCAACGAAGCCCGCGACATCGCCGACCACCCCACCTCCCAGTGAAACGACGCAACTGTCCCGTCCCAGGCGAGCCTCGAGGAGCGAGTCGGTGAGTGCCGCCCACGTTTCTCTGGTCTTGTGGGCTTCTCCGGCGGGAAAGGAGACCGATACCACGTCGATTCCGGCCGAAGCCAGCTGCGCTTGCAACTCACTGCCCCAAAGTCTTTTCACGTTGTGGTCGGTGATCAGGGCGCATCGACCCGATGGCGCGGCGTCAGCCACCGCTGAGTCGAGAAGCCGGCGCACTCCGTCACCGACGTGCACACGGTAGCCGCCAAACGCGGAACGAACGGACACTTCGCTGTGCTTTACCAGTGACCGCTCCAGTTGCCTGATCACCGCGGATGGCCCAAATGAAGCATCATCGTCAGTTGGCGCCCGGTCAACCCGTTCCCGCGCACGGCGCGCAGTTCAAGGATCCGTGTGCGGTGGCGGACAACGAAGCGCGGCATCGCACGATCCAAATGGTGATAGATTGGAGCGGGCGGACGTGGCCACAAAACCGGTCGAAAGCAGCCGTCACGACGGGCGAAACCGGAACGGGTGCGGGCGCGTCTGGGGCGGACACTCGCAGGATCGGGAGGAACGATAAGCGTGTTGCGGGGAGTCTTGAGGAGGATTCAGCGCATCCCTCGAACAGTCTGGTTCGTGGCCCTGTTTCTCGGCGCCGCCGGGCTTGGGCTCGCCGCGGGCTCCTGGCGAAACCTGTGCGCCAACTGTCCTTCGATCGCTCAAATCTACACCTACGAACCACAGCAGACGTCGAAGGTCTTCGCGCGCGATTCGACGCTGGTCAGCGAAATCGGTCTGGAGCGCCGCACTCCCGTGTCGCTGGCCAGTCTTCCGGCACACGTTCCCCAGGCGTTCATCGCGATCGAGGATCGTCGCTTCTATTCGCACGGAGGTCTCGACTGGCGCGGTATCGCGCGCGCTGGCCTGGAGGCGATAAGGAACCTGTCGCTGTCCGGTGCCGGCGGCAGTACGATCACGCAGCAGCTGGCACGGCACATGTTCACGGATCGCATCGGCTTCGAGAAGAGGGTGTTGCGCAAGCTCAAGGAATGGCAGGTCGCGCTCGCACTGGAGGAAGCGTATACCAAGGACCAGATCATCGAGGCATACATGAACCAAATCGGGTATGCCCACGGCTGGTACGGACTTCAGACTGCATCGCGGAACTACTTTGGTAAGAACGCGATCGACATGAACCCGGCGGAAGCCGCCCTGCTGGCAGCGATTGCCAACCTGCCGGAGGTCTACAGTCCCTTCAACAACTCCGACGCCGGACTGCGACGCCGCAATCTCGTTCTGGATCTGATGACGCGCGAGGGCTATCTCACCGGGGAGAAAGCGGAGCTCTGGAAGGCCGAGCCCCTACCCACCGAGCGGGCTCGCAACGTGCAGGTGCAGGCTCCGTACTTCGTGGAATGGGTGCGGGGGATTCTCGCCGACCGGTTCGGGGGCAAGCTCTACACTGGGGGGCTGAGAATCTACACCACGCTCGATCTCGAAATGCAGGCGGCAGCCCGAGCCGCCATGGAAAACGGCTGGGACAGGATCGAGCAGCGGCCCGGGTTCACCCACATGACCTATCGGGAATTCGCCGACCAGACGGACGGGGCAGACGTTCCGGCAATCCCCTACGTGCAAGGAATGTTCATCGCCGCCGACCCTGCCACGGGTCATGTTCGCGCGATGATCGGTGGGCGGGACTTCGTGCATTCCAAGTTCAACCGGGCAATCCAGGCGAGGCGGCAGGCAGGGTCGTCCTTCAAGCCGTTCGTCTATACGGCGGCGCTGGAAAGCGGTATCCCGGCTTCGGAAGTCTTCCAGGACGGCCCGGTCATCCTTGACCAGGTGGACGGCACGACATGGGCCCCCAGCAACTACGAACCGGAGTTCCTCGGGTCGATCACCATGCGCGAAGCCATGAGCAAGTCGATCAACATGGTGGCGATCAAGGTCGGCATGCAGGTGGGACTGGAGAGCGTAGGCCAGATGGCCCGCCGTCTGGGCATCCGAACGGAGGTGGAACGGTATCCGTCGAGCGCGATCGGCGCCGCCGAGGTCATCCCCATCCAGATGCTGGAAGCGTATTCGGTGTTCGCGACACTGGGGGAGAGGGTTCGCGCATTCCCGATCCTGAGGGTCGAAAGCGCCGATGGCGAGGTGCTTTGGGAACCCAGGCCCGAGCGCACCCGGGTGCTGGACCCGCTCGTGGCCAGGCTGGCCGTATCCATGCTGGAAGAAGTCGTGGCGCGGGGAACCGGGAACAGCGGAATCCGCCTCGTGGCGGGACTGCCCGACGACGTGCCCGCGGCAGGCAAGACGGGTACAACCAACGAAGGCAGAAACGTCTGGTTCCTGGGCTTCACCCCGACCCTGGCTGCAGCGGTCTGGTTCGGGATGGACCAGCCTGTCCCGATTGTCCCCCGCGCCACCGGCGGCGGACTTGCGTCGCCTGTCTGGGGCGAGTTCATGAGGCGCGTATACCACGGCGACAGGCCCTCGGACGGCGAGCCAATGCTCGCCAGCGAGTCACACGCACTCCTGCCCGTACCCGACCCGTGGCCCATACCCGCCACATTGACTACTCGCCGGGTCGACAGCCGGACCGGTTTGCTCGCATCCCGGTGGTGCCCACCGGACGATGCCTATGACGAGTTGTACCTTCCCGGCACCGAGCCTTTGCAGCCGTGTGATCGTCCCGACCAGTCGATCATTCCGAACCGCGAGCCCTGATTCCGCCACCAAACCGAGCCATGACCGATTCCCCTCCCCGCATCTTTATCTTCGAGACCACCCACCATGCGATGTGGGCCGAGGACGTTGCCCGCGAGCAGGCGATACCCGTGGAGGTCGTACCCGCGCCACCGGAGGGCGGCGCCAAGTGCGGAATCGCCCTGCGCATCCCTGACCGCCGCGCGGACGAGCTCACAAACGCACTCGACGACGAACGGATTCTCTATCGGATTCTACAGGCCTGAACCCGCCGGGCTGGCCTGAACCCGCGAGCGGCGCGGCGCGCGTGCCGGCCGGCACTCCCAGTCAACCGCTGACCACACGTTCGAGGACAAGCGGCAATGGATCGCCTGCCAGCCGGTCCGCAATCCTGACCGCGTCTTCCAACACCCTGGCCCCAACGAACAGGTCGTCCGGCGAGGCGCCGTGGACGATGGCAAGAGGATCACCGCGGGACACCCGGTCACCCACCTGGACGCACAGTTCAAAGCCGACGCTGGGATCCAAGTCCTGATCCTGGCGTGTCCGGCCCCCACCCATTGGAATCACTCCATACCCGAGCGCACGAGGATCGATTCGCGAGATCAACCCTCCCCTGTTCGCGGGAACGACCTTGGTTATCGGTGCAACGGGCAATCCGTAGTTGTCCCTTGAGTAACGCAACGTGCCCCCCTGGGCGGTCACGAGTCGCCGGAACCGCTCCAGCGCGCCTCCACCCGCCAGGACGTCGCCCGCGCGCCTGCGCCCCTCCTCCAGCGTCAGCACCAGACCGGCCGAGAGCGCCATCTCCCCGGCCAGTTCCACCACCAGGTCGCGCAACTCGTCCGGTCCTTCGCCCGACAGACACGCCACCGCTTCACGGACTTCGAGGGCGTTGCCGACAGACATTCCAAGCGGCCGGTCCATCGCCGACAGAACTGCGGTCACGGCCAGACCACGGGCGCGCCCGACGCCGACCATCGCCCGGGCGAGTCTCCTCGCATCCTCGATTCGGGACAGGAAGGCACCCGAGCCCACCTTGACGTCCAGCACGAGGCCGTCCAGGCTCTCCGCCAGCTTCTTGGACATGATCGACGCAGTGATCAGCGGAAGGGAAGGCACCGTAGCGGTGACATCGCGCAGCGCGTACAGGCGCCGGTCCAGCGGAGCGATCTCGTCCGTCTGACCGACCATCGCGCACCCGACCGAATCGAGGACCGTGTTGAAACGTTCCAGCGAAACACGGGTCCGGAACCCGGGAATCGATTCGAGCTTGTCCAGGGTCCCACCGGTGTGCCCAAGACTACGTCCCGACATCATCGGCACGACCATGCCCATTTCCGCAGCAAGAGGGGCGAGCACAATCGACACCTTGTCCCCCACCCCGCCCGTCGAGTGCTTGTCCACCCGCGGACCCGCGACACGGCCTCTGGCGAGGACATTGCCGGAGCGCAACATGACATCGACCAGGGTCTCCAACTCCGAGTCGTCAAGCCCCTCGAAATAGACGGCCATGAGGAACGCAGCCATCTGGTCGTCCCCCACGTCGCCTTGGAGGTAGCCGTTCAGCAACCCCTCCAGTTCCTGCCGGGACAGCGCATGACCGTCCCGCTTGCGGGCAATCAGCTGCTGGGGGATCATCCTTCCACGCTCAGCGCGCCGCCGATTCACGCCGCAGCAATACGGCTTCGACGTCCATATCCGTCGCGACCAGCCGGTCGAATCCTCGGGCGGTCAGCGGCGCCCCGTCCCGGCGGGCAACCAAGCGAACGGGCCGTCCGGGAAGCTCAGGCACCACGCGCGGCAAGTCCAGGGCCCGATCGACACGGCCGTCCCCTTCCGCGGGCGCAACCGCAGTATCGCCCGCCGCATCGCCGCCGTCCGCATACCATGGCTCGATCTCGGCCGTGCCGTGATTGTACTGCCAGAAGCCGTGCGGCTCGGCGACGGCAATGTACGGCGCCACACCGACGGCCAGGTGCAATGTCAGCGTCAGGTGACCGTACCGCTGGCCAGGAGCCTCGTCCGCCCAGGGGTCCAGAACGAGGTAGAGCGCCGCAAGGATCGCCAGCCCCAGCGCGCCCGAGAGCACCCTGCGCCCGCCCGTCCACTGCCGCCGCTCGCCCGCGAGGGTCAGCGCGATGAACAGCGGGATGCCGAGGCTGGCGATGCCGAGAAGCGCCCACCAGCGCTCCTCCGCCCCAGGACCGACCGCCACAACGCCCGCGCACCCCGCGATCACCGCGCACGCGACGACCTCCGGGAATCTGCGGGCCACCTCCGCAGTGGCACCAGCCAGATGGCCGATCGAGGGCAGCCTCAGCACGGCCTCCCCCAACCGATCAAGATATCGCCGCCACTTCCTTCTTCGCGTCCGCATCCGGACGTGCCGGCGGCTCCCAGTCCATGTCCCTGACGTACCGCTGCAGCCACCGCATCTCCTCTACCAGGAGGGTGCGACGGTGCCTGGGTTCCCGGATTCCATGACCCTCGCGCGGGAAGAGGATGAAGCGCGCCTCCACACCCAGGTGACGAAGCCCCGCGAAGAAGTTCATGGATTGCTCCATCGTATCGGTGCGGTCCTCGGTCCCGTGGAACAGGATGGTCGGCGTGGTCACCCTGTCGAGGTGGCTGTAGGCCGAACGCTCGGTCCAGTAGTCGCGGTTCGACCACGGATCGCCCCCGAGATACCAGCGCACGACGTCGAAGTTGAATCCGGCGCCGAACTCGCTCCGCCAGTCCGCCACCATCGCGCCGAGGCTCGCAGCCTTGAAGCGCTCCGTTCGGGTGATGGTCCAACCGCCCAGAATGCCTCCGTAGCTCCAACCCTTGACGGCCAGGGAGTCCGGGTGCGCCACACCCCGCTCGATGATCGCGTCGACCCCCGTCATGAGGTCGTGGTAGTCCCCTCCGCCGATGTCGTTGATGTTGCCGCGCAGCAGTGCGTCCCCGTAGCCGGACGAACCGCGAACGTTGGGCTGCAGCACCGCGTACCCCTGGGCGACCAGGATCTGGGCATCCGCGTCGAACCCCCTGGTAAACACGCCCGCCGGGCCACCGTGGATCTCGAGGACGGCCGCGCCAGGCGCCGTTCTCCCTTCGGGCAGGTAGAGAATCCCCTCGATCTCGAGGCCGTCGGTGCTCTCCCAGCGAACCACCTCCGGTTCAGCCAGATTCCGGTCGGCGAGTGCCGGGTTGGCGTCCGTGAGTCTCACCCTGGAGTCGTCCGAGAGGTCGGCCAGCCACAGATCACCGGGTTGCCGTGGGCTTGCGTGCAGGAACGCGGCCTTCCGGTGCAGCGCATCGAACGAAGCCCCCGATATGATTCCATTTCCGTGCGTGACCTGCTCAACCTCGCCCGACCTGACGTCCACGCGGAAGATGTTCGCGTCGGTCCGGTCGAGCGCCACGATCTCGATGTATCGTCCACCGGGGTTCCAGCGATAGCTGCGTATGTCGACATCTGTGTCCGCCGCGAGTTGGCGGACGTTGCCGGTTGGAATGTCGTAGTGGTAGAGATTGCCCTGATCCAGCTCCCAGGTCTCCAGATCCGGCGCCCCGAAAGTGATCGCGCGACCATCCGGGGACCACGCCAACTGCGATTCAGGTGCGTCGTTGTCGGTGATCTGCACCTCCTCGCCGCTGGAGATGGTGTGCAATACCACCTCCGACAGATGGCCCGCGTTGCGGCGGTTTTCCTGCCGATAGACGTACACGAGGAAGTTGCCGTCCGGCGACGGGGCGTAGTCCCCGATACGGCGGCGCTCGGGCGTCACGCGCGTCGCGTCCAGCGGAGCGTCGGCCAACGAGACCGCTACCCTCCAGACACCGTTCCACGATCCCCGCGTCTGGCCGTTCGGACCCTCGTCGATGAACACCGCGTCGTCGCCCTTCTTGCGTTCCTCCTCCAGATCGTCGGGAAGCGAATCGTTGGCCAGGAAGAAGACCGCGGTCCCGTCCTCCGACCAGCGGTAGCTGCCGACCGCCGTTGGGTGTCTGGTCAGCTGTACGGCCTCCCCGCCGTCCACCGGGAGCACGAACAGTTGCCGCAGCCTGTCGGTGTCCCCGACGGGGCGGGTGAACGAGACCCAGCGTCCGTCGGGAGACCATTCGGGGTTGCTGTCGTCGGTGGAACCCGTGAACGGGCGGGCGTCCTGACCATCGGCCCCAACCACCCAGATCCGACTCTTGCGTTTGTTCTCGTCCCAGTCCAGTTCGTCCTTCACAAAGAGAATCCGCGTGCCGTCCGGAGCCAGCTTCGGCCCCGACACCCGCACCATGTCGATCGCGTCGTCAACGGTGAAGGCTGCGGCATCGGCCGCCTGGCCGGCTGCCGCGGACGGGGCCATGCAGCCGAGAAGGGCGAGAAAGGACCATTTGCAGGAGTGAATGCGCATGTTGATGCTCCCGAAAAGCGTTTGCCTGCTGTCAGCCTCTGATAATAGGCAGGCGACGCGTCGGGGGCATCCGGCGCGCGCAGGGCGGCGCGCCGTTCCGGACCGCTATCTGGCCAGGATGGTCAACTCCAGGATTTCTCCCGGCCCCACCGGCATCGTTTCGGTGACGAAGTCGGAGCCCGCCAGGAACTTCACGCGCAGCTGAATGTTCGGAAGCGGCCACCGGGTCCGGAAGGTCGCTTCATCCTTTCCGGGAACGATCCCCAGGCGCATCGACGCCCCCCCACGCACGGTATACACGGTGGCCTGGCTGAAGTGGTTGTTATGCACCAGGATCTCGATCTCCTCCGAATCCCGCGCGTCTCCCTCCATGGGGTTCGTCCTCGCGCCGTTCGCGGTCGCGCACGCGCCCAGAAGCGCAAGCACCATCGCGGCAAGCGCGTGACGATGAAAGCGATGTTCTGTCCGTGTTGAGCGCCTGTTCCACATTGTCGACTCCTTCTGTCCGCGAACCCCGGAACCGGCAGGCTCGGGACTCCTCGCCTTCGCCGGCCACCATGGGTATTCTAATCTTCGCTGTCCCATCCACCATACGCACACAGTTCCAGGAGGTAACCGTGCGGTCCTTCCTCGTG
Source organism: Gemmatimonadota bacterium (assembly GCA_028874905.1). GTDB lineage: Bacteria > Gemmatimonadota > Gemmatimonadetes > Longimicrobiales > Gaopeijiaceae > Bin94. The sequence continues at coordinate 99,477 of JAPPGZ010000107.1, forward strand.
TACCCCGCTGTCGCCCTATTGGTTGCATCTCCGCTCGCGGGCCAGTCCGCCCACCTGACCGAAATCGACGTCTTCGACCTCGAGTACGCCAGCGATCCCCGGATCTCACCTGACGGAGACCAGGTCGTCTACGTGCGTCAGTACGCCGACGTCATGACGGATATGAACTACTCCAACCTGTGGCTGATCACGTCCGATGGCAGCGATCATCGCCCCCTGACGACCGGCAAGTTCATCGACCACAGCCCCCGCTGGTCCCCGGACGGGTCGAGAATCGCGTACATGTCGAACCGGGATGGAACTCCGCAGATCTACATGCACTGGCTGGAGACCGGACAGACTGCGGCCATCACCAACCTCACGGACCCCGCGATCGGGCTTTCGTGGTCTCCGGACGGATCACTCCTGGCGTTCCACAAGCTGGTTCCCGAGGCACCCCTGGTCATCGGACAGCTACCCGCCGCGCCCGCGGGCGCACAGTGGGCCGAGCCGGCGAAGTACACGGACAAGCTGGTGTTCCGCTTCGACGGGTTGGGTGATCTGCCTTCCGGCTATTGGCACCTCTTCGTCGTCCCCGCGGAAGGGGGCACGCCGAGACAGCTGACCTCCGGTGACAAACACTATGCCGGCGGCTTCTTTGCCTGTCAGGGCGGCGCGCCCGAGTGGGCCCCGGCATCCGACGCCATCGTGCTGTCGGCGAACCTCCGGGAGGACTGGGAGATGGAGTGGGGGGACTCCGAGGTCTACGAGGTCTCGGTTGCGGACGCCAGCGTCCGGGCCCTGACCGACCGGCGGGGCCCCGACTCATCGCCGACGGTGTCGCCGGACGGCCGGCAGGTGGCGTATCTCGGCTACGACGATCGGTACCAGGGATACCAGGTCACGCGGCTGCATGTCATGGACCGCGACGGCTCGAACTCGCGGGTCGTGAGCGGCAACCTGGATCGATCCGTCTACCAGGTCCGCTGGGCGCCGGGAGGCGAGGGCATCTACGGGCTCTACGACGACGAGGGGAACACCAAGCTCGCACTCTTCCAGCTCGACGGCACCCACGAGGTTCTCGCCGAGCACGGGGGGAGCGGGTTCATGGCGTACGGCGGCTTCGGCGTATCGTACACGGTGGCCCGGGACGGCACGTTCGCCTTCACCACCAGTCGCCCGGACCGGCCCGGCGACGTGCTCGTCGTCGGCGACGGCCCCGGCAGGGTCATCACCGCCGTCAACGCCGATCTGTTCGCGGCGAAGACTCTGGGCACCGTCGAGGAGATCTGGTGGGAGTCCTCGCATGACGGCCGGCCGGTCCAGGGCTGGATCATGAAGCCCCCGGATTTCGACCCGAACAACAAGTACCCCCTCATACTCGAGATACACGGGGGGCCGTTCGCAAACTACGGCGACCGCTTCGACGTCGAGAAGCAGCTGATGGCCTCGCACGGATTCGTGGTCTTCTACGCCAACCCCCGGGGCAGCACCAGCTACGGCGAGGAATTCGGCAATCTCATCCACCATGCGTATCCCGGCGACGACTTCTACGACCTCGACTCCGGCGTCGACGCGGTTATCGCACAGGGCTACATCGACGAGGAAAACCTGTTTGTTACCGGGGGCAGCGGCGGCGGCGTGCTGACCTCCTGGATGATCGGGAACACGGACCGGTTCAGGGCCGCCGTATCCTTCTATCCCGTAATCAACTGGTACAGCTTCGCGCTCACCGCCGACATGGCCCCGATGGCCGTCAGCCACTGGTTCCCCGGGCTGCCCTGGGACAATGTCGAGCACTACGAGAGCCGGTCGCTGCTCTCGGTGGTGAAGAACGTGACCACGCCCACGCTGATCATGACGGGCGAGGAGGACTGGCGCACGCCGATGTCGGAGTCGGAACAGTACTACAAGGCGCTCAAGCTGCTGGGCGTCGACGCGGTCCTCGTCCGCGTACCAGGCGAGGCCCACGGCATCTGGGGGCGCCCTTCACACGGAATGGCGAAGATCACGACGGTAAAGGGATGGTTCGACAAGTACGCGACCGAGCGCAGACCGGTATCGTAGCCGGGGTTCGTTTCCGCTAACCCTGACGTTACGTAAGGGTCCCCATCGCGACGCTGGTGAGGCCCTGCGCGCTCAGCGCGACTCCATCGGTACGTAGTCGCGGCGGGGGTGCCCGCGGAATACCTGGCGCGGCCGCGCGATCCGCTGCTCGCGATCCACGACCATCTCCTCCCATTGCGCGAGCCAGCCGACGGTGCGCGGTATCGCGAAGAGCACCGGGAAGAGCTCGACCGGGAAGCCCATGGCCTGGTAGATCAGACCCGAATAGAAGTCCACGTTCGGATAGAGGTTGCGCTTGACGAAGTACTCCTCCTGCAGCGCGATCCTTTCCAGCTCCAGGGCGATGTCCAGCAGCGGGTTGCGCCCGGTCACCTCGAAGACCTCGTCGGCGGCGCGCTTGATGATCGTGGCGCGCGGGTCATACGCCTTGTAGACGCGATGCCCGAACCCCATCAGACGCCGCTCTCCCCTGCGCACACTGTCCATGAAAGCGGGGATGTTGTCGGTGGTGCCGATCTCGGTGAGCATCCGCAGCACGGCCTCGTTCGCCCCACCGTGCAGCGGTCCGTAGAGGGCCGCCATCGCTCCCGACATGGCGCAGTAGGGGTCGCCCCGTGAGCTGCCGATCACCCGCATGGCGGTGGTCGAACAGTTCTGTTCATGGTCGGCGTGCAGGATGAAGAGAATGTCCAGCGCGCGCACCAGCGCGGGGTCCGGCCGATACTCCCTCCCGCCGATCCGGAAGAGCATGTTCAGGAAGTTGGCCGTATAGGAGAGTCCGTTCTCGGGGTAGACGTACGGCAAGCCCTTGTGATGCCGGTAGGCGAACGCCGCCAGGGTCGGCATCTTGGCGAGGAGCCGGATGATCTGGGACCTGCGATTGGCCGGATCCTCGATGTTCTTGGCCTCGGGGTAGAAGGTGGACAATGCGGCCACGGTGGAAATCATCATCCCCATGGCGTGGGCATCGTATCGGAACCCCTGGAGGATCGTGAGAACGTTTTCGTGCACGTAGGTGTGATAGGTCACGTCGTGCACGAAATCGTCGAGTTCATCCCTGCCGGGCAACTCCCCGTTCAGAATCAGGTATGCGACCTCCAGGAAACTGGACTGCTCGGCAAGCTGCTCAATCGGGTACCCGCGGTATTCCAGGATGCCCTTGCCTCCCTTGACTTCCGTAATGCGGCTGGTGGTGAAGGCCGTATTGGTGAAGCCGGGATCGTAGGCCATCATCCCGAAATCGCCTTCGTTCACCTTGATCTGGCGCAGGTCCATCGCGCGGATCACGTCGCCGTCGCGCACCTCCACCTCGTACTGGCGTCCCGTGCGGTTGTCGGTAATGGAAAGGGTGTTCTTCGCGTTGTGCTGAGACATCGGGTCTCCGGTCGGGCCGGTGCCAGGTCGGGGGATGGGATCGAGTATGCGACCCTTATTCTACCACGGAACGCAAGTCCGCGAAATCGTTGTGAATGCTGGTAGTCGGTGGACAAATCCACGCGAGCACCGTGGGGGATTTGCCTACGCGCTCCTACGGCTCGACGCGCTGGAACACCCCCCGATTGCCGTCCCTGTCGAAGGCGAGAACATCGTACGGGCGTGGATTCGGCCCTTCCATCCCCGGCGATCCGATGGGCATTCCCGGCACAGCGATCCCGAGGACTGCGGGAGCCTCGTCGAGAAACGCCCGCACGACGCGGGCGGGCACGTGCCCCTCGATCACGTAGTCTCCGACAATGGCAGTATGGCACGACCCAAGATCCAGTGGAACCCCGGTCCGCCGCTTCACCGCGTTGATGTCCATCACATTCTCGACGCTGACCTTGAACCCTGCGGCCCTCATGTGGTCCACCCACTTGGCGCAGCATCCACACGTCGCAGTCTTGTACACGTGCATGTCGGCGTCCGCGTCCGGCGCCGCCGGCCGGAACGACATGACCAGTACCACACCCCCCAGGAGCAGGATCCCCGCAAGCAGCTTCTTCATGTTCATCCGGTGTTTCCCTTCTATCGATGAGATAGCCTGAAGATAGTCCGTCTCCGGCCTGCCCAGAAAGCGTCGTGGCCGCCCACTCCCGTTTTCGTCCCACACAGGCATGGCCGTGACCCGGATCGAAGCCGCGCGCGCGGGGAGCGGTCCACCCACGAGTGCCGAGGGAGGGACTCGAACCCTCACGCCCGCAAGGGCAAAGGTTTTTGAGACCTTCGCGTCTACCGGTTCCGCCACCTCGGCCCGGGTGCGGCGCGCGCAAGAGCAACCGCACCGGAACTATGTTAGTCCAGCGACCCCCATTGTTGAACCCTCCGAGACCGGGGATTGAGTTCGGTGTTTCCCATTGCCATGCTTCGTGTAGGCCCCTGATCAACCCGAGAAGAGGACGCGAATGCGAATGCCCCGCCCCACCGACCCGTTTGACGCTCTCGCCACGGTCGATCTGAGCGAAGGCGCCACTTCCTTCTACCGCCTCGCGCGGCTGGAGGCGGAGGGCCTCGTCCGGCTCGACCGCCTTCCCTTCTCCATTCGTGTGCTCCTCGAAAACGTGCTGCGCAATGCAGGCGACGGGCATGTGACGGCAGACCATGTCGCGGCTGTCGCGGCGTGGAGCCCGAGCAATGCGGGCACGGACTTCCCCTTCATGCCCACGCGGGTGGTCCTGCAGGATTTCACCGGCGTGCCCGCGATTGTCGACCTCGCGTCCATGCGTGACGGGATCAGGGAGATGGGGGGCGACCCCGCGCGGATCAATCCGCTGGTTCCCGCCGACCTCGTCATCGACCACTCCGTGCAGGTCGATTTCTTCGGCACCGGATACGCCTTCGAGAAGAACGTGGCCCGCGAATACGAACGGAACCGGGAGCGCTACGCGCTGCTTCGCTGGGCCCAGGAGGCGTTCGAGAATTACAGCGTCGTGCCGCCGGGTACGGGGATTGTGCACCAGGTCAACCTGGAGTACCTGGCGTCGGTGATTCACCGGCGCAAACACGGCGGGACCCATCTGGCGTATCCCGACACCGTGGTCGGGACCGATTCGCACACCACGATGATCAACGGTCTGGGTGTCGTCGGCTGGGGTGTCGGGGGGATCGAAGCCGAGGCCGTGCTTCTCGGACAACCGTACTACATGCTGCTGCCCGAGGTAGTCGGCGTGAAGCTCACGGGGGCGCTGCCCGAAGGGGCCACGGCGACCGACCTCGTACTGCGCGTGACCGAACTCCTGCGCGCGCACGGGGTCGTGGGCAGGTTCGTCGAGTACTACGGCGCCGGCCTGTCCGGCCTCAGCCTTCCCGACAAGGCGACGCTCGCCAACATGTCCCCGGAGTACGGCGCGACGGTCGGCTTCTTCCCCGTCGACGAAGAGACGCTGCGGTACCTCCGCGGAACCGGCAGGAGTCCGGAGCTGGTCGAACGCGTCGACCGGATCGCCCGGGAACAGGGGCTTTTCCGCACCGATGACACACCCGACCCCGAGTACACGTCCACGCTGGAACTGGATCTCTCCTCGATCGAGCCCAGCGTGGCCGGGCCGAAGCGGCCACAGGACCGGATCGACCTGACCGATGTCCGCCGGGCGTTCGCGCGGGACCTCCCCGGTCTCGTACCGAGCGGTTTCACGGCGGCTGACGACTCGGGCGGTGCGGGAGGCGGGACGGCAGTGGCCGCGAGGACCCGCAGGGCGGTCGACATCGAGATCGACGGCCGTACCGTCGAGATCGGCGACGGCACGATCGTGGTGGCCGCGATCACCAGCTGCACCAACACCTCCAACCCGTCCGTGATGGTGGGCGCGGGATTGATGGCCAGAAAAGCGTGCGCGCTCGGCTTGCAGGTCCAGCCCTGGGTCAAGACGAGCATGGCTCCGGGGTCCCAGGTCGTCACCGACTACCTCGAGGCCGCGGGCCTGATGAAGTACCTGGAAGAGCTGCGCTTCAACCTAGTGGGATACGGATGCACGACGTGCATCGGCAACAGCGGGCCCCTTCCCGAGCCCGTGGCCGAAGCCGTCTCCGAACACGGCCTCGTGGTCGCATCGATCCTCTCGGGCAACCGGAACTACGAAGCCCGGATCCACACGCTGGTCCGCGCCAACTACCTCGCCTCGCCGATGCTGGTCGTCGCCTTCGCGCTGGCCGGACGCATCGACATCGACCTGTACAACGAGCCGCTGGGCCGGGCCCGCGACGGCCGTCCCGTGTTCCTGGCGGACATCTGGCCCACGCCAGAGGAGGTGCGGGACACCATCGCCACGTCGCTCAGGCCCGAGATGTACCGCGAGCGCTACCGCAGTGTCTTCGACGGCGACGATCACTGGCGGGCGCTTCCCCTACCCGAAGAGGGAGACCTGTACGCCTGGGATCCCGAGTCCACCTACATCCGCAACCCGCCCTTCTTCCAGGGGATGAGCGACGAACCGCCGCCGCTGCAGGACGTCCGCGGCGCGCGCGTGCTCGCCCTGCTCGGCCAGACCGTTACCACCGACCACATCTCCCCCGCGGGAGCGATTCCGCGCGATGAACCCGCCGGCCGCTACCTGCAGGACCACGGCGTCGCCCCGATCCGCTTCAACACCTTCGGCTCCCGCCGTGGCAACCACGAGGTCATGATGCGCGGGACCTTCGGCAACGTCCGCCTCCGTAACCTCATGCTCGACCACAAGGAGGGCGGCTACACCGTGCACGTGCCGACCGGAGAGATGACGACGATCTTCGAGGCGTCCGAGCGCTACCGGAATGCGGGCACGCCCCTGATCGTGATCGCCGGCCGCGAATACGGTACCGGCAGTTCGCGTGACTGGGCCGCCAAGGGCACACAGCTGCTCGGCGTGAAGGCCGTGATCGCGGAAAGCTACGAACGCATCCACCGCTCGAACCTGGTGGGGATGGGAGTGCTACCGCTCCAGTTCGAAGATGGGGACGGGGCCGAGCGTCTGGGGTTGACGGGGTTTGAAGAGTTCGACCTGACCGGCATCGCCGAGGGTCTCGAGCCAGGCGGGACGGTCCGGGTGCGAGCGACGAGGGAAGACGGCGCTTCCGTCGACTTCCAGGCTGTCGTGCGTCTCGACTCGGATGTCGAGTTGGAATACTACCGCAACGGTGGCATCCTCCACACCGTGCTACGGAAGCTGGCCACCGGGGCCATGTAGCCCGACCTCCGGCTCGGAGGCCCCCGGGTTCGAGAGCCCCGGCTGCGGCTTGCCGGCCGGTCCTCCGTGCCGCCAGCCCGGGGGGCGCCTACTGCCCCCGCTCTACGTCCCGCAGCGCGAGCGGTGGGCCCAGCACTTCCCGGGCCACAACGAGCCTGCGCAACCCTTCCTTCGATCCAAGGCCCAGACGATCGCCGGGCCCGGCCGCCGGCGCCGCTCCGACGCGCACGGCCGATGGCGCGCGCGCTGGTTCCTGCACGCGCCTACGCAATTCCTCCGTGCCCGCCGCAGCGAGCTCGGCAACTCGCGGATCCACTGCCGGCGGCTTGCGCGCCCGGCGCCGCGGCTCGATCGGACGCGGTTCGCGGGAGCGGACCACGACCGGCCGCGGAGCACGGTCGCGGTATCCGTCCGGCGGCACCGCGGGGGACGTTGGCCGTGGCGGCGCTGGAAGCGGTGCCGGTTCCGGCACCCGCATCGGCTCCAGCACGCGGGTTGGCCCGCGCACCGGCGCCGGTTCCTCCATCGCGACGGGCTCCCGGGCCGTCCGCGGCTCGTCCTCCGCCTCGTGAACGCCGGGCAGCCACTCGAGGTCCTCCAACCGTGGCATCGACGGGTCGGCCGTGTCCGCCCCGGGCACTCGCGGCGCCCCCGTGCCGGCGCCCCTGCGTGCCAGCCTGCCCAGGATCTCCATGATCGCGGCGACCACCGCTAGGATCAGGAGGAATCTGATGTCCACGTCCGGGTCCTCAGCTCGTCGGCGCCTGCTGGTCGGGCTCGCCCTCCGCAATGGCGCGCCTCATGTGCGTGTCCGATTCGATATTGCGATACCTCGCGTAGTCCATGATGCCCATGTTGCCGGTACGGAAGGCGTCGGCCATCGCCAGCGGAATCTGCGCCTCGGCCGCGATGACCTCGGCCCGCATCTCCTCCACACGGGCCTTCATCTCCTGCTCCTTGGCCATCGCCATCGCCCGGCGCTCCTCGGCACGTGCCTGGGCAACGCGCTTGTCGGCCTCCGCCTGGTCCGTCTGGAGTTCGGCCCCGATGTTCTTGCCCACGTCCACGTCCGCGATGTCGATGGACAGGATCTCGAATGCGGTGCCCGAGTCCAGTCCCTTCTGCAGCACGGTCTTGGAGATCACGTCGGGGTTCTCGAGGACGCTCTTGTGCGTGTCCGCGGATCCGATGGTCGAGACGATCCCCTCACCCACCCGGGCCAGGATCGTTTCTTCCCCGGCGCCGCCGACGAGGCGGTTGATGTTCGCGCGCACGGTCACGCGGGCCACGGCGATGAGCTGGATCCCGTCCTTCGCCATCGCCGCCACGCGGGGCGTCTGGACCACCTTCGGGTTCACGGACACCTGTACCGCCTCGAAGACGTCGCGGCCTGCCAGATCGATCGCCGCCGCCTGCTGGAACGGGAGGTCGATGGTCGCCTTGTCGGCGCTGATCAGGGCCCGCACGACGCGGTCCACGCTGCCACCGGCGAGGTAGTGCGCCTCGAGGTGCGACACGTCGAGCGGAAGGCCGGCCTTCGTCGACGCGATGAGCGGTCGCACCACCGCCGGCGGACTGACCTTTCGCAGGCGCATGCCGACCAGACTGCCGAGCCCGAGCCTCACACCGGAGAAGATCGCCTCGATCCACAGGCGGACCGGTACCGCCCAGGTAAGCACGAGAATTCCGATGAAGACCAGGAAGACAATAAGTGCGGGCATGATCAATGGGTTCATTTGCTGTTCCGTTCCTTACGTTGACTTGACGGCACGCACGATGTGCCGGTATCCCTCTGCGCTGATAATCCGGATCCTGGTGCCCTCCTCGATCCACTCGCTCTCCGAGACGACATCCATGCGTTCGTCGGTGAAGAGCCCCACGCCGGCGGGCCGCAGGTCGGTGATCGCCACCCCGACGGCACCCTCCAGGTCCGAGCGCACGTCCGCGGACGTATAGCCCTCGTCGCGGTCCGTGGATTCGGGAAGCAGGACTCCGCTGCGCTTCAACCGCCAGCTTCCCGGTATCGAGCGCAGGATAAGCCAGGCGGCAACCCCGACGAGGATGGTCGACACGGTGAGCACGGTACCCGCCTGGGCAAAGTCCGCCCCGGTCGGGTAGGCGCCCACCTGGGCAAGAACGAGTCCTCCCACGAGAGCCAGTCCCCCGAGAATCCCGAATATCCCGAAGCCGGGGATGACGAACACTTCGACAAGGATGAGCACGATGCCCGCCAGGACGAGAATGAGGTCCTCGGCACCCGCAAGGCCCAGCAACAGGTGGGCCCCGAAGAACATCGCCAGCGACAGGAGTCCCGCAATCCCGGCCAGGCCGAAGCCGGCGGTCTTGATTTCTACGATCAGGCCCAGAAAGCCCAGGGAGAGGAGGAAGGGAGCGATCACCGGATTGGTCAGAAACCGGACCAGGCGTTCGGCCCAGTTGACGGTGGCCTGGTTCACCGGAGCCTGCTCCAGTTCGAGCACCTCCAACAGGTCGGCCCAATCGTCCACGGCCGTCGCATACCCGAGCGCAACCGCCTCGCTGGTGGTGAGCGTGAGCAGCTGCCCCTCGTCGACAACACCGTCGATCGCGATCTGCTCGTCCACCATGGCCTCGGCCACGGCCGGGTCGAGACCCCGCGCCTCCGCGAGCGCGCGCATCCGGGCCCGCATCGCCGACACGATTTTCTCCGAACCCTTGGTGCCGCTGCCGTCCACCGGCGTCGCTGCGCCCATGACGGCCCCGTCCCTCATGAACACCCGCTCGGTCGCGAGGGCGATCATCGCCCCCGCCGAGTACGCGTGCAGGTTCACGTAGGCGTAGACCGGCAACTCCGCGCGGCTGATTGCGCTGGTGATCCGTTCCGCCGCATCCACACGCCCCCCCGGGGTCTCGATTTCGAGGACGACCGCGGCAGCTCCGTCCGCCTCGGCCTCCTCGATCGTGCGCTCGATGAACGGGGCAAGCCCCATCTCGACGGTGCCCGAAACCGGCACCCGGACTACGTGTTCCTGGCCGGCGGCTGCGGTGGCAACCGCGGAAAGGCAAAGCAGGACGATAGCGGACGCGGCGACCCGTCCAGATCTTTCCGTATGGGATGTGTCCATGGCGCTCATTCCATCGCGGTCGGTGTGACCCTCCATCGGGGGGTGATCAGGGCGTCCCGCGGCCTCCCGGCGCTTCCACGCCGGGGATTCGCGGAGCCCGTGCTCTCATCAATGGGTTACGTTCGACTCACGAGGAACAATCTACGTCCGGGACGCGGCACGCGCTCCTTCCACCACCGGCAATCGCCCCGGCACACACCGTCAGCGAATGTCGACGCCAAGCAGCCGGCAAGCATAGTAGGCGCGCTGAATGGCCTTCTCGTAGTCTCCCGTATCAACCGCGGATCGCGCCCAGTCCGTGAGCCTGCGCGCGCGGGGATGACCCGTGGCTTCCGAATCCGGCCGCTCCTGCGCGGCGGCCGCAAGCGCGCGCTCCGCCGTCTCCACGAGGTCCCGCGCAACCATTTCCGGAGTGGTCCCCCGCAGAGCATCCGCGGATCGCAACGTCGCCAGCGCGGCCTCGGTCACATCCCCTTCGCCCAATGCAGTCTCGGCCGCAGCAACCAGACGCCGTGCTTCCGCAAGCTGCCGTGAGAGATGAGGCGGCAACGGGTGCGCAACCCCCTCGATTGCGGCGATCGTGGCATGGACCGACTCGATTGCGGTGCGGGCCGAGGTCGTATCGAACGCCAGATCCCACCCCACGGCTGAATCGTAGATCCCGGCCCGCAGACTGCTGCCCGCGGCCACCGCCATGCTCCAGGAGTCCTCCCAGCGACCCAGCACCACGTCGCCGGCACTCCTCGTCTCATCTGTCACCAGTTCCGCGAGACGCGGCAAGCCGTCCGCGATGTCCAGCGCTGGTCGGGTGGCCGGGGCCACCACACGCGAGTCGACCTGTGTCAGGGTCTCCTGGCACGCGCTCGACAGACCCAGGAGCGCCGCACTCCCGGCACCGAAAAGCACGACGCGCAGACTGTGGCGGACGCCGCGCCACGCAAGGCACTCGGCATCGCGTTCTGGATAATCGACAAGATCCGTTTCACGCATGAGCCTAATCTAACGGCCAGGCGGGAATTCCTTGAGTCCCGTGTTATCTTTGCTCCACTCTCCACACCCTCCACAGGATCGCTCCCGATGTCCGAAAAGACCCTTGTTCGCTACGCGGCCGCCGGGGACGGCGTCGCCATCATCTCCCTGGACGACCCCCCCGCCAACACCTATACCCACGAGATGATGCGCCAGCTGGACGACGCGATCCTGCGCGCACGCTTCGACGACGGTGTCCATGTGATCGTCCTGACCGGAGCCGGCGAGAAGTTCTTCTCGGCGGGTGCCAACATCGGCATGCTGTCGAAGGTGACCACGGGCTTCAAGTACTGCTTCTGCCTCCACGCCAACGAAACGCTGAACCGCCTCGAGCACACGCCGAAGCTGACCATCGCGGCGCTGAACGGCCACACGGTGGGCGGCGGGCTGGAGATCGCGATGGCCGCCGACCTGCGGATCGCGCGCGCCGGCCGCAGCATGTGTGGCCTGCCCGAGGTCAATCTCGGCGTCCTTCCCGGCACCGGCGGCACCCAGCGGCTCACCCGGCTCGTGGGCAAGGCCGCCGCGATCGAACTGATGACGACCGGCAGCACGTTCGGGTTCGACCGCGCCCTGGAACTGGGCATCGTCAACCAGGTGTGGGAGACGGACACGCTGGACGACTTCATGGCGAAGGTGGTCGACTACGCACGCGGTTTCTGTCCCCCGAACCGCGCCTCCAAGGCGGTCGGGCTGATCAAGCGGTCGGTGCAGACCGGCGCCGAGATCCCCTTCGAGACGGCGCTGGCGCTCGAGCGCGAATTGCAACAGCAGCTTTTCGCCAGCGACGACGCCACCGAGGGCCTGAACGCGTACGTCGAGAAGCGGAAGCCCGACTTCTCCGGCAGCTGACGCCCGGTGTCCGCAACGCAAACGGCGGAGGGGATCCGCACGCGGCTCTGGATCGGTAACGAGTGGGTCGACGCGCGGAGGGGCGGCACTTTCGCCACGACCAACCCGGCCACCGAAGAAGTCATCGCAGACGTCGCAGAAGCGCGTGCGGAGGACATAGATCGTGCGGTCCAGGCGGCCCGCGCGGCCTTCGCGGACAGCCGCTGGCGCCGCATGAACCCGCACAAGCGTTCACGGCTGCTGTGGAAGCTCGCGGATCTCGTGGACGCCAACGCGGACGAACTCGGGCTGCTGGAAACGCGGGACAACGGCAAGCCTTACTTCGAGGCCCGCCGGATCGATATTCCGAGCGTCGCCCAGACCCTGCGCTACTACGCGGGTCTCGCCGACAAGGTGCAGGGAGACACCGTGCCCGTACCGGGACCCTTCCTCAACTACACGCTGCGCGAGCCGGTCGGCGTGGTGGGGGCGATCATCCCGTGGAACTTCCCGCTGTCGATGGCGGCCTGGAAGGTCGCTCCGGCACTGGCGTGCGGAAACACGGTGGTGCTCAAGCCCGCCGAGGAGACTCCGCTGACCGCGTTGCGCCTCGGGGAGCTGGCAGCCCAAGCCGGTTTCCCCGCGGGGGTGCTCAACGTCGTGCCCGGGTTTGGAGAGACCGCGGGCGCGGCCCTGGTGCGGCACCCTGGCGTGGACGCGATCTCGTTCACCGGATCGACCGAGGTAGGCAAGATCATCATGCGCGAGGCCGCCGACACGCTGAAGAAGGTCTCGCTCGAGCTGGGCGGCAAGTCCCCCAACATCGTGTTCGCGGACGCCGACCTCCGCGGTGCTCTGAAGGGCACTTCGTCGGGGATCTTCTACGGCAAGGGCGAGGTTTGTGCCGCGGGCAGCCGCATCCTCGTCGAATCGCGGATCCACGACGAATTCGTCGCCGGGCTTCAGGCAGGCGCCGCCCGGGCCACCGTCGGCGACCCCCTGGACCCCTCGACGCGCCTCGGGGCCATCGTGAGCGAAGCACAACTGGACCGCGTCATGGGATACATCGAGGCGGGAAAGCGGGATGGAGCCTGCCTGGTCGCTGGAGGCGAGCGGACGGCGGTCAACGGCCGCGGCCATTTCGTGCATGCCACGGTGTTCCGCGACGTGGACCCCGGGATGTCGATCGCGCGCGAGGAGATCTTCGGTCCGGTGGCCGCGGTCATCCCTTTCGAGGACGTCGACGACGCCATCCGGAAGGCCAACGACTCGCTGTACGGCCTCGCGGCGGGCGTCTGGACCCGTGACATCGGCAAGGCCCATCGCGTGGCCGGAGCCATCGATGCCGGCACGGTCTGGGTCAACACGTACAACCAGTACTCGCCAGCCTCACCGTTCGGAGGATACAAGCAGAGCGGCTTCGGACGCGACCTCGGCTTCCATTCCGCACTTGAGAAGTACACCCACCTCAAGAGCGTCTGGGTGGCGCTGGACGGATAGTCGACCGGCATGCGCGAGGCATGGATCGTCGACGCGGTTCGCACGCCGATCGGCCGGCACGGAGGCAAGCTTGCGCCCGTCCGTCCCGACGACCTGGCCGCCACGATCATCCAGGCCCTGATCGACCGCACGGGCTTCCCCGCCAAGGAGCTGGCCGACGTGGTCTTCGGGTGCACCAACCAGGCCGGCGAAGACAACCGCAATGTCGCGCGCATGGCTCTCCTGCGCGCCGGTCTGCCCGTCGAGGTCCCGGGACAGACGGTGAATCGCCTTTGCGGATCGGGGCTGCAGGCGGTGGTCAGCGCCTTTCACGCGATTCGGGCTGGCGAGGGGAAAGCGTTCATCGCCGGCGGCGTGGAATCCATGAGCCGGGCCCCCCTCGTGATGCTGAAGCCGGAGCGCGGCTATGCCCGTGGCGTGCCCGCGGTGGCCGACACGGTCCTGGGGTGGCGTTTCGCCAACCCGCGCCTGCGCGACGAATGGACGATCGCCCTTGGGCAGACGGCGGAAGTGGTCGCGCGTGAGTTCGGCGTCAGTCGCGCTGAGCAGGACGCTTTCGCCGCGAACAGCCAGGGCAAGGCGGCGGCCGCCATCGATGCCTGCCGCTTCGATCCGGAGATCGTGCCGGTCACCGTGCCGATGAGGCGTGGGGAGCCGTTGGTCATGGGAAGCGACGAGCACCCCAGACCGGGGACCACCGTCGAGGCCCTGGCGCGGCTGCGTCCCGTATTCGAGCGGGACGGCACCGTCACCGCGGGGAACTCGTCCGGGATCAACGACGGGGCGGCCGCGTTGCTCGTCGTCGAGGGCGAGGCCGCGCGCGCCCAGGGACTTCAGCCCATGGCGGTCATTCGGGGGGCGGCCGTGGCGGGCGTCGAGCCCCACCGGATGGGGATCGGCCCGGTTCCGGCGACGCGACGGTGCCTCGAGAGGGTGGGCGCCTCGGCGCGAGAGCTGGACCTCGTGGAACTGAACGAGGCTTTTGCCGCCCAGGCGATCCCGTGCATGCGGGAGCTGGCGCTCGACCCCGAAACGGTCAACGTGAACGGCGGTGCCATCGCCCTGGGTCACCCGGTCGGGTGCTCGGGAGCCCGCATGCTGACCACGCTGGTTCACGAGATGGTCCGCCGCGACGCGCAGTTGGGGCTGGCCACGATGTGCATCGGCGTGGGCCAGGGAATCGCGGCCGTGGTTGAGCGGCACTGATGTCGGATCACGGGATCGGAAGGGTGGCGGTCATTGGGGCCGGCACCATGGGGCACGGCATCGCCCAGGTCTGCGCTTTGGCAGGCCACGAGACCGTTCTCCAGGATGTCGACCCCGAGCAGCTCGAGCGCGCCCTTGCCAGGATCGGGGACACCCTGGACAAGGGCGTGCGCCTGGGCAAGGTGGAGGCGGCCAGCCGCGACGCAGCGTGGAAGCGCCTGTCCGGAACAGCGGAGCTGAGCGAGGCGGTGGAAAAAACGGACCTGGTGATCGAGGCCGTGCCCGAGGTGATTGAGCTCAAGCGGAGGATATTCCGCGAGGTGGCGGAAGCTGTATCCGGCGAGGTGATCCTGGCCAGCAACACCTCCTCCCTGTCGGTGACCCGGATCGGTGCCGGGCTGCCGGCGCCGGGACGCTTCCTCGGGCTCCATTTCTTCAACCCGGTGCACATCATGGCGCTCGTCGAAGTGGTGCACGGCGACGATACCGACGCTGCCGTGGTAGATCGCTGTCTGGCGTTCGCGAAGGGACTGGGGAAGGAGCCGATCGTCGTGGCGGACTCGCCGGGCTTCGCGTCGTCGCGGTTGGGCGTTGTCCTGGGACTCGAAGCCATGCGCATGGTGGAAGCCGGCGTGGCGTCCCCGGCCGACATCGACAAGGCGATGGTACTCGGCTACCGGCATCCCATGGGTCCGCTGCGGCTGACGGATCTCGTGGGTCTGGACGTGCGTCTCGGGATCGCCCGCTACCTCCACGAAACCCTGAAGTCCGAGGCGTTCCGGCCGCCCGCCATCCTGGAGCGGATGGTCGCTGAGGGCCGGCTGGGAACGAAGACGGGAAAGGGATTCTACGATTGGGACACCGAACGATGAAGCACGGCGGCCCGTCATGAACCACGCACACATCCTGCTCTCCGTGGATGCCGGGATCGCCGAGGTCACGATCAACCGGCCCGAGAAGCTGAATGCGCTGAACGAAACCGTCCGCCGGGAGCTCACCGAGGTGTTCGACGCCATCGCCGACCGTGGCGACGTCAAGGTCGCGATTCTGAGCGGTGCCGGGGACAAGGCGTTCGTCGCCGGCGCGGACGTGAGCGAGTTCGCCGCCCGCACGCCGGACGAGCAGCGTGAGGTGTACAGGAAGCGGCGGGTCTACGACGCGCTCGCGGAGCTCCCCAAACCGGTGATCTGCGCCGTCCACGGCTTCTGCCTCGGGGGTGGTAACGAACTCGCCCTGGCATGTGACCTGAGGGTCGCCGACAAGACGGCCCGCTTCGGGCAGTTCGAGATTCGCCTCGGGCTGATCCCCGGTGCCGGCGGCACCCAGCGGCTGGCGCGTCTGGTGGGGCCCGGACAGGCCATGCGGATCGGCCTGTGCGGCGACTTCGTGGAGGCAGAGGAGGCCCACCGGATCGGCCTCGTGGAGTTCCTCGTTGAGGAGGGGCGGCACCTTGCCGAAGCCCGCCGCATCGCTGCCCGGATGGCCCGTTGGAGCCCGGTCACGCTGCAGTTGGTCAAGCAGGCGGTGCGCGAAGCTGGTGAACGGCACCTGTCGGATGGCCTGGCAGCCGAAAAGGAGCTGTTTCTCGAGGCCTTTGCATCGGAGGACGGTCGCGAGGGCGTCAGGGCCTTCGTGGAAAAGCGCCGGGCCAGGTTTTCCAGGTAGCCCAGGTCTTCCAGGCAGACCAGGTTCTCCCGGCGGACCAGGGCCGGGTCCCGCAAGCCGCCCCGGGCGACTGCCTCTCGCCTCCACGCCGCAGCCGCGATAGAATCGGAGGCCGGGGCTCCGAGGCCGGGGCCCCGCGAACCCGACCGTATCACCTGAGACGCCACCGTACATGACCCTGCGCCACTGGCAACGCATAGCCTGGATCTACCACATCGCCTTCGCGGGCGCCGTTATCTGGCCGGTGCAGGCGTTCGTGAACACTCCCGATCCATTCGTGTTGGGCCTGCCGCGCCAGATGGCGTGGGCCGCGTTCTGGGTGCTGGGAAGCCTCTTCGTGCTGTGGCGACTCGACGCGGCCCGCGCCAGGACGGATGACGCGTGATGGACAAGTCGACCGTCATCACCTTCATCATCTTCGCGTACCTCGCGGTAACGCTCGGCGTAGGAATCGTAGCGGGCAGACGGGCGTCACGGAGTGTACAGGGCTTTGTCGCTGGCGACCGGGACTTCGGCCTCCTGGTCATGTATTTCATCACCGGCGCTACCGTCTTCTCCGCCTTCGCCTTTCTGGGAGGCCCCGGGTGGGCCTACTCCCGTGGCGCGGCCGCCTTCTACATCCTGACCTACGGGGTGCTGGGAATGGCCCCGTGGTACGCGATGGGCCCCAAGGCCGCCGCGCTGGGACGGCGCTTCGGGTTCGTCACGCAGGCCCAGCTCCTGGTGGGCCGCTTTCCGTCGCGCGCCCTGTCGGCGGTCATGGCGTTGCTCACCCTGGCGGCCTTCGTTCCGTACGTCACCATCCAGATGCGCGGCGCCGGGATCGTGATCGAGGCGGTGACCGACGGCGCGGTTCCGCTCGCGGCAGGCGCGGCTCTGGCCTACGGCATCGTGCTCCTCTATGTGTTGACGAGCGGCGTTTCCGCCGTGGGTTGGACGAACACCTTTCAGGGCGTCTTCATGGTCGGCATCGCCTGGGCGCTCGGCATCTATCTTCCGAACCGGCTATACGGCGGCGTCGGTCCCATGTTTGAACAGATCCTGGCCAACCGCCCCGAATTGCTGTCTCTGCCGGGGCTCGATGGCAGCGGCGAACCATGGAGCTGGGGAGCATACTCTACCGCGATCCTCGCGAGTGCGATCGGGCTGACCATGTGGCCGCACCTGTTCATGAAAGCATTCACAGCCCGGAGCGATGCGACGATTCGCCGAACCGTGATCCTCTTCCCCACGTTTCAGTTGTTCCTCATTCCCGTCTTCCTGATCGGGTTCGCGGGCGTCATGTTCCCGGAGTCTCCCGAGCAGTCCGACTTCATCCTGCCCTTCCTGATTCTGCGTTCCGACCTCCCCGCGCTGGTGGTCGGCCTTTTTTGCGCCGGCGCGCTGTCCGCCTCCATGTCCACCGGCGACGCCCTGCTTCACGGAGCGGCGTCGGTGGCCGTGCAGGACGGAGTGCAGCCCTTCAGGAGCCTTACGGATCGAGGGCAGAGGCTGCTGATGAGGATGCTCGTCGTAGCCGTCGGAGCCGTGGCCTACCTGTTCGCGCTTGTGGAGAGGTTCTCCCTGGTGGACCTCCTGCTTGCTTCGTACGGGATCATCGCCCAGTTCATGCCTTCACTGCTCTCCGCCATGTACTGGAAGAGAGCCACCACCACCGGCGTCGTATGGGGACTGGTGGCCGGTTCGGCGGTGTCCGTATTCTTCTTCCGGTTTCCGGAACTCAAGCCGTTCGGGATGCACGAGGGCATCCTGGGCCTGGTGGTCCACGTTCCCGTCCTGCTGATCGTCAGTCTGCTCGGCAAGGCACAGGACCCGGAGCATGTCAACCGGTACGTGAATGTCTAGCGAAGACGCGCGTTCGGGGCACGACACTTCCCGCGGCAGTCCTGCCGGGGCCAGGAGCGACGAGATGGCACGGTTGCGCGATGCCGTCCTGCAATGCGATCGACGGCTGATCGAGGTCCTCGCCCGGCGGCGTGATCTAGTGACCCGGATCGGCGAACTGAAGAAGCGCACGGGACTGCCTGTTACCGACCCGCAACGAGAGGCGGCGGTGGTGCGGCGGGCCGCCGTTCTGGCAAGGGAATCGGGGCTGGACGAGGAACTGGTGCGCGATCTGATCTGGAAGGTGATCGCATCCGCGCGGACCCGGCAGCTCATCTCGGACGAACCCGCCGAATAAAGGAAGCCCCCGGCGGGCAGCACACTACCCGCTCGGGGGCTTCGTTCGCTGGCGAGTCCAGAGATTTCCGTTTCGGCGCCGTCATGTGCGACGGCCGGTTCTCCGTCTCTTCACCCTTCCGGCGTTTCCGCCATCCAGGCCGTCCCCCGTTCCCAGGGACTCCGGCTGCTTCCAGCGACCCCGCAGCCGTCGCGATCTCCGCCGAACCCGAGATCGCGCCCGCCTCGAACCCCGTTTCCGGCGCTCTCGGCGCTTTGGGCCTCGCCCGGTTCCATCTGCCGGGGGTTTCCCCCCTGCGACGGCCTTTTCGGGGCCCTCCCCGGTGCCTCGGCTCCGTTCCTTTCGGCCCGGCTCCGCCGCCTCGGGGAAACCACTTTAATACATCAATCGGAAAACCGCAAGCGTTTTCTCTTCGGGACCCACTGGACGTTCTGCGCGAGTCGTGTGCGCAACGCCTATTGGCGAGCGTCGTCGTAGACCGAAACGACCCGGCGGCGACGGAGATTCTCGAACTTCACGACCCCGTCCGCCTTGGCGAACAGGGTGTCGTCCCTTCCTCTGCCTACGTTGTTGCCAGGGTGGAAGCGCGTGCCGCGCTGACGGACCAGGATGTTTCCCGCCAACACTCGCTCACCCGCGTAACGCTTTACGCCCAGACGTTTTGGGTTGCTGTCGCGTCCGTTGCGGGACGACCCGACGCCTTTCTTGTGAGCCATAGGATCCTCCTATACGGCGATGTCTGCCACGCGCACGACGGTGAAGCCCTGACGGTGTCCCTGCTTCCGCCGGTACCCCTTGCGACGCTTGCGCTTGAACACCGTGATCTTCTTCGTGCGGTCGTGGGCCACCACCTCCGCGGTCACTGTCGCGCCCTCCAACAGAGGCGCCCCCACCGAGACGTCTCCCTCCTCGCCTCCCTCTGACGCCAACAGCACCTCCTCGAAGGTCACCGTCGTCCCCGGCTCTGCGTCCAGCGTGGGGATCAGCAGGGTTGCACCGGGTTCGGCACGAAACTGTTTGCCGCCCGTTCTGAATACAGCGAACATTGGAGCGTCCATCGTTGGTTGGTTATTGACGAGAACTGCCTGGCAGAAGCGGGGCAGCCTTTAAAGCTGTTTAGACGGACCCCCAAGGTCAACCGTCCGCCTGCGAACGCTTCGGGCGCCGCGACCTCCGGGCCGACAACGAGCAAGCAGGCTACGCTGCCTTGTACTTCGCCGTCACATCCGACCGGGCGCGCCCGGCAAGGAGCCGGAACTCGTCATGGCGCATGAGCGGGTCGTCCCGCAGGTCCAGCCGCAACCGGGTTCGCCGCCTGAGCCTCTGCAGGAACTGCGGCTCGAACTCCATGACCTGCAGGGCGACCTCCGGATGGACCCGTACCTGGATGTCCTGCTTCTCACCGGCAGCGGCGGCCCTCCTCACGCAACGTTCGATCTCCCTGACGACCGAGGTGGGTGTCCACACGCGTCCGCTGCCGCTGCACGCCGCGCAGGGTTCGGTGAGCGACTGCAGAAGCGATGGGCGGACACGTTGCCGGGTCATCTCGATCAGCCCGAGGTCCGACACTTCCCACGTGCGAGTGCGTGCGCGATCCCGTCCCAGGCAGGTTCGGAGTTCCTGCAGGACCCGGCCCCGGTTCTCCTGCGACTCCATGTCGATGAAGTCAATGACGATAATGCCGCCGATGTCGCGCAGGCGGAGTTGCGCCGCGATCTCGCGAGCGGCGTCCAGATTGGTCTTCAGAATCGTCTGCTCCGGGTCCTTCTTCTTCCTGCCGGTGAACCGTCCGGTGTTGACGTCCACGGACACCAGCGCTTCGGTCTGCTCGATGATCACGTGTCCGCCGGAGGGGAGTTCGACCTTTCTGTGGAAGGCGCGTTGAATGTCCGCCTCCACACCTGCGTGATCGAAGAGGGGTACGTCGCCCGCGTAGTAGTGGACTCGATCGAGAAGATCGGGATCGAAGGTCCGGACGTACTGGACGATCTGCCGGTAGACGTCCCGGTTGTCCACCGTGACCCCGTCGAAACGATTGGTGAAGAGGTCTCGGATTACCCCGGAGATCAGCTTTGCCTCTGCGTGGAGCAGCGCGGGGGCGTCGGACCGGTCCGCCTTCTTCCGGATCGAGCGCCACTGCTTGCGGAGGTGGCGATACTCCTTCTCCAGACGCTCCTGTGTCAGCTCCTCACCGGCAGTACGCACGATCACTCCGCCCGATCCTTCCTCGACGACAGCCTTGGCCATGCCACGGAGCCGGCCGCGTTCACGGCGGTGTTCGATCTTGCGGCTCACGCCCACATGATCGGTCTCGGGCATGTAGACAAGGAAGCGCCCGGGCAGGGAGATCTCGGTCGTGACCCGGGGCCCCTTTGTCGAGATCGCCTCCTTGGTCACCTTGACCACGACGATCTGGCCCTTGGTCAGAACCTCCTGGATGGGAGGCGAACTGCGGTCCCGTCCCCGTGCCCGCCGCACGCCTCCGTCGCCGTGCCCGCCGTTTTCAGAGGATCTTGCCAGGTCGGCCGCGTGCAGGAACGCCGCCTTCTCCTCGCCGATGTTTACAAAAGCTGCCTGGATGCCGGGCAGTACCGACTCGACACGGCCGAGAAAAATGTCACCGACGAGCCGGCCCTGGTCCGGCCGGTCGAACATGAGTTCGGCAAGTGCCCCGTTTTCGGTGATCGCGACCCAGGACTCCTCGTCCGAGGTGCTGATCAGGATTTCTCTTTTCAATTGGTCTCTCCCAAGGTGTACCCGCGATCGGCCAACGCCTGTCCGGCCCGTCCCGGCCACGTACCCGCCACGGTTGGGCGTGGTACGCAAACCGGCGACCGGGCTCGGCAGAAACGCCTCCGAACCACGGATCATGAAATCGTCGCGGCCCTGGCGAGAATGCCCATGGGCCCGAACCTGCCGGACGCATCATGAGGCGTACTCCCGCGCAAGATGCCGGGCGATTACGGTTTTCTGGATTTCGCTGGTGCCCTCGCCGATCTCGCAGGCCTTCGCATCGCGCATCATTCGCTCGACCGGGTAGTCCGCGGTGTAGCCCGCGCCACCGAGCGCCTGAACCGCGGTCCGAGCCGACTTCGCCGCCAACTCGGATGCGGTGAGCTTTGCCATTGCCGCCTCCTTCGCGAAGGGGAGGCGCTGTCCTTTCAGCCAGGCCGCATGATAGGTCAGGTGCCGGGCACCTTGAATCGCAGCTGCAAGTTCGGCCAGCGAGAACCGGATGTCCTGGAAGTCCCACACGGGCCGCCTGAACTGGCGCCTGCGGCTGGTGTAACGCACTGCCTCGTCCAGGGCTCCCTGTGCGATGCCGAGCGAGAGCGCAGCGATGCCGATGCGGCCCGCATCCAGCGTACGCATGAAGTTCGTGAAGCCTTCGCCCTCCGTTCCCAGCCTCTGGTCCTCGCTGACCCAGGTGTCCTGAAAGTGGAGTTCGCGGGTGTCCGAAGCCCGCCACCCCAGCTTGTCTTCCCGAGCTCCCGAAGTCACCCCGTCCGCATAGGGCAATTCGGGACGGTGTCCCACGCCGACTCGCGCGGTCTCGTCCAGATCGATGGTCGGCTTGCACACGATGAAGCTGGTGATTCCGCGATGACCCTCACCCGGTGTCGTCACGGCGGTCACGACGAAGACTTCGCCCACGCCCGCATGCGTGATGAAGATCTTGCTGCCCGTGATGCTGTAGCCGCCGTCCCTCACGACCGCTCTTGTTCGCGTGCCGGAGGCGTCCGAGCCGGCGCCGGGCTCGGTGAGGCCAAAGCCGCCCAGTACCTGCCCGGAGGCCAATAGCGGTATGAATCGCTCTTTCTGGGCATCCGACCCGAACGCGAGAATCGGCGACGTGCCCAGGGTCGTGTGCGCAGAGACCGTGATCGCGTGACTCGCGTCGTGGCGGGCGAGCTCCTCGACGACCAGGACATAGCTGAGATAATCGAGTCCCATCCCGGACAACTCGCGCGGCACGGGCACACCGAGCCAGCCGCGCTCGGCCATGGCCCTGACGTTGTCCCAGGGAAAGCGCCCGGTTTCGTCAAGCTCCCGTGCCACCGGCGCGATGGCCTCGAGCGCAAAACGGCGCACGTCGGCCTGGAGATTGATGTGACCGCGATCCAGATATGGGAACATCGAACAAGGAAAAAGAGCTGTTTTCGGGCTGGTCGATCTTCAGGACCGAAGACCCCAGCGGCGCTCGCATCTGTCGCACGAGCCGCATGACCGCCAGCCGGGCACCTCTCCAAGGTAACGCAAAAGCGCCATTCTTCGGCATCCCCGGCGTCCGCAGTAGTTCTTCATGGCACGCAATCGGTCCACGGCCTGACGGCGCGCGGCCACGAGCGGCCCGAGGTCGGGAGCGCTACCGGTCAGGGCGATGGCACGTCCCTGGACGCCGGGCGGGCGTTCCGCCTCACCGTCCGGCCAGTTGTCCACCCACTCGGCCAGCAATGGGTCGAGCCGAAGGGCACCGCAGCGCATGAGCCACTTGAAGAGCGGTACGTTGCCGGCGTTCGGGACCGGGACCCCGGGCGCCGGCGCACCCGGCTTCACCTGCTCGGACGCCCGGAGCTTCCGCAGAAGCGCCAGAACCTCGCGCGGCCTGGGGTAGGCACGCTCCAGAAACGCTTCCGGAACACGCCAGTCGTGCCGATGCACGAAGCCCAGCGCCAGGGAGTCGGTGCCGTCGCGTCCGGCGCGTCCAGCCTCCTGATAGTAGCTCTCAAGCGAGCCCGGGAAGGCGTAGTGAAAGACGGCCCAGACATCCCCGCGGTCGATCCCCATGCCGAACGCACAGGTCGCCACGACGACGTTGGAAGCTCGAGACATGAAGCGCTCCTGGACGGCCTGGCGCTCCTCGCCGGGAAGCGCTGCGTGATATGCATCTCCGATCACGCCCCGGCTGGCGAGAGCCCTGCGCACGCTCACCACCAGGCGGCGCGTGGGCGCATAGACGATCAGTGCCCGCCCGGTGCATTCCGGCGGGGCACGCCGGACCAGTTGGACCATGGCACGGATCCGCTCGGAACCGGGTTTCCGTCTCGACACCATCCAGCGGATGTTGGGCCGGTCGAAGGACGTGACGACCCTCACGGGATCGTCCATGCCGAGTACCCGCACGATGTCGTCCCGGACGGCCGGCGTCGCGGTGGCGGTTACCGCCAGCACCGGGGCCGCAACGATCTCGCGGAGCGGCAGCATGCGGCGGAATGCAGGGCGAAACTCGTGACCCCATTCCGAGATGCAGTGGGCTTCATCGACGGTGATCAGTGAGACCCGCGCGCGGCGCAGTATGTCCCGAAGGCGCTTCGCCTCCAAGCGCTCGGGCGAGCAGAACAGCAGATCCAGCCGGCCCTGCCGGAGCCGTCGCTCGTGGCGTTGCTGCGCGTCCTTCGAATCCTGGGAGGTAAGCGATGCCGCTCGCAGCCCGATGCGGCGTGCGCGATCTACCTGGTCCTTCATCAGGGAGATGAGTGGACTGACCACCAGCACCAGACCGTCCGACATGAAGGCGGGGAGCTGGTAGCAGAGGGTCTTCCCACCTCCCGTTGGGAGTACCCCGAGCGTGTCGTGCCCCGACAGGACGCTGACGATCAGGCGCTCCTGCCCCGGCCTGAACCCGTCGAACCCGAATTTCGCCCGCAACGTGGCGCGGGCTGAGCGTGCCAGGGAGCGGCGGTCGTCTGCTGCCATGCCCGGCAACAAGGCGGCGCGCAGCGGGCACGGGAATGGCCGGATGGGACGGCATCTCGGTGCCCGGGGTCAGGAGTCGTCCCGCTCGGGCAGGAAGCGAAGCAACAACCCCAGAGCCAAAACCCCGATTCCGGACCAGATGAGCCAGCCCAGGTCAAAGCCCATGCCGACGAACGCCAACCCGGCTCCGATCACGAGAGCTCTGACCTTCCACGGCAGGAAGCGGTCCGGCTCCGTGGATTTGTAGCTGGACGGACGAAACATCGGCGGTCCCTCAGTCCCCCTTCTTGCCCAGGAATCGGCGCACGCCATCGCGGCATTCGTCGCTCAGCCGCGCGGCGGCGTTCACCTCTGCGCCCCGGGCGATCGCGTCGGCAAAGTCAGCGCCCTCGATATCGTAGAACAGGCGCTTCGTGAGCGCGACCGCTCCAGGGGGACGCCGGGCCAGGTCCCGGAGGTACCGGTCCACTGCCGGTTCAAAACCCTCTTCGGGAATCACGCGCGTGATCAGACCGATCGAGGCCGCCTCCGTCGCATCGATCCGGTGGCCCCGCACGGCCAGCTCGAACGCCGCCGATTCGCCCACCTTCCTTCTCAGCATGGCCATCACCAGCGCCGGAACGAAGCCAAGATGGACTTCCGGATACCCGAAGGTGGCCGTCTCGCTGGCCAGAACCAGGTCGCACGCGGTCGCGAGCCCGCATCCGCCACCCAGAGCCCGTCCGTGCACGATCGCCACCACGGGCTTCGCCGCTTGCCGTATTTCGCGGAACAGCGCTCCGAGATGTTGTGCATCGGCCAAACCCGCTTCGAGCCCCCGGCCCTGAGAAGCGGCGATCTCGTCGAGATCGGCACCGGCGCAGAAGTCGGTCCCTGCACCCTGGATCGCGATCACGCGGACCGCCACGTCCCTGTCCGCCTCCGCGAGCGCTGCGCGCAACTCGCCGACCAGCGCCGCGTTCAGCGCATTCCTCTTGTGTTCACGACGTAGCTTCAACGTAGCTACACCGGCGGCCGACTCCCGCGACACGGACGGGCTCCCCGGGGGCCGGCTCATGACGCGCTCCCCGTTCCCCGTCCGGGATGGCGGCCGCGTCCGGCCACGCGCATGGCCACCTCTTCCGCGACCTCGATCTCCATGCGCAGCAGGGCCGTACTGAACACCTTCCCCTGCGCGTCGGTCATCAGGGAGACGGTACCGCCCCCGTCCAGGGCGCCATGGAGCAGGAAGTTCACCGCGCAAAGATTGTCGAGTTCGAAACGCTCTACGGCCCCTTGTACCAGACTGCCGAAGTGCTGCTTCACGCGTTCCGCCGTAACCTGTTCCAGGATCAGGGGATAGTCCACCGGATCGTAAGCGATCAGTCCGATGTTGGCGGTGTCCCCTTTGTCTCCGGACCGGGCGTGAGCCAACTCCAGCAACGGTATCCTAGGCAATGTCGGCACCCTCCCGGGAATCGGTCCGCAATACGCGCAGAAAAGCAATCACGCGGTGCTCCTCCTCCCTCATACCTCGACAACGTCCACGTCGAGATGCGGTTCCACAACGGTCCGGTCGACAAGCGCAGGCCAATAGGCAACGATCTCCTGGACCCTGGGCCTTCCGCCTGCAAAGCCCGTAACCGCAGGGGGACCTGTCAGAACCAGCGGGGCGATCTCGCGGGTAAAGCGCTCGATCGCGGCGCGGTCAGGCCCTCGGACACCGACACGGAGCTGGACCTCGGGCAGATCCGGCGACGGCTCCCCCGCCAGGTGTCCGTGGGTGGCATCCCATCCTACAAGTTCGACCAGCACTCTTTCGAAGGCCAGGCCCAGGCGGTCCAGGCGCTCGCGCAGGATTCTGGCGGCGGACCGGGCCTTGGCGGCCGCGTCGGGCCAGGCATAGACGAGGGTTCCCACCGCCTTGTAGCCCGCGGCGTACGCGACCGAGACCTTGAGGAAGGGTGTCGGGGGCCCGCCGCGAATCCCATGCACCCTGATCCGGTCAGCCCCTTCGGGGGCAAGGCCTATTGTGGTGAAATCCGCGGTGACGTCGGGGGTTATGTAGCTCGTGGGGTCACCCATTTCATAGAGGAGCTGTTCCTTTACGGTCCGCAGGGTCACGACGCCCCCTGATTCGGGGTGCTTGGTGACCACGAAGCTTCCGTCGGCCCCGGCCTCGATGATCGGGAAGCCCACCCGGGCAAGATCGGGGATCTCCCACCAGTCGGCAGAGCAGTTGCCGCCGCTGGCCTGGGCGCCGCATTCGTTGATGTGCCCCGCCACGACGCCGCTTGCGAGGAGGTCCCAGGCGTCCCAGGACCAGCCGAGTTCCCAAACCATGGGCGCGTACGTAAGGGCCGTATCGGTGGACCGGCCGGTGACGACGATGAGGGCTCCGCGGCCCAGTGCCTCCACGATCGGCCGTGCGCCCAGATAGACGTTGGCGCTGCGAACCAGGCTGCGAACCGATTCGAGGGGTTCCCCGCTCTCCAGGTGTGACAGGGGGTGCCCGGCCGCGATGAGGTCGTCGAGCCGGTCCATGAGGTCGTCGCCGGTGACGACGCCGATGCGGGCCCGTCCCCCTGCACCGGCCCGGCGTCCCGCCTCCGCAACCGCCCTTGCACATTCGGCCGGGTTCACGCCGCCGGCGTTGGTCACCACGCGAATACCGCGCTCCACGCAGTCGCCGAAGATCCTCTCCATCAGGGGCACGAAGTCGCGCGCGTACCCGGCGGCCGGATCTCTCAGTTGCTGCTTCCGCATGATCGACATCGTGACCTCGGCGAGGTAGTCCAGCATGAGATAGTCGATCCGGCCACCCTGAACTTGACGTACCGGCGCGTCGAGGTCGTCTCCCCAGAAGCCCTGGCCACTCGCGATCCGCACGGTCCCGGTGGATCGGGTGGATCGCAGATTGCGCACGATGCTCACAAGCGCCTGCCGTCCAGTCCCGGCGGCAGCACGAATGGCCCCAGATGCGGTCCCGAGTTGCCGCGCACCGCCCGCAACAAAAGGGCTACGGCCTCCCGCATCTCCTCGGGCAGCACGACCGCGTCCACAAACCCCCTTGCAGCCGCGTACGTCGCGTCCAGCTGGCGGTCGTATTCGGCCCGCACGGCGTCCATCCGCGCCGTCAGGTCCTCCTCGGGCGTCTTCCCCTCGGCCTTGAGGCGCTCCAGCTCGGCCCCGAAGAGCGCGATGACCGCACTTTCTCCCTCCATGACCCCCATGCGTCCGGTCGGGAGCGTAAGGATGAAGTCGGGGTCGAATCCCTGTCCCGCCATGGCATAGTACCCGGCACCCGAGGCGTGATTGAGCGTCAGGACGATCTTGGGCACCAACGCGGTAGCCATTGCCTCCACGAACCGGGCCCCGGCACGAATGATCCCGCTGTGTTCGGCATCGACCCCCACCATGAACCCGGAAACGTCCTGGACAAAGATGATGGGCGTGCCGTGCCGGTTCATCGTATCGATGAAATAGGCGGCCTTTTCCGCCGACTCGGAGTACACGATTCCACCGAAACGGGCGGGTCCATCGCGACCGTCCCGGATCATGCCGCGACGGTTGGCGATGACGCCGACCCCGCACCCCGACACGGAACCCGTTCCACAAATCAACTCGGCCGCATATTCGGGCTGGAATTCCGACAGTCCCCCCTCGTCGAGCAACACCTCCAGGAAGGCAACCATCTCGTAAGGCTGCCTGTGATCGTCGGGCAGCAGTCGGTACAGCTCCTCGGCCGGACGCGCGGGGCTCTCCGAAGTCGCTGCGGGACTGCGCTGCCCCTCTCCGGCCGGCAGTGCCGCCACGAGTTCCCTGAGCCGCGCGATGCACGCTTCGTCGTCTTCCACGCGATAGTGCGCGACTCCGCTTACGCCGGTATGGACGGCTGCGCCACCCAGTTCCTCGCGACCGACGGACTGACCGGTCGCTCCCATTACTAGGTTCGGCCCACCAAGGCCCATGAAGCTGGTGCCGTCGACCATCAGGATGACGTCGGACAGGGCGGGCAGGTACGCACCCCCCGCAATGCAGGGGCCCATCACCGCCGCGAACTGCGGGATCTTCAGATACCGGCGCATGATCGAGTTGTAGTAGAAGATCCTCGCCGCTCCGTACTGTCCGGGAAAAACGCCTCCCTGATAAGGCAGATTGACCCCCGCCGAATCGACCAGGTAGATGATCGGGATTCGGCAGCGCATGGCGATTTCCTGGGCCCGCAAAATCTTCCTGATGGTCTCCGGCCACCACGAGCCCGCTTTCACGGTTGCGTCGTTGGCGACCACCACCACCTCCCTTCCCTCCACGATCCCCACACCCGTCACCACACCGGCGCCGGGTGCATTCCCGTCGTAGCGGTCGTGGGCGACGAGCAGCCCCACCTCGAACCAGGTCTCGCCGGGATCGAGCAGAAGATGGAGACGATCTCTCGCCGTCAGCTTCCCCTTGTCGCGTTGCCGGCGGATCTTCTCGGTCCCGCCACCAAGCCTGAGACGACGTCGGAGTTCCTCGAGTTCCGCGCTGAGGCTTGCCAGCCGGCCCGATCCGCTCATGGCTGCTCCCCGCCCGGTCGCCGGCCCCGGCGCTTCCACTAGTATGGATCCACGTTCTCGGCGAACCATCCCCGGATATAGTCGATCGCGTCGCTAGTCGCCGTCCCGGGGCCGAACACGCGCCCCACGCCCATTTGCGCCAGGGAGACCGCATCTTCGCGGGGGATGATCCCGCCACCGGTCAGGAGCACATGGTCCAGGCCTTCCTGGTCAAGCAGCTTCCGGACCCGCGGAAAGAGCGTCATGTGCGCCCCCGACAGCACGGACATTGCCACTACGTCCACGTCTTCCTGGACCGCAGCGGCGACAACCATCTCCGGCGTCTGATGCAAGCCCGTATAGATGACTTCGAAGCCCGCATCGCGGAACGCGGCCGCAATGACCTTGGCGCCGCGGTCGTGTCCATCCAGGCCGGGCTTGGCCACCAGCACTCGGATTTTTCTCTCCGCAACAGACATTCGCTACGCAGTCCTTCGGACGGGTTGGCCCCTGGCAGCCGGAGGATGGCTGCACGGATAAGGTAAGCCGGAGCGTCGCCTGTTTGCACCGACAACGGTCGGACGGGCCGCCGTGGCACCGCGGTCCAGCCGCCATGACCGATCAGATGTCGAAGCCGCTTTGCTCGAGCTGATGGGCGCCCCGGCTGTCTCCTTCGTCCACGACCTGGCCGTCGAACAGATGGACGGTCCGGTCGGCCGAATGGGCGTAGCGCGGATCATGGGTGACCATGCAGATCGTCGCCCCCTCGTCGTGAAGCTCATGAAGGAGGTGCATCACGGCCTGTCCGTTTCTCGAGTCCAGGTTTCCGGTCGGTTCATCGGCCAGCAGAATCAGCGGCTTCCCGACAATGGCGCGGGCGACGGCGACCCGCTGTTGCTGACCCCCGGAAAGCTGCGACGGGTAGTGATTGATTCTGTGCGCCATTCCCACGCGTTCCAGCGATTTTCGAATCCTGCGCGCCCGTTCCCGGCCCGGCATTCCCCGATAGCCCAGGGGCAGTTCGACGTTCTCGAAAACGGTCAGATCGCCAATGAGGTTGAACGCCTGGAAGATGAACCCGATCGACTGGTTCCGGATTCTCGCCCTCTGCGCGGCCGACAACCGCTCCACAGGTTCGCCGTCGAGGACATAGGTTCCGCCCGTGGGAGAGTCCAGCAGACCGAGGATCGACAGTAGCGTGGTCTTGCCGCAGCCGGACGGTCCCGCGATCGATACGAACTCGCCGCGTTCGATTCCCAGGGTGATGTTCGAGAGTGCGTGGGTCTCGACCTCATCCGTATGGAATACCTTGCTGAGCGACGATAGCCTGATCAGGGGCGTCGTGGGCGCTTGTCCTTCGCGGCGCTCGTGAATCATGTGTATTCCGTTCCCAACCTCGAGGACGGCAGTCGGTTCCCCGCCTGATACATGATACGCCGTGGGCCGGCGTCGAGTTTCCCGGCCGACCGCCAGCCTCCGCATCGCGCGGCCGGGTCCGGCTCCGACCGGGTGCGTCTACCCCCACAACACAGCCTCACAACCCGGACACCCCGGCCGGAGCCACGCATCGGTTCGGGGTTGTCAAATGGAAGAAGCATGCCACCATTGGACTGAGGGCCGTATGTGATTGCAAAAACCGATCTTACCGAACCTGCCGGCGTTCCATGGCAAGCCATCCGGCGACCGGAAGCGGGACGGAGGTGTGCGGAATCGGACACGCAGCCGATGTTGCCCGGCGTGGCTGTCAGGGGCGAAACTTCTACATCGCCCAAGTGACCACCTCGCAGCCGGGCAATCGAACCTTGGCACTGCTCACGGATTCCCAGATTCTCGAACGGTTCCGGTTTGCCGTGGACCCCGAGCGGGTTCGCCGCACAGTGCCGCTGGCGCCTCTTACCACTTTCGGGATCGGTGGCCCTGCGGATCTCTTCTACCGGGCCCGCTCGGCCGACGAGCTGTGCCTGGCGGTGTCGACGGCCCGCGAGATGGGCATCCCCTGTTTCGTCCTGGGGCGAGGTGCGAACATCCTCGTCGGTGATCACGGGTTTCGAGGGGTGGTCGTAAGGTGCGACATCTCCAACGTGACCTTTGGTCCGGGTGGCAGGGTCACGGCCGGAGCCGGGCTCGATACCTTCCCCGATCTGATCAACGCAACCGTGGCGAGGGGGCTGGGCGGCATTCACCATTTCGTGGGCATTCCCAGCACCGTCGGCGGCGCTGTTTGGCAGAATCTGCACTTCCTTTCGCCCGCGCCCGAGCGCGAGCGCACGGTCTTCTGGGATGAGGTCATGGAGGGGGCGACCATTCTCACGCCCCGAAACGAGATACGCACTGTCGGCACCGAGTACTTCCGGTTCGGATACGACTACAGCGTCATCCACGATACCGGCGACCTCGTTCTCGACGTGTCTCTCAAGCTTGAGCCGACCCCGACTACGGAACTGAGGCGCGTGATGCGAGAGAACCTCGCGTGGCGCGACGAAAGGCACCCGGATCTGTGGCTGTACCCCTGCGTCGGATCGATTTTCAAGAAGGTCGACGGGATCGGAGCAGGCCGTCTGATCGACGAATGTGGGCTCAAGGGCCATGTCCACGGGGCAGCCGAGATCTTCCACAAGCACGCGAACATCATCGTCAACCTCGGGGGTGCAACGGCAACCGAGGTCCTGGCTTTGATTGAACTTGCCCGCTCGACAGTCTTCCGCGAGACGGGCTACGAACTCGAAACCGAGATCGGATTCGTAGGCGAATTCTAGCTGATCTGGCTAAGTATCCAGCTGGATTTGGGAGGACATCCCGTGTGCGACGTGAAGGCGAACCAGCGGCCCGTGGAACCTGATCCATAGCCGCCACAGGAGCAGTACCGACACCGCACCCAGCCCGGCCGCAAGACCCCACCACAGCCCCACCGGACCCATATCGCGGCCGAATCCGAGCCACAGGCTCAACGGAATGCCGAAAAGCCAGAAGCCCAGCACATTGTAGACCATCGGCCGCAGTGTGTCGGCGACTCCGCGCAGCGCGCCCGTACACACGACTTGCAATCCATCGAACAGCTGGAACATTCCGGCAACGGGGATGAGCGCCGCGGCTACGGCGGCCACGGTCGCGTCGGTGGTGAACTGTTCGGCCAGCAGCCCCGGAAGACCAAGGAAGATCACGGCAGTTGCCGTCATGACGATACAGCACAGCAGGATCGCACCTCCGCCGGATCTCCGCGCCCCTTCCGGATTCTCATTGCCCACCGCCCTGCCGACCAGCACAGCTGCGGCCTGAGAAATGCCCAGGGGGATCATGAAGGCGAATGCCGCAAGGTTGAGCGCGATCTGGTGCCCCGCGATTGCATGGGTACCCAGCCAGCCCATGGCTATGCCGATCGCTCCGAAGGCCCCGAACTCCATGAACAACTGGAGTCCGATCGGCGAGCCGAGGCGTACGATCCGTCGTAGCGGCTCCAATTGGAACACGTCGCGCCGCATACGCCGCAGGTACGGCGCCAGGAGACGCCATCCGAGAAAGAGTGCGCACAGCCACATGAACCACCTCGAGACGGCTGTCGCCCACCCTGAGCCCACGGCGCCCATCGCCGGCGCCCCGAGGTTGCCGTAAATCAGAACCCAGTTGGCTCCGGCGTTGAGCAGATTCGCCAGGACAATCGTCCAGACGACCGGCGCGACTCGGCCGACGGCCTGCAGAGTCTGACGAAAGACGATGAACCCGTAGAACGGCAGCATTCCGGGAATCAGGGCGTGTGTGTAACCGGCCGCGACGGGAATCACCTCCGGTGGCTGTTCAAGGAGTACGAATATCGGTTCCGCAAGGGCGAGTAATGCCGAGGTCACCGCGGCGAGTCCAACGCTCAGCAGGAGTCCCCGTTGAATGGACGCCCCGATCTCGTCGTGGTCCTCCGCCCCGAAGGCCTGTGAGACGATGGGATCCAGGGCGAAGAGAAGCCCCATGCCGAACACCGCCACACTGAAGAAATAGACGTTGCCAAGGGTCACGGCGCCCAACTCGACCGCCGTTACCCTGCCGACCATTGCGGTGTCCACCAGCCCCTGTGAAAGGAGACCCATTTGAACGACCGCCACGGGCGTCGCGAGCATGACCAGATCGCGAAACTCGGCCCTCCTTGGGCGAAAGGCGGCCAGACGGGCCCGCGCGGCGGCGGTCAAATGGGGGCCGTCAGGAGCCGGGCACGGAAGCGTAGTTCTTCCGCGGCAGCGTTATCCTGAACTCCGTGAACTCCCCCGGCACGGTATCGACCTCGATCTTTCCTCCGTGCTCCTGGATGATTTCATGGGAAATCGAGAGTCCAAGCCCGGTGCCCTGCGTCCCCGACTTCGTCGTGAAGAACGGATCGAAGATCCTGTCCACGACATGCTGCGGCATGCCGGTACCGTTGTCGTGCACGGTGATACACACCTCTTTGTTTCGCCCCTCTGTCCTGACCGTGACTGTGGGGTGATAGTCCGACTCTTCGCCCCCGGTTCTGCGCGCATGCGTCGCGTGGCAGGCGTTCGTGACGATGTTGAGGAAGACCCGGCTGAGGTCGCGGGCGATTGCCTCCACCTCGCCCGCATTGGCATCGAACTCGTACACCATGTCCACATTGAAGGATGAATCGGTCCCGCGGATGCCGTGGTACGCGAGTTTGGCGTACTCCTGAACCAGGACGTTGATCTCGACGGACTCCAGCTCGCCCGCTTCCTCCCTGGAATGGGCAAGCATCCCCTCGACGATCCTGTTGGCCCGCGCGCCGTGTTCGTTCACCTTGACGACATTGGTATCCAGATCGTCGAGAATCTCGGTGATGAACTCGCGGTCCAGCTCCCCGCCCCCGTTGTCTCCCGCCTTCAACTCCTCCCTCAACTCCTCGATGAGTTCGGAGGACAGCGCCGCGAAGTTGTTCACGAAGTTCAGAGGGTTTCGGATTTCGTGAGCGATGCCCGCAGTCAACGCTCCCAGCGAAGCGAGCTTCTCCTGCTTGACCACCTGTTGCTGGGTTCGCCGCAGGTTATCCAGGGTATCCTCCAACTCCGCATTCTTGGCCTGAACCTCGTCGGCCAGCTTCTCGACCAGATTCAGGCGCTGTACCTCGACGGCGTGCTGCCGGAATACCTCCAGAGCGCCCGCCATGTCCGTCAGTTCGTCGTTGCCCTCGATCTCCACCTGTACTTCAAGGTCTCCCTTGGACATGCGGCGGGTGGCGCTCGACAGCGCACCCATACGGACGAGCAGCCGCTCGCCGAAGAACTTCCATGCCACGTACGCCGCGGCGATCGTGAGAAAGGTGACGATCAGCAGGAACCACACACCCAGCTGAACCAGCGTGCCCGAGCGATTCGCCGCGTCCCGCGCCGAGGATTCGGCGTCGCCCACGAGCGTTTGGACCTGGTTGACGAGCTCGGCAGTGGTCTGCTGATTACGCGTGACCAGTTGGGCCGCACGCCCATCTTCCACAAGCTCGAGGCCTCGAGTCTCGAAGACACCTTCGGACGACTGATAGAGGTCCTTCAACTCGTCCACCTGTTCTTGCAGTTCCGCGCGCACTCGGGGTCTGATTCTTGGAAGCGCGCCTTCGACGTCTCCGATCGCCGTCTCCACCCTTTCGCGGTTTGCGAGCAGCACCTCCGGGTCGTCTTCCGTCATGGCCTGGGCGATCAGTGTTCCGGCCTCGTTCTGATACGCCTTGAAGTTCAAGAGACCCCGGTAGTGGTCCAGTTCGGCTTCCGTTCTGCGCTGCGACACCGGAGCGGGTGCTTCGTTGAGGCCCCGTAAGCCGGTGTACATGAAGAACTCCTGGTCGTCGATCTCCTGCTCGAGCACGAGTTGCAGCGCCTGGCCCGCGTCAGCCAACTGGGTTTCGAGCTCCTCCAGCCGCTCCCGCGCGGTCATACGGCGAAGCACCGACTCGTGGATCTGGTCGATGCTCTCCACCAGGCTGGTGACCAGCGGCTCGACCATGGCCTCGATCTCCCCCTGATTCCCTTCCCCGCCCTCCGCCTCCGCGATCAGCGCAATCCGGTCGTTCAGTTCGCGCTCCTGGCGGCTCACTTCGATCATCACTTCGTCGAGGACTTCCGGATTCGTGGCCGCCAGAAGGCGCGGCGACGCCCGCACCAGCTCGGTGCTCTGCTGTGCGACTTCGAATGCGGCCACCAGGGCCGGCATGTGCGCTTCCGTCACCTGGCTCTGTTGGGAGTTCACGACGCTCATCAGGATCAGCGCAAGCACGATGGCGCCGATGGTCAGCACGACCCCGCCTCCAAGCCCCACGACCACCTGGCTTCCGATGCCGAAGCGGCCCCCGCTCGCCTCGCGCACCCGGTCGCCGAGGCGGCTGGGCAATCGCGCCAGTATCCATTCGAAAGCGGAATGCACTCGATGATCGAGCGTTTTCATCCCGGAGGAACTCATCGCGCGAGTCCGTTCACGGAGACGAACCTGCCCTCGCGGATTACGGTCAGGAACACCGCGTCGGACCCCTGGTTGTCACCCGGCCCGTATTCGACCGTGAAGCCGCCCAGGTCGATCGCGCCGGCCTCTTCGAGCCGTCTCAGAAAGGCCTCCCGGGTGGGCGGGCCCTCGCCCGACTCCCCGATTTCGCGCAAAACCTGCACCACGAGCCGCCCCGCCAGGTAGCCCTCGAGCGACACGAATCCCGGTTCGGCCGACGGATCGAGTTCACGGAGGGCGGCCTGGTACTGCGCCACGACCGGGATCGACGTATCGCGCGGAAAGGGCACGACCTGGGTTACCACGACGCCGTCCCCGGACCGTCCGAGTTCGTTGAGCAGCGCGTTGCTGCCGACGAAGGAAATGTTCACGAAGACCGCACGCATCCCGATCCTGCGGGCCCACATGATGAACTGCGCCGCCGGGCGGTAGGCCCCTATGATGATCACCGCCTGCGGATTATCCTCGCGGATGTCCAGGAGCGCGCGTTTGACGGCCATTGTGTTGCGGACATAGGTGCCCTCGCCCACGAGGCCCATCTGACGCTTGTTCAGGGCCTGCCGGACGCCCGTGTAGCCGGCCAGACCGTAGCTGTCGTCCTGGTACAGAATGGCAATCCGTTCGAATCCGAGGTCCCGGGTGAGACGCTCGACCATCTGATCCGTTTCCTGATAGTACGAGGCGCGCACGTTGACCACGTAGCGCTGGTCGGCGCCCCTCAGCAGTTCCGCGCCCGTAAAGGCGCCGATATACGGGACCCTGGCCTCCTCGGCGATGGGCGCTGCCCGGCTGGAAGTCGGCGTGCCCACCGCACCGATCAGCGCGAAGATGCCGTGCGCGATGAGCTCTCTGGTGTTCGCTATCGCCGCCTCCGGCTCATAGCGGTCGTCCCGGAGCATGAGCTTCAGCAACCGTCCGTGCACGCCCCCTTCCCGATTCGCCTCTTCAAACGCGATGCGAACCCCGAGGTTCATGTTCCTGCCGAGTTCTCCCGCGGGGCCTCGCAGCGCGGCCGACTGGCCGAACACGATGGAGTCGGCGAAGACCCCGTTACCGCCGGTTTCGGGCTGCTGCGCGGACGCTCCCGCAACCATGCCCAGCAGGAGTGCGCACGCCGGCACCAGTGCCCGGACCGGGGCCGGTGAGCCGCCCGTGACGGCTATTGCGGATCCTTCAGGTGACGGAGAGTAAGGCATGTGATGTCATCGGACTGGGCGGCTCCCCCCGCGTGTTCCTGAACTGCCTGGACCGTCTCCCGGTTGATCGTCGCCGCGTTCGATTCCGTGATCTCGGACAGCACCCTCGCAAGCTCGTCGTCGCCGAATTCGACTCCGTCCTTGTCCATCGCCTCGGTGATTCCGTCCGTATAGAAGAAGACCGATTCACCAGGCTCCAACTGAACGGATCCGCCGGGAAACTCGAAGCCCGGCATCACGGCGAGCACCAGGCCCGAGTCACAGTCGATCGGCTGGACCCCCCCTCCGGGCTTCAGGATGTACGGGAGATTGTGGCCCGCGTTTGCGTAGTCGAGACGGCCCGTCACGGGATCGAAGCTGGCATAGAAGACCGTGACGAACATGGACTCCTCGTTCGACTCCACCAGCAGCTGGTTCACTTCGGCAAGGCACTTGGCCGGATCCTGCTCGCCGATCGCCGTCCCCTTCATCAGGGTGCGGCTGACCATCATGAAAAGGGCCGCGGGCACGCCCTTGCCCGACACGTCGGCCATGACGATCCCGATGCGCCCGTCCTCCAGCTTGAAGAAGTCGTAGAAATCCCCGCCGACCTCCTTGGCCGGCGTCATCCAGGCATGAATCTCGTAACGCGGATCTTCCGGGAACCGGGTCGGCAGAATCGACTCCTGCATTCGAGCCGCAACGCCCAGTTCCTGCCGGAGCGCGACGAGTTCGTCCCGGGACCGCAATGCGTCCCTCATGACCTTGAGATGCGCGAGCGTCTTGGAGATCGTGGTCTCAAGGTCCTTGAAGTCCAGGGGCTTCGTGACGAAGTCGAACGCCCCCCGGTTCATCGCGGTCCGGATGTTCTTCATGTCTCCATACGCGGTCACGATGACCGCGCGGAGATCGTAGTTCAACTGATTGAGTTGATGCAGGAGCGTGAGTCCGTCCATCTGGGGCATGTTGATGTCGGACAGCACCATGTCGACATCTCTGTGGGCCTCCAGCTTTTCGAGCGCTTCGACGCCGTTTTGGGCGAAAACCAGAGTCAACTCGCCGCTACGCACCTTGCGCCGGAATTTCTGGCGGAGCAGCAATTCCAGATCAGGCTCGTCATCAACGACCAGAATTTTTGCCATCTGCTCAGGTTCAGGGTGGCTGGCGGGAACAGCCAGTCCATGCGTATGCGCGAGCCGTCCCGCACGGTCGCCATAACCGTTCCGATAGTCTAACCCCTGCGCACCGGTCTGCCTACCGCATCCGCCGCACCAATGGACCCCATACGACAGGGCAGGTAGATTAGGCTGGACGACCGGTCGGGGTTTCCGCAAAGCATTATTGTTTCCGACCTTTCACGCTCCGTCAAGCTTTCCGCACATGCTCCGGGGGGCCATCCTGGACCCGCAAGACGTCACCCTGGTCGCCGAAGCGACCCAAAACGCCGAGTTCGGGGCGATGCGGG
The DNA here is from genome assembly GCA_028874905.1 of Gemmatimonadota bacterium. Taxonomy (GTDB): domain Bacteria; phylum Gemmatimonadota; class Gemmatimonadetes; order Longimicrobiales; family Gaopeijiaceae; genus Bin94. The sequence goes on from JAPPGZ010000107.1 coordinate 137,491, forward strand.
AGCACCGGCCGGATGCCGCCGCCGCGGGTCTGGCCGCACTGCGGGACCGGGCCGCCCGGGACGATCGAGGCGGTTTGCTGGAGGTTCTTGAAGACGAGCCAGGTCGTTCCTTCTTTTCCTTCCTCCTCGGCAACAGCCCCTATCTGACCCGCCTGCTGCTCCGGGACACGGAGTTTGCCGAGGCGCTCACCGGGCAGGACGCGCAACTGCTCGCGGACGGAATCCTGGGTGAGCTCTCCGCAGCCGATCCAACGATGAACCGCGACCTGCTGATGCGGCTGCTGAGGCGACAGAGAAGCCGCATTGCGACGCTGGTCGCCGCCTGCGATTGCTACGGGATCTGGGACATCACCCAATGCTCCGCCACCATGTCCGAGACGGCCGACCGGGCCGTTCGGCTCGCCACGGAACACGTGCTCCTCGATCGCGTCCGGCGTAGGGAACTTGCGCAACCGGACGGAGCGGCGAGCGCACGCCGGTGGGGATATTTCCTGCTGGCGACCGGCCGCCACGGTGCGAGGGAGCTGGGCTACACGGCGGACCTCGCCCTGATCGCCCTGTTCGACCCGGATGTCGTGGAATACACGGGGACGAGGTCCCCGGAAGATTGCTTCGCTCGCGTCACCCGCGACATGGCACGCATTCTCCAGGCCCGTACGCGGGACGGATACGTATTCAGGACCGACCTTCGCCTGCGGCCGGACGCGCCGGCGACGCCACTCGCGGTCACGCGGCAGTTCGCCCTCGATTACTATCGGCGGTCCGGGCGCACGTGGGAGCGCGGGACGCTGATCAACGCGCGCCCGGTAGCCGGCGACGCCACGGCCGGGAGCGGCTTCCTGGCTGAGCTCCGTCCGTTCATCTGGGAAGAAGGGCTCGACTTTGACTCCGTCGAGGACATCCACTCGATAAGCCGGCAGATTCACCAGTTCCGGCGCCGCGGCGCGCCCCGGGCCAGGGGACTCGATCTGGCGCTCAGCCCCGGCGGGATCCGCGAGATCGAGTTCTTCGTCCTGATGCACCAGTTGGCCTATGGCGGGAGGAGCCGCCAACTGAGAGGATCCGGTGTGCTGTCCATGCTCGCCACGATTGAACGGGAGCATTTCGTGCTCCCCCGCGAAGCGGCCGAACTACGCGATGCGTACCTGACGCTGCGACGACTCGAGAACCGCGTTCAGATGGTGAACGACCAGCCGACCCGGGCACTGCCTGCGTCCGGAAGCGGTGTCGACAACGTGGCCTGTCTGGCAGGATTTCAATCGGGGGATGAGCTGACCGCCGTCGCACAACGAGCGATGGAGCGCGTCCACCGCCTCTTCCAGACCCGCTTCACGGCACCCGACAAGAAGCGAGACGTCGCGGAGCTCATCCTCGACGGCCCCGTCGGCGGTGCCGGGCCGGAACCGGTGTTGAGAGAAGAGGGTTTCCGGAAGCCGCGGGACGCTGTGGAGGTCTTCAGGGGCTGGGCCGAGGGGGGGCACGCATCCACCTCGTCGACCCGCGCGCGCGCCGCTGTGAGAGCGGTCCTGCCGGAACTGATCGCCGCTCTGGGACGCACTCCGCAACCTGACCGGACGCTGGCGAGGATCGACCGGTTCTTCCATGCCCTGCCGGCCGACGTGTCCTTTTTCGCAATGGTCAAGGCGAACACGTGGCTGCTCAATCTGGTCGCCGTGGTCATGGGCAGCGCACCGCGACTGGCAGAGTCGCTGCGTCTCAACCCGCGTATACTCGAGGCGGTCCTGGATCCTGCCTTCTTCCTTCCGCTGCCCGGCAAGGAAGCGTTGGCCCAGGCTCTTGCCGAGAGGCTGGACGGGGTGGACGACTTTCGTGAGCGCGTGGCCGCGTTGGAGACGTGGACCCGTGAACACCGTTTCCAGGCAGGGGTTCAGACACTCCAGAACCTGGTCACGGCCGAGGACGCGCTGCGGTGCCGCTCCGATCTGGTGGACATCGCCGCGAATACGGTCCTGCAGATGGCGATTGCGGAAACCGAGCAACGCTCTGGCGCGGTCGCCGGAGGACGCTGCGCGGTTCTCGCCTTCGGTGACCTGGGCGCCCGCGAACTCACGCGGGATTCGGCACTTGACCTCGTACTGGTCGCGGACTATCCGGCGGCCGGCAACGCCATGGGCACCCGCGGTGATTTGGACGGGGCCCGGTTCTACGACCGGATTGCCAGCCGCCTCTTCTCCACCCTGGAACGCCAGGCCGGGCACGGTTCGCTCTACCGCATCCGGGAGCGAAGCAGCCACGACATCGTCGGCCCGTCGCCGATGATCACGCTGTCCCGGCTCCGGACGCGACTCTCCGGCGCCACGAGCACGCGCGACCTGATGGCGCTCGTCAGGTCACGAGTAGTCTGTGGCGACGAACAGGTCCGGGTGGCCGTCGAACGGGGCATTCGCGATGCTCTCCACCGCCCTGTGGATCCCGGACAGTTCGCCGAGGACGTCGCCGAGATGCGCAGGCTGCACTCGACGGACCCCCGCGACGATCCGTTCGGCCTTCTTCATGGACCGGGGGGACTGCTGGACCTGCGGTTGCTTGCCCAGTATCTTGTCGTGCGGTATGCTCACGCATTCCCCCAAACCATCTCTGGAGAGACCCTCGACTGTTTCGAAACCCTGGCTGCCGCCAACACGATCAGCGCCGAAGAGTTGCGGGCCCTGGCAGACGCCACGCGCATGCAACGCGCCATCGGAGACATGTTGAGGCTGGCTTCCGAAGGAGGCATCACGATTCATGAAGCACCGGGCGTGCTACGCGAAAAGCTGGCGGTCGCCCTCCAGTACGACAGCCCCGAGGCCCTGGAAGAGGGCTACGGTAGTGCGCGTGAGCGGGTTTTCGGTATCTTTCAGGATCGTGTTGAATTGAAGTCCGGATGACGCATCTCTCGCGGGGGGACCGCTAAGTGGACGTCAAGCTCGAGATGGAAGTGGGGCTCGGCCAGGACGAGCCGCGGCGTGCGGTGGAGCGTTTCGAGCGCTTCGCCAATGCCCACGAATTGCCCATGGGACTGGTTTTCAAGTTCCAGCTTGCCCTTGACGAGCTTCTGACCAATGTGGTTTCGTATGCGTTCGACGAAAATGAGCCCAATCCCGTCATCACCGTGGGGCTGCGCCTTACGGACGCGCAGCTGGAAGCGGTATTGCAGGACAACGGACGGCCCTTCAACCCGCTGCTTGACGCACCGGAACCCGATCTGGGACTTCCCGCCGAAGATCGCCGCGTGGGCGGCCTCGGCATCCACCTCACCAAGGCGTTCGTCCATGGACTCCGCTACGAGCGAGTGGACGGATGGAATCGCCTGAACCTCGTGCAGCCATTGTAGGCGCCGGGAGGAACCAAACATGAATGTGGAGACCAGCTATTCCGGAAGCACCGCCGTCGCCGTGGTGGACGGACGAGTCGATTCCGCGAATGCCAAGGACTTCGACGAGGAGTTGAGTGCGATTATCGACCGCGGGGTGAGTAGCCTGGTGGTCGATTGCGGCGGGCTCAACTACATCAGCAGTGCCGGACTGCGCGTCTTGCTGATCGCCATCAGGAAGACCAACGAAGCCGGCGGGGGGCTGGCGCTGTGCGCCGTGCCGGATCACATCCGCGAAGTTCTCGAGGTCAGCGGCTTCGTGCGGCTCACCAAGGTCTTCGCCACGGCCGACGAGGCGCGCGCGAGCTTCTCCGGGTAGCGATTCGACCCTACATCCGACGCCGCACCCATCCCCATGCCATCCGGCACGCGGCGGGCTGTGGGGAGTCGGCCGAGGACCATTCGCGAGCCTCGATCCCGGTGGCCCGCGTTCCTGTCCGCGCACCGAAAACCCCGCAGGACAGAATCGGACACGAGTACGTCAGAAAAGGACAGCGCAGCGCGCGCTCAGGCCTTGTTTCAACCCCTTGCGCGACCGTGTTCCGGCGATACCTTGACCGCACTCCCATGATTGATCCGTGCTTTCGAGGACACCCCCGCTTCCTCTCGACGAATGGACAGACCATGATCCCTCGCACGTTCGCGCCGAGCATGCTCGGCCACCGATCCAGGGTTGGCGGCATTGCCGTGACGTTTGGAATCCTCTCGCTCGCCGGGCTGTTGGCGCCGGCCGTCGCCTCGGCCCAGGAGGCTGCGGTCCAGGACACCGCCTTCGTCCTCAACACCTTCTCATTCCTCGTTTGGGGTGCGCTGGTGATGTGGATGTGTGCGGGTTTCACCATGCTGGAGTCCGGGTCGGTACGGTCCAAGAACGCTTCGGTGATCTGCCTGAAGAACATCGGACTCTACGCGATCGCGGGGCTCATGTACTACATCATCGGCTACGGCCTGATGTACACCGACGTGGGCGCCGTCATCGGCTCGCTGAACTGGTTCTACGGACCTTCCGCCGATGAAATCGCATTGCTGGGAGGCGACGAGAGCGCTGCGGCAGCGGTGGTCGAGAACGGCTACGCCGTAACGTCGGACTGGTTCTTCCAAATGGTCTTCGTGGCGACGACCGCCTCCATCGTCTCGGGAGCCCTGGCCGAGCGGGTCAACCTGTGGGCGTTCTTCATCTTTACCGCCGTGCTCACCGGTTTCATCTATCCGGTCATCGGGGCCTGGACCTGGGGCGGCGGTTGGCTCGGGTCGATGGGGTTCACCGATTTCGCCGGATCGACCATCGTGCACTCGACGGGAGGATGGGCCGCGTTGGCGGGGGCCATCGTCGTCGGCCCGCGCTGGGGCAAGTTCCGCAAGGACGGCTCGGTCAAGGTAACCGCTCCCTCGAACATCCCGGCCGTCACCCTCGGCGTCTTTATCCTGTGGCTGGGGTGGTTCGGCTTCAACGGCGGCTCCCAACTGGCGCTCGGAAGCGCCGCCGACGCCGTGGCGATGAGCAACGTGCTCGTCAACACCAATCTCGCGGCGGCGGCCGGAGTGGTAACCGCGATTATCGTGTCGAAGCCGATCCTGGGGCGGACGGACCTGTTCGCAGGGCTGAACGGGGCCATCGCGGGACTCGTGGCGATCACGGCAGGCCCCAACATCGATGACGCCCGCTGGGCGATCTTCATCGGCGCGGTCGGAGCCCTGGTGTGCACCGCCGGCCTGAAGCTGCTGGAACGGAAGAGGATCGACGACGTGGTCGGCGCGGTACCGGCGCACCTGTTTGCCGGCATCTGGGGCACGCTGGCCACGGCGATCGCCGCCGGGGGCGACATCGTGGACCAGCTCATCGGCGTGGCCGCGGTCGGAGCCTTCGTTTTCACGGTCTCTTTTGCCCTGTGGACGCTGCTCGAAAAGACCATCGGCGTCCGGGTCTCCCGCAGCGTGGAAGAGATCGGGCAGGACGCGGCCGAACTCGGGATCGATGCGTACCCCGAATTCGTGCTGATGGCGGATCCCGATGATGGCGGCGACTACCGCGACCCCGACTGATCCTGCAATGGGGAATACCGGGTCCCGGGCCGGCGACGGCGGCGCGGCCAGTGAGAGCGCCGTCGTCGCCGGTTCGGGCGCATTTGCGGACTATGCGCTGGACCCACGCTTCCATGATGAGTTGTTTCGCGGCGACGGCCGGCCCCGCGACGCCTGCCAACGCCTGAGTGAGGCGCTGAACCGGTTCCCCGCGGAAGAGTTGGTCAAACTGCAGGAGGGCGTCTACCGCCGCTTCCTGCATGAGGGGATCACGTTCACCGTGCTGGGGGCGGACGAGGTCTCGGAGCACATCATCCCGATCGATTGCGTGCCGCGCCTGATCACGGCCGCGGAGTGGGATCACATCGAGTCCGGACTGAAACAGCGCCTGACGGCCATCAACCTCTTCCTCCGCGACATATACAGCGAGGGCCGGTCGTTGCGCGAAGGGGTGGTCCCGGCCGATCTGGTGCTGGGATGCCCGCAATACCGCGTCGAGATGCGGGGTGTGAAGGTGCCTCACGACATCTACGTCGCGGTCGGCGGAACCGACATCGTGCGCACGGACACCGGGTTCGCGGTGCTGGAGGACAACGTCCGCGTACCCTCCGGCGTGTCCTACATGCTCGCCTGTCGCGCGGCTACCAAGCGCTCGGTCCCCGGGCTGTATCGCGAACACGGGGTCCGTGAGGTCGCCGAATACCCGCGACGCCTTTACTCGACACTCGCCTCGCTGAGTTCGTCAACGACCCGACCGCGCGTGGCTATTCTCACTCCGGGCCGATACAACTCGGCGTACTACGAGCACGCCTTCCTCGCCGGTGAAATGGGCGTCGATCTGGTTGAAGGGCGCGACCTGGTCGTCCACAACGCCACCCTCTACGCGCGGACGGCGTCCGGACTGCGCCGGATCGACGTTCTCTACCGGCGTATCGACGACGACTTCGTCGATCCCGTCACGTTCCGTCGCGACTCGGTGCTCGGCGCCCCAGGGCTCTTTCACGCATACCGTGCGGGCAACGTCGTACTGGCCAATGCCCCTGGAACGGGAGTTGCCGACGACAAGGCGGTGTACGCCTATCTGCCGCGGATCATACGCTACTTCCTCAATGAAGAGCCCATTCTGGCGAATGTCGACACTCACCTGTGCCGTGAGCCCGAGGGTCTCGCGTTCACCCTCGACAATCTCCGGGACCTCGTGGTCAAGGAGGTCGGCGGGTCCGGGGGCTACGGCATGTTGGTCGGACCCCATTCCACTACCCGCGAACGGGAGGAGTTTGCGACCAGGCTCAGAGACAATCCCACGAACTACATCTCGCAGCCGGTCCTGCCACTCTCGAGGGCGGGCTGCTTCGTCGATGGCTCGCTGCAGCCTCGCCATGTGGACCTGAGGCCTTTCACCCTGCACGGCGCTGATGGACAGAACGTGGTCCCGGGCGGCCTGTGCCGTGTGGCGTTGCGAGAGGGCAGTCTTGTAGTCAATTCGAGCCAGGGCGGCGGTTGCAAGGACCTTTGGGTCCTCCGGTCCTGACAACGGTGCGAGAAGCGAGGGTCGGCTGATGCTGGCACGGGTCGCAGCAGACTTGTACTGGATGGGCCGCTATATCGAGCGGACCGAGCACACCGCGCGGCTCCTGAAGTACCAGTTGACCGGTCTGGTCGATTCCCCCGCCGACGAACTGGCCCTCGGGTGGCAGGTGATCTACCGTGCGCTGGGGCAGTCGCCTCCGATGGCACCGGCCGATGTCGACGAGGCAGAAGCGTTCATGATGGCGGACGCGTACACACTGGCCGGCAGTCTCGTCGAAGACCACACCAACCCTGACTCGATGGTCACGTGCTGGGGCATGGCCCGAGAGAACGCCACGCAACTGCGCCCGCAGCTTCCGCTGGAGGTCTGGACCACACTCAACCGCGGATTTCTCTGGATCCGGGACTGCGACTTTCCGGGCGCCTGGAAGAAGCGGCCGGCCACACTGGTCTCCGAGGGGATCGACCGGCTTCGGCTGCTCGCCGGGGTCGTGGAAGCGACAATGTCAAGAGACAACACCTGGCGATTCATGCAATTGGGCCGATTCGTCGAGCGTTTCCAGCACCAGACGAATCTGCTGTGCACCTGGGATCAACTCGGCGCCCCGGCCGGCGCGGACCCGTCCCTGTCGTGGAGCGACCTGCTTCGCGTGTGCGTCGCATTTGAACTGTACTGCCGCCGACAGGGCATGACGGCCGAGCGCGACATCGTGCTAGAATTCCTGATCCGCGACCCCGAAGTGCCGCGCTCACTCCGCTTTGCCGTGCAACGGATCGAGCAGATGCTCGTGGGCATCGACCCGCTCGGAAGTCGTCACCCCCTCGTCCCCCCGAGGAGGGTGGCGCTCCGCCTGGCTGCCACGGTCGAGGCCGCGACCGGACTCGTGCCGGACGGAGAGCGGACGGAGGCGGCCGACAACCGGATTGCCGACCGGCTCTTCGCACAACTCGCCGGCGATGGGAGAAGGCTTCATGACCTGCTTGTTGCTGAATACGTGGACTACCCTGTCTCGGAGGGGCTGCCGTCGTGATCGCCAGGTACACCATAGAGCATTCGGTCGAGTTCACCTACAGCGCGGCGGTTCATTCCTCCGTGATGACGCTGCACTTGCGGCCTATTCAGGATCGCCGCCAGGTGGTGCTGGACTTCGGAATCGACACGGACCCGCCGGGCACCCTGTTCGACTTCGTTGGTCCGTTCGGAAATCACGGACACTTCCTCGATCGCCCGGGTGCACACGAGCGGCTTGCGATTCGGAGCCGTTCCACCGTCGAGGTGGGTCCCATGCCATCGCTGCCCACGCGCCTCGGGCCGGGCGCGTGGCAGAAACTCGGCAAGTCGATTCGAAGCCCCGAGTTGTGGTTGATGCTACAGCCGAGTCACTATGTGGGCCCCTCCGCGGTCCTGGATCGGTTTATCGAGGAGCACGGGATCGGGCCGGGAGACGATCCCCTGCAAAGCGCGGTCGAACTTTGTGCCAGACTGTACGACATCTTCGAGTATACGCCCGGCAGCACGGCGGTGGACTCCCCGATCGACCGCATCCTGGAGACGGGACGCGGCGTGTGTCAGGACTACGCACACGTGATGGCGTCCATACTCCGTGGTTGGGGCGTGCCCTGTCGATATGTGTCGGGCTATCTCGGCCCCGATGCCGGCCTCTCGACACCCGGCGAAAGTCATGCCTGGGTGGAGTGCTGGTATCCCGGGTTGGGATGGATCGGACTGGATCCAACCAACGACAGCCATGGCGACCACCGCCACGTGCGAGTGGCCGTCGGCAGGGACTATGCAGACGTACCCCCTACCCGCGGCGTCTACCGCGGCGCCGCCGATTCGACGTTGACCACAACGGTAATCGTAACCCGTGATCAGGAAGCCAACGGAACCACGTAGAGCCACCGATTCAATGAATGACCGCCCTTGCAACGAAAGACCGCCCTCTTGCGGGCGATCTTGTGCTCCAGACTGGAAAGGAATCTGTCACATGCATTTGCCCACCACGCACCGTCGCGTTCTCGCCCTTGCCGCGCTGGGCACTCTCGCCGCGCTCGCGCCCTTCCCGTCCCGTGCCGCCGCTCAATCCGTCTCCATTGGTGCCGATGTCGTCAGCCGCTACGTCTGGCGTGGTCTCGATTTTGGAGAATCGATGTCGGTGCAACCCGCGCTGACGCTGGGCGCGGGCGGCTTCGAGTTCGGGGCCTGGGGCTCCTACTCGATCTCCGCCGATGGCGCGTCCGCAAACGAAAACGACCTCTGGTTCACCTATACGGTCACGACCTCTTCCGGAGCTTCTTTCTCGGTCGGGGCCACCGACTACTACTTCCCCGGTCCTGGCGCCGACGGCTTCAGCTACAAGAGCGCCCACACATGGGAGTTCTCATTGGCTTTTGCCGGGCCCGAGACGTTCCCACTATCCCTCTTCGCCGGTCTCATCAACGACGACGACAAGCCCATGTACGTGGAGGCGGGCCTGCCCCTGCCGGCGGGCGAAGGCGTGGAACTCGGCCTGCACGCGGGCATGGTCACCGCTGAAAGCGACTTCTATGGGACCGACGGGGCTGCCGTGGTGAACCTTGGTATCACGGCCGCCAAGGACCTGCAGATTACGGAGTCGTTCGCGCTGCCGATGAACGTCTCGTACATCTTCAATCCCGACCAGGACCGTGCGTTCCTGGTGTTCGGGGTCAGTCTGGCACCCTAGCAGTCCGTGGACAAAGCCGCCCGCGCATCGAGAGCGGCGAGGCGCCGGGGCGGCACTTTGATTTATAGCGTGGAGAGGTTTGGCCGTGCGCCCGGCCCGGATGCATCGCCGTTCGAATGCCGGGGAGATTTTGTCCACGGACTGCCAGTTCACATTCGCCGCGCCGGCTCCTCGAGCAGGCAGGGCGTCGTGTGGCTATCGTTCGATGGCGAATTCCCGACTGTACTTGTTGGGCACGTTCCCGAGCAGTGGTACTGGACGACCGGCCGCCGTCAGCATTTCGACAACGTTCTGGAAGATCTCGGTGGACCGACGGTGAAACTGCGGCAGGAGTCCACACTGCGCATACGACAGGGGAGTCACATCGAACAACGTTGTCTCCCAGTCCTGCCCTCTACCCCACACGATCCCGGTAAGCAGGACATCGGTACGTGCTCCCCGCTCCAGCAGCAATCGCATTAGAGGGTGCGCCACGTTCCAGTTGGAGTTCACGGTGTGAAACAGGGGCGTCTGTCCGTTCAAGCCGTGTCTATCCGTCCCCGCCCGCCCATCCACATCGAGGCCTGCATCCAGCAACACCCGCGCAACGTCAGTCAGCGCGTACTCGGCCGCGACGTGCAGGAGCGTTGCGTCCTCCAATGGCGTGAACACGCTCACCAGCGTGGTCCGGTGGTGGAGCACATCAGGGTGTTCATCGAGCCGGTGCCTCAGGCCATCGATGTCGCCGGTCAGGACCGGAACAAGCTCGGGATCGTCGAGGGTGGCTCCACGATCCAGCACCAGTTGTGCCATGTCCGCGAACCTGGGAGATCGGAAGTACATCTCGGTCAACCATTGGGCTGGTGTCCGGCCATTGATGGGTGCCTCGGGGTCGAGACCCCGATCGAATGCCTGTCGCACCTCGTCGATATCGTGCGTCTCCAACCCGCCGAGATATCGCTCCTGGGGGCTCGGTTCAGCCATCGGCAACATCCGTCTCGGCGGACGTCCACGGTAACAGCCGTGCATGCCGGGCGTCGGTGAGGCCCTCCAAGAATTCGACGATCGCGTCCCGGAGCCGGGGGCCTTCCCCGGTGCCGAAGATGTGCTGGGCATGAGCCGATCCGTCCAACACGACGAGGGTCTTTGGCGCCGGCGCCCGGTGGTACTGGTCCTGAGTCCCGGGCAGCCGGAGTGTACCTGCTCCCATGAACCGTCCCGGGTCGCGATGAACAGCTTCCGGCCCTGCATGCGCTCGGGGTTGGCGATCGGTGATCACGGTCCTACGGCACCGACCGGGGCCGGTGGCCAACCGCTTCCGCGAGCGTGATCCACTGCAGAATCGTCACTGCGATCGCTGCCTTGGTCCACCCGTTGTATGCCTCTCCCATCGCGAAAAAGAGCGTCGCGACGGGGAGCATTGCGACCGCCAGGGCGAGTTTCTTCCAGCCGATCTGAAGCCATCCGGCAGGGGACCCGTCGTACGGCCTTCGCATTTCCACCACGCACCAGACCACCGCCAGGCCCGTGGAGATCGAGAAGGGAACCGCAAGTACGGCGAGCGAGACGTCGAAACCCCACGCGGCGCCCATGAACCGAGCCTCGGGGCCGCCGCGCATGGCGGACACGACGAGGCCGAGCGTGACGGCGACGTGGAGCGTCAACAGCATCCCGTGGAAGAGACCCCGGAGTCGCTGTCGGCCGTGTAGATAGAAGAGCAGCAGGCCATACACCGCGGCCCCGGGAATGAAGACGAACTCCATGGAGAACCCGGAGCCGCCCATGCCGAAAACCTGCCAGTTAGACACCTCCGGCCTGAGCAGGGCCCGCATGGTCGGCGTCCATGTGAAGGTCAGAAAGATCATGGTCCACGCCATGATCCACCCCGACAGCCGCTGCGCCCACATCGAGCCGGCATCCGCGGGATGGGGGCGGGTTGGATCCGCGGACGCCATCATGCGTCCGCCTTCCGTACGCCTGAGCGGGGCCCGCGACCGGACGGATCGGGCTCTCTCTCCTCCAGCAGATCCAGGAGCTCGGAGCAACAGCGAACCCTCGCGTCGAGCGCGGTGATCCCCATCCGGAGAGCGGCCCAATCGAAGAAGCTTGCGTCGTCGAGCTCGATCGGTTCGCGGCCGCGCAGTAGCGCGGCTTCAATTCCGGCCAAGGTCTCCAGCCGCCCTCGGAACCAGTGTCGGAGTTGGACGAGGAAGTCGACACCGACGCGGGGATCGTCGAGCAGACCGATGCCGCTGAGCTGAGCGATGTAGGCCAAGCGCTCATGCCCGAGCACGGGCTCGGACCTGACCCACTCCCGCATCCGCTCCGTGCCTCTGTCGGTCCGTGCATAGACGCGCCTCTCCGGCCCCTTCGCCGACGCTTCGAGCCTCGACTTGAGCAGCCCGCGCTCGTCCATCCGATCGAGCGTCGAGTAGATCTGCGAAGGTGTGGCGGGCCAGAAGGTGATCGCCCCGGCCTCGAACTCGCTCTTGAGATCGTAGCCCGTAGCCGGTTCATCCAGCATCATCAGGAGCACGTTGTCCAGGCTCATTGCGCCTCCGGGAGGAAGGTCAGTCACCCCTGGCCGAACTCGGTCCACAAGCCTCGGTTCACTATTCTATAATAGGAATAGTGAGTCGCTGCAAGTGCCCGGGATCGATACCCCGTCACGGGGCTCTTCGGCAGTCGTGTGGGGACAGGGGGTCTCTGCATGGTGGTGAGCCCTCAGGTGTTGCGGGTGGCTCACGAACTCGCTCCCTTGCCGGGGGATGTGCTTCTTGCTCCAGTCTCCGGAGGGTGGAATGGCGAAGCTCCATGCCGCCATGTCGGTCGAGGAGTTCGACGACAACTACTTCTATGCCGCAGAACTCAAGACCTTCGCGCGCCAACTCGGCATTGCCGTCGGCCGACGGCGGAAGCTTGAGCTTGAGGCGCTTATTCGGGAATTCCTTCGAACAGGGACGGTTCCGCTGACCAAACCCGAGCCTGATCGACGGCCCGGCAAGCTGCGCGACAGGCTGGCGGCGGAAACAATCGTCCGGACCTACGTCGACGACCGCAGGACGAAGGCCTTTCTACGAGACCTCGTGCACGCGCACGTCCCGCAGCTAATAGACAAGTCGGGCCAGTGGTACTGGCTCAACGAATGGCGCCGTACGCAACTTCGGACAGGCCAGTGCATCACCTACGCGGACCTCGGCAATCGATTGTTGGAGCTGATGCGCTCGGAGGGCCGCTTGCCACGGATCCCCGCCGCTCGATTCAACAACTTCGTCACGGATTTCTGGACGGACCCAGCGAACAAGGACAAGACCCGGGCCGATGCCGTGGCAGCCTGGGAGTGCATCAAGTCCGTCCCCGGACCGAAGACGTACGAGGCATACGCGGCTCTTGAGCCGAGTAGAGGTCCCGAGGCTCCGATCAAAGACGGGAAATGATGAAGCGATGAAGTGGAGACAGGGTCTCGGCGCACTCTGGCGAGAGCGGGGACTGCGGCACGTCGAAGGCGCCAATCGTGGCGATGGCCGCAACGGCGGTTGCCAGCTGCGAAGCGGCCCGGCTCAGGAAAGCCATCGAGCAGTACCGGGGGGTTGGCTCCGCGTCCAATTAGCGGACATAATTGGCGAACATCGCACCCCCCAAATCACGTAAGTCCAATCGGGGCGGCCGGATTCGAACCGGCGACCTCCTGCTCCCAAAGCAGGCGC
>JAPPGZ010000011.1 GCA_028874905.1 Gemmatimonadota bacterium
GCATGTTGGCGGTCATGAAGGCCCCGTAGCTGTGACCGGCGATCCCGACCCGGTCCCGGTCGGCGACACCCAACTCGACGAGCTTGTCCACCGCAGCCCGGCCGTTCGCCACCAGCTGCTCCACGTACGTGTCGTTCGCGGTGAAGCCACCGACGATCGGCATCGCGGCGTCGTTCAGCACGGCATACCCCTGCGTCAGAAGCAGGAGGTGCGAGGCGCCGGAAATGGTCGTGAAGCGGTGGGCCGATCCGCGGACCTGTCCCGCTCCGTCCTCGTCCGCGTACTCACGCGGGTACGCCCACACCAGAACCGGAAGGAGATCGCCCGGCTCGTAGCCGGCGGGAAGATACAGCTCGGCCGAAAGGGGGATGCCGTCGTCACGCTCGTAGTAGACCTTGCTCTTTGTAATGCCCGCGAGCTGGGGCTGGGGGTTGGGGAAGGACGTAAGCGCGGTGCGCTCGCCGTCGCCCGTTGCGACAAGGTGATAATTGGGCGGCTCCGCGCTTGTTTCGCGGCGGATGACGATCCGGGCGGCGGCTGCGTCCGCCAGGCCCACCACGGTCTCGTAACTGTCCGGGCCCGAGTGGAAGAGGCGCCGCAACTCGGCCGTCGCCAGGTTCAGTCGATCCAGGAAGGGCCGGTCTCCCTCGGGCGATCCGCCGGGTCCCGCCAGGAAGATGCTGGTCCCGTCCATGTGGACAACGGGCTTGCCGGCCCCGTCCTGTGTCATGACCGGGTCGCCGGGATGGCCGTACCAGTCGTCGGTGCTGCGGTCCCAGAGGAGCGCCGGCTCGGCGCCCGTGGACGAAGTCTGCACGATCCATGCACGGCTCCGCCGCGTTGGCCAATCGAATTCGTAGACCAGGGCCGTCTCGGCATCCTCACCCCACAGGACGGGGTAGCCGAACCCGAAGGCTCCCGAGCCCAGCCGGTGCTCGGTGCGGATCAGTTCTTCGCCCTCGGCCTCGAAGGGCGCCGGAAGCGTCAGTACACGATCGCGGTAGGGCACGTCCCGCCCGGGATCGCCGCCGTCCAGGGCCTCGATATAGGTCAGCACGGCGGGCACGCCCGGCCGCCACGAGTACTGCCGGAGGCCGGCACGGCGAAAGCCCAGGTGTTCCGGACCGCCCTCGTCCAGGGGCAGGGTTGCCAGGGAGCGGACCGGCAGGCCGTCGATGTCCAGGATTTCCACCTCCCTGGTGAAGCGCGAATCCGGCACCAGGTACGAATAGGGGCGCACCGTGCGGACCGAAAGGAAGTACTCGCCGCTGGGCGAGGGCTCCAGAGACTCGTACACCGCCGCTGCGCCGATCGGCCCCGCGTCACCGGTGGCGACATCGACGACGGTGGGCTGCGACGTGAGGTAGTAGTCGAACAGCGCCTCGTCATGGGCGTCTTCCAGCAGGTCCTGAAAGGTCCAGGACGGCGCTGCTTCGCCCCCCGATTCCTGTATGACCGGGCCAACGGGAATCGCCGCGGGCTCGGGCGGTGCGCCCCGGTTTTCGACGACGAAGTGGCAGAGAAGCGCGCCTCCGTCGGGCATCCAGGAGCAGGGCTCGCCCCGGGCGCCGTTCAGTGAGGGACCGGTCAGTGCGCGGGCCGTGCCGGTTCCGGGGTCGGCCAGCCAGAGGGCGACGCCGTCGGAACTGGTCCTCGTAAAGGCAAAGCTGTCGCCGGACGGTGACCAGAAGGGTGGCCCCAGGCCATCCTCGGCGCCGGTGACGGCCTGCGTGTCACCGCCATTCAGGTCCACGATCGAAAAGCGAAAGAAGGGCGGCGCAGCGTGCATCCCGTTGGTGACCGGGCTGATCCTGCGCCCGGCCAGCCGCAGCATGGGCGCGGCCAGGTCCTCGATCCCGGGCATGCTCTCGCTGTGCGCGAGGATCATCCAGTCGCCGGAGGGGCTGACCACCGCCTGGGGGAAGGGGGCCGCTTCAAGGATGTCGACGACGTCCGCTGGCGGTGTACGGTAGGCGTCCTGCGCGGCTAGTGGGGATGGCAGAGGCAGCAGCAGGGCGAGCGGAAGGATAGACGCGGTAAAGGCACGGATGCTCATGTTCAGCCCCTTTTGGACGGCCGGGTTCCGTTTGAGTTCCCTTATCTTAGGTGCGCACAACGATTGGTGACATGGAGGACGCAGGGCCGGGGCCGGCCATCAGCCCGGCAGGGACCGGCCGGCTGGCTCACGTCTTGCAGTAGCGGAGGCTTATGAACCAGCGACTATCGCCAACGGAGCGCCTCGCCGGCCCGCCGGTCCGCCGCTCTCGGTGCTCGGACGGCCTCATCCACGGACTGCTGGCAGCGATACTCCTCGGTCTCGGCACCCCATCGGCCGCCACCGCCCAGGACAACCAGATGAGCGGCCGGGTCCGGGCCGACGACGGCCGCCCCATCGAGGGCGCCGTGGCGGAGCTGCATCCGGTGGCGGACTCCACCCTGGCGGTGTACACGCTGACGAACGAGCTGGGCTTTTTCTCGTTCCGGGATCTGCAGCCGGGCACCTACGCTCTGACGGTGATGCGGATCGGCTTCGAGGAACACCGGGAAGAGGTGAGCGTCACGGCGGGCACGACCGAGGTCGAAGTCATCATGGCAGGCGAGGCGATCGCGCTCCAGGGCGTGACGGTGGAGGCCGAGCGCAGCCGCGCCAAGACACGTTTCGAAGAGTCGGCGGGGATCACGGTCCAGGAGATCGATGCCAGCGACCTGAAGTCGATCCCGGTATTGATCGAGTCGGACCCGCTGCGCGCCGTCGAGGTGCTCCCGGGTGTGACGACCGTGTCGGACTTCTCCGGGTCCTACAATGTCCGGGGCGGCTCCGCCGACCAGAATCTCATTCTGCTCGACGAAGTTCCGATCTTCAATCCGTTTCACCTGGGCAACATCTTCTCCGTATTCAACGCCGACATGGTGGATCGCGTCGAACTGCAGTCCGGAGGCTATCCGGCAGAATACGGCGGCCGCGTATCCTCGGTGTTGACGATTGCCAGCGATCCGGGCGACGGGCTGTTCGGGGTCGACGCGGGCATCAGCCTTCTGGCGACCCGTGTCGCGGTCAAGGGGGGCCTTCCGGAAAGCGCTGCCGAGAAGCTCGGGTTCACCGCAACCCGCTGGCGCGCCTCGGCCCGCCGATCCTACGTGGACGTGCTCATCAAGCCGTGGGCGGACTTCCCATACCACCTGAAGGACCTGCAGGGCGTCTTCGAGGCCTGGACGGTGGGCGGGAGCCGGCTCCGGTTCGTCGGGTACAGCGGCCGGGACATCGTCGACCTCTCGGGGATCTCCGACACGCCCATTCCCATCCGGTGGTGGTGGGGGAACGACGCGATCGGGGGTTCGTGGACGCATTCGCTGGGCGGGGGCTCGTCAATGGCCGTACGCGCCTCATTCTCGCGTTTCGGATCCGACCTGACGTTTCCGGAGGTCGACACGGAGTTCCAGACCGGGGTCGAGGAGGCGACGTTCAGGGCCGACACGGAGCATCGTCCTGCGTGGGCCACGAGCTGGAAGTCGGGCGTGTCGGTGAAGCGCGTTGCCTACAACAACGGGCTGCTGGGAGGAGGATCAACCTTCCTGGACCAACAGGGCAGCGGCCTGGAGATTGCCGGCTACAGCCAGGCCCACTGGAACCCCAACCCGAACTGGCTGGTGGAGGGCGGCGTGCGCGTCGACTACTGGCAGCCGAACGCCGGGACGACGGAAGCGACGCTGTCGCCCCGCTTTGCCGTGAGACGCTTTCTTCGGGACAGGAACTCGGCGGTGCGCCTGGCGGCGGGCCGGTACAGCCAGTTCATCCACTCCACCCGGGACGAAGAGTTTCCCTTCGGACTCGACACATGGATCCTGGCAGGCGCCGAAGCCCCCCGCGTCGTCTCGGACCAGGTACAGCTGGGGGCCGAGAGCTTCTTTGGCGACGATGACCAGTGGTTCGCCTCGCTGGAGGGCTACTACCGCAACTTCGATGGCGTGGCCGCCCTCAATGCGGCCGAGGATCCCAACGACGACACCGACGCGCTGGTGGCCGGCAACGGCAACGCCTACGGCGTGGACCTCTTCCTGAAGCGGGACCGGGGCAACACCACCGGCTGGATCTCGATCTCGTTCCTGAAGACCGTCCGGTCCTTCCCGGACACGCGCGTCGGGATCCAGCCCCAGCCGTGGATCACCTATCCGCCGGTCTTCGACCGCCGCTTCGAGGTCGACGTTTCGCTGCGCCGGGCCCTCGGCTGGTGGGGATTGGACACAGGAGTCAGGGCAAACTTCGGGACCGGCCTACCGTACACGAAACCGCTCGGCACCTATCAGGTCTACCGGACGCAGTTCGTATCGGGGCTTCTTGGAGTCGACGACGGGAACGCGGTGGTGCTCGGGCCGCGCAACGGCGCACGCTATCCCGCGCGGCACCGGCTCGATCTCTCGTTGCGGAAGACCGCCACGAAGAGCTGGGGCACAATCACACCCTACCTGAGCATCATCAACGTCTACAACCAGAAGAACGTGCTGTTCTACTTCTTCGACTACCAGTCCTCGCCCGCGAAGCGAGAGGGCGTGTCGATGATCCCGTTCCTTCCCACCTTCGGCGTCGAGGTCTCGTTCTGATGATGGATTCACCGACTGTGCCGTCCGGGCGGCCCGGGGCGTACCGGGCGAACGCCGGTGTGGCGATGCTGGTCGTCCTTGCGGGGGCCTCGGTTCTCGGTGGATGCGCGCTGACCGAGGTTACGGTCACCGAGTCGGAGGACGTGGTGATCGCAGAGGCGCAGCTGACCATCAACCAGCACGGCGACGGCGGCACGTCCCTCAGCGTGTACACCTATCTGCACCGTACGCTGAGCGGGCAGCGCCCTGACGAGGTGGAGGGAGCCGCCGTCCGCGTTTCGGGGGCGTCGGCGGTCGTGCATCTGGCGGCGGCAGACAGCGGGGGTGTTTGCCTGGATCCCTGGGAGGACCCGGAAGACGAGGAGGTTCTCGAAGTGGATGTCGGCTCATGCTACCGCACCAGCGTTGCCCCGTCCCCCTTCTCTCCGGGGGAGATCCTCGAGCTCGAGGTCGTCCTTCCGGAAGGCGGCACGCTGACCGGGGTCAGCCAGGTGCCCGACGCCTTCGAGTTCATCGGGCTCACGCACGAGGATGGACACTGCCGCATCGAGCCCGACACCAATTACCGCTTCCGCTGGACGGAGGCGGCGGGCACCTGGTCGTATCTCTCCGACACCTGGATCGAGGGGTTGCCGGAGGCCCTGACCGGGCGCGACATCGAAGTGCCCGACTCACTGTACCTCACCGGGTTCGCGATCGGAGAGAAGGACACCGATATCCTCTTTCCCGGGGAATACGGGCTGTTCGACCTCGGTGAGCAGGCAGATGCCGATCTCCTGCGCATCCTCGACGACGGCCTCCCCGGCGGAGCCTGGGGAGAGGTCGCTTTCGCCGCCACCGACCGCAACTGGGTGAACTGGGCCCGAGGGGGCAACTTCAACCCGTCGGGACTCATCCGCATCCCTTCCGTTTTCGGAGACGGGACGGGCTTCTTCGGTACCGCGACCCAGCGCAACCTGAATGTCATTGCGGGTCCGGACGGCTCCGGGATGCCGCCGCTCTGCGGACCGGCGGATCCGGCGCCGTGACGAGCCGCCGCTCGGGACGCTACTCCGACCCAACCCCCGCAAACTCCTCCTCGTCGATCACCACGAAGGTCGCCGTCGCGGTGGCGACAACCTCGCCGTCCGACGCCCGCGTCGCCGTGCCCTCCATCTCGACGAGCTTCCGCTTGCGCGCCGTCTGGCGCCCCACCAGCAGCAGCTCCTCCCCCGCGCGGGCCGGCTTCCGGTAGCGGATCTCGCAGCGGGCGGTGTAGGCGCGGGCGCCCCGCAGGTACAGCCAGTTGGCCATGACGTCGTCCAGGGCGCTGTAGATCATTCCACCATGGACCACACCCGGGTAGCCCTGGTGGTTCTCGCCCGGGGTGAACTCGGAGACGCAGGCGCCGTCCTCGAGCCGGAAGGTGAGGTGCAGGCCGATCGGGTTGTCCGGGCCGCAGACGAAGCAGCGGTTGGCGGCGCTGGGAGCATGTGAGCTGCTCAACTGACCGCCCGCCGCCCCGGGACAGCCGGGATCCGGATCCGCTCGAGGCCTGCGGATTCGAGCTCCGCGTTCAGCTCCTCGACCTCGTCCGCGTACACGCTTCGCAGCCGCGTCAGCGCGCCCTCGAGCTCCACTTCGAGATCGACCAGGCGCTCGATCAGCTGCTCGGTGGGCCGCGCGTCCAGATCCTCGCCGCGCTGGGAACTCGCCGCCGTCATCACGAACCTCAGGTGGCTCCGAATCCGTGACGGATTCGCGAAGCCGGCGCCACGCGGTTGCACGAGCACCTCCTCCACCTCGGTAAGCGCCGTCGACGCCCGCTCGGCGGCGCCCCGGATTGCGTCGTCGGCGTCGCGCCCGCCACCGGCGCCCTCGGCATCGCCCCTCACCTGGCGCAGTCCCACAAGCGCCTCCTCAAGCGCGTCCAGCCGGTCCCGCGCACGGATGAGGTACTCGAACTGCGCCTGCAGGTCCGCGACCGTGATTTCTTCCTCCAGGCGCGGGTCCATGCGTACCTCGAATTCCGCGCCTGCATCGCCCTCCGGCGCCTCGATCACCACCGCATAGATCCCCGGCACCGCCCGCGCCGCGACCGCCGCCGAGCCCGCCGGGTAGTCCAGGTTCCAGTTGAAGCGGTTCAGGCCCGGGCCGGCCGCGACGTTCTGATAAGCGCGCACCATATCGCCGTCGCGCTCGAGGATGCGCACCGTAACCGCACCCTCCGCGCCTGCAGGCCGGCTGAAGTACACCGTCGCGCCCTCGGGCGGGTTCATCGCCTTCATGTAGCGCGGGATCATCGCGCCGTAGACGTGGTCGCGCACGTAGTGACCGTCCCGCTCCTGCGCGGCGGTGCGGTACGCGGGTCGCACCGGGTAGAGGACGAGGTCTCCCGCAGGCTCACCGACGGCCACATGGCGGAGCGGCGTGATGTCGTCCAGGACCCAGAAACCTCGCCCTTGAGTCCCCACCACCAGATCACCGCGGTGTACCACGAGGTCGGTCACGGGCGAGGGCGGCAGATTGAGCTGCAGCGGCTGCCAGTGCGCGCCCGCGTTGAACGAGACGAAGAGGCCGAACTCGGTGCCCGCGTAGAGGAGCCCGGCCCGCTCCGGGTCCTCGCGAACAACGCGCGTCGGATGGTCGGGCGGCAGTCCGTCGGCGCCGTCGGTCAGCAGGGTCCAGGTCGCGCCGAAGTCGCGCGTGCCGTAGATGAACGGCCGGAAGTCGTCCAGCCGATAGCGATAGGCGGCGAGGTACGCGGTGCCGCGAGCGTGCGGCGACACGTCGATGCGGTTCACCGTGCTTGGCTGCGGCATCCGGGGCGGCGTCACGTCGGTCCAGGTGGCGCCGCCATCGCGTGTGACGTGCACGCGTCCGTCGTTCGAACCGGTCCAGAGCACGCGCGCGTCATGGGGCGATTCGGCGATCTGCAGCAGCGACGAGTAGATCTCCACGCCCGTCACGTCGGCGGTGATCGGCCCACCCGCCTGGCCGAACTTCGTGGTGTCGTTGCCGGTCAGGTCGGGCGAAATGACCGCCCAACTGCCGCCCTGGTCGCGGCTCACCGCCACGTACTGCGAGCCGTGATACAGCACGTCCGCGTCGTGGCGCGAGAAGTGCACCGGGGCGTTCCACTGGATCCGATAGCGCAGCTCCCGCTCCGGCGCTCCGTCCTGCCGCTCGGGGTACGGCCGGATCTGGCGGAACTGCTCGGTCCGCCGGTTGTAGCGCGCGAGCCGGCCTCCGAAGCACCCGGACACGACAATGGCCGGATCGGTCGGATGGACCGTCACCGGCCCCGTCTCGCAGCCCCCGTGCGACTCCCAGTGCTGCAGGCTGATCCCCGTCCCCGTCGCCGAACTCGGCAGCGACAGCGTCGAGTTGTCCTGCTGCGAACCGTACACGCGGTAGGGAAACTGGTCGTCGACAGTCACCGAATACATCTCGGCGGTGGGCTGATTCAGCTGCGTCGACCAGGTCCGTCCGCCGTCAACCGTAACCACCGCACCCCCGTCGTTCCCCTGCACCATCACCTCCGGGTTGTCGGGCGAAATCCACAGGTCGTGATGATCCGAATGGGGCATCCGAATCGTCCGGAAGCTCTCCGCGCCGTCCGTGGACCGATGGAAGCCCCCGCCGGCCACGTACACGACGTCCGCGTCGGTCGGATCGGCGAAGATGTTGTGGAAGTACCATGGGCGGCCCAGCAATCGCGGCTCGTCATTGACCAGCGTCCAGTCGTCACCCCCGTTGAGCGTACGATAGATCCCGGACCCCGGCTCGGCCTCGATGATCGCGTAGAGTCTGCCGGGGTCGGAGCGCGCCTGGGCGATCCCGATCTTGCCGATCAGCCCGGACGGGAGGCCTCCACCCAGCTTCTCCCAGCTGTCCCCGCCATCTCGGGTGCGGTAGATGCCGCCCTCGCGGGCGCCCGAGATCATCGTCCAGGGCTTGCGTTCGGCGCGCCACATGGCGGCAAAGAGCTCGTCGGGGTCGTGCTCGTTCATCAGCAGCTCGATCGCGCCGGTCGAGTCCGAGACGAAGAGGACATTCTCCCAGGACTCGCCGCCGTCTCGGGTGCGGTAGATGCCCCGCTCCGGGTTCGGGCCGAAGGGGTGCCCGGTCGCGGCAAGGTAGGCGACGTCCGGGTCGTCGGGGTGGATGCGAACGCGCCCGATCTGGCCGGCTTCGCGCATGCCCAGGTAGCGCCAGGTCGCGCCGTCGTCGTCGGACCGGTACACGCCGCGTCCCGTCGAGACGTTGCCGCGGATCGCGTCCGAGCCGGTGCCCACGTAGAGGACGTCCGGGTCGGAGGGCGCCACCGCAACCGCCCCAATGGACCCGATCGGGATGCCGTGGTCCGAAATGTTCGTCCAGGCCTGGCCGGCGCTTTCGGTCTTCCAGACGCCTCCGCCGGTAGCGCCGAAGTAGAAGGTGTGCGGCCTGGCGCGGACGCCGGCGACCGTTGTGACCCGGCCGCCCCGGAACGGGCCCAGCTCGCGGAAGCGCAACGCCTGGAGCTGGACCGGCGACACCTGCCAGCGCGCGGGGTCGGATGGGTCGAGGGCGGGGTGGGGGGCGGTCTGCGCCGAGGCCGGGGCTGGGGTCGCCAACTGGCACAGGGCGAGCACGGCCGGCGGCAGTGTACGAAGCCGTGGCAAGACCATCCTGCCGCCGCGGCGCCGGAACTTCTTTACCGCTATCCCTGACGTTACGTCAGGCTGGGCTACGTGCACGACCGGCCTACCGGCCGCGCCCTGTATGTTTGTTTCCGTTAACCCTGACGTTACGTCATGGTCGGTCACATTCCACTCCTTATCCACCATCAACCCTCGTTCCACAGTTCATCCACAATCTCCCCTTCCGTGGCGCTGTGGAAGGTCACGGTCGCCCAGCCCTCCCCGCCAGCTGCCTCAGGATAGTGCCAGACGCCCGCAGGGACGATGTCCCAGTGGCGGGCGAGATCGCAGTCATCGGCCCCTGGACTGCAGATCGTCCTCGCGCCCAACCCCTCCGGGTCACCGCCGGGAACGCCTTGGTGGATGCTGCCACTCCCGCGATACGAGACCAGGCGCTGCACACTGTTGCAGTGCCGTTCCGGCGCGGCCATCCGCGCGCCGCCCCGCAAGAGGAAAAGGCGGCACAGCCGGACCCGGTCGTGCCGGCCGCTCGCGACGCGGTCTTCGCTCGCCGCCGTGATCCGGTCCTGCCCGACGCCCGTGAACAATTCGATCGGAACGGTACATGTCGCGTGCGGCGGATCGGGGCGACTCTCCAGCTCCAAAGCAAGCTGCGCGAAGCCCGCGTCCAGGACGGCACGCACCTCCGGGTCTGCGAATACCCGCACGTGCAGCCGTTGCAGCAGGGGCAGCGACTCGTGGTCGGGCTTCACATCACCTGCGCACGAGGTCTCGCGACATCCCGGCCGCGGTGAAGTTGGGCACGAACCCGGGACGGCAGGGCTGATACTCAAGCGACCCGCACGGGGGTGGGGGACCGCCCGCCGCTATGCTCGGCACCACCGGGAGTTCCAGCCGGGAAGGATGGTCGGCCGAGTGGTGAACCGTGTTGATGCCGGGGAAGTTGATCGGCATGGGACCCCAATCGGTCGCGGGCGTGACGCTCGGCGCCAGGATCGCGAGTTCAACAGCATGGCCGGCGCGGAAGACATGGCCCACCTCCGGGAAGGAGATCACGAACTCGTAGACCTCGCCCGGCACCAGCGGCTCGGAGCGGTCGTGCGGGTGGTGCGTCCAATGCTCGGACGACTTGCCCGCGTCAATGGCTCGATGGGACGCACGCAGGAAGGCCCGCTGCAGATACAGGGTCTCTCCGTCCGGCGCGACGTCGTGGAGCACGACCATGAAGTCGGTGTCTTCCGCCTCTGCACTGGCGTGCAACACCAGGCGCACCGATCCCAGAATCGGGACATCTTCGTCGATGGGCGCCGTGCGGTAGATGAGCGACCCCAGCGGCGCGGGCGGGATGGCGAACATGTCGTTGTTTCCGACAAGTTCCGTACCCATCGGGTAGACGTAGCTCAACGGCCCCGTCTGTCCTTCGCCGAGCGCGCCCCCGGTCAGTGTACCGTCCGCGGCGAGATTCCAGCTGCGCCGCTCAGTCCCGGGAACGGGCCAGTCCGCGAAGGTCTCAACCCAGTTGGGCCTGAGCTCCCCGTCCACGATCCCGGTCTCGAAGAGCACGGTCACGTCGGGCTCGTCCTCGATTCCGTTCTCCTCGCCCTTGAGCCAGCGATCCATCCAGCGCAGCACCTGCTCGTGGGCCAGCGCATTGCCGCCCACACCGTGACCGCCATTCTGCAGGATCAGCTTGCGGGGACCGGTGAGCCGCTCGAAGAGACGGGGGCCGCCCATTGCGGTCTGCTGGTCCTGGTAGCCCTGGATGATCATCATGGGTATCTCGACCGCGTCCACGTAGGTCTCGGTGGCACGGCCCTTCCAGTAATCGTCGTCGTACTCGTGATCCCTGACCTCGTGGAACGTCATCGCGCGCGGCTGCGCCGCCTGGACGGCCTGGCAGTGCGTGTCCCCCGCACCGACCCGGAGCGTCACCCCGACGCTCTCGATCCACGGCTGCGCCATCTCTCCCCACCAGGCCGCGAAGCCGACGTTGAACATCCCGCCAGGGCGGAACGCCTCCCGGTACAGCGATGCCGTCAGGCCGCCCGCAGCCAGTGCCTTCAGGTGCTCGGGGCGCTGGGCCGCGGTGAAGAACTGGGTGTGGCCCGGATAGGAGACGCCGTACATGCCCACGTTGCCGTCGCTCCAGGGACGCGTGCCCAGCCACTCGACGAGGGCCGCGCCGTCAGGTCCCTGCTCCGGGTGAAGGATGCTGAACGTCGCGCCCTCCGAGCAGCCGCTCCCGCGCACGTTCGCCCCGACCACCGCGTAGCCGTTCCGGACCGCCTTCTGGAACCAGGCGTTCGTGGCGATGTCCGCGCCGCCACTCTCGTAGGCGTCGTAGTCGAGGATAACCGGGTACTGACCCTCCTCCGCCGGGCGGTAGGAGATGTAAGCGAGGCGCACGCCGTCGGGCATGGGTGCATACCCTATTTCCCTGAAAATCCCCTCTAATCCTTCTCCCTGGAGCACTTCGGCCGACACGATTTCGGCCATGCCCCCGCCGCCAACCACCGTCGCCGCTTCTTCGGCGGGGCTTTCCTGCTCCGGCATCCCGCCGCCCGAATCGCACGCCGCGAGACCCACGGCCGCCACGACAGCCAGAAGAGTGATGCGCACACGCATGATCAGCCTCCCCAGACCTGCTGGTATACCCGGAGCCAGTTGGCCCCCATTGCCTTGCGGACCTCGTCGTCGGTCCATCCCCGCCGGCGCAGCCCGTCGATCACGTTGGGCAGCTCGGCGATGCTCTCGAAACCGCGGATGAAGCGCCACGGTTCGCTCACCATGTCCGTGGTGATGATCTCGGCGTTGATTCCGCCCCCGTAGGGAATCGCCATCCCGCCCACGAAATCGGTGCCCAGGCCGACGTGGTCCACACCGACGCGGTTCTTGATGTAGTCGTACTGGTCCACGTGCTCCTCGATGCCCACGTGTGGCGTAGGCCCTGTGTTCCCACGACCGCGCACGTGGAAGTCGTTGACCGCGGTGAGGCCGATCACGCCGCCGGTCCCGGCGATGGCGTCGATAACCCGGTCGCTGATGCAGCGGTAGTTGTCCGCGATCGCGGCAATGTTGGTGTGACTGCAGATCACCGGGACGCCGTCCGAGATCGCGATGGCGTCGAGAGTGGTCCGCTCGCCGGTGTGGCCGCCCACGTCGAGGATGATTCCCAGAGAGTGCATTTCCTCCACCAGGCGGTGGCCAGCGCGCGTCAGCGGTCCCTCGGGCTCGAGACAGCCGGACCCGAACGCGTTCGCGACGTTGTAGCAGATTCCGACCTGGCGGAGACCGATCTCGTAGAAGGCGCGCAGCGACGTGGCCGCACTGCCGATCGGCGAATTGAAGGAATCGCCAAGCACCGTCGCCGACTGCCAGCAGAAGACGTTGGAGACGAGCCCCCGGCCGTGTGCGTCCCGGATCTCGGCGACCGATTTGGCGAGGACGACTTCGTCCGCGTATTCGTCGAAGAAGCGGAGCAGCGCCGCGAACGTGGCCATGTCGGAAGGGCCGCCGGCCACACCGCAGTGAACGCCTCCCTCCTGCATGCCGCGCAGGTGGGACAGCCGCATCGCACCAGCGAAAAGACCGTCCACCACGATGTCGTCCTGAGTGAGCGGGGAGAATGACGGGGAGGCCGGCGGAGCGGTTGGCGCGGCGACCGGCCGGCCGGTGGCGCGGCCCGGTGAGGCTTGCGCCGCCCCACCCGTCAATCCCGACGCCGCGCCCGCCACGGCCAGTCCCTTCACGAAGTCACGTCGCTTCACGATTCCTCCTTGTGGCAACTGCCATGCGCTCCGCCGCACGTGTCCAGACCATGTCGAACATGGGCTCGGTCAGCGTCCCGGTGAACGTATTCTGCTGACTGGGATGATAGGACGCCAGCACGGCCACCGCTCCCAGGTCCACCTCGACTCCGTGGGAGAAGCGCGGGCGCGGACGCGGGATCTCCATGCCTCGCGCGGCCAGTGTTTTCAGGATGACGGCGTACGCGAAGCCGCCCAGAGCCACAAAGGTGTGAAGTCCGTCCCACAGGATATCGATTTCGCGATGCAGGTAGGGGGCGCAGCGATCCCGTTCCCCCGTCGTCGGCCGGTTGCCCGGGGGCGCACACCGCACACCGGCGGTGACGTACGCGCCCGTGAGCGCGAGCCCGTCAGCCCGGTCCCGGCTCAGCGCCTGGTTGGCGAACCCGGCCTTGTGCATCGCGCGATACAGCCAGTCCCCCGCGCGGTCTCCGGTGAACATGCGCCCGGTCCGGTTGGCTCCGTGCGCCGCCGGAGCGAGCCCGACCACCATTACCGAGGCTTCCGGATCGCCGAATCCCGGGACCGGCCGTCCCCAGTAGTCGTCCTCGCGGAACGCCGCCCTCTTCTCCCTCGAGACCTTTTCCCGCCAGGCCACAAGGCGCGGACACCGGCGGCACTCCACGAGTTCATCGCGCAGAACCCGCAGCCGTTCCCCTGGGCCCGCGGCGCCGGCATCGCCAGCGTCGACCCGCAGCCGGCCCGCACCGTCAGCGGCCCGCGCGCCGCCCACGGCTCCCTACCCGCCGCCCTCGAGCCAGGCCTTCAGCGCATCCATGTCCCCAGCCACCGCCTTGGCGACCACACCCTTCATCAGGGGTACCATCAACCGCGACACCAGCCGGTACGGCCTGGCCTCCATGACCATGTCGAGCCTCGTCCCCGCGCCATCGCCCAGGGCCGTCACCGTGAACACCGTGTCCCACACCGTACCGCCGGCGTCCGAGACCATGCGCACCCGCTCGTCCTTCACGTATTCGGTGACCTCGAGTTCCGTCGTGGCCTCGCGCTTCCCCATTTGGCGCGTTTCGCGGAAGCGTGTCCCCGTGCCGGTTTGCTGCTCGGTCACGAACTCGACCCGCACGATCTCCGGGACCGCCTTCGTGTATTGGGAGATGTCGGAGACGGTCTCGAAGACCGCGTCTACAGGGGCGTTGATGGTCCGGCTCATGCGCGTTCGAGTCATCCGGGCAGTTCCTCCACGGGTCAGGTCAACGGTGCGGGCGCCGCAGCTACTGCCCGCCATGCTTGCGTCGGACATGGCCGCAGCCGTAGATAACAGCGCCGTTGATCTTACTCCACCGCCACACCACAGGCCACTTCATGGCAAACGCGTACTTCACTTCTCGAACCTTCTCGTTTCTGACCGAACTGGCGGCGAACAACAACCGCGAGTGGTTCGGCACCAACAAACCGCGCTACGAGGCGGACGTCCGGGACCCCGCGCTTCGCTTCATCAACGACTTCGCCCCCCACCTGCACGAGATCAGCTCGCGCTTCCGCGCCGACCCCCGGGCGAACGGGGGTTCACTCTTCCGGATCTACCGCGACACCCGCTTCTCGAAGGACAAGACTCCGTACAAGACGCACACGGGCATCCACTTCCGCCACGAGGCCAGCAAGGACGCGCACGCTCCGGGCTTCTACCTTCACATCGCGCCGGGATCCTGCTTTATGGGCTGCGGCATCTGGCGGCCGGCCGGGGCCGCCCTGCGCAAGATCCGCGGATCCATCGACGAGGACCCGGACGCGTGGATTCGGGCTTCGACCGACCCGCGGTTCACCCGCAGCTTCGAGCTCTCCGGTGACTCGCTGGTACGGGCCCCGAAGGGCTACAGGATCGACCACCCCATGATCGTGGATCTCCGGCGCAAGGACTTCATCGGGGTCGCACGGTTACCCGCCGACGCGCTGACCGCGGACGGCTTCCTCGACACGTTCGCGGGGCTGTGCCGGGACGGCGCGCCGCTGCAGCGGTGGCTGTGCAGGGCGATCGGGGTACCGTACTAGGGGGCCCCCTGCCCCGCACCCATCAGAGCCGCCGAAACGATGTAATCGAGCTCCGGGAAGCTCTCTTCCAGGTAGTCGTTGCCCCGGGTCGCAATATCCTGCGCCAGCGGTCCTCTGCCGCCGCGAGAGGCACTCTCCCCATAGCCCGCGTAGATCTGGTCGACCACGTCCATCCCCTCGATCACGGTGCCGATGGGGGCGAAACCCATCTCGTCGAGCCGCGAGTTGTCGATGAAGTTGATGAAGAGCTGGGTGGAACGCGTGTTCTCGGCGGAGCGCATCGCGAAGGTCAGCGTACCCCGCGTATTCGAAGCCATGACCGGGTCGTCCGGAATCGTCGCCATCGTCCACTGTGCCTGCACTTGCGGGTCCCCGTGCATGCCGAACTGCGCCATGAAGTTCTCCATCACGCGGAAGAAGCGGACGTCTTTGAAAAACCCGTTCTTGACCAGGTTGTAGAAGCGGTCTGCGCCGTTCGGAGCCCAGGCCCGCGTGACTTCGACCACGAACGCGCCCTTCGTTGTCTCGAAACGCGCCTGGAACGTCTCGGGCGCCGTCTCCGTCAAATCGGCCGGGGTCAGCAGCGGGTTGGCGGCTGCGGCCTCGGCATCCGACCCGCCGCCGTCGCCGCCACAGGCGGCAAATGGAAGCATGGCCGCCGGGAGGAGGGCGGAGAAACGGAATGGGCGCCTGGATATGGAGTTCGATCTCATTGGCAGGTTCGTCCGGCTGGGGTGAAGAAAGCGATGCCGCAGATTATAGGGTGACTGTCCCAACTCGTCCATTCGGGCACCTTCCGGCCCTGATGCGGGTAGCATAGCTTTGACCTGCCCGCCAACAGTACTCCAGGAAGCGCAATGATCGCTGCCAAGTCTCTTCCGGCCACAGCGGCTCTTCTCGCCCTGCTGACCACCGGCTGCGGCGACCCGGCGCCCACGCAACCCACGGGCACCCCGAACCTGCGCCCGACGGCCGCCTTCACGACCGACGTGTCAGAGGGCTCGGCACCGCTCGAGGTTCGCTTCGACGGCAGCAGTTCCAGCGATCCCGACGGCACCATTGTCAGCTACGCCTGGGCGTTCGGCGACGGCGCCACCGGCACGGGCCGCGCGGTCACCCACACGTATCCGGACGCGGGCTCGTACGCGCCGCAGCTCACAGTCACCGATAACCGGGGCGCGACCCACACGCAGACCGGCACTCCCATCACCGTCAACAGCCCCCC
The DNA here is from genome assembly GCA_028874905.1 of Gemmatimonadota bacterium. Classification (GTDB taxonomy): domain Bacteria; phylum Gemmatimonadota; class Gemmatimonadetes; order Longimicrobiales; family Gaopeijiaceae; genus Bin94. The sequence continues at coordinate 16,266 of JAPPGZ010000011.1, forward strand.
GGGCACGGGCGACAACGTCATCTCCGGCGTGGTGTGGCACGACGCCGACGCCGACGGATTCCGCGACGAGGAGGAAGAGACCGTCCCTTCCTTCGTCGTCTTCCTGGACGAGAACGGCGACGGCCTGCGCGACTCCACCGAGGTGACCGCCCTCACCAACGACGGCGGCGAGTACCGCTTCGAGGGGCTCGATCACCGCCTGGCCTACACGGTCACCCAGGAACTGACGATGGGGTGGACCAACACGGCGCCGGGACTGGCGGGCGCACCCGCGGACCCCGAGGTCGCCGCGATTATCGGTGGAACCGAGGCGGAACCCGGAGAATTCCCGTTTCAGGTGGCGCTTGTGACGCCCGGCGGCTTCCAGTTCTGCGGGGGTACGTTCATTTCCCGGCAATGGGTGCTTACCGCCGCGCACTGTGTTGACGGCGGCATTGACCCGGCCACGGTGAAGGTGCTCGCCGGTGCGCACGACAAGACGCAGGACGGCGAAGTCCTCGACGTGGTGCGCATTCTCACTCATCCCGCCTATACGCCCTCCGCCATTTCCAGCGACATCGCCCTGCTGGAACTCGCCGGCCAATACATGTACTCGCGCATCGAACTGCTCACGCCCGACCGGATCGAAATGTCGGCCCCGGGGACGATCGGCACGGTGGTCGGCTGGGGCCTGACCTCGGATGGCGGGCTTTCGTCGGCGGTGCTCAAGAAGCTGGAGGCCGAGATCATCTCCAACGACGAGTGCAGGACGCACCTCGACTCCAACATCCAGGACGTGACGATCTGCGCCGGCAAGCTGGGCTCGAACGAGTCCACCTGCAACGGAGACTCGGGCGGGCCTCTGATGGTACCGTTCCGCAATCGATGGCTCCAGGTGGGCGTCGTCAGCTTCGGCACGAACATCTGCTATCAGCCCACCGCGTTCGCGCGCGTGTCGGCGCTGGTCGACTATGTGCTGGGAAACGTCCCTGCGGAAAAGTCCGGATCGGTCACGGTGGACTGGAGCGACGGAGCGGAGGAAGCGGTGGTCGACTTCGGAAACTTCCGGTAGTTTCCGGCCCATGACGCACCCATATGTTCACTTGCACCGTCCCGGCCGGCGGGAACATCATGAAACAGGCAGGGTTCCAAGACCAGGGATCCTGGAGTAGGACTCAAGATTGGGAATCAGAAGGGCGGATGGCATGCAGTTCAGAATCAGGCAACCGTTTCAGGCTCGGGTCGCCCTGCTCCCGGCCATGGTCTTGGCCGCGCTGGCCGCCGTGGTCGCGCTCCCGGGGTGCGAAGCCCTCACCCTCGACCGTGAGCCGGACGTCGCACACCTCGAAATCGACAGCTCCGAAGTGAGCGAGGTCACGCTGGTGATTTCCCAGTTCTTCACTCAGGTGGAAGACCCGGAGTGCGCAGGGCAGCAAGGGTGCCCCCTGGTGGTTCGGCTTATTCAATCCGACACCTCGGAAGTGTCGATGCCCTTCACCGCCTCCTATCCGTTCGACTTCCGCCTGCAATTCTACGCGGAGACGTATCCGACCACCTCATTGCCGGCTACTCTCTCGATGAAAGTGCATCTGGACGACGAGGAGTGGTACAACGACAGCCGCCGACTGCTTCCCGAGAACGCGGAGGGGGAACCCGAAACGCTGAGGTTCGTCTATCAGTACCACAACACGAGGCTCCCCGGCACCTGACTGGCTTCCGACGCCTCGCAAGAGGGTGATACCGCCGAAACCGGGACTGCTCGCCGCAGTCATGCTGTTGACCGGCGGTTGCGAAGCGGTGCCGTATACGGAGACCGAGCCGGGCCTTCCCCTGCCCGGTCTCACCGACGCCGAGGTTGAATCATTCGCCAGCGGACAGGCGCTCTTCAACCGCCCGTTCACGCCAGACGAGGGCCTGGGCCCTCTGTTCAATCAGGACAGGTGCTCTTCCTGTCACGATCTGCCCACCAGCGGGGGCCACGGGGCGGAGCCAGTCACAAAAGTCAGCCGCTTTGATCCGATCGAAGGGTGCAGTACGCTCGCGGATGCCGGGGGCGACTTGCTCCAGCAAGTCGTAATCGAGTCCGCCCGCGCGTTGGGCCTCGGCCCCGAGCGCGTACCGGAGGGGGCCACCGCCATCGCCGACATGCGGGCGCCCGCCGTGTTCGGACTGGGCCTGGTGGCGGAGATTTCGGAAGAGGAGATCCTCTCGCGCGCCGACCCCGACGATATCGACGGAGACGGCATTTCGGGACGCCCGAACCTGAATGAAGACGGACGAGCGGGACGCTTCGGGCGCAAGGCGCAACACACGACGCTGGGGGGCTTTATCGAAGAGGCCATCCGGCTGGAAATGGGAATCACTACCCCCGGCCATCCGCTGGAGGAATCCGTCAACGGACAAGCCCTTCCCGATGGCGCGGACACAGTCGCCGAACCCGAACTGGACGACGAGACACTGGCACTATTGGTGGACTACATCCGGTTCCTGGCTCCGCCCGCACGACTCCTGCCCGACGACCCGGTGGCACGCGCGGATGTGGAAGAGGGCGAGAACGTTTTTCGATTCATGGGGTGTGACGGCTGCCACACGCCCTTTTTCACGACGGCGGCAAGCGGTTCCTCTGCCCTCGACCGCAAGCGGTTTCGACTCTATTCCGACCTGCTGCTCCACGACATGGGACCCGAGTTGGCCAACACCTGTACGCCGGGCACGACCCCATCGGAATGGAAGACCGCTCGCCTCGTCGGTCTTGGGCACCGCGCCGAGTTCCTGCACGACGGACGCGCCCAGAGCCTCTCCGAGGCCATTATGCTCCACGGCGGTGAAGCAGCCGCTTCGCGTGACGTTTTCCGTCGACTCAACGAAGAAGCTCGAAGCCAGCTCATCGCGTTCCTGTTGTCCTTGTAAGGGCGCCCAGCTGCTGCGGGGCCTGGGCGAGTCCGCCTGCCACGACGAACGAATGGGCGCGACCCCCACCTTCGGGAGCCGCGCCCATTCACCCCAAACGCCAGGGGTTACCGCCTTACGAGTTCAACTCTTCGGCAGACACCTCTGGGTCAGTTCATTTTCGACGTTGTCGTTGTACAGCGCTTCCGTGTCCGACAACGAGAACTTCGTCGGACGGCCGGAGCCCGGCCGCTCCGGGTCGTTGAGTTCGTCGAAGATCTGACGCGTCAGCCCGTAGCGGTGAAGGTCCAGAGCACGGTATCCTTCCATGAAGTGCTCCGCAAAGCGCTCCCAAAGCACGATTCCCGCCATCATTTCAGGACTGGTCGGAACTTCATGCCCCGGCAAACCGACCGCCGCCCGCAACTGATTGAGGACCGCCGTGGCACCGGCGAAGTTGCCGCTGAGCGCCAAGGCCTCGGCCTCGATCAGGCGCATCCCGTCCGAGTGGACCATCGGGATGTCGTCGGTCAGGTTGTTGTACTTCCACTGGCTGTAGTGGGGCGTCTCGTTGTCGGTCGCCACCTCGCCGTCGAAGTACACCGGGATCCGCATGTCGGGCATTCCGCTCAACGGATCCATCATGTACCCGGGCTCGTCCTTCTTCTCGATGAGGGGCCACCACTTGTGCATCAGGCCGGCCGCCTCGTTGAAGGTCTTGGTCGTGACCAGGACCACCCAGTTGTTGTTCTGCTGGTTGTAGACGGCGTCATAGGAGAAACCTGCCGGGACCCCGGCCGCGTCCGCAGCGGCACCGGCGACATCACCCATCATCAGCTTTGCCTGTGCCCGGCCCGCCAGCGCCGCCATGGCGTAGTCCGCCCGACCCGCCGACTGAGCCGTCTGTATGGTGGCCGTGAACTTGGTGACGGCCTGCTGCAGCATCTGCGCGTCGGTCATGACCGGCCCGCTGGCCTCGCCCACTGCCTCGCAGTACGTCTGTCCGAGGTAAAGGTCCGACATTGCACCGGCCAGTCGCACCTGCGCCGTCAGCGGACTTGAGGCCGCCTCGGCATCTCCCATTACCCGCTTGAAGCGTTCCTCGGCGTCAGTGGCGAACCACTGAGCCCGCAGCCAGGCGTTCTGGGAACCATCCATGGGGCTGGTGCCATACTGGAAGCGGCCATGGTCGACCTCGTCGTAGCCGCTCCATGTCCCCGTGTGCTGGTACTCGTCAGCCAAAAGGGCATTGTAGATGACAAAAGCTTCGACGGGTCCGTGGGAAGCGCCTTCCACACCGTTGGCAACGGCCGGAAGCGCATTGTCCAGATCGGACGCGGTATAGCGCTGCGGGTCGGAGACCGTCAGCAGTTCATCGCATCCCGAGAGGGCCACGGCGATCACGCAGACCGCCATCAACCCCTTGATTCTCGATGTAGTCATTGGTCGGCCTCCTCTAGAACCTGGTACGGAAGGTCAGTCGGAATTGCCTGGGTTGCGGCAAACCAAGGAAGGGCGACGTGTTGAAGCTGGACCCACCCCGGTACTGCTGGTTCGGATCGGGGCAATGGCAGTCATCCCACCAGTGCAGATTGTATCCCGACAGCGTCAGCGAAGAACGCTGGAGACCGATCGCGCTCGTGAGCGACTCGGGCAACGTGTAGGACATCGAGACCTCTTGCAGCCGGATGTGGTCTCGCGAGTCCACCGGGTATTCCAACCGGTGGAAGTTGAGTACCGAGTCGCTGGCAGGCGTGTCTTCGCCGTTCGGGCCGAGGTGCATCAGATACTCGTCGTAGGCCAGCTGACGCACACCGTAACCCCGGTCGGAGTTGACCATCGACGCGCCCCACTCACCACGGAACTGAATGGTGAAGCGGAAGGACTGACCAATCGAGAAGTCGTTGTTCAGAGACGCCAGATGATCCGGGAATCCCTGGCCCTGGTACACGCTGTAGACCGAACGAATGTGCGAGCGGGAGCTGGCATCCCAGCCGAGGATGGTCCGGCGGATGATCTCCGATATCGGGAACCCGACCCAGAAACCGCCGAGCCGTGTATGCTGCGTCCAGCCAACAAGTTCCGTGCCCTCATAGATCGGGAGGGAATCGGCAATCGCCGTCTCGCCAAGACCGAGGATCTCGTTGTGGGTCCACTCGTAGTTGAGGCCGGTGGACCAGCGGAAGCTGCTGCGGTCCAGAACCGTCGCGTTGACGGCGACCTCGACGCCCTTGTTCAGGATCTCACCGACGTTCTGCAGCTTCGACGAACTGAACCCCTCACTCGGAGGAAGGGCGATCCCCAGAAGCGCATTCTGAGTGGTCGCATTCCAATAGGTCGCGTCCACGCCGACGCGGTCGTTCCAGAGCCCCATTTCGATGCCCGCTTCATACTCGAGCTTGTTCTCGGGCTCGAGGAGGTCGTTCCCGGGATTGAACGGCGATACACCGGCCAGGTCGTCGAGTACCGTCGAGGGCACGTACGTCTGGAACTGAGCAAACGCTCCAGGGGCCTTCCCCGCCATGCCTATGGCGGCGCGCACCTTGGTGCTGCTGATCAGTCCCGGAAGCATGTCCGTCGGCAGATTGTATGCCACATCCGCCTTCGGATAGATCTGGAAGCCGTAGTTCTCACCGAATGCGCTGTTCCCGTCCGCGCGCACGGCAGCCGTGACGAAGAGATCCCCGATGTCGAATCGATTCTGGACGTAGAAGCCGACATTCACTTCCTCGGAGAAGGACTCGTCGCCGAAGGTGCGGGCGGCGCCGCCGACTGTGGTCACGCCCTCGCCGGCGAAGTCCTTGCCCGTGGCCATCGAAAAGGAGGAAATGTCCCAGTACCCCTGCGTACCGAAGGCCAAATTCCCCGCAATGTCATTCATGAAGGGCAGCGAGTAGTCGAGATTGCCGGTGTAGTCCGCGGTGAATTTCCGCCCCTGGTAGTAGCCGATGTTCCGCTCACCCAGGGTGCCGATGTACGTGTAGTGCCGCCCAAAGGGCAGATCCCGCGTCTTCTGGTCGGCTACCGCGTCCAGGCCGAGCTTGGCCGTGTGGCTGAAGTTGGGCCGCGGGTTGTAGTTCAGCTGAACCGAGCCGGTCCACCGGTCGGTGTCCGACCAGGTGCCGATGGCCTGCGCGTCCTCAACGTTCACGTCCAGGCCACCGCCATAGGGCTCGTCCATGGTGGCGTTCAACGGATTGGTAAGCAGCGCGTTCGTGTAGATCCCGAGCCAGTTGTTGCCCGACTGGAGTGACCAGATCCGATTGCGCACGTAGCCGGAGGTTACACCGACAGTGAGGTTCTCGGCCGCAGTCCAGTTCAGGTTGACACGCAGGTTCGCGCGCTTCTGGTCGTTGGGCTTGATCGACCCCTCTTCGTAGGCGAATCCGCCCGAAACGAAGTAGGTGACCTCTTCACCGCCCCCATCGACGCTCAGGTCGTAGGAGTTGATAAGACCGTTCTCGATGAGCGTCTCGTTGGGATCGAAGGCCACGGTCCCGTCAGGGCCCCGGAAGTTGCTGCGCAGACTGGTCGGCAGGTTCTCACGGTGCCGATTGAAGCCCACGCTGGACGAGAACGAGAAGTTCGCCGAGCTGTTGCTGCGGCCACGCTTCGTGAAGATCTGGATCACGCCCCCGGAGGCCTCGGAGCCATACAGAGTCGAAGCCGCCGGCCCCTTGAGGACCTCGACGCGGTCGATCTCGTCCGGGTTGAGGTCGGAGAGCCTGTCCTCGCCCGCGCCGCCACTGAAGAAGCAGCACGTCACCTGGCTCATCCAGCCCCACTCGCCACCGCTGTTGTCGACGCGAATCCCGTCGATGTAGATCACCGGGCGCTGGCCGAGGCTGAAGGAGTCCGTGCCACGGATCCTCAACTCGCGCGTCGCACCCACGCCGCCGACCACGCCGACGGAGCGGACGCCGGGAATCCGGCCTTCCAGCGCATGGCCAATTCCCTCGAGCGGCACCGCCTCGTTGACGTCGGCAACGTTCAGCGACGCCGCCGATGTACCCAGCTTGCGCCGCTCCACCGCGCCAGCGGTCCCGGTGACGATCAGCTCGTCCATCGCCACGGCCGAGACCTCCAGCGCGAAGTCCGCGGTGGCAGCCCCGCCGGGCGGCACGCTCACCTCCTGGGTGGCCGTGCCATATCCGACGTACACCACCTGCACGGTGAGCGTGCCGGAGGGTACGTTGTTGATCAGGAAACGACCACTGGCGTTGCTCAGCACGCCAAGCTGCGTATCCATGATCGTGACCTGGGCGCCGTTGATCGGCTGCCCCGTGGTCGCCGCGGTGACCTGACCGGTGACGGAACCGTCCTGCGCGGCCACCTGGGCCGGCAAGAGGAACGCCATCGCGGCCACCACGGCCAGGAGAGAGAGTGGTCTCGCTCCCTGGGTTGGGTGGTAACGGAAGTTCATGTCGCCTCTCCTTTTTGGAGGTGGGGGACTTGTCGACGTGCCAGGCGGCCGCGTGCCGCGACCCGTCGAGTTGCCCTGGACGCTCCCGCGGGAGCATCCAAGTGCACCTGCCATACTAGGGGTTATGGGTGCGAAACCGCAAGTAATGCGTGAGGGCGCGCGTCGCACCCGCGCTTTCGCGCGCCCTCAGAACGCTTCGCCCAGGCCCTGCTCGACACGCTCGGCCAAGGTCGTCACCGCCTCGGCGAGCACCCGGGTTCGTTCACTGCGTATATAGTATGGGTCCCGCTCGGCACCGACGTCGCGCAGCAGCTCCACAAACCCCAGGGCGGATCCTTCGGCGTCCAGGTAGTCCACCCTCAACAGGGGCACCGGATTCCCGAGCGAAGATGGATCCACGCCGTATCCGGCGATCGCCAGCTGCCCCACTCGTTCCATCAGGTTGGCGAAGCCCGCGTCCGGCTCGGCGCTTTCAGGCCCGGTCCAGTCGCCGGATTCCCCACGGGCCATCGTCCGCGGATCGCCGCCCGAGCCCGCCACGACCCGTACCGTCGCCACGTCCGCGTCCTGGAAGTGATGCAGCCAGCGTTCGCGGATCGCTCCCTCGCCGATCCGCAGCGGGTTCACGATGTCTCGGGGAATCACGTAGCCGACGCCGGTGGCCGGTTCGGTCGCGTACCGGTCGCCGCCGCCGAAGATCGAGTCGCCCAGGACAAGCTCCCGCAACTCGTCGTCAAAGCGCACGGCAATGCGCTCCCCCACGCCCACCAGCCCGTACCGCGTAAGCTGCTCCGGCGAGAGTTCCCCCAGGTCGCGGATCACCCTGAGGCTGGCCAGACGTCCGACGAGCGTATGCCCCGGCGCGCCTACCGGGTATTCCAGCGCGTCCGGGCGTTGCGCCCCCGACTCGATCGCCCACAGGAAATCGCCGTCGGCGTCCGTTCTGCGCTCGATCAGCAGATTCATCGCGGGTGCCTGGTAGTGGACGGACACGACATCCGTGGTATCGCGGTCCCACGCCAGAATCAGGCCCCGGTCGGCCTCGCTCACCGTGTCGCGGTTCCAGGTCAGGAACGCCGCGACCGCCGCGACGATGAAGAGGCCGGCGTGGATCCTCAGTTCCTTCATGCCTGGGCCCCTCCCTTCATCCCTGGACCCCCTTCGCACGGCGACCGTAGAGGGCGGTCAGGCCAAGACCCAGCACCAGCGCCGGCGCGGCGAAGATGATCGCGTAGAACCACACCACGTTCTCGGAGCGGGTATGCAGGATCGGCACGTCTTCCTCCGACACGACCTCGCCCGAAAACAGCTCCTCGCGGCCCAGCCAGCGGATGCCGTCCGCGACCAGGAAGGCGTTCAGCTGCGATGCCACCAGCACCTCGTCCGAGAAGATCTCCGCGTCCCCGTACACCAGCGCTCGCATGTCGGGGATGTCCGCCGCTTCCCGCTCGACCGCTGCCGCGACGCCGAAGCTCTCCCTCACCTCCGACTCCTCGTCGAAGCGGAAGTTGCCGTTCCGGTCCTGGTAGCTGGCCGGATCCGTACTGATGATCAGGCTGGTACGCAGCCCCTCCACGTCCTCGGCCACGCTGATGCGGCCGGGTCCGAACAGCGCGATCCCCTGGGTCACGCCCCTGCGGCTGGCACTCGTGACCGACGCGTGGGCCGAGAAGCGGTTCGTCACGATGTTGCGGCGTTCGCTGACCGCGCCCGTGAATCGCAGGTGGCGGTCGTCGTTGAGCGTCATGGCGGGATCGTGGTCGACGCCCAGCTGGTCACGAAACTCCTCCAGCCGGAAGTCGGAGCCCGGCTCCAGCGCGACCAGCAGGGACCCGCCCCGGTCCAGATACTCGCGGATCGCATTCCGCTCGGCTTCGAGGAACCCGCGCTGTGGCCCGATGATCATGACCATCGCGGCATCGTCGGGGATGCGGTCGCCCAGCCCCCTCCGCACGCCGATGTCCCGGACCTCGTAGTTGAGGAACTCAAGCAGTTCCCGCAGCGCCCCCAGCGGCGGACCCCGCTCGAAACGCGACTCCTGCCCGGGGCGCCAGGATTCGGTAATGTCCGGCTGTTCCGGCTCTTCCTCGCTCGCCAGCGGGTCGTTCAGCTCCCCGTGGCCCGTTGTCAGGTACGCGAAGCGCCGCTCGCGCGTCAGCTGCAGGAGCACCTGCTGCACGTGGCTGTCAAGGATCCGGAGCCGTCCGCGGGCCTCGCTCAGCAGCAGCTGGAACGAGAGCCGCTCGGACCGCCCGTCCACGCGCAGCACGACCACGCCGTCGTTGCGCACCTCGTAGGCGGCCGCCGCTTCGGGATCGGCGTACCGGTCGTACTCTTCGACGACGACGTTACCGGTCGCGCGCGCCAGCTCGCGCAGGTAGTTGAGCACCTCGTCCTTGACCGCGTTCACCTCGGGGAAAAAGACCGCAGCTTCCAGCGTCCCGTCCATGTGCCGGACGATTTCCTGGACTGATTCTCCCGGGCTCGAGGTCTTGAAGTAGGAGAAGTCGGCGGTCCGGTTGAGGGCCGACGTGACGTAGCCGATCAGCACGAGCGCCGCGCCCCCGAGTGCGAGGCTCAGGGCGTTACCGGCGGTTTCCCTGACGCGCCTGGCGTCCACCCGGAGCGCGCCCGCGGACCCTCCCCTGGCCAGCGCCCACTCGGCCGCAAGCACGGGCAGCAGCGAGCACGCAAGCACGATCGGCGACGCCAGCTGGAAGAACCTCTTGAAGCGCAGCTGCTCGCGGATGCCCTCGAAGTCCAGTCCCAGGAACGCCAGACCGTCGTCGGAGCCGGGCACGAAGCCCAACAACGCGATCAAGCAGCCGATCGCCCCGAACGCGAAGACGGTTTCGATCGCCCGCCGGTCCCCCTCGGCGCCCCGCCACGCAGTGAAGCGAAGCACGGCAACCAGCGCCACGGCCAGACCGCCGGCCACGATCAGCGGCAGCCGCAGCCACGCGACCGCGTCGAAGATCCGGGCGCCCGCAAAGACGGCGGTCAGCCCCGCGAGCTGGAGCCAGGTGAGTGACGACCGCTTCATCGTGGCCTCCGCGGCTTCCGAGCCCCGGACGGGGCACCCGCCGTCAGCCGACCGCGCGTTCGCGTCCATCGCGCCTGCGCCCTCATTCCCATCGCTTCGCCTCCATCACCTTCGTGGCCGCGTACAGGAAGAAGTACGTGAGCGCGACGTAGTAGACCACGTCGCGCAGGTGGAAGAGCCCCTGCTGGAAGCCCGCCCAGTGGCGGCCGTGGATGGCCAGCGCGGCGAAGACCCGCGACAGGGGCGGGCCCACGATCTGGGAAAGCGGCCACAGCAGGAAAAGGGTGCCGGTGATCACCGACGCCGAAGCCGCCGCGACGAGTTGATGCCGTGTCAGGGCGGTGGCGAACAGGCCGATCGAGAGGACCGCCGCGCCGAGCAACGTTAGGCCCAGGTAGCCGACCACGATGTGACCGAAGGCGATCTTGCCGTTCACGAGGATCAGGAACGGCATGTACAGCGTCGTCACCGTGATGGCGGACAGGAACGCCAGCGCCGAGAGAAACTTGCCCAGCACGATCTCCCAGTCCCGCACCGGAGACGTGTTCAGCAGGAGTTGCGTGCCCGCAGCGCGCTCCTCGGCGATGAGGCGGATCGAGAGGGCCACCGCGGCGACCGCGGTCAGACCGCTGGCGTTGTAGAAGAACCCCATCAGGACCTCGCCCGAGAGGCGTTCGCCGGCTCTCGGGCCCAGGGCCAGGGCGTAGAAGAGGATGCCGTCGAGGAGCAGCACCACCGCGGCCACGATGTACCCCATCGGCGACCGCACATAGGCACCGAACTCGCGCCGGAAGATGATGCCGGTCGCGCCCATGCTCATGCCTCCGCTCCGCCGACCAGTTCGACGAAAACCCGCTCCAGTTCGCGTTCCGCCCTCGTGAGCCCGACCACGTCGTGACCCGCCTCGACCAGGGCCCGGCAAACGGGCGCGCGCACATCGGCCTCGCCGTCGACGCGGATGGTGAGAGCACCCGTGGCGGCGACCGCGCGCGCTGGCCGGTCCGGGAGACGCACGCCGGTCACGCCCGGCACCGAACGGATCACGCGGTCCAGCGCATCGACCGCAGGCTGTGCATCCGCTTCAGCGTCTGCGTCTTCGCCGGCGCCGGCGGTCCCGGCCGGACGCACCGTCACGACCATGCCGCGGGACCTGAGCAGCGTGTCTCCCAATTCGGCCTCGGTGCCCGACGCCACGATTTCGCCGTCGTTGAGAATCAGAAGGCGGTCGCATGTCTGGCTGATCTCGGGAAGGATGTGGCTGGAAATGAGGATCGTGTGGGAGTCCTTGAGGGCGCGGATCATCCCGCGCATCTCCATGATCTGGACCGGGTCGAGGTCGTGCGTGGGCTCGTCCAGGATGAGGAGGTCGGGGTCGTGGATGATCGCCTGTGCCACGCCGACCCGCTGGCGGTATCCCTGGGAGAGGTTGCGGGCGGGCATGTCGTGCACCTCGATGATGCGCGCGTATTCTTCGACCTCGGGGACGCGCCGCGCTACCGCCTCGGGCGCCAGGCCGCGAATCCGGCCCGCGAAATGCAGGTAGTCGCCCACCGTCATGTCGCCGTACACGGGAGGAAGCTCGGGAAGGTATCCGACCCGCTTGCGCACCTCGTGGGGCTCCTCGAGGATGTCCAGGCCGTCGATCGTGACCGTCCCGGAGGAAGGCCGGAGCCCGCACGCCAGGATCTTCAGAAGCGTGGTCTTGCCGACGCCGTTGAGCCCGAGGAAGCCGACCGTGTCGCCCCGCTCGATCTCGAACGAAACAGGGCCCAGCGCCCGCTTCTTGCCGTAGTATTTGGTGACGTCGCTCAGGTGGACCATCGGGCTCCGTCGGGTAGCCAGAAACATTTGGCGCGACCGCGTGCCGCACAACAAACTAGAACGCCATCCAATGCGGTCAAGGCCGCGGGGCCCGTCGGAAGAAGGCCGAGGGGCCGTGGCCGGAAGGCCGCGGGGCGCGCCAAGTTCGGCACGGGGCCGCCGGCGCTACGGACGGTCGGTGCGGTCGAAGCGCAGGTTGCGCACCCTGCCCGCCGCGAGCAGGAAGGCCACGGCCCGTCCACCCTCGCGCTCGAAGGCGAACTCGATTCCGCCGGAGCCGAACACGCCTTCGCGGCGGGCCGTGAGCGTTTCCGTATCGCCGCGCGGGTGATGCAGCAGGAGCCTGGTGCCGTCGGCTTCGAGGCGCCAGGAGGTGCCCAGTTCCGGTGAGTGGTACGTGCCGGCGAGCGACTGGACCACCGCCTCGGATACGACGAAGGCCGGTTCTGGGGCCATGCCCGGCGCGCCCGCCGGGGACGTCGGCGTAACGCGTTCCTCCGGCCGTTCCGTGAATGCGTCCGCCAGGACGATGTCTTCCACGGCGGTGCTGAGAGCCCCCGGCTGCGCGGTGCCGACGTTGCAGAGGGTGATCACGGTCGTGCGCTGTTCCGGATACCTGGCGATCATGGTGCGGAACGCCATGAACCCGCCGCCGTGCGAGACGCGCGCAAGGCCTCGCCGCTCCCCGACGCTGAGCCCGCGGGCGTATGCGATCGTGTCGCCACCGGCCAGGACGCCGCGGCGGTACATGCGCTCGGCGAACCCGGGCACGCCCAGCACGTCCCCGTAGAAGGCGCGGTCCCACTTCGCCAGGTCCGCCACCGACGAGTACAATCCTCCGTCCCCCACCTTGTCGAAGTCGATCAGGTAGCTGGTGCGCCAGCCGCCTTGCGTTCCGGTGCGCCGGTCGCCATCAGCGGGCGGATCGTAGCTGAAGACCCGGCCGGCCACGACCTGGAGGCGGTCGTCGTGGAAGTGGGTGCGGGACATGCCGAGCGGGCGAAAGATCTTCTCGTCCGCGTACGCCCGCAGCGACCGCCCGGTCGCGCGCCTTACGACCTCGGCCAGGAGTACGTAGCCGGAGTTGCTGTACAGGTGCTCGGTTCCCGGCACGAAGTTGAGTGCCCGCTGGCGCGTGATCAGCCCCAGCATGTCCTCGTCGCTCAGGATGTTCTCGTACGGCGTGCCCGCGAGCCTCATCAGGGTGAGGTAGTCGCGCACACCGCTGGTGTGATGGATGAGATGGCGGATGGTGACGGCGCCCTGCGCATACGCGGGAAACTCGGGAACGTGGGTGCTTACCGGATCGTCGAGCGACAGGTGGCCTTCGTGCTCGGCGATGAGGATGGCGGCGGCCGCGAACTGCTTGGACACCGACGCCAGGTAGAAGACCGACTCCCCGGTGAGCGGGACCCGGTGGTCCATCTGTCCGATCCCGTACCCCCGGGCAAACACGAGGCGCCCTGCCTCGGCCACGCCGACCGCACAGCCGGGACCGCTCGTACGGTCGTATTCCGCGAAGACCTCGTCGATGGCCTGGCTCGTCTCCGCGGCCAATTGGAGCGCCGAGGCGGACTTTGGAGTCAGAAAAAGTAAACTACAGATTACATAATGTAAACTACGCATTACAATCCTCACAGCGAGTTCAGGAAGCGGACGACCGCTCGACGCGCTCCGTCCGGCAACGACAGGAACGCTTCGCGGGCCGCCTCCGCTTCGCCTCCGTGGGCCGATACGGCCGAAGCGATGTCGGCTGCCCTGCCGTCGTGCAGATAGCGGGTGCGGTAACGCAATCCCCAGAGCGGGGCCGTGCGCAGCTCGGAGGGCGAGGCGTCCACGCCGCAGACGTCCGCCAACCCCGGACCCAGGTCGTGCAGGAGCAGGTCCGACCAGGGCCGGATGGTCCGGTTCGCGAGTGCGGGGGCGTTGGAAGAACCCGTGCGCAGCTCTTCCCGGTGGCACATGGCGCAACCGATCTGCCGGAAAAGCGCGGCGCCGCGCGACACCGTGTCCCGGACGGCGTCCGGCAGCGCGGCCTCCGGGGCGGGCGGCGCCAGGAACCGGATGTAATCGGTGAGCTGGCTCATCGTGGGGACGTCGATCTCGGGGTCGGGCATGGGATCGGCCGCGGCGGGCACGGGGACGCCATTACGCGCCTCTTCGGCGGGTTGGAGCGCGGTGGTGAAGCCCAGTTCGAAACGCAGGGCCGTGTCGACGAAATCTTCCAGCGTGGAGGCGTCGCCCTTGCGTCCGAATCGTGCCGTGCGGCCGTCGGGCAGCCGCGGCAGTCGCCCCGAGATGCCGTCGCCGTCAAGGTCGTCCGGGTCGGCGCGCTCCGCGAGGACCGCGTCGGACACCGCCTCGAGGAGACCGAGGCCGAACAGCGGCGGCGCGGTCATGAGCGCGGTGTCGGTGGCCGTGCGGGGGACGATCTCGGGGCCCATCCCGTGTGCGACGAGGAGGTCGGTCGCGCGGCGCTGGATGTTGTCGCCGCCCTCGGCCCGGAGCAGGTCGCAACGACCGTCCGTGAAGCGCGTCGCCTTGAGGACGCGGAACCGCTGTGCGCCTCCGCCGCCCACGGCGGGCTGGTCGTGACACTCGCTGCAGCGCTCGGCGTTGTACAGGGGGCCGAGCCCCTCGTCGGCGGTCGCCAGGCGCTCGAACAGCGCGCGGCCGACGAGAAAGCGTCCCCGTTCGCCGGTGCCCAGTCCCGCGACGGGTTCACCAGGGGCGGGCGGCGGTTCGGCCGTGTCGTTCGCGCACGCCCAAAGCGCGACGCAGCAAATCACCGCCGCGACGGGTGCGCCACGGCCGCTCACGGATCGTTGCCGGTCGGGCCGCCCGCTTCGGTGAGCATTCCACGCGCCAGCACGATCGCGGCAAGGACGCCCCGTGCACGTACGCGCGATTCGGTTCGGCCGAGCAGCCATGCCTCCAGCAACGGCGGGAGCGACCGCGCCTCCTCGCGCCGGGAGACCAGCGACTCCATGTGCCTGGCCAGCGCGCCTCGCGAGGGGCCGTCGGGCCCGTCCAGTTCCAGGGCGTTGGTCCAGTATTCGACCTCGTCCGCGTGGAGCCGCGCGTACTCCTGGGCAGCCACCGGGTCGAGCGTAAGTCCCCGGGCGGCCGCGTCGGCCAGGCGCAGTTCGCGCGTACCCAGATCGCGCACGAATCGAGTGCGCGCTTCCGGATCGGCTTCAGCCAGTTCGGCCAGCGATTCCGGCGGCAGGAAAAACATGTAGCGAGCGACCATTCCCGCCGTGAGCGATCCCGGCGCGGCCGCCGGTTCCGCTTCGCTCGGCTCCGCTGCCCAGGTGGCCAGCGGCTGCAGCGACTCCAGCCACTCCGAGGGGTCGGCGACCATGGCCCCCACCACGGCCACGGCTCCAGGGGCAACGGCGAAGCCGCGCGTGGCCCGATCGCTCTCCGCGGCCGACATGTCCGCCTCGATCAGGCGCCGCTGATACAGGCGGCTCGCATACAGCGACCCCACCTCCTCGAACCGGGGGCGGTAGAGGATATGATAGCCGTCGGCGCTCTGGGTCACGCCCGACACCTGCCCGGGCTCCAGCCGGAACGCGGTCCGGTCGAGCGTAACGGGCAGTTCACCCGGACCGAACAGGCCCAGGAGCCCCCCCGCCTGACGCGACGCCGCGTCCTCGCTCTCGGCCACGAGCTGGTCCCAGGAGCCGCCCTCGACCAGGGTGGAGAGCAAGCGCTCCGCGGTACGCTGCTGCAGCAGTCGCTCGCTGGACGAAGTCTCCGGACCCACGCGCCTCAGGACGTGTGCGATCAGCCGCAACGATCCCTCGCGGAAGGTGCGTTCCACACCCGCGTCATCCAGACCGACGGCGGCGCCCAGCCGCTCCTCGCGGTCACGCGCGAGCATCGCCTCCCGCTGCTCCAGCCAGATCGACTCGGCCAGCGCCTCGGAGCCCGCCAGCGAGTCCCCCGCAGCCGCCCGAAGCGACAAGGCCGCGCCGGCCATCCAGTGGTCGGCCAACTGGTGCGCCGCGGCGGAGTCGAGCGGGAAGGGCTGAGCCAGCACAATCAGTTCCGCCAGGCGCTCCTCGCTCAGAGTCCAGTCATCCACACGCGCGGCGAGACCCCTGTCGGCGAGGTTGGCGCACCCGGACACGAATGCGACGGCCAGGCCGGCCAACGACCATGCGGATGCCCGCGCGATCGGCACCCGCGGCGATCGCCCGCTTCGTCGCGCAGCCCCGCGTCGCCCTTCCGATACAGCGGGGATTCCTGCCACGGGGTGCTACCGGACGACGATCGTGATGGTGTCGGCCACGGGGGGATCGAGGGGGATGTGCACGCCGTCCGCAACCACCGCGATGACCCGGTGTTCGCCCGGCGTCATGTCCTCGATCGTGAACTCGGTCTGGGCCAGGCCCATGTGGTAGTGCACGCCGGGGTCGTTCGGGATCGGCAGCGCCCAGTCGACATCGCCGTCGACAATCAGGTGATGGTGGCCCGTACCGGCATCCATGACGCCGGCCGCCACGATCTCGAGGCCCTCGGTCGCCATGACGAAGAGCACCGACCCGGCGGCCACCTCGGCGCCATCGGCGGGCTCGATGATCATCACCCGGGCAGGCGCCGCGGTTTCATCGGCCATCCCGGCGTCGCCGGCCTGGCTGTCTCCCTGCTCCGAGTCCCCGGCGCAGCCCAGGACCAGGATGGCCACGCCCGTTCCAACCATCAGCCGCTTCATTGGTGGTGCTCCTCCAATCAGGGTGAACACGGAACTCCCGCGTCCGCAGGGGCTCCGAATGACCGCAAGTTGGGGGCAACGGGTCCTCGGCGCTACCCCACCCGCTGCCCGCGCCGGGTCCAGATGAGGACCACGCCGCAAGAGGAGCCCGTTCCCCAGTACTGGGGAGGGATCCCGGCCACGCCCCGGTAGAGTTCGACCCCGGCCACTGCCTGGGGTGCGACCAGGTCGTCGATCACCAGCGGACCCCCGCCGGCGGTGCCGACGAGCATTCCGTCCAGGTACACGCTGGGGATGCAGTCCTCACCCGCCCGCCGGAAAATCAGGACCCGGCGGAACGGATTGGCTGCGTCAGGCATCAGGCGCACGCCGACGAACCGGGTGAACGCGTCCGTGAGACGGCTGGACGCCCAGGATTCGAGATCCTCACGATCGATGAAATGGCCCCAGCCCTCCTCTTCCCGCTCATAGAATCCCAGGCCCTGCAGCACCTCGTCCCGCCTCTCCACGGTCACCTCGAGCGGATCCAGGGCGATCGGCTCGACCGACAGCACTGTGCGCACTCTCGTCACACGCTGCGACTCGACCCTGATCGAGTCGACCCTCGGCAGATAACCCAAGTGCGTGAATTCGACGGCGTGCCGGCCCGGCAGCAGTTCGTCGAGCCGGAAGAAGCCGTCGCCGTCGGTTCTGGCCACGCGTCCGGCCTGAGGGATGTTCACCACGACCTCGGGGATTGGCCTCCCGCTCACCTGATCGGTCACGACGCCCACGATGCCGGTGACCAGGCTTTCTTCCGCGTATGTCAACGGAGACATGGCAAGTGCGAACTCGCCGGGCCTGTCGATGGTCAGATCTCCGCCCAGGCGATCATAGTCGCGGTGCACGAGTTCGATTCCGTAGACGCCGGGCCGAACCCCATCGAGCACGAATTGTCCGCCAACGTCGGTACGGAGTCGCAGGTCCAGCGCCGCCACCACGACGGTCACACCCTGAATCGGCTCGCCACTGGAGCGATCCACGACCTTGCCGGTTACGGTCACCGCCGCCTGTTGTTCCTGGGCAACCAGATTCACCCCTCCACCCGCGACGAGCAGGGACAGCACGGCAAGTGCCGCCGGGACGATCTGATGCGCTCCGAGCATTCGACAGCCCGTGGAAAGAGGTATGCCAATTGAAGATACACCACCGTCCGCCCGGCGTGTTCCACAGGCGGGCCGTCCTGCTTGACACCAGGGGAGGGAAGTCGGGATTTTCGAGGCCATGAACGTAAGCCTGGACCGTCCGCGCTAGCAGCCGTTGTCAACTCCTCTTCGCGTCCTCGCTGTGGCGCTCCTGGCGGCCGCGCCACACCCGCTGGCATCTCAAGTCGTCCCCGTCGACCGCATCGACCCGGACGCGTCGCCGCGACCGTCGCTGGAGGCCCGGCGCGCCACCTCGCCGATTACGCTGGACGGCAATCTGGACGATCGGGCATGGGCGCTGGCCGACTCCACCAGGGGCGTCTTCTACCAGTCCATTCCGAATCAGGGCCTTCCGTCATCGGAGCGCACCGTCGTCCGCGTGCTCTACGACGAGGAACGCCTCTACGTCGGCGCAACGATGTACGACAGCCGACCCGAGGCACTCGTATCGGCCGGCATGGAGCAGGATTTCGCAACCCAGGATTCGGACATCTTCGGCTTTGCTCTGGACACCTATCTGGACCGGCAGAACGCATTCCTCTTCGCTGTAAACCCCGCCGGAGCACTCTTCGATGCGCAGGCCTTCAATGACCAGCAGTCCGTGAACCGGGCCTGGGAGGGCGAAGTCGAGGTAGCCACGAGGATCACGGAGTACGGATGGGTGGCGGAGATCGCGGTGCCGATGACGACCCTACGTTTCCGCGAGACCGACGGACCGCAGGACTGGGGGATCAATTTCTCCCGGCGAATCAGGCGGATATCCGAAGATTCCAACTGGGCGCCGCTCACCCGCCAGTTTCGCGTCTACAAGATGTCCCGGGCAGGAAGGCTGACATCTCTCGAGGGGCTTGAACAGGGGCGCAACCTGTGGGTCAAGCCGTTCGTCAACGGGGTCCGGAGCGACGGATTCCGCAACGACCCCTCTACAGAGAAGCTGGAAGGCGGGTTCGACCTGAAGTGGGGGATTACACCCCAACTGACGCTGGACATCACCGCGCTGACCGACTTCTCGCAGGTGGAGGTGGACGAACAGCAGATCAACCTCACGCGGTTCTCGCTTTTCTTCCCCGAGAAGCGGGATTTCTTCCTCGAGAACGACGGGATCTTCAGCTTCCAGGATGCCCGGGTCCGCAATTTCCGCACGGGGTCCGGACCACAGAACTTCAAGCTCTTCCACAGTCGCCGAATCGGCCTGTCGGCCGACCGGACGCCGGTCCCTATCGCGGCGGGAGCCCGCATGACGGGCCGCTTGGGTGGCTATGCGGTCGGCCTGCTCAACATGCAGACGCGGGACGGTCCTTCGCACCCGGGCGAGAACTTCGCGGTCGTGCGCGTGCGGAAAAACGTTCTGACCAGCAGCGACATCGGGTTCATGTTCGTGAACCGCGAGGGTACGGGCACGAGCCTGGCGGACGCCTACAACCGGACGCTCGGCGCGGATGCGAACCTGCGCCTGGCCGGTGGACGGATGCTGCTCAACTCCTATGTGGCCGTGACCGACGAACCCGACGTAAGCGGCGACAGGATGACCGGAGCGCTCGAGTTCGCATGGCGGGACCCGCTTTGGGCAGCCTCGGTGCTTGTCAAGACGGTCGGGGACGACTTCAACCCGGGGGTCGGGTTCGTCGCTCGGCGCGGCGTGCGGCAGGGCTTCGTGACGCTGGGCGCGCATCCACAGCCGGCCATCCCGCACGTACGCGAGGTCAACCCCTATGTGGACGTCAACCTTTTTTCAGACCTGGGATGGACCCTTGAGAGCCGGGAGATCAAGCCCGGCCTCGGGGTCGCCTTCCTCGACAGCGGTCTGCTTACGGTGGAGTACTCGGCGTCTTACGAGCGGTTCGCGGACGCCACGCCGATCGCCGGCGTCGCCGTACCGGCTGGGGAATACGACTTCGGCGCGTTCACCGCCAGTTACAGATCCAATCTCGGCCGCAAGGTGGGGGGCACGTTGGCGGTCACGCGCGGAGGGTTCTTCGACGGTCAGCGATCCTCGGTGACCGGGGGCGTCACGCTGCGTCCCAGCGCCCACCTGTTCGTGGAGGGCACGG
Source organism: Gemmatimonadota bacterium (assembly GCA_028874905.1). Lineage (GTDB taxonomy): Bacteria > Gemmatimonadota > Gemmatimonadetes > Longimicrobiales > Gaopeijiaceae > Bin94. The sequence continues at coordinate 36,379 of JAPPGZ010000011.1, forward strand.
CACAGCGCAACCGCCTGACGCTCGCCGGACGAACCTTCGACGCCAACCTCTTCGCCGGGCGCCTCAGGTACGCGCAAAACACACGGACATTCCTGAGCGCATTCGTGCAGTACAACGAGTCCGCGAACCAGGTGCAGACCAACGTTCGCTTCAACCTGATCCACGCTCCCCTGAGCGACGTCTTCCTGGTCTATTCGGAGCTCCGCGACCGAAGTCCCGAACCGGGGCAGGCCAGCGTGATCGACCGGGCGGTGACGCTGAAGGTGACGAAGCTTGTCGCGTTCTAACGCTTTGCGATGCCGGATTGTCTTTCAGGGACAAGGCGGTGGGCAGCGTTCGCGGTCCGATCAGCCAACGTTAACCCAGTCAGCCAGGAGATACCCGTTCATGAGACGCATTCGACACCTCAAGCCCGTTTTCGCATTGGGCATCGTCGCGTTGGCAGCCGCCGCCACCTTGCCCGCTTCCGTGACGGCACAGCGCCCCGGCGGCGCATTCGGCGGTTTCGCCACCAACCCCGGAGTGCGGCTGTGGGACGCGCTGGACCAGCGCTTCGAAGGTTTCAGCGAGCGCCTTGCGCTGAACGACGAACAGGCGAACAGCGCGGCCGTCCTGGTCGCGGACTTCCGGGAAGCCAACAAGAGCGCTCTGGGCCGGTACGACCGAATGCGGGCACAGATGCGTGACCGCATGGGGGTCGCGCGTCGGGGTGGCGGCGGCGGTGCCCGGCGTGGAGCGGGCGGAGGCAACGCGCAAGCGAGACAGGCGATGCAGGAGATGCGCAGCCTGGTCGATCAGCTGGGTCCCGCGTTCGAGGTCCTGCACAGGGATTTCTCGGCGCTGCTGAGCGAGGAACAGACCGAGACCCTGAGGAACCTGCTGCAACGGCAAAGACCGGGCTGATCCGCCGGAAGCGGGCCGGGGGACGCCTTCCCGCCGGCGACATTGGATGGGCGTGCCCGGTGCCGGCGGGCCGCCAGCACCAGGCGCACGCCCGACCTAGCCGTCCGTCGCCATCTTCGGCTGTCCCCCGTGCTCCTCGAACCACTTCATCAGGTAGAGCTGGGTGCGCATGAAGTTGGACGGCTTGGAGCCGGTCCCGTGGTACTCATCCTGGAATCGGAGCAGCTTCGTCGGAACACCCAGCTGCTTGAGCGCCTGATAGTACTCTTCCGACTGTGCCATCGGGGTTCGCAGGTCCAGTTCGCCGGTGATCACGATCGTCGGAGTCGTGACGTTCTCTACGTACATCAGCGATGAGTGCTCCAGGTACTTGTCGGGATTGTCCCACGGGTAGCCGTGGTAGCGGTAGTAGCCCCAGACCGTGATATCGGCGGTGCCCGCGAAGCTGATCCAGTTGGTTACCGGGCAGCGCACGCCCGCGGCCGCGAAGCGCGTCGTGTGGCCGATCACCCAGCTCGAGAGCACGCCGCCGCCGCTGCAGCCCGTGACGTACATCTGGTCCTCGTTGATGTAGCCGCGATCCAGCAGCGCGTCGACCCCGGCCATGAGGTCGTCATAGTCGACCGACGGGTATCCGTTGTCGATGGCGTTGCCGAAGTCGGTTCCGTATCCGGTACTGCCCCGGGGATTGGTGTACAGCGTCACGTAGCCGTTGGCCGCGAAGTTCTGGTATGGATAGCTGAACGCGACGTTGTACATGGCGTGCGGGCCGCCGTGAATGTGCAGGATGAGCGGATAGCTCCCGTCGGGATCGAAATCGGGGGGCTTGACGATCCAGCCCTGCACCTGCGTGCCCCCCGTCGACTCGTACCAGATCTCCTCCACGTCTCCCAGGCGCATGCCCGCGAGAACTTCTGCGTTGACCTCGGTGAGCTGCCGGATTTCGCCGGGGCGGTTGAGGTCGTAGCCAGCGACATCGCCGGGCTCGTGTGGGGAGGTGCGGGTGCCGACCGCCTGGCCGCCCTCCGTGGCCGATGTGAGCGACAGCATGTGGTTGCCCTCGGTGACCTGTGTGACCTCTCCGTCGGTTGTCGCATAGTGCACGTTCATCGTACCGCGGTCGCCTGCGGTGAAATACACGCCGCGCGAGTCTTCGGACCAGTGCATGGCCCCAATGTCCCTGTCGAGGTCGCCCGAGACGAGGCGCGCATTGCCGCCGTTCGCGTCCATCACGTACAGCTCGGTGGTCTTGTAGGTCTGTGACGTCCAGGGGAAGCCCGTGTATGCGATGTGCCGCCCGTCGGGCGGACGCAAGTAAGTTCGCATCTGCCCATGGATGTTGAACTTA
>JAPPGZ010000037.1 GCA_028874905.1 Gemmatimonadota bacterium
GCCCTCGGCCTGGCGGAGAAGCGGGTGGCGCCGGGAGGGGTGGCGGTGGAGTGAGTTCTCCGAAGACGCTCCGCTCGCGATTCCTTGAAGACCATCCGTCCCCGTGAAAGGAGCACAGGCGAGAATGTCCCCGATTTACATCTGATAGTCCCATTCTACCATTGACGGATTCTGGAGCCACGAGTCGACACCATCCGGGATCCTCGCTGGAATAGCCGTCAGGCGCGCTAGAAAAGCGATGCAGGCGTCTGGTCCGCATTCTCCTCCGCGAATGATCCGGGGCATCGACTTTTGCTCTCTGAAGGCATCTGAGAGGGTCGAATATGCTCCCGCTATATTTAACATGCGACGAGGGTGTCCCCAATCAAGGAGCAATCCGGTGATCATGCCCGCAACGACCTGCGAGAACGACCTGCGGAAGAGCGGAGTGACTGTCGAAGAAGACAGTGCCGCATCTCGCGCCGACGGAGCTTCGCCATCCGATGAGCACGATGAACTCCAAAAGCTGGGTGAGCGCATCGCGGACCTTGCGGCGAGCATCAATGCCGCTGAAGGACGGATGATGGCGCTGCTCGCCGACTTCGATCGCCGGGGCGGATGGAAGGACGACTTCGGGTCCTGTGCCGAGTGGCTCGCCTGGCGGACCGGCACCAAGATCGGGCCGGCGCGCGAGCGGGTTCGAGCCGCGCGGGCGCTGGAGGACCTTCCTCGAACTGCGGAAGCCCTCAAGAGGGGTCGGCTATCGTATGCCAAAGTGCGCGCGATCACGCGCGTGGCTACGCCGGCGAGCGAAGAAAAGCTCCTCGAGTTCGCGCGGACGGCATCGGCGGCGAGGCTTGAGCAGAGGGTGCGGATGTGGAAGCAGCTGTCGCGCGAGGGAGAGTTGACGGCCGAGCAGGTGCGGCACCGCAACCGGGCTCTCTCGGTCTTCGTGGACCGAGACGGGATGTATGTCGTCAGGGGCCGGCTCGAGCCGGAGGTCGGGGCGGTCCTGATGCGGGCCCTGGAAGCTGCGGCGGACGCGTTGTATCGGCGAGAGGAACGTGCCGGGGAGAAAGTGCGGCAGGACGGACGCGCTGAGCGTCGGATGGGCACCGAGGGCTCAGCACGCGAGGGAGCAAGGGCTTGGGATGCGGCTCCCACGCCAAAGCAGCGCTGGGCGGATGCCGCCGGGCTCATGGCCGAGCGGGCGCTGGCGGCGGGGTTCGGCGAAGACTCCGAAGAGGGCACGGATGAATCGGGTACGCGCGCGGAGCGGTATCAGGTCGTGATCCATACCGAAGCGGCAACGCTGGCCGAAGAGGGCGAGCCCGGCCGCTCGGATCTCGACGGCGTGCGCGTTGCCGCGGAAACGTCGAGGCGCATGGCGTGCGATGCGGCGACCATCGAAATGATGCACGGCAAGCCCGAAACCCAAGGGCCGGGTTCCCGCGGACCGGTGCTGAGCGTCGGGCGCAAGAAACGCACGGTCCCGCCGCATATCCGCCGTGCGCTCGAAGAGCGCGACCGCGGCTGCCGCTTTCCGGGGTGCGCCAGCCGCTTCACCGAGGCGCATCACGTCAGGCACTGGGCTGACGGAGGCGAGACCAGGCTGAGCAATCTTCTGCTCCTCTGCCGGCGCCATCACAGGGCCGTCCACGAGGGGCGGATGAAGGTTTGCACGGACCGCGCGGGGCTGGCGCTGTTCTTCACGCGCAAAGGAAGAGCGATGGCGGATGCCCCGGAAGCTACCGGGATGATCGGGTCAGGCCTTCGAGCGAACCTTCCGGCGGTTGCCTCGGGTACGCGCTGCAAGGCCAGTGGACGAGCTCTCACAGGCGCTGCAGAAACCACCAGTAATGTCCCTCGGGATCGCGGACTTCGTAGGTGCGTTCCGTCCAGTAGCCCTCGCCGTAGTCCTGGGTCGCCGGCTCGGTCGTTATGGCGGCTCCGGCTTCGCGGGCATGTTCGCAGTGGACGTCGACATCGTCTACAAACACGCACAGCGCCTGCGTGTTGGCGCCGCCCGCGGCCTGTGGAGATCGAGGGTAGGTGCGACCGGGCGTCAGGCCCGCCTGCCCGACCATGATGAGGCCGCCGTTCATGGCAAGCTGCGAGTGGACGATCTGCCCCTCGTCGTTCTCGACTCGGACGCGAACGGTGAATCCGAAGACGCTGGTCAGCCAGTCGATTGCGGCTGCGGCGTCATCGTAGAAGACGGCGGGCGTGATTCTCGGCCAGCCTTCCGGGGGGTTCTTCATGGGGTTCTCCTGCGGCGAGGTGTCTGACGGGCGCGTTCAACGTCGCGTCGAGCCAGCACGCATCCGTTGCAGCCGGCGCATCGCCACGATACCCGCCCACGGTCCCAGCGCCAAGACTCCGAAGGCGACGCGCCAGCCGAAGCGGGTCTCGAGTTCGACCGTCATCCAGATCGTGGCGGCGGTGAGCAGGAAGCCGAGCGAGGTCTGGAGAGTCAGGGCCGTGCCGACCGCGTGCCGCGGCGCCACCTCGGTGACCACCGCGCTGAACTGTGCACTGTCCGCGACCACGGCGAACCCCCACACCCCCGCGACCACCGCGACCAGCCAGAACGGAGCGGCGAGCAGCCAGCCCATCACGGCCGCGCAGGCCCCGCTCACCGCCATCGACCAGATGGTCACGCGCTCGCGGCCCAGACGGTCGGCCCAAGTGCCCGCCAGCACCGCCCCCACCCCGCCGATGGCGATCGCGCCGAACCCGGCCACCCCCGCCAGCCCCGCGGCGGAGACCGCGCCCGCGGCCGCGCCGGTGAGATCGCCCGCGTCCGTGCTGGTGAGATCGCCCGCGCCCGTACTGGTGAGATCGCCCGCGCCGGGGAAACCCCCGCCAGCCGCGGCAAGGCCCCCACCACCGGCGAAGTAGTCGCCGAAGAAGAGCGCGATCATCGCCCACATCGGGTAGAGCTCCCACATGTGCCCCAGGTAGCCCGCGATGGCGAGCCGGGTCTCGCGGTGCCGCACGACCGTTCCCGCCAGCCGCCACGAGAAGGGCCGGCGCTCGAAGCGGTAGGGCCCGTCCCGATACGTCGTCAGGACGAGAAGTCCGCTCGCCGCGCAGGCCAGCGACGCGCCCGCCAGCACCAGCGCCGCGCCTCCTCCCTCGACCGACGTCAGCAGGTACGGGACGGCCTTCCCCACCGTCAGCGCCCCCACGATCGTGCCGATGGCGAAGCCGCGCGCGTCACGGAACCAGGTCGCTATCATCTTCATCGCCGGCGGATAGACGCCGGCCAGGAAGAAGCCCGTAAAAAAGCGCAGAGCCAGCGCCGACCCATACCCCGGCGCGACGAGCACCAGCGCGTTCACAGCCGCTCCCAGAAGTGCCGAGACGCAGAAGTAGCGTCTTGCCGGAAAGATGTCCGCAAGGTTGAGGAATGCCGCGACCGCCGTCCCGGCGACGAACCCCAGTTGCACGACCGTGGTCAGCCACCCCGCCTGAGCCTCGCTCAGCCCCCACTGCGCTGTCAGCTCCGGCGACAGCGCGCTGGCGGTGAACCAGAGCGACATGCCCATGAGTTCAGCCACCGCCAACAGAACGAGAGTGCTCCAGGCGCGCGGCGGGGAGATTCGCGCTCGGCGGGCGATTCGGGCCATTCTGGTGACGCCCCTCCTGGGCATGTGTCCGGTTTCAGTCGGTCCTGAGCGCATCAAGCCTAGCAGTCGGTGGATGAATCCGCCCGTACACCGAGAGCGGCGGCCGCCCGACTGGCAATGGCGCCTCGGAGGCCGTGCGGCTCGGATCGCCACGGGTCGACGGGCCGGTTGCGTCCTTTCGCCGACCCGTGCGTCTATTCAGTCAGAAGCCGACCGGCGAATGGCGCGGAACCGCGTGAGACCATGGCCGACACGACCCCCCAGGGAGAACGCACCATGAGAATCCAACTCGCCCTCAACGTGCGCGACATCGACGAAGCCGTCGACTACTACGGCAAGCTCTTCGGCGCCCTGCCCCACAAGCGCCGTCCGGGCTACGCGAACTTCGCCCTTGATGAGCCGCCCCTGAAGCTGGTGCTGTTCGAGAGCCCCGGCGCGCCGGAGCGCATCAACCACCTCGGCGTAGAAGTATTCGACGCCGCTCACGTGCGGG